>JAFRRN010000043.1 GCA_017428055.1 Prevotella sp.
GAATGTGACGGTCACGTTCGTTCCATCACTGGCTGAGGCATCGTCTTTGCTGATGGTGGCGGGCACGCTGAACACGTTGCCGTTGTCGTTGGTGATAGTGGCGGTGATGTCTCCCTCCAAGTCAGAGCCCTTCACGTTGAAAGTCTGCGTGACGGGTGTACCCACGGTCGTCTCGAAATTGAGGGTGGCAGGCTCGGCGGTGATTTCGGGGGTCGTCTGGATGGGTGTTCGGAACGCTATTTCCAGGAATCTACTGCGGTAACGGTTACATACAATCTTATAGATGGTTGAAGCATCCAATCCTGTTAACCTCACATAACTAATATCTTGTGATTGAGCGGTATACCTTTGGAAATAAGACCTTGTTGTCCGTGCCGTCAATGTGCCGTCAGCATTCTCCGTACATGTGTAGATTTCTATTTCTGTTGGATAAGATGTCGAGTTTTTTCCTGAATATCCACGTATCACCAGACCTGTGATGTTGGTCACATAGAATGCCAGCGACTGTTTCGTTGTATTGGTGCTGTTAGTCGTTCCGTAACTTGTCGTGTTAGCGGCATCGTCAAAATAAGCCGAACTGCCAAGGCATGGGTTGGTTGCCGATGGAGTGTTACTCCACTCATTGCCGGACCCTCGCGCTGTCTGATGGATTGCGTCTGTTGGGTTTCGGTCTATCCATTTCATGCAACCCGTGGTGCCATGATGTGACACCATGTATGCGAAATACATCGTCATGGACAGCCACCCCACCTCCTCGTCATTGTATCTTGTGAAGACATACGGATGGGAAAGGTAACTATTGGTCCAATTATTTTGCGCAATGGCTTCATCGATGGTTGCATATTGTGCAACATCGAGGTAGTAGTCAAAGGCGGTCTGCGCCACGGCACCCATGGTCGTTCCCATGAAGAGTGCCAATAATAAGAATGACTTTTTCATATTCCCTGTTGTTTTAAGATAATACGTTGTTTTGATGGTTGTTCGCGCCCGCTATTCATCGCTCCAGACGTTGGTCTTTGCGCCTTGCATGGAGGGGTCGAAGGTGTCCATGGCCCCCGGCGGGTCCTCGTGTCCGAACTGGTCTTGGGTGGTTCCCTCCCCGAGTTCCCAACCCGCCAAGAGGTTGTGGCGTGAGATGAAGGTGTTGACCTTAATGTGGGGCTTGGTGTAGTCCTTTACAATCTTTTTCATGTCATTTGTCTTTTTGAGTTTATCGGATTATATATGAATTGCCGTTGTGGATGTATATGCCCTTTTGCGTGGGCCGTCCTTGGAGCATGATGCCCTGGAGGGTATGCCAGGTGCCGTCCTCGCCGTCGCTGTTCACGTCGTCAATGCCGGTGGCATCGCCCTCGAGGCGGAGGGTGAGCTGCTTGGCTCCGCTGTCGCCGTCGTAGATGAGGAACGCCTTGTTGGCGTGGAGCGTCGTGCCGGAGTACTTATAGAAGTTGATGTAGCTGTCGGTGCCCCTGCCGAGGGTGTAGACGGAGCCGCTCGCCTGTGCCTCCTCCAATACCTTGGCGGGCGTGGTGTCTACCACGGAGCCCGACAGGTAGCTGGGGTATTTCAGGGCATCGGCCGTTGCCGTCTTCGGGAACCGGTAGGTGCCCGAGTTCCCGTGTACGATGACGCCCGTGTTGGCGGGGATGTTGCTTTTGAGCCTTGCGGCGAGCATCTCCTTGCCTTTGAAGCCGATGATGTAATACACGCCGAGCAAGTCGGGGTTGTAGGTCTGGTAGGGGATTTCCACGGGGAAGTCGAGGTAGAGCGTGGTCAAGCCCACATCGCTGATCCTCACGTCGAAATAGTCGGGCGTGGGGTCGTCGGGTATGCCGAGGATATACTTGATTCCCGCAAGGGCGTCAATCTTGCCGTGTGTGCCGAAGGTCTTCGCGCCATGCGCCCCTTCGCCCGTGCCATCGGTCCACTCGTCGGCGACCTCTGTGCTGGCCAACACCTCCTTGATGTAGTCGGGATTGGCGGTGATGCCCTTCTCCACACATGCCTGGAGCCACTGGGCGATGATGCCCGCCACGCAGGGTGTTGACATCGACGTGCCTTGGTTGGTGGCGTAGGGATAGTTGGCATGGTTGACGACCAGCTTTGCCTTGTTGCTGCTATGATAATAGCTGCCATCGTCGACGGCGGTGGTGTGGTAGTGGTTCACGGCGGCGGCTATCCTCGCTCCCGGCCCGCTGATGGTGGGCAGGGCCTTGCCTGTCGGTCCCGTGCCTTCCGCTTGCCAGCCGGAGAAGAAGCAATGGTCCCCGAGGTTGGGCAGCGTGGCGGTGTAGTCGGTGATGGTGCCGTCGGCTGCCGTGACGATGTTCTTGGATGTGTAGGCTCCCACGGAGATGATGCCGTCATAGCAGGCGTTGTCGCTCACGGAGCAGTCGTCGTTACCCTTGACGAGGTTGTATTTCGACTGGTAGGTGGAGCTGAGGGTGAGGTCGTTGCCAAACCAGCATCCCATTGTCTCCCACAGGTCGATGACAGTGGTGTTGCCGCTGCTCGTGGGATAGACCGACACGCACAGGGCGTAATTGCCTTTCTTGATGCCGCCCACGGTGGTGGTGGAGGTGGAGGAGAGGGCGGGCATGTAGACCCTCCAGTAGTATTTGCTGTTGTTTTGCGCCCTTGTGATGCGGATCTTTCCCAAGTCTCCATATCCGTTGGCATCGCTCGATGTACAGTTGAAGTATTTGGCCAAGCCCGATGTTCCCGTCATGGTGATGGTAGTCGATGCCGAGTAGGGGTCTGAGGTATAGGCGACAGCACCCGTTGTGGTGTTGACGACATGGAATCTCAATGACGTTGCCACACCGGCCGTCCGCGCGTAGGCGCAAATGGTGGAGGGGTCCAGGACGGCGTTGCCGTCGGAGTCTTCGAAAGAGTGCTGTACGTTGACCATCAGCGGTTTGCTGTAGGTGGATGTACCCGTGGCATAGCATCCGCCGCCGTTGGACGTGCCGAGCTTGACGTATTCGGCGGCTCGCATGGCATCGTTGCCCGCCGAGAACACGATGATGTGGTTGTCGCCCGCGTATGTCCTGAGTGCCGTGGCGTATGCCCCCGTGCCGTCGTGGGGACCCTCGAGGGAGCCGATGCTGATGCTGACGACGCAGGGCTTGCCCTGTGCGTCGGCATAGTCGCAGATCTTGCCGATGGCATTCGCCATGGAAGTGGTGTAGAGTGTGCTGAATCCGCAGAGCACGAGGTCTGCCTCCGGTGCCATGCCGCCGTAGGTGGCGCTGGCATGGTCGTCGGTGACGGCCACATCGCTGCCGTTGACGATGACGCTGGAGCCTGCCGCCGTGGAGGCGGTGTGCGACCCGTGGTCCCTGGAGGTGATGTCGCAGGTGAGGCTGTTGATGTCTTCCTCTGTGGAATGCTCGACCAATGTGGAGCCGTTGAGGGTGTAGGCGAGCTTGATGCGCGTGTTGCCGTCCTTGTCCTTGAAGGCGATGTGCTGGAAGTCGATGCCGCGGTCTATGACACCCACGACGACGCCCTTGCCGGTGTAGGGGGTGGTGATGCCAAGGGCGCGGGCCACATCGCTGTTGGCGAGGGCGTCGTAAGCCCTGGTGAGTGCCCTCTGCTGGTCGTTGTGTGGTTGCTGCACCTCTGCCACCTCGATGTTTGTCACATTGTCGAGTGCAGCCAGTTGCATGACCTTGTCCACGGGGATGAGCGTGGTGGCCACGTCGCCGAAGGTCTGCTCGATGATGACACCGAGGGCTTGTGCCTTGGTGAAGTCGCCGTTGTTGACGGTGAGGAATGCGGAGACGACCTTTACGCCGTCCACGTATTCCGGCTCGGCGATGGGTCGTGTGAAGTCGTTATGGCTCTTGGCTTTCCTTTTGCCCTGCGCGGTGCTGTCATGGGCTTTGGGCAGTGCGATTTCTCCCTTCATCTCGCTGAGGAGCATCATGGTGCTGGGCGACAGCTTGTCGTCTATGGTTTGTGCCGTGGCGGCGATGGTTGCCCCTACGAGGATGAGGATGAAGATAAGTCTTCTCATGCTGGTTGGTGGTTGATGTGATGTGAATGTGTATTGTCTGATTTTGAAAAATGGCGAGAGGATGGTGTGGGTACACCTTTTAATATATAAACATTTCGTGGCAAATATATGTGTTTTTTTTGGAATACACAAGGAAAAACGGCATTTTTGTAAGAAAAAGCGAAAAATAATTGCATACGCGGGGGGGCGGGAGGGGCTACACCGGGGGGATGAGTGTAGTGGCAATGCCACAACATACGGGACGAGACGGGGCGGCGGGACGTGGGTCTGCGGCGATGGGGGCAGGGGCGGACGGGCATTGAGACATGGGTTATAATTGGTGGAGGCATGGGTTATCGGGAACAAAGCTATGCTTCGCGACCGTGCGGCTATAGCCAAAAGACCTTGCGGCTATAGCCGCACAGCTTTGCGCCTATAGCCAAAAGCAGATGGAAATTCAATATTAAGCATTAAATGTGTCGCCTACGGCGAGAAATTATCCAAAATTAGAACAAAATGGAAACAAAACTTTGAATGATTTCGAATAAGATTTTGTAAAATTTCTGCACGAAGTGCATCCTTATAAAAAGGTGAAAAAGTAAAAAGGTAAAAAACTCATTGCGCCAGCTTTTTTAACTTTTAAACTTTTAAATTTTTAAACTTTTAGTGTGTCGCCTACGGCGAGAAATCATACAAAATTGAAACAAAATTAAAACAAAATGGGAAAATAATGGGAGATAAATGGGAGAAAAATGGGAGAAAAATGGGAGAAAAAAAAGAACATTATCAGATGATATTTGGACAATAACTGCGTGATATTCAAAAATAATCGTATCTTTGTGGCGTGAAATAATAATTTATTATCATCCTTTTGAAAGAATTTTTAACTAACACTCTTTTATCCTATGAGTATCATGCGTTATTTAATGGCATTCCTATGCTTAGCGGTTACTTCCACAAAGGCTGTTGCCGAAGACTACACCACGTTTCTTAACTCAGAACGCGGGTTTACGGAAGTGACGACGACCAATGACATCCTTGGCGATGCCAGCTATTACTACCTGCTCGCCCCGGCAGAAGTCAACAACCTGATCGTGGGCGTGGGAGCCTACGAGGGCAAGCCCGATTGGGCAAGCTCGGAGTCGAAAGCCCTGCGCTACAAGGCGGCAGACAGTGACCCGGTGCTCGACCTCACCAACTTCTTTACCATTGAGAAGAGTGGTCAGTACATCGGCCTGCGCAACGTGGTGTATTGCGCCGACATGTTCCAGACACACGACAATGCGGGATATATGTACGTCAACACCTACACCGACCCGAATCTTGACGAATGGAGTTACCTCGTCCCAACTTTCCAAGATGGCTACTGGTTGTTTGAAAGCGGGAAATACCCATTGTCGAGTGGCAACTGGGCAAGCGGATACCTCGGACCGTGGAACAACAACGTTGCCGCAGGGGAGGCAATGGCACTGAACAGGAAGAACACCTCTGGCGACGAGGCGGGCCACTATCGCCTGTTCCGCATCGCCAAGGGCGACCTTCGGGCGTTGCAGAAAAAAGCGTTGCAGTCTGCCAGCACCACCAATCCCTTGAATGCCACATGGCTCATCACGAACCCATCGTTTGAGACGGGCGACGAGACGGGGTGGACTCTGAACGGTAAAGACGCAAACGGCAATGACGAGTTCAAAACCCGTGACTACGGCATGACCAACAAAGACGGCAACTACCTGATGAATGCTTGGCAATGGTGGGCTCCCAACCTGAGTGTCACGCAGACCATCAACGATATCCCCAGCGGCATTTACGAGCTGTCGGGCGTGGTTGCCACTTGGGAGAATCGTACCGTGACATTCACAGGCAATGAAGTCACCGCCACGACATCGGGGAGTGGTGACGCAACAGGCATTCCTGTTTCAGTAGAAGTGACTATAGGCACTAGCCAAATACTTACCATTAACGCTGGCAGCACCGCTGAATGGTGGAATTCAGGACACGAGGGCGAGACGCAGACGTTCTTCAAACTCGATAACGTACGACTTACCTGCAATGGCCTTTTCTTAGACGGTTTGGCATTGCCCTTGCCCAATGACGACACAACGCTGCTTGAACCTGGACAATGGTATTACTACGACGTGGACTACAGCATGGAATACTGGCTCATCGGTAACATCAATGACATGGTGTATAGCACTGATGGCGACAAGTTGATTGCCAACGCCACCACAGCCGCCACCACACGGCAGATGACACTGCCAAAAGGTCGCATCTATTTCAAGACCACACGCTGCGATGCCACGCTACGTATCGCGCCATGTAGAGAGGTGGAAGAGATAGGCGAGTTTACCGCTGTTGCGCTGAATGTGGACGGCCTGCCCAACAAGGTTCTTACCATCGAACTAAACGCTGATGGACCCGGAAGCGACGGAACAAAGAAAATCAGCCAGTATTTAGCATCCAAGAGTTACGACTTTATTGGATGTAGCGAGGATTTCAACTACCACGGCTCATTAATCTCTTCACTCCAAAACGACTATAATTGGGGAGAAGTGCGTGCCACGCTTAGTGCTGAAGGTTTATCATTGTCGATGCTTTTAAATGGATTCCGCTTTGACACTGACGGTCTGAATCTTATCTGGAAGACAGCCACAACAAGTGCAGCCAACGAGACTTGGACACAATGGAACTCGTTAGCAAAAACCGACGGCAACCAATATGTCAAGAAAGGCTATCGCCATTATGATATGACCTTTGGGGGCGAGACCTTCGATGTCTATGTCCTTCACATGGATGCAGGTAGCAATAATGATGCTATCAATTCACGCCATTCGCAGTGGCGGCAGTTGGCAACAACCATCAACAGTGCCGATGCCAGCCGTCCCAAGATTATCATCGGCGATACCAACAGCCGCTGGACGCGCGAGGACATAAAGACAAACTTCATGGATGTACTCAACTCAAACCTCACCGCCTCCGACGTGTGGGTGGAGTTCTATCGCAATGGAGTATATCCCACCACGGACATGGGCGACCTCACCGACCAAAGCGACCCCACGAACTACACCAACTACGAGATTGTGGACAAGATTATCTACATCAATCCCAAGAGTGCCAACACGCTGCAGTTAGTGCCACAAAGTTTCACCATTGAGCAAGACTACACCTACGGCACAGTGAATGGAACAAGCGACACCACCCCATTAGGCGACCACAAGCCCGTGGTGGTGACGTTCAAGGCCATCAAATCGGAAAGCCTCATCGACTACTACGACGTGACGATTGGCGATGCCCTGTATGCCACATTGAGCCTACCTTGGAACGCGACCATTCCCTCTGGGGTTTCCGCATATACATCTGACGACTTCAACCCGAGTACCCACAAAATCCAACTCCAACCCGTGACAGACATCCTGCCCGAATGCACTGGCGTAATACTACATAGCGAAGAGCCTGGCACCTATCGGTTCTATTACAATGGCAACGATGCCGAGCAGATTGACGGAAACATCCTCTTGGGTACAGAGAAGGGAAGGCTGGCACAGGCCGACCGCGACGAGGACAACTATGCCTATTATGTCTTGGCAAACAGAAATGACCATGTCGCCATGTATCGCTTGGGGACTGCTGCCATCCCGCAATACCGTGCCTACCTCATGCTACCTATCAGCGAGGCAAACACCACGGCTGGTATCATCGAGCGCGTGGCATTCGGCTTTGGCAACGAACCAGATGTGGTAGTGTCTGAAGACGGCGGCTTCGTGGATGCCATCACCGCGCCGCAGGGTACGGATGCCACCGTCATCGGCATCTACGCACCCAACGGCACTCGCCTTCAAGGGATGCGAAAAGGCGTGAACATCATCCAGATGAGCAATGGCACGACCAAGAAAATCATTCGTTAAAACAATTTACAGGCATGAAGAAACATGAATACATCAAGCCCTGCATCAAGGGTATCATCCGCCTACCCTATTTGATGCAAAGCCTGTCGGTCATCGACCCTGACCAGCCCATTGATGACGAGAATGAAATCTTGTCAGCAGACGACCCGTTGAATCCTGTCTGGGGAATGCGCCAGAAATCCAACGGTTTTGACGAATAATTGAAATATACACAAAGAATCCAGGCGGCAGCCCACTTGTTGAAGGGTTGCCGCCTGGATTCTTTTCATCTTGCATCAGATACTGTAAAACTTTTCCACCAACTTCTTCTTAAAATTCTCGCTGACCATCACGCCCTTGATGCTCTTGAACGGCGCAAAGAAGACACATTCATTGTCTTTCAACATCATCAGGTATGCGACGTTGACGATATACTTCTTGTGGACCTGGACTAACGAGGGTGAAAGGGCGAGGAGGTGCTTGCTATACACATTATGCTTCAAGGTAAAAGAATAGACCTTATTGCCATCACGTGCATACGTTTGCCATCTCTTCGTCTTCTCCTCATAGAGGAAGAGACAGATGTCACACAACTTGACCACCTGAAAGTCCGACTTGTTCATATACATCAAGAGATGCTTTTCTTCCTCAAGCATACCATCACCAACACGTTCAGTAGGTCTCTTAGACTTGTTGGCCTCAATGATCAGATGT
This sequence comes from Prevotella sp., assembly GCA_017428055.1. Taxonomy (GTDB): domain Bacteria; phylum Bacteroidota; class Bacteroidia; order Bacteroidales; family Bacteroidaceae; genus Prevotella. Next base: position 8,596 of record JAFRRN010000043.1, read on the forward strand.
GTCATGACCTTGTCAAGGTCCGCCTTGTCGATGGGCTTGAGCAACACATCCAATGCCTTGTGGCGGAAAGACTCCACCGCATGGTTGACAAAAGCAGTATAAACCACGATGTGGCAATGGTGACGGCTCTTGGCATCGAGCCGCTCCATAAACTCCAATCCCGTCATCCCCGGCATCTCGATGTCGAGGAACACCACGTCGGGCTTATCCCGCAAGACGGCGGCAAGGCCATCGACGGCGTTGTAGTAATATCCTGCTCCCCTTATCTGTGGGTATTGTGATAGTTTCTTGGCAAGTTCCTCCACGTCACTACGGTCGTCGTCAATGATTATTGTTCTAAAATGATTTGCCATAATTCATGTTTTTACAAATGATGGTTACTTTTCCTTTTTCAATTGTGATTCGTCGATGGATAGCACCGAGCGACAACCCAAGGTCTCCCCCTTGTCGTCAATCACGTTGTCGATGTCGAAGAGGATGGCATCACGGTGTCTGCTGTTGTAATAGTTGATGGTGTTGAGGATGACACGCAAGCCCGTGCCAGTTCCCTCGTTGGAATAGCGGGTGTTGTGGTTGCGGACATCAAAGCCGCGCCCGTTGTCTGTCACCTCGATGGTGGTCATGTTCTCCTTGTTGTCGATTGCCACGGTAAGGGTCTTGGGGCGGTCAAGCCCTCGCAACCCATGCTTGATGGCGTTCTCCACAAGGATTTGCACAAAGGTAGACGGCACCAAGCATTCGTCAAGCTGCTTACCCTCTGGGGCAATGAGTTGGAACGAGAAGTCATCGCCCATCGTCGTTGCCGCAGTATCAATATACGCCTGGGTAAACTCCAGTTCCCTGCGCAAAGGTACGAACATCTCCCTCGATATGTCTATCTGCGAGTGCATCAGTTTGATAACGCTTCGGATGGTTTCCTCAGCATCCTGCACATCGAGGGTGGTGGCATGTTTGAGGACGTTGAAGATGAAATGGGGTGACATGCTATTCCTCACGGTGGCAATCTTCAAGTTGGCAATCTCCTGCTCCTTGTCGGCATTGCGCTTGCGTAGGTATAGTGTCCAAGCCAACAAAGCGAGGGCTATCAAGAGGACAATGCTCACCACCACGGCAGACACCAACAGGTTGCGCTGGATCACGGCATTCTTCTCCTCGATGCGCAGTTGGTTGTGCAACTGGAGGGTGTCGATGGTGAGACGTGCCACGATGTCCTTCGCCCGCATGTGTTCCTGGCTGTTCTCTATGGAGTCGCGGCGTTGTTGGTGCAACTCCTCATAGTAATCGGCGAGTCGGGTATTGCCCGTCTTCACGTAATAGTCATGCAGATAGCGGTTGCGGATGTCGAGCATGTTCTCGTCCTGGGTCAATGCCTTGGGTTCCGTGGCGATGATGCTGCTCACGGTTCCCATGTCATTCTTTTGCAAGGCATTGGCGATGCGGATGGTGTTGGCATAATAGATGCCATCCCCCACTCCCTTGGCACGGAAGAAACTGTCGGCAGGGGCAAGCGTCGCCAACGACTCTTTCGTGCGCCCAAGATTTTGCAACACGTCAGCCATGTTGATTCGGCAGAGATAGTCCTCAAAGCCGCCACGAAGGTTCAATTCGGCAATGAGACTATCCATTTGCTGAAACACGGAGAGTGCCTTGGGATAGTCTTTCTTGTAAAACTGCAAGTTGCCATAGTTGTTAAGGCATGTTATCTTCATGTTGGCTTGCATACTATCTAAGTTATCCATCGACTTGGCGAAATATTCCTCCGAGAGGTCATAGTCTTCCAGCTTTTGGTAAATATCGCCCAATCCCATGTAAAACGAGATTCTCCTCCGTTTAGGCAAGTTAATGGAGTCTGCTAACACCAATGCCCGTCGATACCATGAGGCGGCATCGGGCAACTGGTTTACTTGCTTATACGCATCGCCGATATTGGCGCAGACATCAGGGGCGTTATTAATCAAGTCGCTCTGCATGAAAAGGCGGTATGCCTCCTTGTTGTCCTTGATGACCTCATCCGCATTCTGGTGATACAGGTAGTAATAGTTGGCGCGGAGGTTGTAAGCACTGCCAGCTATGCCATTCACACGCGGCGACGGCTCCTGCTGCTGGGCAAACCGCAGAATGCGGTCGGCACACATCAGGGCCGAGTCGGGCGCATTCACCATATACAAGTTGCCCAACAGGAAATAGTAGTCGTAATAGGTCATGCTGTCACGGGCTACTGCCAAGGCGGAGTCCACCATCGCCCGCGCCTCGGGCTTCTGTTGCCTTACTGCCACGCTCACCCGCTCAAAGTCCTTGTCGGAATGCTTCCGCGACCCTGTCTTTTCGTTATTACATGATACAAGGGAAATAATGATTAGCACCCAAAAGACTAAATGTGGGCGGATGCGCTGTCCCACTTCTACAATCTTCATATTCATCATGATATTTCTGTTAGTTCATGCAAATGTACGAAAAATCAATCATTTTACGAAACATCCACTCATTTTTTACAAACTCAAATAGCATGATTATAACGAATATGACAAAATCACCTATCTTCATTCAATCGAGACAAAGCCAATCTCCTACATTCGTCCTCCCTTTCCTTCGTTTCCATCTCTTGGAATTTCACTAACACCCGACAATGGCGGTCAATAAAAGCACTAAGGAAAACTTCATCGTCATCCATGCCAAATCCATCAGAATCAGCATAATACATAGGGTCTGGGGTAATACCCCAATCCACCTTCGCTATACCATCTTCAAAATGCGACATGCGAAAACGATACCGTGCGCATAAATGGTCTGCCTGGTAGGTACTTGAGGTTTTTGAAAGTTGGGCAACATTGTTCCAATCGACATCTTCACGGTCAAATCCTAAATCGAACGCCGTGTATCCTGCCAAGTAATATATTCTCTGCTCTACGGTGTCCATTAGGTAATGAAACCCACCATGAAAGGAATATTTTGAATGAATATAAACCATTCCTTCACCTATGTCATCAAAACCACAACCCTGGTTTTCATCATCCGCCTTCCATTCGGATTCCCATTGTTCATACGCTTGCTTGTCACCTTCTATACACATAATTATTTAGTATTTTTTAAAAGTTGATTTGTGTTCATATACTTATCTATAAGAGTATCACAACTTCGGCCACTCGCTGATCTCTCTTTCCCAATAGTCATTACATATTTTATAAGTGATATGGGAATACCAGGGCAGTTCGACATCTTCGCCCACCATCTTGCGCATGTCATACCACAAGTCGAGTTCCTTGATGTCGCGACGATATTTCCGCCTTTCCTCTGGGGTTACGCCCTCCATGCTTTTCTCCCCGTTGAGAAAGGCAATCTCCTCGTCAAGCATCTCGGCGCGGAATGTCATCATCGTCGTTCCCAAATCATGGCATTCCACAGTCCACAGACGGTAATTAGAGTCCTGTCGATAGTCGTCTACCAAGGAATCGTATGCCTTTTGCCACAGGTCGTAATCGTCAAGATATGAATTTGCCAATATGGAAGAATTGGCATACCTCACCGCCTCCTTGTACTTGTCGATGAGCAGCCAGGTCATGGCATAGTGCCACACCTGACTGCACTGTGCCAAGTGTATATTCCCGCCATTGTCACACAACGGTTGCACATATTCAGTCATCTTCATGATGACATCCTCATAATCGGTCTTGCCAAACTGGTCTCTGTCGGGATATATGATCTTTAAATAAGTATGGATCTCGTCTTTCATCACCTTGTGCCACAACCAGTCATACGCCGTTTGGAGGTAGCCCTCATAATAATCGCGGCTGCAAATCAGGTCATCCACCAGACGATACATCAGCGTGTCTTGTAGCATGTCCTCCTCACACAACAGATGTAGCGTAAAGAAAGGGTCGTCCTCCATGTCGTCCCAGTCCAACTGCCCATTCTCATTCACCATGTCCTTGAAGGAATACGCGCACCGTACCCGTGCCGCCTCGCCCAAGAACTCCAACGAATCGGCAGGGACATCATACACTTCCATCAATAGGTCGGTCCAACTTGGTTCTTCTACCTCTGCCATCTCTGTATTTTTATCATTTGGGGATTGGCAGGAGAAGAGCAACGACATGCCTATGAGGCAAACTAACAAATTCTTTAACTTCATAAGATTTCCTTATTTATTTCTAACCGTTTTACAAAACACAACAAATGTTGCGTTAATAATGAATATTCATTTGCACTATAGTGAGAACTTTAATCCCCCATTAATCAAACCGTATGAGCCAATAGACAATAACTCTGAATAGAATCTTAACCGCTTGTCGCCAAATTCTATAGAGAAAGGAGATAAATTGAATAATATGGACGTATTTCTCTCTTGACCTTCTGTAAAGGTCACCCCTAATCCGTACCTTGAGTACATTGCAAAATGTTTTTTATTGAACCAATAGTGCCGAAATGAAGTACTCAACGAAATCCATTCTGTATATTTTTTCTTATCTACAAGATGGCCACCTATAAAACGCCCCTTTTCATTATATTCATAGCATATTTCCTTCGTGAAATAACTGCGTGTATAGTCCAATGAAATACCTATTCCAATTTTTGGTGTTAGATTATAATGGTACATAAGGTGGTAGTTAATAGGATACCACTTATAGACATTATTACTATGATGTGTTGATGGTTTTAGAGTTGTACTTTTGCCAAATCCTATGCCAATCTCATGTTTATATGACGACTTGCAAAATATGCTGTCTCCCTGTGCAATGGAAGGAGTATAAAACAACAAGGTTGCGAAAAACGACATATATAAAATACGTAGTTCCATATATTGATTATTTGCCATCTTGATAAACACTAATTGTATTGGAACAAGAAGGATCATCGAATGAAGTCACCACTATAGTACTCATACGAGCATTGCCAGCATCGTTAGGTTCAACACTCACTATCAATGTAGTTCCAAGACCACTTTTAGGCTCTACCGACACGTACGGTTCCACCTTGCTGATGAACCATTCGCCATCAGTTTGTATTTCAACTATCTGAATGTTATTTCCATCAGCAGAAAAATATAATTGATCAGGGGTTAAACTAATGTCATAATGATAATAGCAACTCTCAATCTCAAAAATAATAAAAAATCCCAATAAGAAAGGCAAAGATGCCGACAACTTGTTATACAAACGATAAAACTTGGTTCTCATCCTTTTTTTGTTTAAGATAATCTTTATAAGTAGAAAAATTCTGCAAATCGTCACTTGTGTATAACATACTTTTGAATATTCTTCCCATTTAGGACAATATAGACTCCAGCAGGTAAAGAATTTAAAACATTATAACTACCCAAATACAATCCTCTCATATTATATATCTTTACGTAATTATCTTTCTCAATAATATTTTGTATAACACTATTTGAATATGGCCGATACAATCTTACATTATCCAAAAAAAGTATAGACTTTTCGTTTGCGCTACCTCTAAATGCTATCCGTAAAACCCTATCATTGGTTATATTAATGGGTAATATAAAACCATCCCATTCACTCTTATTTTTAATATGTAGATATTTCGCACCTATCCAATTATTAGCACTTACCGACTTTAGCTCAACATAGAGGGTATCTTGTGAGATTTTTTGTGAAAAGTATCCACCATATTTACCCGTAAGAATATAATCACCAGCAGATAACAAAATCTCATTAGATACAATACGACAACTATAACGTGACTCTTTACCCATAATAGTTCCCGTTTCAGATGATTCCATAGCCATATACATGTTTCCACTCAACAATGGAGGTTCCTTCTCAGAAGGAGTTGCAGAAAAAGCTTTTAAGTGCCAAGTAGCATTTCCTCTAATATTTTCCATTATCCAATTCTGAGTTTTGAAATGGCTCGCCATTTCAAAATCATCACTCCAAACAATGTCACCATTGATTTCTTCATCGTTATCAATAGGTTCTTCTGGTGATGTTGTATCATCACTATCTTTATTTTCGAAGTTAAGTGAAATATCTCCATTATCCATTTGTGTAATATCTGTCAATGATATTCCAGCAGATTTTCCATTGATACAAAAAGCACCAGGTACTGACAAATTCGTAAACGAGGTATTATGTGTCGTTCCTGGAAAAGGACACCCAGCTGAACTGATACTTCCATAAGAAGATGCCGATGCACGAGGACGGGCTTCTTTTGCAGAAGCGCAAACGACATAACATTGTTGTGGGTATGTGGAATTAATGGTGTTGGTCAACTCTTTTTGGATGATTTGTGGACCCACGTGGAATATGAGTAAGCCTTTTCCTGGCTCGGCAGAATTAACACCTTCAGATTGTCGGTTGTCAAGCAAAAAAAAGTCGCCACTAACAGGCGTATCTATACGATATATATTGTTGTGTATTGTTGAAGGGGAAATGATATTGATGGAGTCTATCTCTAATGTCTGAACATCAACCCATCCAAAATTATACGCTTTCACATATGGATTAAAGTCTGCCGGACGAACACCGTCATCGTTCCAACTGCCAGAAGCCATTACATCCCAGTCACCAGTTCCTTCATAATAACCGCCCGTTTGATAGTCCACATCATAATAATCCATAGCACCAAGCGCATGGCCGATTTCATGGCATGGTGGACCGATACGTGTAATTCCATTTCCTGAATTCCCCCGTAATTCTGGTGAGCAAGAATAGCGGTCTATCATCATTCCACCTATATTTTCAGATCTGAAAGTCATTTCATGTGACCATATAGCGTTTGTTGAAGCACCAGCCTCTTCACCATATCCTGCAAAAATGATATGAACATTATCTACATAACCGTTACCATCACTATCGTAGTCTGACAGATTTACTTCTTGAATAGCATATCGTATAGCTTCGTCAAACAGAGCTTTCGGATTCATGTCACCATTTGTCCTATTCGAGTTTCCGCCATAATAAGCCATATTTCTTGAAGCATTATATGGTCCCAAAACATCACAACGTAATTGAAGCTGTCCGTATGATACTTTATTATAATAATCATAAACGCTTCCGTACGCTCCATCCTCACGATAGTTTTGTTCGTTGAACAATCTATCAAAATCCGACTGTGATTTCTTGAATTTTACATCGCTGAACTGCATCAATATAATAAGTATTCGTCTTTCACCAACCATAGGATTGCCCTTCAGATTCGATAGTTGGCTATTGAAAGAATAATTAGTTTTAGTTGAGTCTATCTTATATTGCGGGATTATTCCTTTCGATTGTTTTTCCAAAAATGAATGAAAAGTAGCATCTTTTTCGTTTTCTAAAGAAACTTTATAACGGGACTTAGTTACTTCTCCTACATCATTTATGCAGGCATAATACCACCCATCGGCAGAGGGCAAAACAGTATAACCATCGTCAGTTACGGCAAACTTAAACCGTTCATCACCATGAAGGGTGAGATAGAACGAATCTCGTTCTGCTACAATTTTTACACGGCGAGGATAAGCAGGCATCGCCTGTGTGCCAACAAAGGCACAACAGGCGATAATTATTAGTATAAAAGAACGTTTCATTTATTATTATGACATTTCTATCTCATTCGATATACCTTCAGTTGATCTTCTCCAATTTTTCTATAATTCTTATTTACATATTTGGATTCTTTCTTTTGTGATATCCTTTTCGATGACGAACTGCTATCTATTCCATAATTCCAACTAATACGATTGGCAAAATTACCATTTCTATCTATACCCCAAGTCATAACAGCCAAAAGCACATATGACTTTGAACGATAAAAACTACCTCCATTAACATACTCTGATATTTGACCTCTTCGCTTATAATAATCTATCATCCATGCTTGAAACACATCAGCAGAAACGGCAAAATCATAATTCTCTGTAGTTATCATATAATATGAATTGCATGTAGCACTTTTCTCTATACTCCAATACCAATTTGTATTATCTGTGGTAACATCTGAAATCCAAGCTAAAGGCTCATTATTTTGTAATTTTTTTGTTGTAATTTCCGTTTTTTTCAAATTACCTCTTACTCCATCCTTATTGTATCCAAGGGTATAAACCATATATGTCGTTCCTTGTTCTAATCCATCGAAAGTGCCAACTTCATCATCTGACGGCAAAGACCTATTATCTTTAAAACGAGTTTCAAGAGTATCGATTATTTCTTCATCCGACATAGATCCAACCCGTGATTTTAACATGTAGCCTCTATAATAATAGGAAACATTTTTTCCAAAATTATAATCAAATGCAATACCATTGTATAGGGTAATAATATTGGTTGGTGTAACTTCACAATCCTTTGCCAACATACCATCTTGTGAAATCTTTATTCTGGCCAAGATCTCGCCATTATATTTTAAATCTAAATATGCTATGCGTACATCTGACGAGTTATTGACATTTTTGGGGAATATTTCCATGTCAACTTCTCCATTTCCTCTTGAAGGCGAAACATTAAGCCAATCTACCATCTCCCCTATTTGCCATTCGACATTTGATTTTATCTTTATTTTTTGTTTAGAGGTGCTTCCTGATTCATCTGGCTGAAACTCTCTATCTGACTCTTTTACTCCATCTACTAAAATATATGGATCTGCGGCTTTTTGTGACACATTCAACGTTTGTTTTATACTATTGTCATCTTTTGCAAAAATAGTTATTGTACCTTTTCTTTCTGAAGTAGATTCATTCTTATCAGCAGAAACCCATAAGGAAGATCCATTCTTGGACGCATGTAACCAAGAGTCATTAATTGTCACATCCCAGTCAGTTCTTTCCGTTGAAACTGTAATTGACGCATCTATTTGTGTTCCCTCTGCATCTAATACAATACCGTAATCCTTTCCATTACCAGATACATCCAATTTAGGATCATGGTGGCAAGATACAAAAACAACATTCAGCGTTGAAGCCATTACAATGGCCAGCAAGCTCCAAAAAAAATTCTTTTTCTTCATAACTAAAATTTTTAAATTGTAAAAATAATATTTGATAATTAAAATTTATAACCACATACAATTTCTAAAACTTGATTATATGCTTTTACATTGGAAGCCAACTTTGTCAAAGCATGGCTATATTCAATGCCAACTAAAGTCCGATTAAATTGGTAGTTTATTCCTATAACAGCACCGAAATCGAAACGATTGGCATATTTAAAGATATTTATTTGTTCTACTCCAACACCACTCAAACTGAATAGACCATAAGCTATATAGGGTCCTGCCTCAAAAGAAAATTTCTTATTTTGAGCTATAGGAATTTTGTAAGCGGCTATAACTGGCATTTGTACATAATACATAAGGTAATTTCTATCTGAATTAAAACCTTTGCATGCAAAACCTAATGTCGGCATAACGGAAACTCTTTCAGACAAACACCAATCATATGATAAGTCTATTTTATGAGCCAAATACAATGCATCAACATCTGCATCTTTACCCACTACAGAAGAACTACCAATTCCACCTTTTACAATGAATTGATAATCATTATCTGCATTTATTGTCAATGTTATAGATATCAACCAGATTAATACAATATACCTTTTCATTCCAAGGGGTTCTGAATTGTTATGTTTGAAAAAACTTTATTGTCTTCCTGTTCCATTGCAAGACGAACACCGCCCATTATGATTGGGACAATTGGGACAAGTCAGCTTTGTCGTCATACTTAATTCGCCATAGTACCATCCCTTGCCATTGCAGGTATTGCATTTTCCAGAGCCATGGCATAGACCACAATCACGACCACTTGAATTATTGGAATAACTATAACTTGATGATGAAGTGCTTGATGACGAAGAACTACTGCCACCACTATTCTTCATCATCTGATAAGCTTGTCCTTTTTCCAATCTAAACTGTTCCAAGGTCAAGTCTGGCCGATATCGTTTTGCTGCTTGATACTCTTGTTGTTCTTGATTCAATACCTGTTGCATTGCATAGCGAGGATCAAGCAGATAGTCCATGCTTGTGTTTCTTACAAAGCCGCCAGGCATAACTTGATAACCACTCATGCCATAGCCACCCATTGCTTGTAAAAATGTATCACATGAAACCAGCGTCATGGAAAAAACAAATACGAAACAAAAACATTTTGCTTTCATATACATTCTTCATTTACGTTCAAAATATCTATTTTACAATAATCTTCATATCCATCAAAGAAAGAATAATCCCATTGACTTTCGGCTCTACTTCCTCTTTTATTTTGTAGTTCTTGAGTTTTCCTTTCTTTGTGAAATATTTCCCACAATCCAAGTTTAGACCCTTTTTGTCTATCAATTGCGAAGAGACACGGACAGATTCCGTCCCGAACTCCATCAGTAGGTTGAATCTCATACCTTTCAAAGACTTTCTACTATACCCACTAAGCTTGATGGTCTTCTCATCCGTATAATCGACTCTATATGGGAAGAAGTCGGGCTGTCCCAATTTCTGGACACAATAGTTCTTTATCTCCTTTTGGGAAATCCCGTCCCTATATGAGTACTCCACATACGGTACTGAAGAATTGTCGGAAGAGCACATGCCATTTGGAGTAAGCACCAAGTGTTGAGCAAGAACATCATTCGCACTAAACAGACATGAAACGATAATGATATAGATAATCCTTCTCAACATTTACTTATTCTCCATCTTGTCCTTACCGAAATCATAATAGCCAGGGTAGCCAACCACTGTAATGCGAATAATCTTCTTTCCTTTCATGTCATACGAGTAATTTGGTTCTACAATGGTTGCACAATTACGGGCAATGACCGCCTCTTGTAATACTTTGTCTTTAGCTTCTTGGAGAGACAAACGCTTCAATTGTTTCCGATTATTGATGGTATATGGAGCTATCCGCTCTTCACCTACGATAATTTTGTAACTATTCTCACCCACTACTCTCGTACCAATACTGATGGCATTGTTGCCACTTACATTTCCACTACTGCGACATGATGATAGACAAACCGTCAAAACCATCACATAAAACAAAAAGATTTTTTTCATATTCTACATTTTTAATTCATTAAATTTGAGTATATTCCCGTTGCAAAGATAGGAAATCCAAACCATTCCCACAAACGCCATTCTTCCGTTTTCTGGGCAAAATGGCATTTCCGTGGATAAGAGCCAAAAATTTTCGTTCAAGAGAAAAATTATTTTTTAAGGTTAACTCCAAGCATTTAAAAAGGGGTAAATTGGACAGGAAATGGGGGCAAAAGAAAAACGAATCACCCAATGAATAAGAATACTGGGTGATTCGCAATGATAGAAAAAGGAGGTTTAGCGTGGCATTATCACCTGACACCGCCTCCGCCGCCTCCGCCCGAGAAGCCTCCACCGCCACCCCATGACGAAGAGCCACCGCCTCCCATTGAGCGTATCTCGTGGGCAGACATGTTGTTTTGGATCCTATTAGACCCCATGTACGTGGCATTTGTCAGGTTGGGAATGAGGATGACCGTACTCTCTGCCATCTGCTGGGCAACCTGGTCGAACTGGAAGAACTCTGGGTTAATAGCCTTCATGTCTTTCCTCACTTGGTCGGCAATGCCAAAGAGAGAGGCATAGACGAGGTAATCCTTCCACAGCGACACCTCATTGACATGCCTTTCCTTCACCAACGTGAAGTCTTTGAGGAACTTCCTCAACCCCACTACTTCTTTCACCTGTTCCCTTTCCTTCTTACAATTGGCAAGGCTCATTTGCGGTTTGAGCTGCTCTACCAGCCCTTGCAGGGTTTTCCAGTTCTTTCCCATCCACTGTTCCAGTTCCTTGGGCTGCAGGATCCTGTCCTTCCCCGCTGCATTCTCAAACACATAGAAAAGTCGGCTCTCTAAACGGCTATCGGCATCCTCCTTCTTGATAGGCAGTTTCTCGCCTATCGCCATGTATTGTTTAGCCTTGCCATTGGCATTGGAGACGGTCTCCACCCTCAACTCCCCACGGTACAACATCCGCATGATATAAGCACTGATAAGGTTCTTCGTGTTGGAATGGCCATCATACCCCAGGGCATAGCATACGGCATTGGCATGTCGGAGGTCGCCTTGATAGGGAATGTCGCGATACCAAGTGAGTTCCTTCTCAATCTCCTTGCGAAACTTGCGCCGCTGCCACCAACGGTAAAGCATATAGAGCAATGGCGCCCAGAATACGCACGACATCATCAATATGAGGAAAAGCATGAGCATCCTATCACAGAACTTTTCCCACCCCGTGCGGTTGTCCACATAGTCGCTGCCCTCAAAGGCTCTCTCCTTCAACTGGTCGAAAGAGCCTTGTCGCATGTCGCGCGGATGGAACAGCCCCTTGGGAAACCGTACCATCGCCACCATGGCACTGCCTGACGTGAACGGCTCCGTAGACTCTGCCACCACACAACTATCCTCCACCATGATGGTGCCTCGATACCTAAATGCCCACACCCCCACAGAGTCGGCGGTAAACATTGCCTCTGGGTTCGAGATGGTCAACTTGACATGTTGCGGGGCTGGTTTCACGTCCTCTGCCACAAACATGTAGTTGAAGCCATCGGCATCCTCATAGCCCTTCACCAAATTGGTGACGGTATAAGAGGTATAATAGACACGGTCTCCCTTGTCCCCCAAGCCCCAGCAGAGCTCATACCCGTCTCGCTTGTAGACGATGCCGCATTTCCCCGCCTTCCATGAACGGTCCCTGTCGACATCCCATTCACCGATATTGCGGTATGCCCATCCCGTCTCGTCAGTCACCTCCAGGTCTTTCACTTGGCTACCATTCAGGTTGTCAATGACGATATAGCATTCTGTTCCTACATCGTCGATGACCATCGTGCGCCGCTCGGTAATACGGGCATCGCCATTATCGTCAAGCACCACGTTGATGTTGAGGTCTGTCAGCCTGGGTCTCGCCCAAGACAGAAGGCTTACAAGGAGAAATAAGGGAATGAGAAAACGGTTTTTCATTTGCCAAAAGCCTCGTCAAGATTGGGATAAGCCGACTTCTTCTCCTCGTCTACCTTGAGGTATTCACGCTCGCCGAAGTGCAACATGCTCGCCACGATGGACGAGGGCCACTGGCGCACCATACGGTTCATCTTCGTCGCTGTGTCGTTATAGACCATACGGCTCTGCCTCACTTTCTCCTCATACTCGTTGATGCCATCCATTGTCTTGGAATACTGCTCATTGGCTTTCAACTCGGGATAAGCCTCACCGACGGCAATCAGCCTACCCAACACCTCGGAGAAAGCCCCTTGCTGCTCGTTGGCCTCGGCGGCGGTCTTCACTTGGCCTCCCATCCTACGTGCCTCGATGGTCTTGATGATGGTCTCCGACTCATGTTTGGAATACTGTGCCGCCATCTTGGCAAGGGCAAGGACGGCATCCCATCGGGAATTAAGCTGTACGGCGATTTGGCTGAAAGCATTTTTACACAACTCGTCAAGGTTCACCAGGCTGCGCTGGGTACTGATGAAATAAAACACGATGCCAATGGCAATTAACAAGATAATAATTAATGTTGTAGACATAATGATAATAATTTAGGTTACTATGATATGCGACAAAGATAAACAAAATTTCTGTTTTCTCAACATTTTTTCATAAAAATGACAATCCCCACCGCAAATTATGGTTACATTATGCCTTTCGCAACGTCAAAACGATGGAATTCTATTTATACATGTATAACTATACCTAACTTTTATGAACAAATCAAGATTTGTATCAAGCAAGAAGCTATGCGCACTTGCGGCATTTGCCGTGGGCGGATGGCTGTTTTTCTCTTGTGCCGACACCTACGACGGGAAAGACACGTTTGAGAGCGACGTGCGCAATGCCCAACTGTCATCACCGTCAGAGGCAGACATCACCATCACGCCCAACACCGATGGTGACAAGATGACCATTGCCTGGCCCGTGGTACACGGTGCAGGGGGCTATGAATTATTCCTCTATGACTTGAGTAATGAGAAGGTGATTCGCGACACCATTGACGGATGCACATTCACCACAAGCCGCGAAGAGGACGTGAATTATCGGCTTGAGATCCGCACTCTCGGCAACGCAAAATTGAACAACAGCGATGCCACGGCAGCAACGGAGAAGCTGTTCAACTCCTTTGAGGCGACTTTCGCCACCATCCCCGAGGGCGACCTTTATGCGTATTTCACCCAGAATCCCATCCCAGAGGACTCAGTGGGTGTGAACTTAAACTACGACCTCGCCCCTGGAGGCCATTATACGGTATCGCAAGTGCTTGACTTTGGTAAGTTCACCGTCACGCTTCGCTCGACCAACAAGACCAACAACGCCATCATCACATACGAGGCAGAAGGCGGCTTGGCGACAAGTAGCGGTTTCAAGGCCAAATACCTGACCTTTGAATGCGGCGCGTCATCACAGCCCGTCTTGGCATTGAGCGAGAACCCCAACCCAGACATCCTCGATGCCAATCACAATAACCATCACCAGATTACAGACCCGATAGCTTTCCAGAGTTGTCAAGTGAACAACGTGAACCACTATTTCATGTTTGATAACAAGGTGAAGTATTGCGTCAAGACATTGTCGATGTCCAATACAGTGGTGAAATTCACCCCCGATGACAAGATGAGCGCAGGCGCATATTTCCAGATCTATGACGGTGGAGGATTCATCAATGACTTCACGGCGACCAACTGCACGTTCTGGGCTGCCAACTCCAACGAGGTGAAGTATTTCATCCGTTACAACAATTCGGGGCGTTGCGACCGCGCAGGCTATCTCACCAACTCCATCAACTTCAGGAATTGCACGTTCTACAACATCGTCAAGAATGGACAGATGGCCAACCACAGCGGTTTCGACGGTAGGGCGACATCCAATTACGACATCACCAACAATATCTTTGTGGACTGTGGAAGCGGACAGGTGCCGCGCCGTATCACAGGACGTATCAGCACCGAGGCATCCAATAACTTTGCCTACAACACTTATTGGTACAATGGCGCACCCGAGACAGAGGGCTTTACCACAGACACCTACGATAAGTCGGGCAACGCCTTGCAGACCGACCCTGCCTTTGTAGACCCTGCCAACGGCAACTTCACGCCCACTGGCGCAGACCAGGTGGCTCGCAAGACCGGCGACCCACGTTGGTGGAATTAATGATTAACATTGAAGATTAAAAAGAATAAAAGATATGAAAAGAAAACTCATCATTAGTTTATGCACGGCAGCGGCGTTGGCTATGCCCACCTTGTCCGTGGCACAAAACCAAACGGTGAAGGGAACGGTGGTTGACGAGAGCGGAGAGCCTATCATTGGAGCCACCGTCCTTGTGGAAGGACAAAAGACGGGAGGAACGGTGACAGACATCGACGGCAACTATGAGATTTCCGTTCCCGCAGATGCGAAGATAACAGTCACATATATCGGCTTCATGCCACAGACAGTGAAGCCCGGTGGAGTCATCCGCTTGGCTGAAGACCGCCAAAGCTTGGAAGAAGTGGTGGTCGTTGGTTACGGTACACAGAAGATGAAGAACATCACCGGTGCCGTGGAGACCATCACGCCCAAGGACATCCAAGATCTCTCCGTGGGAAGCCTCGGCGATGCCCTCGTGGGAATGTTCAATGGCGTGAGCGTCAATGCCAATGGTTATCGTCCGGGACAAAGTCCCTCGCTCAACATTAGGCAGAGCGACGTGCTTGCCACGTCTACCACTCCCGATGCCACGCGTGGCGGTTCGCCCGACCCCACCCCACTCTATGTCATCGACGGTTTCATCTCCACGGAAAACGCCTTTAACAACTTGGACATCAGCGAGGTGGAGAGCATCACCATCTTGAAGGATGCTTCCGCCGCCGTCTACGGTGCCCGGGCGGCCTACGGTGTGGTTTTGGTTAAGACAAAGCATGGCGACAACAGCGCACCGAAAATCAGTTACTCTGGCCAATTGGGATGGACGGATGCCCTTTATACACCGAAGATGCTTAGTTCATACGACTACATGAAGGTGTACAATACCATCCGCGCCGCCAACACCTCCACGCAAGACAACATCGAATTGCGTACCCAACTGTTCCAAGCCGATGAGATGGAGGCTGCACGCAACCTCAATTACAATCTCCTTGACAAGGAATGGAGTGCCGCGCTGACACAACGACACAATATTAATATTAATGGCGGCAACGACAAGGCGACCTATTTCGCTGGCGTGTCCTATTTCACGCAAGACGGTAACATTGGACGTTTGGATTACGACAGGTGGAATTTCCGTGCCGGCATCGATGCCAAGATTGGCAAGCATGTCAAGACCGCCTTGCAGGTTAGCGGCGACTGGGGCGAGCGCAACAACTCCACCACGCCACAGGGAGGCGGCACCGACTATGACTATTATTGGCTGATGACCCACCTGCCCTTCGTTCCCGACTATGTAGGGAACTATCCTCTTGTGTACAGTGGCATGGAAAACGGCATCCCAACGAGTGCCACCGCATTGTATAACTTCGCCGCCGTGCAGAACCACAGCGACAATACACAGCATCAGTCCAACAACCTGAACATCAACGGAAGCATTGAGTTAGACTTCGATTGGATCAAACCGTTAAAAGGACTGTCGGCAAAAATCTCCTACGCCAAGAACATCAGCAACTCCAAGAACAACACCGTGCAGACCATCCAAGATGTCTATCGGATGCTCAACCGTACTGGTTCGGGCGGCCACCTCTATACAGGAGCGGGTGCCGTGTATGATGACGACAACATGAGCGTGCTCCGTCTCGTGAGCAATGGTGGTCTGATCCGCCGCACGATGTCGCGCAGTGACAGCTACCAGTATAACTTCACGTTGCAATATGCCCGCCAATTCGGTCTCCACGACGTGAGTGGCCTCTTCTCCTTGGAGAAGACCGAGGCTTGGGGAGAGGACTTGATGGGCAGCATCACTGACCTCATCGCCTACCAAGACGGGCAATTCAGCTCGGGTACGGGCGACAAGGACGCATCGGGCAACCGCACCGAGAGCGGTATGCTTTCCTACGTGGGGCGTTTCAATTACGCATACGCCAGCAAATACCTCTTCGAGTTCCTATTCCGTGCCGACGCATCGACCAAGTTCGCCCCAAAGAATTATTGGGGCAAATTCCCGTCCATCAGTGCGGGTTGGGTCATCTCCGAGGAAAATTGGTTCCAGAACGGCAAGATTGGCAAATGGATTGACTTCTTGAAAATCCGTGCATCATGGGGTCTCATGGGCCGCGACAACATCCGCGCCTGGCTATGGACACAACTCTATGAGCGCAATGCCGCCAAGGGTGCCATCTTCGGCAGCAACGGCATCAACAGCGACGTGGGTTATGCCCTCGTGATGCCCAAGGCGGGTGTGAACAGCGACGTGCATTGGGACAAGACTTACAAGACCAATATCGGTTTGGACGCCCACTTCCTGCGCGACCGCTTGACCCTTGACTTCAACTATTACTACGACCGTGGCCGTGAGTTGTTTGCCACACGCACCGGAACATCCTTGTTCCCCACCACTGTTGGTACGCAAGCCACCCCAGAAAACTATGGTGAGTTAGATACTTGGGGCTGGGAACTGTCACTCGGCTGGCGTGACAAGATTGGCAAGGACTTCCATTACTGGGCGAAACTGTCCACGGGCTTCAGCGACAACAAGATGTTGGAGACCAACTTCCAGGCCATTCCCGAATACGATGACATGGTACGGGGCGAGCGCACCGACCGTGGCGTGTGGGGCTTCAAGTGCCTCGGCATGTTCCGCAGTTACCAAGACATTGAGGAATACTTTGACAAATACGGCATCACCGAATACATGGGCATGACCAAGAGCGAGGTGCGACCGGGTATGCTTATCTATGAGGACATACAAGGAGACAACAACGGCGACGGCACATACGCCCCGAGGGATGGCAAAGTGACGGCGGGCAACGACTACATCCGCCTCTCCGAATACTCCAGCAACCCGTATGGATGCACCCTCAATTTCGGCGGCAGTTACAAGAGCTTCTCCTTCCAGGCACAATTGGGTGCCAATTGGGGAGCCAAGTCATTGGTAAGCACCGATTTCCGAAAGGGTGCCGACAATTATGAATATAATAACCTGCCCTCCGCTTTCAGCGACATGTTCAACTACCAGGCCATTTATGATGCGGCTGGCAATGTCACAGTACCCGCCAACATCGACGCAGCCATGCCCAATATGCGTTACAGCAACGTGAACTCTGCCGCATCCTCCTTCTGGCTCATCGACGCATCAAATGTCACTCTGCGCAATGTCACCGTGGCATACACGTTGCCCAAGAGCTGGGTGAAGTACGTGGGATTGAGCAATGTCCGCCTAAATCTCACCGTGCAGAATGCTATCAACTTCATCAACAACTACCCTGACAAGAGTTGGGCATCATGGGCTGGCAGCTACGGCCGTTATCCCAACCTTCGCAAATACACGATGGGTATCAACGTAACATTCTAATTATAATAGGAGGAAAAGAAAGATGAACAACAAAAATATCATAGGAAAGGCTCTCGCGGTAACAATCTTCGCCGTGGGCATGACGGCTTGTAGCGACAGTTTCTTGGAGGAGAAGAAGAACTACGGAAACTTCAACCAGACAACCGCCTACAGCGACTACAATGGCGCACAGGAACGCTTAAACAACCTGTATTACTGGATCCTGCCCACCTCAGGTAGTGGTGACGGTAACGGCACCAACCGCCCGAATGACTGGACCCCCGTAGGCAATCCCGACAAATGGTCGAAGAGCACCGAGGAATACGGCGGTTTCTCTATCTTTGTCAATCCCGAAGAAGAAATCACCTACAACTTCAGCGGCTCCAATTTCGACTTCTTCTATGTAGCCAACGATGTCTACAGCCCGTGGGGACACATCCGCAACTGCAACGACGTGATTGAAAACGTATCGAAATCGGAAGTTCTGACCGAAGAGCAAAAGAATGAATTGCTCGGCCAGGCATACTTCTTCCGCGCCTATATGTACTACCACCTCGTGACCATCTACGGTGGCGTGCCCATCATCGACCACGTGCAAGACCCCATCTTGGGAAAAGACGGCGACGGCTCTGACCTCATCGTGCCGCGCCAGACCACCAAGGACTGCGTGGAATTCATCCGTGCCGACTTTGAACGTGCCGCCAACATGTTGCCAGCACGCTGGACCAACGAGGCGCAAGACTTCGGTCGCATCACATCGGGACTCGCACAGGCCATGCTCGGCAAGATGTTGCTCTACTATGCCAGCCCCGTCTTCAACCGCGCTGACGACGTGTCGCGCTGGGAGGCAGCCTATACTGCCAACAAGACGGCATTGGAAAAACTGAAGGCAGGAGGGTTCGGACTGGTCTATGCCAATAATGGCGGTGAGAACAACGGTGCCAACTGGGCGAAGATGTGGATGGACTACACGGGGTCGGACGGCAGCGTCAACGAGGCTGTTTTCATCACTCTCCACAACACGAAGGATAATGTGTCTGGACAACCCGACTATGGGAAGTACAACAGTTGGGAGCATAACATCCGCCCAAGGAACACCAACGGCGGCGGTGGCTACACCCCGACGGCAGAGTTGGTGGACCTCTTCCCCATGTCAGACGGTCTCAAGCCCGGCGAGAGCAGCATCAAATACGACAAGTTGAAGTTCTGGCTCAACCGCGACCCACGTTTCTACCGCACGTTTGCCTTCCCAGGAGTGCAATGGCAATGGAGCGAGGGCGGTGTCAGTTTGACCGATCCGTCATTGAATGGCATCATCCCGACCGATGCCTACACCACGGGTAAGAACTATGCTTTGTGGAGTTACATGTGGAATGACAAGGAGGAAGACCTCGAGAAGGTGACAACCTCCAGCGGTTATTGGGCAGAACTGCTCACGCAGACCACCGATAAGGCGAGCAGCCACTCCATCTATGTGCGCAAACGCACGGACGACCTACACCTCCATACCACGCCTTTCTACGAGTACATCAATAGCCAGAGCAACCCCAAGGGATTCCAGAAGAATGCCGCGCCGCTCATTTCCATGCGTTATGCCGAGGTGTTGCTCAACTTCGCCGAGGCAGCTTGTGGTGCCGGCCATAGCGATGAGGCATTGAGTGCCTTGCAAGAGATCCGCGCCCGCGTGGGCTATACCGCCGCCAACAATTACGGTTTGCCCTCCGATGTCAATGCCAACCGTGCCAAGTTGTTCGCCGCCATCCTCTATGAACGCCAGATCGAACTGGCATTTGAGGGCAACCGCTACGGCGACATGCACCGCTGGATGCTCTTCGATGGTGGCGAGGGACAGTCTGCCATCAAGCCATCATGGGCTTTGACGGGCTTTGGCGGCAACACGTGCAACTACCTCGGTGTCAACCCCTTGAATGGAACGAAGCGTCACCAGATTGTCATCTACTGCTTAGACGCATCCGATACCGACCCCACGGAGGGCAACCGTCCCGACCCCATCTCACTCGATGAGGACATGACGTATGCCAATGGCTCGTACAATGACAGCAAGGTGCAGGAGCTGGCAGAGTTCTATGAGATATTCCTGGGTCGTAAAGACGTGAACCTCGACGGTAACGACGATGCCTTGACCATCCAATACCGCCCGACGTATTATTTCTTGGGCTTGCGCCAGAATGCCATGCAAACCAACCCAACGTTGCACCAGACGGTGGGATGGCATGACTTGGGACGCAACGCCGACGGTCTCTTCGACCCCCTCTCTGACACTTTGCCAGAGTAAAAGCATACCACAGTAGTGGGCTTCAGCTGGGAGGTAAGTTCTATCTGATAGGCTTACCTCCCTTTTTTCACCCTTGAGATTAGTACAACAGGCATGGCGAAACGTCCTTTCAATAAACGACATAGACCATGAAACGTTATCTGCATACCCTCATCGCTCTCTTGTGCTTGTGTATTTGCCAAAGCCTCCCCGCCCAGAAGAAGCCCAAGAAGGAGTTGTATATCCCCATGGATTATTCCACCTGCGGCTACCATGCCTCCGAAAGAACCATCCCCAACGTTCCCGTCGTGGCATTCGTCGAATGGCAGGAGGGCGATTGCTCCCCCATCATCCAACAAGCCATTGACCAGGTTGCCAAGACAAAGGTAAAAGCCAACGGCATTCGCGGTGCCATCCTCTTGGGAGAGGGAACTTTTCAGATAGACCAACCCCTGCGCATCACCGCCTCGGGCATCATCATCCGTGGCATGGGCAGGGAGAAGACCACCCTTGTCAAGCACGGCGTAGACCGTGGCGCTTTGATTTATGTGGAGGGAACGAGGGCGAAAGAAGTCCCAAATTCCGACACATTATATATTATTAATGATAAGCTCACGGCTGGTAGTATGACTTTTACCGTGAATGCCATTCCTAAGGACATCAACGTGGGTGACCGCATACACATCGTCCGCCCCTCCACACGCCCATGGATCGAGAGCCTGAGGATGGAGGACTTCGGTGGTGGACTCGACTATACGGGATGGAAACCCACGGATATTGACATCACTTACGACCGCACCATCACCACCATCGATGGCAACCAAGTCACGATTGACGCACCCATTACCACCACCATCAGCCAAGAATTTGGTGGCGCATACCTCATTCCCCACCGTCCAACGGGTGAGTTGACGGAATGCGGCATAGAAAACTTGACGCTTGAATCTGCCATCAACGACTGGAATCCCAAGGATGAAGACCATTGTTGGGATGGCATCTTCATGGAAAATGTGCGCAACTCGTGGGTGCGCCGCGTCAACTTCCGCCATCTTGCGGGGTCAGCGGTCAACCTCCAAAAGCACACAAGCCGTATCACAGTGGAAGACTGCATCGCCTCCGAGCCGACATCAGAGATTGGTGGATGGCGCAGAAACGTATTTCTCACTCGCGGTCAGCAAACCTTATTCCAGCGTTGTGTGTCGCGCCAGGGCATACACGACTTCGCCGCCGGCTATTGTGCGGCAGGGCCGAATGCCTTTGTGCAATGCGAGGGTGAGGAGTCGCTGGGGTTCAGCGGCAGCATAGGCTCATGGGCGGCGGGACTCTTGTTTGACATTGTCAATATCGACGGCAACGACCTCCGCTTTGCCAACCTCGAGCAATTCCAGTTCGGGACGGGCTGGAACACCGCCAACTCGATGTTTTGGCAATGCACCGCCTCCACGATAGAATGCTATTCGCCAGACATAGACAACCGCAGCAGCGCACACGGTTGCTGGGGAACGCTCACGGGCAATGGCGAGTGGACGAGCAGTAACGACCACGTGTCGCCCCGCTCCCTGTTCTATGACCAGTTGGAGAAACGGCTCTCAGCATCGACCGCCTATATCGACAGCCTCGCCCATATCCTCCCCCGTCCCACCAACGCCACCAGTTCACCCACGATGGAACAGGCGATGGAGCTGGCACAGGAGTCACTCACCACGCCCCGACTCACCCTCTCCGCATGGATAGACGCTATCCCTTTCCTAACAGATGCCACCCTCTCCCCCAAAAATATCCGGAATATCCAGAAAGTCCAGAATATCCGGAGTACCCAGAAAACCCAGAAAACCCGGATTATCCAGAATACCTGGGAAATCCATCCGCCCCATCTCCCCCTCCCCCCTGGCAACCAATTCAACATCCCTTGGTGGAGCGGGCGCGTGAAAGACAATTTTGTAGAGCGTGATGCCAAGCCCGCCATCACTCGTTTCGTCCCCGGTCGCGAGGGCACAGGATGGACAGACCGCCTCGATTCCGTGGTCTCTTTCCTCAAGGAAAACCATTATAGCTCGCTCTATCACCATTATGGACTGTGGTACGACCTGCGACGCACCGACCATGAACGTGTACGTCGCGCCGATGGAGACGTGTGGGCACCCTTCTACGAACAGCCCTTCGCCCGCAGCGGACAGGGCATCGCTTGGGATGGGCTATCACGCTACGACCTCTCCAAGCCCAACCTTTGGTATTGGCAACGCCTCAACGAGTTTGCCTCGAAGGCTGCCGAACACCACATTTTCCTATTCAACGAGCATTATTTCCAGCATAACATCCTCGAGGCGGGAGCGCATTGGGTGGATTGCCCGTGGCGACCCGTCAACAACATCAATGACACCAACTTCCCCGAGCCCGTACCCTTCGATGGTGACAAGCGCATCTTCATGGCAGAGCAATTCTATGATGAGCAAAACCCGACGTTGCGTCCCTTGCACAAGCAATACATCCGTATGTGCTTAGACCAACTGAAAGACCAGCCCAATGTGGTGCATCTGCTCAGTGCCGAATACACGGGACCGTTGCATTTCACCCGTTTCTGGTTAGAGACAATCGCCGAATGGGAGGCGGAAACAGGCCACCATCCGCTCATCGCCCTCAGTTGTACCAAGGACGCACAAGACACCATCTTGGCAGACCCCATATTAAATAAGGTGGTTGACATCATCGACATCCGCTATTGGCATTACAACACGGAAGGACTCTGGGCACCGCAAGAGGGCAAGAACATGTCTCCCCGCCAGTGGATGCGCAAGATGAAAGTGGGCAAGACGGGATTCCAAGAGGTCTATCGAGCCGTCCGCGAATGCCGCGACCGCTATCCCGACAAGGCCATCACCTATTTCTCCCAACAATATCCCGCATACGGATGGGCGGTGCTGATGGGCGGTGGCGCAATGTCCAACATCCCCATCGACCTGGACAACGCCACGCCCCTGCAACGGCAGATGCTGCAAGATGCATACGCCATGCGCCCCATCGACGGCGAGGGATGTGTGGCTCTCGGCGACGAAAACATAGGTTATCTTGTCTATACATTGTCAGAAACGGTCTCCATCCCCATCCCCACAGGGAAATTTGACATCTATTCCGTCCACCCCAAGACAGGAAACATCACCCCCACCCATCGGAACGCCAAGCTCCAACAGGCATTCCAAACGACAACATCACCCGACAAAATCTTCTACCTGCGCCGCAAATAAACGAAAACTGACAATTACCAGATTTTTTTCATATCGTGGTAAACGGTTTACCAAAGTTTGGTAAATCGATTACCAGATGCTGGTAAACCGATTACCAAATGATGGTAATCCGTTTACCAAAGACAAGTAAAAACAATCTTTTCATGGGTAATTTTCATTCAAATAGGTGGAAAATTGAAGAAATGGCAAAGAAAAACGAAAAGAAACGTAAGGTAAATAAAAAAAAATGTTACCTTTGCAACAACAAAACACTCTAATATCTACCAATCTAACGAATCTAAAAATGGTTGACTTTACCCAATTATACGATGACAACATAGACAACCTCTTCGCTTTCGGGTCACGGTTCACCTCCGACCGCGAGTTGTTGAAAGACTGCATCCACGACGTGTTTGTCAAACTCTTCGCCAAACGCGAGAGCCTCGGGGCGGTAAACAACATCGAAAGCTACCTGTACATCTCCCTCCGCAACCGCATCAATGACGAGTACCGCCGTAACGTGCGGCTCTGCGACAACGAAATCAACGACTCCAGTATGCGCGACATCGCGGAGAATGAGGAATACTACCATGAGCGTCGTTTGCGGCAAGAGACCCTTTCCGACTATTTCAAGGAATATTATAAGCTACTCTCCCCCCGCCAGAAACAAATCATCCACCTTTATTATTTGGAGCAGCGCAAATACGAAGACATCTGCCAGATCATGGGCATTAACTACCAAAGCGTGCGCAACCTCATGCACCGCAGCATCTCGCGCCTACGTGAGTTTGCCTCCACCATGCAGCCCGCCATATAATCCCATCCCTCAAATAGCGCGTATGTGTATGGGTACATGCGCCACAAGTTGTCGTCTTTAAGGAGATGGCAAACGACAAATCACTCAATCACCAGACACACAAGGGTATATTAAGATATATCTGCCATATATCCCCGCTCTCCTTTCAAGAGAAAGAGGAGTTGAAATTGCGTATTTCTTTAGCCATCGACCAAACAAATAATTAGTATGATGGAAATGAAGAAAGCATCCGTTCTTTTGTTATTCATGTTGTACGTCGAATGTGTCATGACCTTTGCCTGGGCACAAGACAATTCACCATCAAGATACCAAGTGGGTGTATGCGACTGGATGGTACTCAAACGGCAGAAACTCGGCGAGTTTGAACTGGCGAAACAACTCGGTTGCGACGGCATAGAGATGGATATGGGGTCGTTGGGACAGCGCGAGATGTTTGACAACAAGATACGCGACCCACAAGAAGCCGCCATCTTCAAACGCACGGCAGACAGCCTCGGCATCAAGGTGGGTGCCGTTGCCATGAGCGGTTTCTATGCCCAGGACCTCACCAAGCGTGACAACTACTTGGCTTTGGCAGAAGACTGTTTCGACACGATGGACAAGGTGGGCAACGTGGAAGTGGCATTCCTGCCCCTCGGCGGATGTGGTAACGACTGGCACACCGACAAGGCGAAACGTGCCAGCATCGTCAAACGCCTCCATGACATCGGCGAAGCCGCCAAATCTCGCGGCAAGCGGGTGGGCATAGACACCCCGCTTGACGCGAAAGGGAACCTCAAGCTGCTGAAGGAAATCAACAGCGAGGGCATCGCCATCTTCTATAAATTCCAAACGATTGTGGAGAATGGATGGGATATTTGCAAGGACTTGAAGAAACTGGGCGGCAAGAACATCTGCGCCATCCATGCCTCCAACACCGACCGGGTATGGCTCCGCAACGACTCGCTCATCGACATGCCCGCCATCAAGCAAACATTAGACCAGATGGGATGGAGCGGATGGCTCTTCGTGGAGCGTAGCAGGGATGTGAAGATGGTGAGGAATGTCAAGATGAACTATGGCAATAACGTACGTTACCTAAAGGAGACATTCAACTTCTACCCCACTCCTGACATTGTTTTAGACAGCATCGGGCGAGAACCATCATACGTGAACACCATCATCGGACGGGCGCAGAAAGCCACCGACGAGTTGGGAATCACGTGGACACCGATGGGGCAAAACGTGCAGAACATCATAGCCAACCGCTATTTCAAGTTGAATGACATCTATGCGGAGCGTGACTCCATCAAGAAGAGCGACAAACAATTGGCAGATGCCCTATGCGATTCCAAGCTCTACCGCTCGCATTTCGGTTTCGACGCAGACCTCTCCACCTATCTCAACCCACAAGAAATAGAACGGGTAAAGGACGTGATGACCTTCCATGTCGTGAAAGTCACTTACGATGCACAATGCGATATGATCCCGACATTGAAGGAGGAAGAGAAGGCGCAGATACTGACTTGGTTGAAAGAAGCCCGTGAACTTGCCATCGATGCCGAAAGTTCCAAGAAGAAACATGAGGTGTTTGGCAAGTACAAGGGTCGCATCAACAACTACCTTTCCAAGCGTGGGTATGACCTGAATAAGGAACGCGAAGAATGGTATAAGCGAGTGAAAGCCCGTGGAGGGGAGTTATAAACACACCAAATAGCAACCGGAAATGAAAGGATTACGAAAGTTAAAGCATATCTTAGTATTCGCCCTACCATTGGTTTGCACCAGCCCTCTCTTGACAAAGGCGCAGCCAATGAGCGGAATCACCGACACCCACGGCAGCCAATATGCCGTGATGACAAGCACACCCCTATATTCTGTCACGTGGGATGGTGGCTTCTGGGGCGAGCGGTTCGCCGTCTTCAGCCAGACATCCCTGCAAAGCATGTGGGAGACTTGGCAGAGCAAGGAGGGAAAAGGATTCAACAACTTCCTGATCGCCTCGGGAGAGAAAGAAGGCGAACACCACGGTCCACCCTTCCACGACGGCGACATGTATAAATGGTTGGAGGCGGTGGCTGCCGTCTATGCCATCAATAAAGACCCTGAATTGGACAAGATCATGGACAGGTTTATCGGTTGCGTGGTGAAGGCACAACGCCCTGACGGCTACATTCATACGCCTGTAATCATTGCGGAATTGAACAAACGCAAGCAAGCAGTTGCCACTGATGGCGACAATACGGTGGTGGGAACAGCCGTCGGCACGAAAGACGATGCCGCCTTTGGCAACCGCCTCAACTTCGAGACCTATAATTTAGGACATCTCATCACGGCAGGCATCATCCACAAACGGGCAACGGGCAAGACCACTCTCTATGAGGCGGCGGTCAAGGCGGGCAACTTCCTCTACAATTTCTGCCAAAACGCACCCGAGGAACTGGCGGGTAACGCCATCTGCCCTTCACACTACATGGCGATTGCCGAATTGTATCGTGAGACGGGAGATGCGAGGTTCTTGGAGTTATCCAAGAAGTTCATCGACATCCGAGGCATGGTGGAGAACGGCACGGATGACAACCAAGACCGCATACCTTTCCGTGAGCAATACAACGCCATGGGGCATTCTGTCCGTGCCAACTATCTCTATGCTGGCGTTGCCGACCTCTTCTTGGAAAGTGGAGAGGGGCAACTGATGAAAAACCTGACCTCCATTTGGGAAGACATCGTGACACGCAAGATGTACATCAACGGTGCCTGTGGCGCCTTATATGACGGCACATCGCCCGACGGCACGGACTATACGCCCGATAATATCCAAAAGGTACACCAGAGTTATGGCCGTCCGTACCAACTCCCCCATTCCACCGCCCACAACGAGACCTGTGCCAACATCGGAAACATGCTGTTCAACTGGCGGTTGTTATTGGCTACGGGCGACGGGAAGTATGCCGACATCATGGAAAATTGTTACTACAACAGCATCTTGAGTGGCATTTCCCTCGATGGGGAGAAATACTTTTACACCAACCCCTTGCGCATGAGTGACGAGCTGCCCTACACTTTGCGTTGGCCGAAAGAGCGGAAGAAACTCATCAGTTGCTTCTGTTGCCCTCCCAATACATTGCGTACTTTGTGCGAGACACAAAATTACGCCTATTCCATCGGGCAAAACGAGATCTATGTCAACCTCTATGGCAGCAACTCTTTCAACACGAAGATTGACGGCATCGGCGAATTAGCCATCAGCCAACAAACCGACTACCCTTGGGATGGGAAGATTTCCATTGAGATATCGAAACTGAAAGGCAAAAAGAACTTCACAATGAAACTTCGTCTCCCGGCATGGTGTGAAGGGTATCGTGTGGAGAAAAACGGCCAAACCATCCAAACGAGAGAAGACAAAGGCTACATCACCATTGACGGGACATGGAAAAAAGGGGACATGCTGACACTCGACATGCCCATGAATACACGTATCATCGAAGCCAATCCATTGGTGGAAGAGTCGCGCGGACAGGTAGCCGTCCAACGTGGACCGATTGTCTATTGCGCCGAGAGCCAAGACCTTGGCGGCGTGGACATCGACAATATCGTGATTCCCTTGAACACCCAATTCAAGCCAACGGAGATGACGATTGAGGGAAGTCGCATCCTGGCACTGGAAGGAGAGGTGATTGTCAGGGATGAGAAGTCATGGTCGAACACCCTCTATCGGGATGCGTCAACCAGCAAGCAACGTAAAACCATCCGCCTGATTCCCTATTACGCTTGGGGCAATCGCGGGAAAAGCGAAATGACCGTATGGATGCCCGTAGGATATTGACATCATTATTGTTCATTGGATTGCTTCTGGTTTCTCCAAAAACTATCGCTTCTGGGGAAATGAAAATACAAGTGGAGCCAGGGGAGTTTACCATTGAGAAAGCCTTGCAAGAAGCCCGGTTAGGACGGTTGCAAGGGAAATGGGATGCCGCATACATCGAACTCCAAGCGGGAACCTACCGTTTGTCACAACCCATTATCATCCGCCCCGAAGACAATAACACGAAGATTGTTGCCAATGGTAATGTCGTGATTAGCGGAGGCGTGAGAATTGAGGGATGGCGCAAGCAGGGAAAGCTATGGGTTACCAACGTTCCCCTATGGAATGGCCGACCATTGGAGTTCCGCCAGTTGTGGGTCAATGGGAAGAAAGCCGTCCGCGCCCGTGATGTGGAGGATTTCGAGAAGATGTGGCGCATCCGTTCCGTGGACAAGGCGAATGAAACCATCTACGTTCCTGCCGCCTCAGTCAAGAAGATATTAGATGTCCTATACGCGGAAATGGTATTGCACGAGATGTGGTGCGTCGCCAATCTCCGCATCAAAGGCATCAAGATGATGGGCGACAGTGCCGCCGTCACCTTCCACAATCCCGAAAGCCATATCCATTTCATGCACCCGTGGCCGTCGCCGATGGTGACAACCGACGGGCATAACTCTGCTTTCTATCTGACCAATGCCAAGGAACTGCTCGACCAACCGGGTGAGTGGTTTCTCGACACCAAGGAGCAAAAGGTGTATTACATGCCACGACAAGGCGAGGACATGCGGACGGCAGAGGTGGAGGCACCCGCCTTGGAGACATTGTTGAAAGTTGAAGGCACGCCCGACCAACCTGTTGAATACGTAAACATTGAGGGAGTCACCTTCCAATATGCCACATGGATGCGCCCAAGCCTACAAGGACACGCCCCTTTGCAAGCGGGAATGTACATGATTGAGGCGTATAAGATCAAGCCAAAGCTATCCCGCCCCAATGGTGACCATAAGTTAGACAACCAAGGATGGGTAGGAAGACCAGCCGCCGCTGTGTCAGTCAATACCGCCCATGATGTCTCTTTCAAGCATTGCACCTTAGAACATTGCGCCTCCACCGCCCTTGATTATCACAAATATATAAAAGGTGGCGAGATAGTCCATTGCACTTTCCGTGACATCGGAGGCACAGCCATCATCGCCGGCTCCTTCAGTCCCGAGGGATATGAGGCTCACCTACCCTATTCCCCGATGGACATGCGAGAGATTTGCACGGGTCTCACCATCTCCAACAACCGTATCGATGATGCCACGAATGAGGACTGGGGATGTATCGGTATTGCCGCCGGCTTCGTCAGGAACATCAAAATCCTGCATAACGAAATCTCCAACGTCTCCTATACAGGCATCAGCATGGGATGGGGATGGAACCAACAGACCTGTGCGATGGCGAACAACTTGGTGAAAGGCAATTACATCCACCACTATGCCCGCCACATGTATGACACGGCAGGTATCTATACCCTTGGCTCACAACCACATACGTTTATTGAAGAGAATGTTGTGAGTGACATCTACACACCCAGTTATGTGCATGACCCTAATCATTGGTTCTACCTTTATACCGACGAGGGGTCTTCCTACATCACAGTACGCAACAACTGGACACCCTCCGAGAAATTCCTGAAGAATGCCAACGGCCCTGGCAACACATGGGAGAACAATGGTCCCATGGTGCCAGACAGTATCAAATCAAAAGCCGGCATCCTCCCATAAAACCCCATTAATCCCATTAAACCCATCAATCCCATTTATGAAAAAGAATGAAAGCAGCCTCAAAAGCACCATAGCCGTATCATTAACCAATTACCTCGATGCCGGAGCGATTGTCGCCGGAGCCAGCGGACTCACCCTTTGGAAAGACTACCTTGGGTTGTCAGAAGGACATTTGGGATGGCTCAACGCCATCAGTGCCAACTGTCTCGGTGCCGCCATCGGTGCCATCATCGGTGGTTTCTTGGCAGACCGTTATGGACGGAAGGCGATTTACACCTACAACATGCTTATCTATATGTTGGGGGTGGCACTCATTATGTGTTCAGTCAACTTCCCCATGTTGCTCATGGGATTCCTCATCACGGGCATCAGCGTGGGCGTGGGTGTTCCCGCCTCATGGACATATATCTCGGAAAGCTCGGAGGTGGGCAACAGGGGGCGCAACATCGGCATCTCGCAGATGGCATGGGGCATCGGTCCGACCATCATCTTGATATTAGGTACCTTGCTCGCCCCACCCACGGGTGGCATAGGAACGGAAGGCGTGTTGTTCGGTTGGGTGCAAGGCGTTGCCTCCTTATTTAATGGCAACATCAGCGGTGCTGCCCTCCATGTGTTCAGCAGCCGCATCGTGTTTGCCTCCCTGTTCATCGTCGCATTCATCGCTTGGCTCTTGCAACGTCGCCTCGACGAGTCGAAGGAATGGAAAAACATGAAAGCCACAACCCAAGAGGGCAAGAAACAGGATGGCACGTTCTCCTCATTCGGTTCGCTATTCACCAACAAGACCAACATCCGTACCATCCTGTTCCTTGCTGGAATGTACCTCACATGGAACTTGGTAAGTTCGGTGATGGGATTCTTCCAACAGCACATCTACGAGACGGCAGGGGGGCTGTCGAATGAATATGCCAACCTCCTCAGCGTGGGACAATGGCTCATCATCATCGCCACCACATTCGTCTTCTCGATGATTGTGGACAAGGTGAACCAACGGTGGCTCTATTTCATTGGCGTGAGCTTTGCCGTATTGGCATGGCTGCTGATCATTACCATCGGCATCAATAGCATTACAGGACTGCTCATCTTCACCCTTTTGTGGGGATTGCAAGGCGGTATCTCCGTGCAGTCGTTCTATGCGCTATGGGCATCAGAGCTGTTCCCCGCCAAATACCGCGCCGCCGCACAAGGCATCATGTTCTTTATCGTACGTGGGTTGTCAGCCGCTTGGGGCTTAGGCTTCGTTTACATCTATGGCGAGCATGGCGAGGGATTCACCGTCGCGGCATACGTCATGATAGCCTTGCTGCTCACCTCACTCATCATCGGCACCATCGGTGCGCCACAGACCCGTGGGAAGTCATTGGAAGAAATCACAAAAGAAAGATATGGAGAAGAATAACATGCAAGCACGTCCCTTATGCGGTATCATCCCACCATTGGTGACACCGTTGATAGACAATGAGACACTCGACATTGAGAGTTTAGAGAATTTGGTAGAACATCTCATCCAAGGGGGTGTACATGGTCTGTTTATCCTTGGAACGACGGGCGAGGAGCAAAGCCTCAGCTACAAATTACGACACGAGATGATCAGGCAATCCGCAAGGATTAACCGGGGGAGGCTACCCTTACTCGTTTGTGTTACCGACACTTCCATTGTGGAAAGTATCCAGCTCGCACACATCGCTGCGGAATGTGGCGCCGACGGCGTTGTCTCTGCCCCACCCTATTACTTTGCCCCAGGGCAACCCGAACTGGCACAATTCTATGAGGAATTGGTACCGCAACTGCCCCTGCCCGTATTCCTTTACAACATGCCATCGCATGTGAAGGTAAGTTTCGCTCCCGACACCGTGCGCCGCATCGCACAAAACCCGCAGGTGGTAGGATTCAAGGACTCGTCCGCCAATGCCGTCTATTTCCAGTCGGTGTTGTATAAGATGAAGGAACGTCCAGACTTCTCCATGCTCGTTGGTCCAGAGGAAATCACGGGAGAGTGCGTCCTCCTCGGTGCGCATGGTGGCATCAATGGCGGTGCCAACATGTTTCCAGAGCTATATGTTGGCATGTACAACGCGGCAAGAGAAGGTCATCTCCAAAGGATTTTGGAGTTACAACAATACATCATGCAAATTTCCTCCACCATATATACCGTGGGTAAGCACGGCTCCAGTTATCTCAAGGGATTGAAATGCGCCTTGTCGTTATTAGGTGTTATCAAGGACGACTTCGTTGCCTCGCCCTTCTATAAGTTCAATGCTCCCGAACGGGAGAAGATTAAAGGCGCATTGGCAGCCCTGCCCATCGTCAACGGAAAACTCCAGATATGAATACCATCGACCTCATCATCTTTGCCCTCTTCACTTTGGGCGTGGTCGTGTTCGGCTGTTCGTTCTATCGGAAAGGGAACACCTCGGCGGAATTTACCCAAGCGGGACGTTCCCTGCCGGGATGGGTCGTTGGCATGAGCATCTTCGCCACCTACGTGTCGAGCATCAGTTATATCGGCTATCCTGGCAAGGCATTCGCCAACAACTGGAATGCCTTTGTCTTCTCCCTTTCCATCCCCATTGCCAGTTACTTCGCAGCCAAGTATTTCGTGCCATTCTACCGCAAAGGGGGGAGCGTTTCCGCCTATACTTTCTTGGAAAAGAAATTCGGTCGGTGGGCACGATTGTACGCATCGCTTTGCTACTTGCTCACACAGATTGCCCGTATGGGTAGCATCTTGTATCTGTTGGCTGTTCCCATGTATATCCTGATGGGATGGAACCTACACGTCGTCATCATCGCCACCTCCATTGCCATCATCCTCTATTCGATGTTGGGCGGCCTGAAGGCGGTCATCTGGGCTGATGCCATTCAAGGCATCATCCTCATTGGTGGGGCCTTATTATGTCTTGGCATCCTGTTATTCTCCATGCCCGACGGTCCGATGCAAGCCTTCGACCTCGCCATCCATTCGCCTCAAGGCAACAAATTCTCCTTGGGGGCATTCACCTCAGACCTCTCTACCTCCACGTTTTGGGTGTGTCTCATCTATGGAATCTTCATCAACTTGCAGAACTACGGCATAGACCAAAACTACGTTCAACGCTACCATGCGGCAAAGACCGACAAGGACGCACGTTTCTCGGCATTGTTTGGTGGGTATCTTTTCATTCCCGTATCAGCATTGTTTTTCCTCATCGGGTCAGTTCTTTACAGCTATTACACCGCCCATACCGGGATGTTGCCCGATGAGATTGCCGCCAAGCCCGACTATGTGTTCCCGTATTTCATCGTCCACGGGTTGCCCGTAGGGTTGCGAGGGTTGTTGATAGCATCCATTTTCGCCGCTGGGATGAGTACTGTGTCCACAAGTGTCACCTCCGCAGCGACCATCATTCTCACCGATTATTATAAGCCATTGGTCAAGAAGTCATCCGAAAGGCAGGATGTCTTTGTGCTTCGCCTATCAAGTGTCATCGTCGGCGTTATCGGCATCATCGTGGCTATCGCCATGCTCAGCGTGGAAAGCATCATTGACGCTTGGTGGAAATTGTCGTCCATTTTCTCAGGCGGTATGCTTGGACTATTCCTTCTCGGCATCCTCCCACGGCGTATCAGCCAGACGGCAGCACTTCTTGGGTGTATATTGGGAATCATTGTCATCGCGTGGATTTCGTTGGCATCGACCATGGGGTTGCCTGGTCCGCACCTCCACGAATACCTCGCCATCGTATTGGGGACTACCACCATTTTCGTAACGGGATTCCTTTTGTCGCTATTTATCAAAGGCAAACGAAAACTATAGGCTTTTGTCATCATGAAGAAACGAGCAACATGGATATGGTACCCCGGTGATTTTGAGGTGTGGTTGGGCAACCGCTTCAACAACCGCCGCACGGAACGGGGTGCTATGTTTCCCCCTTTCTGGAAACAAGACAGCCATTGGGCGACGGTGGAATTTAGCAAGACCGTCCATTTGGAGCGAGAAGAGACCATCGAGATTGCCGTTGAGGGTGAATACAATTTCATGCTTGATGGGAAATTGCAATTTGGAATGCCTACTTCTTTCACCATTCCTTCAGGCGAGCATCGATTGAACATCAAGGTCTACAATCTCACCTCTCCCCCATCTATATATATAAATGGTGAGACCATCCATAGCGACGACACATGGTTGGCAACGTATGAAGATAAGATATGGATTGACGAGAACGGGACGGCCCATGGGAGTGGTATCTATATTCCAGCCGCTTGCTGGGATTTTGACGATATAGATTCTCCCCCATCCCTATACCAACTACCTCGAAAAGAGATTCAACCCGTTCTTTCCATCAAGAAAGGGAACGGCATTCTTTATGACTTTGGTCGTGAGACATTTGGCTATTTGAAATTCAAGAACACCCGTGGGGAGGGCACCATCAATATCTATTACGGCGAGAGTAAAGAAGAGGCTTTAGACAAGGAACATTGCGAGACCCTCGACCGTTTGGCCTGTGGCAGCAATAGGGGTTCAGTATGTTGTGGCAATGCCACAACAACCAAGACAAGTAAGGCTTTTCGCTATGTCTATATCGAGACGGATGTCGAATACGAAAACCTCGCCATAGACTATGAATATACGCCATTTGATGCTTCGCGAAGTGGCTCGTTCCGTTGTAACGACCAAGAGCTGAACGATATTTGGGATGTAGCTGCCTACACGATGGACCTCACCACCCGTGAGTTTTTCGTAGATGGCATCAAGCGTGACCGCTGGGTATGGAGCGGCGACGCAATCCAGAGCTACCTAATGAACTATTACTTACGTTTCGACACCGAATGCGTGAAACGTACCATCCGCCAACTTCGCGGCAAAGACCCTGTGACGGCTCACATCAACACCATCATGGATTACACCTTTTATTGGTTTAAGTCCATCCATGATTTCTATCTATATACAGGTGATATAGCGTTTGTGAGGGTAATTTATCCACGTATGAAGACGATGATGGACTATTGCCTTTCACGTACCAATGCCAAAGGTATGGCGGAAGGGAAGCCCGATGACTGGATTTTCGTGGATTGGGTGGATTTCCCGATGCACAAGCGAGGCATCCTTTGTTTTGAACAAATCCTGTTTTGCAAGGCATTGGAGACGATGGGGCTCTGTGCTTCCATCCTTCGTGACCATCCTCTGCCAAGCCCTCCACAAGGAAGCATCACCACGACGACCTATAACCAAGACGCAAACCTTTACTTCCGATTGGCGAAACACCTCCTTTCCCAAATGAAAACCATGTTTTGGGATGAGGAAAACCATGCGTTTATCCATGCCATTGAAGACGGGAAAAGGAACGATATGATTACGAAGTTCCCCAATATGTTCGCCATCATCTATGGTTATGTCTCTGATAAGGAGCGGCAAGACATCATGGAACATGTCATGTTGAATGACGACATCGAGAAGATTACCACTCCCTACATGCGCTTCTATGAGTTGGAAACCCTTTGCATGATGGGGCATCATTCCAAGGTATTGGACGAAATGAAAGACTATTGGGGTGGTATGTTGCGAGAAGGGGCGACAACATTCTGGGAGAAATACATTCCTTCTGAGAATGGCAAGCAACATCTGGCAATGTACGGTCGCCCATACGGAAAGAGTCTTTGCCACGCATGGGGTGCAAGCCCTATCTACATTCTCGGTAAATACTTCTTAGGAGTCCAACCCACCAAGCCTGGCTATGAGGAGTACATCGTCAAGCCATCCCTCAGCAGGCTCGAATGGATGGAGGGTGATGTGCCGACACCTTTCGGCATAATCCATGTCACGATAAACCAACATGAGGTACATGTACTTAGCGATGGTGGTCGCGGCACGCTCATCATCCATGGAAAGGAAATTCCTATATATCCACATCAAGAAACCTTTATATCTATTTTAACATGATTATCAAGTCTATCCTTTGTGCAATCTGCCTTTTCGCATCCTTGCCATCGTATGGCAAGACGAAGATAAAACTGAAAAGCCATACCCCACAAGCGGAGTATGCCGCCTCGCGTCTGCAACCCATCGAGGGCGCTTACACCATCACGATAGCCAACGCCAATCATGGTGAGGCAGAAGGTTTCACCATTTCTCGCAAGGGAAAGAATATCCTTATTGACGGCAATGACGGAAGTGGTATGATTTATGGTGCCAACAAGTTGCTTGAATATTATGAGACAAACAAATCCTTGGACGGCCTTGGAACGATTACTGAAGTTCCTGAAATGAAACTCCGCGGTGCATGTGTAGGACTTCAAAAGACCGTCTATCTCCCCGGACATAAGGTGTATGAATATCCCTACACACCCGAAAACTTCCCTTGGTTTTACGATAAGGACTTGTGGATTAAATATTTTGACCTTCTCGCATCTAATAACATGAACACCGTTTACCTATGGAATGGACATCCTTTTGCTTCCTTGGTCAAGCTCGAAGACTATCCCTTTGCGCCAGAGGTGGACGATGCCACGATGGAGAAAAACCAAGAAATGTTCTCGTTCCTTACGACAGAAGCGGAACGCAGGGGTATACGGGTAATACAGATGTTCTATAACATCATTTTGTCTAAGCCGTTTGCAGACCATTATGGCCTTAAAACCCAAGACCGCAACCGTCCCATCACGCCCTTGATAGCAGACTATACCCGCAAGAGTATTTCCGCTTTCGTGCAGAAATACCCTAACGTGGGATTCCTTGTTTGCCTCGGCGAGGCGATGTCGGGCATCGATACAGACATCCAATGGATGACGG
The DNA here is from genome assembly GCA_017428055.1 of Prevotella sp. Classification (GTDB taxonomy): domain Bacteria; phylum Bacteroidota; class Bacteroidia; order Bacteroidales; family Bacteroidaceae; genus Prevotella. The sequence continues at coordinate 45,660 of JAFRRN010000043.1, forward strand.
AGACCATCATTCCCGGCATTAAGGATGGACTGAAAGCGTCTGGGAGGACAGACACGCCTCCTATTATCCTACGCTCACACGACACTGATGGGCCAACCGTGTTAAAAGCCTCATTGCCCCTCTATCCCAATATTTACACCATGAGCAAGTACACGGGCGAGAGCCTGACGACATACGAGCCAGGAGGACCATGGGGAGAGACGCATCGAAAGTTGGCGGCAGCCGCTCCCATCCATATCGACAATGTACATATCCTCGCCAACTTAGAGCCTTGGCGATGGTCTTCGCCAGCATTCACGCAGAAAACCGTACAAGCCATGCACCAAGTGCATCATTCCAAGGGGCTGCACCTCTATCCCCAAGCAAGCTACTGGGATTGGCCCTACACGGCAGATAAACTCCCCGACAACCAACGGCTCATGCAAATCGACCGCGACTGGATGTGGTACAAGGTATGGGGACGGTATGCTTGGAATTGCCAGCGAGGGGAAGACCAATCATATTGGAAACGACAACTTGCCGACTACTATGGCATTGACACCATAGCGGCATCATATCTATTGAAAGCATACGACGAGGCGGGGGAGATTGCGCCCAAACTCATCCGCCGCTTCGGCATTACGGAAGGCAATCGCCAGACATTGTTGCTTGGCATGAAAATGGCACAATTGGTCAATCCCTATAAATTCAACATCTATCCGGGATTCTACGAGAGTTGTGGACCGCAGGGGGAGAAACTCATCGAGTATGTGGAGAAGGAATGGAAAGGTATTGCCCATGAAGGGGAGTTGCCCATCGACATCGTGAACCAGTGTTGTGAACACGGGGAAAACGCATTGAAGCAAATCGCGATTTTTAAGCAGACATCGAAGCCTACGCGGCACATAGAAGAGTTGGATCGCGTGTTCCAAGACTTCAACTATTACAATATGTTTGCAGAATCATTCCGTTGGAAAGTCCTCTCTGCCCAGCAAGTGTTAAATTATAAATGGACAAAAGACATCACATATATCGAAGCTGCCATTCCATTATTGGAAAAGAGTCTTGTATGTTGGAAAAGACTTGCCAAAGAAACAGCGACAAGCTATCTGTACGCTAATTCCATGCAAACGGCACAACGTCGTATTCCAGTAGGAGGAAATGATGGCCATTTCAAGACATGGTCAGACATGGTCTCCGTGTATGAAGACGAATTGGAAGCATTAAAGGAAAACACCAATAAACTTCAAAGGAAGCAAAACAGTCAAGACGATTCGTCTTCTGGTTCCAACCAACAACCCCTTGTTCCTGCCAACATAACACTTCCCTCCCATACACCAACAACCACCTTGGCAGAGAATGCCATTCTCTTTGAAAACCGAGAAGACACAAAGGTAGATACCCTTGCGCCAGAACTTAAAGGCTTGCAAGCTCTTATCCTCAATCGCGACACGACGAGAATCAAGGGAACGACCATCGAGTTCGCATGTGAAAAACCCGTTCAAATGCTGGTTGGTTTTTTCCAAGACGACGACCCTAAGTGGGCAAAGGCTCCCAAACTGGAAACAGATGCCACAGGCAATGAATATGGACAAGCAGAGCCTGTACTCTATAACGCCATTAGCATGAGAGGAATGCCTCCCGTTCATATCCATACATATCATTTAGCCGCAGGAAACCATAGCATTAACCTCCCTAAAGGTATCATTTGCGTTGTGGGATTCACACATTCGTCAATCAAGCAACGTGATGTAGGGTTGCAAAGTGCTGGAGACGAAGTAGATTGGCTCTTTATGAAATAAGAAAACGATGAGAAAAAAGATTTCGGCAGCCTTGCTTATAATAAGCATTACGGCACTTGCCCAAACCGTTCCACAAGAACGAATGCAACAAATATATGAAGCCTCACGTACTCCATATAAGTATGGCATGGTTGTCGCCCCACAATCAAACTTCAACAAATTTGATTGTCCTACCATATTCCGTCAAGACAGCACATGGTACATGACATTTGTCTGTTATGACGGGAAAGACGGTACAGACGGACGTGGCTATGACACATGGATTGCCAAGAGCGATGACCTCTTACATTGGCAAACGTTAGGCCGTATTCTCCAACTCCCTACCCCATCAACCAATCCACTCTGGGACCAAAACCAACGTGGGGGATTCCCCTCATTAATCGATTACGAATGGAATGGAAGTTACGAGATGCAAAGTTACAAGAATAGACATTGGCTTACTTACATCGGTGGTCCTGGCAAGGGATATGAAGCCGTCAACGCCCCATTGAGCATCGGCATCGCATCTACTAAAGAAGACATCTCCCAACCTCATCTTTGGGAAACCAAAGAGAAACCCTTGTTAAGCTATAATGATCGAGATGCACAGTGGTGGGAACAATTAACCCAGTACAAAAGTACTATTTATTGGATTAGAAACAAAAAAGAGAGAATCAAAGGACAAGAGAAGTTTCCCTTTGTTATGTTCTACAATGCAGGTGGAAAGGACGACTCTCACCCCAAAGGAGAACGTATAGGCATTGCCCTCTCCAAAAATCTAAGGAAATGGAAACGATATGAGGGAAATCCCGTTTTTGCACATGATACAGACGGCACCATCACTGGCGATGCGCAGATTGTCAGAATGGACGATGTGTGGGTTATGTTTTATTTCTCAGCTTACAATCCTACCCGGAAATACAATGCCTACAACACTTTCGCAGCCAGCTATGACTTGGTAAATTGGACAGATTGGAACGGCGAAGACTTGATTGTTCCCTCAAAGCCATACGATGAGATGTTTGCCCATAAGAGTTGTGTAATAAAATACCAAGGCGTTGTCTATCATTTCTATTGCGCCGTCAACAACGCGGGGCAACGAGGCATCGCCTTGGCGACGAGCCTACCATTAGGTCGTTCGGATGTCTCATTTCCACAGCCTGAACCAACGGGAAAGCGTATCGTCACCTCCCTCAACGACCAATGGAAATGCCAGATACTCGGGAATAGTACCATCCAAACCGTAAACCTACCCCATAACTTGGATGATTACTATGGATACCGCCAACTACGTCACGGCAATCTCCATGGCTCTGCGCTATATGATAAGTCGTTTACATTGACAAAAAGGACTGACAAACGTTATTTCTTACAATTAGAGGGAATAGGAACATTTGCAACCATCACCCTTAACGAACATACCTATCCCAAGGAACTCATAGGGAGAACATCCTTTACACTTGACATAACCGACGCCTTACGTAACGGGGAAAACCAATTACACATACTTGTTGACCATCCCGCCATGCAAACAGAGTCGCCATGGGTATGCGGCGGTTGCTCCTCAGAATGGGGATTCAGCGAAAGTTCCCAACCCTTTGGCATTTTCCGCCCTGTCTCTCTCATAGAAACAGATGCTATTCGCATCCAACCGTTTGGCGTACATATATGGAACAACCTTGCATGTGACACGGTGTTCATCGAGACAGAGGTCAAGAACTATACGTCCGAGGCGCAAGAAATAGAACTCGTCAATAAGTTTGCGATGGCAAGTGGCAAGCAGGCTTTTCGCCATGCCGTTCCCCTAACATTAAAACCAGGTGAGACAAAGACCATTTATCATGCAGAACCCATCGACAACCCCATTCGATGGAGTATCGACAATCCCTACCTGTACAATCTCACCACCATGGTTAAACGTGAGGGAAAGACCACCGACGAATGCCGTACACCTTTCGGTATCCGCAACATGTCTTGGCCTCTCCATCATCCCGAAGACCATCGTTTCTTCCTCAACAACGAACCCGTTTTCATCAATGGCACATGTGAGTACGAACACCTACTTGGGGCAAGCCACGCATTCACGCACGAACAAATCTCATCACGTATCAAGCAAATCAGGAACGCGGGCTTTAACGCTTTCCGCGAAGCCCATCAACCCCATAACCTCTATTACCAACAATTGCTCGACCAACAAGGCATCTTGTTCTGGAGCCAATTCTCCGCACATATCTGGTATGACACCCCTCAATTCCGAGAAAACTTCAAGCGGCTATTAGTACGTTGGATTAAGGAGAGGCGTAATTCTCCCAGCGTCATTCTATGGGGATTGCAAAACGAGAGTGTCTTACCTAAAGAATTTGCAGAAGAATGCAGCAACATCATTCGGCAACTCGACCCCACCGCGTCCATCATGCGCCCCATCACCACATGCAATGGCGGCGAGGGAACGGATTGGAATGTCATCCAAAACTGGAGCGGCACATACGGTGGGTCTGCCGACAATTACGACAAGGAGCTCACACTTCCCAATCAATTATTGAATGGTGAATATGGTGCATGGCGCACCATCGACTTACATGGCGACGAAAAATATAGCGAAGAATCGTTTACCAAGTTGTTGGAGACAAAAGCACGATTGGCAGAAAGCGTGAAAGATTCTACCTGTGGTCATTTCCAATGGCTATTTGCCTCCCACGACAACCCAGGCAGAGTGCAGCCCGATGGTGCTTACCGTAGCATAGACAAGATAGGCCCCATCAATTACAAGGGACTGACAACCATCTGGGAAGAACCCACACCAGCCTATTATATGTACCGCCATCGCTATGTGGAACCAGACACCATCATTCCCACGGCGGCCAACCGAAACGTAGACCTTGTAAAAGGGAATGAGGAATGGCACTATCTCTATCGGGTGAATTGTGGTGGCGATTGCTATACGGATGAGTTTGGGCAACAATGGCACCAAGACTCCCCAAGGTTTAGCCACTCTTGGGGAGATGACTTCGAGGGAATCTCATCCTACCAGGCAAGCCAACGCCATATCACGCTACCCATCCAAGGCACAAAGTCGCAAGAGTTGTTCCAATACTTCCGCTTCGGACGTCACCAGTTATGGTATGATTTCCCTGTTCCCGATGGGGATTACAGCATAGAGCTGTTTTTCGTCGAGCCTTGGCATGGCAAGGGTGGTGGCGTGAAAGACGACTATGAGGGTATGCGCATCTTCGACGTAGCCATCAATGGCGAGACCGTCATCGACGACCTCGACCCTTGGGCGGAAGCTGGCTATTGTGGAGCAATGAAACGAGTGGTAAATGCCAAGGCAAAAAACGGCAAATTGCATATCTCCTTCCCCGAAGTGAAAGCAGGACAAGCCATCATCTGCGGTATTGCCATTGCCACGAAAGCCCCTATCAGCCAAGGATTACATGAATGCCCTCTCAGTTCTTTCTTGTGGAAAGCATGTGATAGTGACACGATTGCCAAATTGCCAAAGACGCTGTTGCCACAAGATACTGAATTGCGACCTGCCACGGTATATGAGCCTATCAAGCCGGGTACTTGGGAAATCAAACCTGGTCTTGGACAAGAATATGCCCTTCGTTTCCGTTATAAGAACAGGACAGGCAAGGCAATTATCACTCGCATGAGAATCGTGGATTCAAAAAACATCACGATTGTTGACCGTGACATTACGTTCCCTCCCACTCCCGAAAAATTCAAGATGCTATCTACCACCACGGGAACCCAAATCAACGCAGGAACTTATCGGCTGACGATAGATGACAAGAACCTCGAATTTCAAAACATAGAGATACAATAGCATGAAACTCTACATATCCATATTCCTCTCCTTGATAGCCAATGGTGTTTTTGCGCAAGGACATCACGACTGGGAAGACCAAAACATACTCCAATACAACCGCGAACCGGCACGTGCGGCCTTTATCGCATACAAGGAGAAGCCTGGCGACCGTGAAATGTCTCTCGATGGCTTGTGGAAATTCCATTGGACGAAGACACCCGATGAACAACCACAGGCATTTTACGAGATAGGATTTGACGATAGCTCTTGGCAAACGTTTCCCGTTCCAGGCGATTGGGAAATGAATGGATATGGTACTCCCATTTATAGCAGTAGCGGTTATACGTTTAAGATAGACCCGCCTTATGTAATGGGAACGCCCAAATCTACTTACACCTCATTCATCGAAAGGAATCCCACGGGCGTCTATCGCCGCACATTCTCTATTCCGTCAGAATGGAACGGACAAGAGATATACATTCGTTTCGGGGCGGTAAGTAGTGCCTTCTACGTATGGATCAACGGAAAGATGGTGGGATATTCTCAAGGGAGCATGGAACCTGCAGAGTTTCGCATCACGGATTACCTGACATCAACCACCAACCAAATCACCATCGAGGTATTCAAGTATTCCGATGGTAGTTATTTAGAAGACCAAGACATGTGGCGATTGGCGGGTATACACCGTAGCATCACATTATTTTGCAAACCACGCATACGCATTCGAGACATTGGCATACGGACCCTTCTCGATGAAACATACCAAGACGCACAACTGATGATCCATCCCGAATTAGAGGTTTCTGATGGCCAACGAGGTGAAGGCTTTCACTTGGAAGCGCAATTGTATGACGAAAACGGCACGATGGTACTCGATAGCATCCTCCAGCAAGATGCCTCTCCCATACTTAACCTTGACCACAAGGCAGCCATCATGAACGACCGTACCCCACAACGAGGCTATCCTAAATGGGGATGGCTGTCGGCAACGGTCAAGACCCCCCACAAGTGGAATGCTGAAAAACCGTATCTCTACACTTTACATCTCGCCCTTGTGGATTCAATTGGCCATATCGTCGAGCAAGTGAAGACGAAAGTGGGATTTCGCAAGTTGGAGATTCGTAATGGTGTCTTCATGGTCAATGGCATTCCCACAAGATTAAGAGGGGTAAACCGTCATGAGATGGATCCCATCACGGGGCATGTCATGAGCGAAGAGCGGATGATGCAAGACATCCTACTGATGAAGCAAGCCAACATCAACGCCGTGCGCACCTGTCACTACCCCAATGCCGAACGATGGTATGAACTTTGCGACAGCATCGGTTTGTACGTGATGGACGAAGCCGATATTGAGGAGCATGGGTTACGCGGACAATTGGCAAGCGACCCATCTTGGGCTGCGGCATGGATAGACAGAACCCAACGTTTGGTAATCCGCGACAGGAATCATCCTTCCGTGATTTTCTGGAGTTTGGGAAACGAGGCGGGATGGGGTACCAACTTCGCCATGACAGCCGCCTGGATTCACGAATACGACCCTACACGATTCGTACACTATGAGGGAGCGCAAGGCAATCCCGACCCACAACAAGTGGATGTCATCTCACGTTTCTACCCACGCACACAAGACGAATACCTCAACCCCGGCGTTAAGGACAACAACATGGAACGGCCAGAGAATGCCCGATGGGAACGACTGCTATCCCTCGCACAAGACACAACCGACAACCGCCCAGTACTCACCAGCGAATACGCCCACGCCATGGGCAATGCCCTTGGCAACTTCCAAGAGTATTGGAACGAGATATACAGCCATCCTCGTATGTTGGGAGGGTTCATCTGGGAATGGGCAGACGAGGGTATCTTCACCACTCGCAATGGCAAGCGGATGGTGGCGTATGGCGGCGACTTCGGTGATGTACCCAACCTCAAGGCATTTTGCGTGAAGGGTATCGTCAGTAGCGACCGACAAACCACACCTAAATACGAAGAGGTGAAGGCCGTCTATTCACCAATCCGATTCACTTACGAAAAAGGGAAAATAGTATCTCATTTGATGGACCAACATGTCAATATTGACGATTATGTCATCCGACAGACTGAAGCCAACGGGTTATTGGATGTCTATGCCACGTTGAAGAACAAGACGAAATGGGCAGATGCGGGACATGAAGTTTGCCACCAACAATTCATCCAACATCATGACTGGTATGATAGGGGCAAACCAGCATATCCACGCACAACCAAGAAAAGCATGACGGACGGGCCTGCCCATCTGCTCCAACAAGTCCTTGCGAACATCCAACCCCACTTCTTCCGCGCACCAACGGATAACGACAAGGGATTTGGAAACTGGATTGCCAAAGACTGGAAGAGCCAACGGCTCGACAACTTGCGTGATTCCATCATCATGCCATGGACAACAGAGGCATTACCCGATGGCAATACACAGACCCGCGCCATCATAGCTTACCATACGACAGACGGTTACATCAAGACGGATTATGAATACACAACCTATCCGAACGGCACGATAGATTTCCATGCCACTTATCAAACATACGGCTCGCTCCCACCATTACCCTGCATGGGGGTAACACTCGTCTTGCCAAAAGACTTCCGCCAACTAACCTACTATGGGAGAGGACCGTGGGATAATTATCCCGACCGCCACGCTTCAACAACCATCAGTCTTTGGAAAAGCGCCGTGGACGAACAATACGTGCATTACCCACGCCCACAAGACAGCGGCAACCATGATGACGTATCGTATGTGGAACTCACCAACGCCAAACGCCAAGGATGGAGAATAGAATGTATGGACAAACCCTTCTCGTTCTCCGCCCTACCCTATAGCACGCAGCACATCTACGAGACGGCACACGATTGTGACCTAATAACTGACCCCGAACACGTCTATCTCAACATCGATGCCGCCGTGATGGGACTCGGCAATAGCTCTTGCGGGCCAGGGGTCTTGACAAAGTATGCCATCCCAACCAATAAGCCCCAATCCTTGCATGTCAGATTGATACCTGTCAGATAGTCTTGGTTTCCATCGTTTTTCGATATTTCCACGGATGATGAAATTGACCCATGTCGGGTGCAGCATGGGAAATCAGCAAAAAAAGCGCAAAAAAAAGTGGAAATTGAAAAAATGTTGTAATTTTGCAGCGTTCATTTTCCATCACGTGAGGTTGATGGAGGGAATGCATGGATTGGGAAAGGGTTTACTTATGGGACAGTATGGGCAATCCACTCTTTTCCGTCATATCGCCTTATAAACATTTATGATATAATCCTGTCTGTTTAGGGTTGCAAGCAGACATCTAACAAAAAACACATGCAAAAGAAATATGGTATCATGATGGTGATGGCATGGGCATTGTCACCATTGGCCTCATTGGCGCAAACTTCTGCGCTGGCAGCCACACCCATGAAGTCTACCGTGAACAACATCCGAAAGGCACCGGGCAAAAACGTATGGTACGCCAAGCCAGAGGGAACGTTCTACAAGAATGCCTACCCTACGTCCTCGTTGGTGGTGCCGCCTTTTACAGAATTGTCTTTTGAGAACAAGAGTACCGATGTCACCTCCTCGTCATGGTCCTTGAATGGCGAGACGCAAAGCAACGGCACGTCAACATTTGTTGCAGCCTATCCCGCATTACACGAAGAGGCAACCTTCCCCATGCCACAGCTATCTGTGGGTACCGACACATTCGCTTTGGGAAGAATCGCAGACGGGAAGAAATACATAGATGGTACCGTCATGACAACCCCTGCCATCAGCAACCTCTCCAAGACAGACTACGTGGTGGGCGGTTCTTACATCGGATGGGCAGACTTCCCTGGCTTTCCTTTCAGGGGAAGCCGTGATTTAGACGGCGACGGGGTAAAAGAAGATTTCGTCTTTCATTCACTTGTCCAACACTATCCCAAGCCCGCCAAGCCTTTCTATCTCTCCGCGTTGACAATCCCCTTCTCATCTTACCAGACAGAAAAAGACATGATTCCCGAGGGTAAGGAGGTGACAGTTCGCATCGACGAGGGTACCTACGGCAATACCGTTGCCACGGGACACATCACGAAAGCGGATATTGACTTGACATCTTGGAATGAAGGAGACCCCATCACATACGCCGGCCCTACCGTCACGTTTGACGAGGGACCGATTGTCATTAACGACATGTTCTTCATCGTCGTGGAAGGACTGGAGGAATGTGAGCAGATGGGATTCTGGATTACCTTACCCGCCGCTTACGAACAAGAGACGGAAGAATTTCGCACGAGGACAGAAGGATATGACAAGGATGGCAACTACAAGTTTACCACTTGGTCGTCTACATCCGGCAACGTCACCAGTTATTGGGAAGCCGTCATATACCTGAACGGCATGTTTGACATGGCTGAAATCGACTCCACCTCGTATGCGTTGACAGCCTCTGCCGAAGGTGGGGAGGTGATATTGACATTCCGTTCCGCCCAACCATTTGTCATCACAGACGGGGAAGGGGAACAAACGCCCACATATACCATTGAGGGGTTGCCCGAATGGTTGTCCATCCTGTCGGTCGAGGACACCGAGGACCATCTGACACGCCTCACGCTCTTGGCACAGCCTTACAATGGACCCACGCCCGATGGCAGGGAAGTGTCCGTGCGCCTACGTAGCGACTACGGTGTTTGTACCGATTATGTCACCATCACGCAAGTCCCAAAGGTGGGCGACCATCTCACCACTCTCTCCGATGAGGGCAGGAACATCCATTTCACCATCACGGACATGGACGACTACACTTGTGAGATTACCGACCTCGACATCCCTGCCGACGGCACCATCACCATCCCTGCCGCCATTTGGGAGTTTGAGGTGACGGGCATCGCCGACCAAGCGTTTGCCGACCGTGACGACTTGACGGACATCACCATCGACTTCGCCTACAATTCCTGCGGCGGAAACATCGGCAAGGAGGCGTTCAAGGGATGCACCAACCTACAGGCCATCACCATCGGCGAGAACACCAGCAGCATCGGGGACAATGCCTTTGCGGGTTGCGCAAACGTGACGAAAGTCGTTTCCATGGTATCGGAACGTGACCTCTGGTCGTTCAACGACAACGCATTTGACGCCTCGGTCTACGAGGAGGCATTGCTCATCGTGCCAGATGAGAAAATCGAACAATACCAAACGACCAACGGATGGAGCAATTTCAATAAAATCATGGATGCTGAGACGGCTGCCGACATCCGTGTAAACGGCATCGATGCCCCAGCAAAAGCCACCGAAACCTACCTGCTTGATGGCCGACGCACGGACAAGATGCAACGCGGCATCAACATCATCCGCATGGACAATGGTTCTGTGAAAAAGTTCACTTCCAAGTAATCTTCCATAGGCTTGGTCTATAATGATAAAACCATTGGTTTGTAGCACACAGACCAATGGTTTTCTTCGTTCAAAGCTATGGTTTGTAAGGTGTAGAGCTATGCTCCTTAACATATAAAGCTATGGTTTAGAGCATACAAACCAATGGTTTTTACAAACAAAAAAGGCGCGACACAATCTCTGTGCCACGCCTTTTTAAATGTTTCATGTTGAATGTTGAATGCTTATTTTGATTCAATTTTGAATAATTCCCGCACGTAGTGCGCCCTTATCCTTCATTCATCATTCTCCATTTCAATCTCCACCTTCCTCTTCCTCCTCCTCGACGCTGTACTTACCGTACTCCTGCACCTTGAGGCCAGTGGTGAACGGGTTGGTACGCACGTTGCCATCGGCGGCACTCCAATGCGTCTCGGGCTGGAAGTTGATGCGGCTTCCCACGATGTTCTTCGCGGCGGTGAACTCCTTCGCGCTGTCGGCGGCCTCCGTCTTCAGCCCCACCTTGAAGCGTCCGAAACCATTGAGTCGCACGCCATAGCCGGCATCGAAGGCCTCCGCCATCACCACAACCAACTCCTTGAGCACGGCGATGACATCAGACTTCTTCGCACTCACGTTGTCCTGGATGTGGTCGGCAAGCTTCTCAAGGTCCCAGTAGCCCAGGCACTTCGCCCTGGCATACCACTTACCCTCAGTCTTGCTCCCCTCGCACTTGTCCTGGTACAATTTGTAAAATGTAGGCATAATAAAAAAATTTAGTGGTTAATTTAATTTTCCCGCTGCCATCTCTTGGTCTATTGTCGCAGAGCCAGCGGATAAAACCCCTTGACAACCATTGTATTTCTACTCTACAAAGATACGAAATAAATTCCATGTTACCAAATATTTACATCATTTTTTTAAAGTAAAATTGCGAATGATAAACAATCAATAGTCTATCGCCTACGGCGAGAAATTGGAAAAAATCCATTTCAAAATCTCACAAAATCATTTTGTATAATTTGTTTTCAATTTTATATAATTTCTGCACGTAGTGCATCAAAATCATGTTTAATCTTTCATGTTTACTCCCTCCTTTCTTTTGGTTGACAGGTAATACTCGCTGTAATCCTTGCACCCAGTGGGCAACTGATGATGCACCAGATTGGGCAGCACTTTCTGCAACTGGAGGAAGAGCCGCTCGCCAGGCTCGTCGCGGTCGGGGTACATGTGGAATTGCGTTGAGAGTTGGGTGTAAAGTGTTGAGAGGATTTCCACATCCTTCCGTTTCAGCAAGGTTGCCGACGGAATGGCGATTGCCTTATGACCCGCCGAGAGCATCGCCCAACAATCGCTGCACCCTTCGGTGATGTAGAATGCTTCGCCTGGCTTGAGACGGCTCAGCACGGGCAGGTTGTAAATGCCACACTCCGAGCCTTGCGGAAAGCGGAAACGAGGTGTAGCACCCTTCACGAGGTTGCGGTTCTGGATGCCTACCAACTTCCCTTGTCGGTCATAATAGGGTATTTGCAACCAGTCCACGCCCTGCCTGTCTTTCCATGAGGTCAGGCGGCACCAGCGCACCACGCGCTCATCCAACTTGCGCTCCTCAAACAGAAACTTTCGCGCCTCCTCATTCAACCACGGACGCTCAAAGAACCGTTCGTAACGCTTTGCATCAAAGGGCTTTGAAGATGGAAGATTGTCATGCTCGCTCTGGAGTATGATGCAATTCACATCTGCCAACCAACGGCAAGCATCGAGGAAGTCCTTATTCAAATAGCGCATCACCAAATCAATAGTGCCTCCCGAAGCCCCACACGCAAAGCATCGGTACGTGTTCCTACGCACATTAAACGTCAAACTGGCATGATGATCATCGTGAAAAGGACAAAGGCACTTATGTCGCGAAACTTGGAATCCAAGTCGCTCTGCAACCCCCTCAATGAGAAGGTCGCGGAGCTTTTGCAATTCAAACTTATCCATAACAATGAACTATGAACTACCCTTTCAGGTATTCCTCCGTTTTCGTGTAGAGACCCGTCTGCGGACTGTACGTGATGAACTTGCGGAACACCCATTTGCGCAACTGTCCGTTAGTACCCTCCGCGCTCTTGCCAAGGCTGGTGCGGAGTGCTTGCAGTTGTGCCTCGTTGAAGGTGTTGGGAAGGCTGTCGAGCATGTTCTTGGGACCACGACGCTGCGCCTCGCCCACCACGTCGGCATCCTTGCCAAGCATGTCAGCAAACAGCTGCATCTTGCTCCAGATGTCGTGATAGACAAGCCATTCCACCATGTCGCCCATCGACTTCGTCCAAGCCTGGTTGTTGAGTATCCACAACACACAACCAGCCTTCCAACCCGAAACCAGCGCACGTTTGCTGATGTCCCACAGCACATCATCATCCGCCAAGTCGGCAAGCGAGGCCATGTCCTGTGCCAACTTATCAGCCAACTTGTTCAATGGTCGGATGATGAACCTGCCCTTGCAAGCGTCGAGCCGCACTAAGTACTCGTCCAGTTTCTGGTAGAACTCATCCGTATATTTGCCCTGTCGGGGGATTCGCCCGTCACGGCTGGTACGTGCCTTGTAGGAAAAGACCATACGCCCGAAGGTGCCGTTGAAGAGTTCGTTCTTATAGAACTTGCGCGTGGCAAACGGGGTGGACGAAATCGTGAGGTTGGCACGAAGGACGGGATTGCCCGTCACGCCGTCGGCAGTAGCCCTTAATGCGCCCGCCCTTTGGCGGTCGTAGATGTTGCGCAGCATCTGTGTGACCTGCCTATGCCCACCACACATGCGGTCTGCCATTTCCACCTCAGGCATGTTGAGGTATTGGGTGCGGTTGCCCAGGCTCTCGCAGCCCATGGCGTTCTGGATGAAGGCGGGGTTGGTCACGTCCGAGGGTGGAAACCAGAAAGCCACTTCCGGGCGGACAGGCTTTTTTTTGTTGGCTTCCTTTGTCTTCACTTGCTTCTGCCATTCCACGAGCTTCTTCAATTCCGCCTCGTCGTGCTGACGGAAGTCACGGCAAATGGCTTCAACAAGTAGTGACAATTGCCCCTTGTTACCCCCACTTTCCGCAACGAGATTGGCCATCTGGCCACAGAGTTCCTTCCATGTGAGGTCGGGATACTGAAATTCCGCGCCGCTCACATGTGCGCCAAGGATAGGGAAAAACATCGGGACAAGGGGTTCATACATGTCTTTTGACACCTGCGAGAGCAGGATTTTAACGCATTCTGTGCCTTTGCCGAGCTTTGGCATCTTAGGCGCAGAGTTTTTGCTAATGTCGTATTTCATTGATAATCAGCTTTTTAGATGAATAAATAATGACCTATCCGTTCCAGTTCCAGTTGTTCCAATTAAAAATTTAGCCATTCCAAACCCACCTTATGTGTACATAACTAATTATATATCAATTAGTTACATAATCTTTAGAAGGGTATTTCGTTTCTCAATTCCTTAATTGGAACTGGAACAACTGGAACGCTCGGCCGTGAATACCTATCTTTCTACAAAGCCCCCAAGAGCTTGTCGAATCTCGTTCGCCACTTCAAGAGCATAGCTGTCGACGTTGAAATTCTCATCCAAGTTCTTGAAATTTAGGCGCACCTTTCCGTTTAGGCGTTTGGTACAAGTAATGTGTTGCCCTTCGTAGAGGTGAACATTACGCCGAGTGGTAGATGACATAAATGAGACCTCTGTGAACGTGTAATGACATTCTTCAAAACCAAAATCCTTACTTGGAATGTCACGCCTCAAAATGCCAGGGTAATCTTTTCCGGGCTTCATTAGCACTTCGTCTTGCAACTTGGTTTTCAAGTCGATGCACAGCTCTGTATTAACTTTCATAGCCTACCTCCTTTCTCCGCGCTATTCTCATTACATGCAAGGAACTTGCGGTAGCCCTTTGCGAGAGGTGAATTACCATGAAGCATTTCTGATACGATGCTTCCAAGAAGGCGAGGTTCTTTTGATTCCTTTGAACCTGCCTCAAAATTGCGTTTTAATACCTTTTTCATATCTTTTATACTGGTATTAAATTGCCTTCTTGCACTACACGATGATATAGATAGGCGTACTTCATCTCGCGCTCGGAGCCGTGCTCAGTATTTGACTGCTGACAGACATCTAAAAGAAAGCAGCAGAAACTCCGACATAGAAATTTCTGCTGCAAAGATATGCACGATTGTTAGACTAAACTATAGTGCATAAATGTACTATAAAAAAATATTCATTCAAACATTTCGTCGATGATGCGCCGCCATTTTTGAGTTTTCTGGGCATTATGGACTTGTGTCAAAAGAGAGTACAATCTTTTCACACCAAACAAAGCATTCAGTTCTTCTTCAGGAAATTCTGTTCCGATATTACATGTAGTAGAGTGTCTGTATTCAAATACTCTACCGCAAAAGTAAGCCAGTTGAGAGTTAATGCCTTTTCCTCCTACGCCAATCCATGAGAATTGTCCGTTCTCAAGTTTCATGTATCTTTTATCTATGGCTTTTTGGAAATAAGTTTGTGCCCTATCGGTATTGAGAACCTTTGGCAATGGCAATCTTCCCTCACCATCTTCTGGTTCTTCATCAATAAAATCATCAAACCATCCATCGGACAACGGAACGGAAAAGATTCTGTCGAGGGTTGACTGCCAGCCTGGGAACTTATTATCGGCAATTATCTGCATGAGCCGCCTTGTTAGTGTATATCGGTAAAACGAATGGCGACTGCTATCGATGGAAAGAATGGTGAAGCCAAAGACGATGCCGACCGCCTTACGTATCTCGTCCTCGTTTACATGTCGGTCAAAACGCCTGTACTCATTAAACTTGCGAAGCCAATACTCATCAATTACCGTCAGGATTTCCTCGCCCTTTCCTGCTATGGCAGTCAACAGTTCGAGCGTTTCCGTGAAGCATTCCTCTGGGCACAACCCAAACACCGTCTCCGACTCTAACTGTTGGCCAATCGTACAAACGGCTTTGTATAGTTCGTTTTCAGCATACTGCTCACTTACACGACTTATTTCTTCGCTTTGGTACCTCTGATTCATTGACATATTCTTTTGTCTGTTCATCAACCAAGTCGAACCATTCTTCAAGTTCGGTCTTGTCATTTATAGTATGTATGCCGATGCTAAACCGTTGCAGAACGTCAAGCGTCATGGGATAGTAAGCCCTCACATAGTCGTTGATGCGATAGGT
Organism: Prevotella sp.; assembly: GCA_017428055.1. GTDB lineage: Bacteria > Bacteroidota > Bacteroidia > Bacteroidales > Bacteroidaceae > Prevotella. The sequence goes on from JAFRRN010000043.1 coordinate 61,810, forward strand.
CTTAAACTCCTTGAAAGTAATGATGATGTCATATCCATTTTCCCCACACAATCGCACCATCTCTGCCATGTCCTTGTTTTCTTGCGAAATCTTGCCGTTGGAATATTTGTCAAATTCCATGGTGAAGAAACCTTTCAACGCATCTGAAATCTCTACCGTCTTCTGCATGGCCTTCAGCCTGGACGATTTTACTTCCATGCCATTCGTCTTGTTGACTTTCTTCGGGTTCTGAAACACAAATGAGACTTTGCGGATATAGTCATCGTGTTCATAGAGGCGTTCATGAACAAACTCCCAGATGTCTTTCGGGTTCATCCTGGCTTCGATGCGCATTTCAAGATCAAACTTGTCTGCAAGCATTGAGTTGAAGTTATATAACATCATATCACGCACGAGGTCAGGATTGCTTCCCCATGCCGTCGATTTCTCAATAGCCATCAGGCAGATGCCTGGGCGATTGTCAATCAAGACATAGCAGAATGGGTTCGACTCGATCTCCTGCCGTTCGTACTTGTCAATACCCTTGTTGTCCTTTCCGCTCCGTCTCCACCATTCCTTCATCTGGCTGTTATTCACGCGCCAAATGAAGATGTCACCCACCTTTGCAATCACATCGTTTGGCAGACGGGTAGCCTCGCCCTTCTTGTTTACCTTGGTAAGATGGTCAATGGTGTTTTCGTCAAACAGGCTTGCGAAGCATGTCTGAGCCACTTTGACATACTTCTTGCCATCAACGCCATCTGCCCCAGCCTGAATCGTGCGCTCTATTGCTTTGTGAAAATCGTATTTGTAAATAGCATAAAGGGATTTAGTTTTTTCCATTGGTAAAATATTCTATCGTTTGAACTTGCAAATATAACTGAAATTAGTCAAAAAAGGGAATGAAACGAGATAATAAATAATTATTTGTCGATTTTTTCTGTTTACTTTCACTTTATTTTGTATCTTTGTCCTCGAACACCGCCATGATGTCCGAGCGAGGGCGGCGGTGCGACTTTCGAGGGTAAAACAATTGAAGCGTACGCTTTTTATTCAAAACGTCCCTTAAGCTTGGCCGCGAAATAGACGACTCTAACTTGATAAGAAGTGAACGTTCACGTGATAGGCGTGGGCGTTTATCTTATCTGTTAGAGTGGGCACCGGCCAAGCGCCCGAGACGTTGGATAAGTATAGATTGTCCACGTTTTTCATGCGCTTGGCTGGTGCCTCACGTTTCTGAACGAATCCCGTTCGCTTTCTCAATCATCAATAACTATGGCGAAGAAACTGCAACTTGGCTATAGGGAAATAGAGCAACGTCTTGCCGATTCGTTCAGTGGTAACGTGAACCCGGAAGAAATAGGATATCTACTGCTCTATTCCTTTGGCAAAAGCGAACGCGACATTGAGCGTTACAAGGAAGGTAAAGGCGTACTGAAGACCTTTGACGGACTACTCATCAAAGGACTGTTTTGTTATCAGTCCGTCAACATGTTTGGCTTGACAGAACAGTTAGAGCAACTGAAACACGACCCGCAAGTGTTGAAGGCTGCCCCAAAGATTATTGTGGTGAGCGACGGTAAGTCGATTTTGGCATACGACCTTCGCGAAAAGGAAACCTACGAAAACCAGTTAGAGCGACTGCCCTCAGACTTTGCTTTCTTCTATCCGCTGATGGATGTGGAGCGCGTACACTATGTAGAGGAAAGCCCTGCTGACATCAAGGCGGCAGAGAAACTCGCCAAGCTACACGATGAATTGCGTAGCTACAACGAGTTTCGCAGCGATGACGATTTGCACGACCTGAACATTTTCATCACCCGCCTATTGTTCTGTTTCTTCGCCGAAGACACGGGCATCTTCGAGGAAAACCTTTTTACTTCTTCCATTCAGCGATACACCAAAGACGATGGTTCTGACCTCTCGCAATATCTTGACGAGACATTCAATGTGATGGATGTTTCGTTCCGCCGTAGCGAGATTCCCAGTATCGTGAAGCAATTCCCATACGTGAATGGCGGTCTCTTTTCCAAGCATATCCAGATACCCAAGATGGGACAGAAAGCCCGCCGCATCATCATCGAGTGTGGCGAACTGGACTGGAAGGACATCAACCCCGACATCTTCGGCTCGATGATTCAGGCGGTGGTGAACCCAGAAGAACGAGCCAGTCAGGGTATGCACTATACCAGCGTGCCAAATATCATGAAGGTCATCAATCCGCTTTTCTTGGATGAACTGCGAGGGGAGTACAACAAGCTGAATGAATACTACGAGCAGAAGCTCCAGATGAAGAACATCGGCGCACTCTCTCCGAAGCAGTTCTATGATGACTTGAAACCAGTCATCAAGAAGAGTGATGCCCTGTTGAAACGTATGAGCAAGATGAAGTTCTTCGACCCTGCTTGCGGTAGTGGTAACTTCCTGATTATCACCTACAAGTCGTTGCGTTTCCTTGAAATGGACATCCTCGCTTTGCAACGCAAATGTACGCCAGAGGGTGAACTCCTGTTTGTGGATAACAGCGTGATTTCGCTGAGCCAGTTCTATGGCATCGAGTTGCTCGACTTCCCGCATGAGGTGGCTATGCTCTCCCTATGGTTAGCAGAGCATCAGATGAATACCAAGCTGAATGAAAATTTTGGCGTCAATATGAAAGCCCTTCCCTTGAAGAATATTACCCAAATCGTCTGTGGCAATGCTTGCCGTCTCGATTGGAACGAGGTTTGTCCGCATACCCCAGACGAAGAAGTCTTTATCTTCGGTAATCCGCCGTACTTGGGGTACACTTTACAAAATGAAGGACAGAAAGAGGATTTAGAAATTGCAATTGGAGGTCTATGTAACAGCTGGAAGAAACTTGATTATATATCTATTTGGTTTTACAAAGGATTTATTTATATTAAAGACTCTTTTGCAAAATTTGCATTTGTGAGTACCAATTCGATTTGTCAAGGAGAACAAGCCCTTATATTATGGCCATTAATATTGGATGGTATCGAAATAGATTTTGCTTATACCTCTTTTAAGTGGAGCAATAATGCAAAGAATCAAGCAGGTGTAACATGTGTCATTATTGGTATGCGGAGCAAATCAAACGATCCCAAATATTTATTTGAAGGGCAAGTCGTCAATAAAGTCTCGACAATCAATCCATACTTGACAGCCAGCACAGTTTTGACAATCTTCAAGGCAACAACTCCCATTTCAGAGTTTCCGACAATGTTACAAGGATGTGCCTCAAGTGATGATGGACATTATATGCTATCTCCCTATGAAAGGAAAGAACTCATAAACCATTACAGCGACGTAGAAAAGATTATCAAACCTGTAAAAGGCTCACAAGAGTTTATAAGAGGAGAAGAAAGATACTGCATTTGGATTACTGATGAATTGTTAGACTATGCCAAATCACTTCCATTGATTAGTAAGAAAATAAATGAAGTTTATGTTTTCAGAATGAAGAGCAAACGAGTGAATACGATAAAATCGGCAGGAACTCCCCATAGGTTTGGCGAAATCAGATATAAAGATAGTCCTTGTATAATTGTTCCTCGTGTTTCATCAGAAACTCGTAGATACATACCTATTGGATATTTGGATGCAGGTACTGTAATTTTAGATTCGGCATTTTCTATTTATGATGCTCCAACATGGTTATTTGGAGTAATCAATAGTTTAATTCACATGGTTTGGGTTAAAACTGTTGGTGGAAAATTAGAAACCCGTTATCGATATTCTGCCCAACTTTGCTACAACACCTTTCCCTTCCCCAAAATCTCCGATGAGAAGAAAGCGGAAATCGAGGCGGCGGCAGAGGAAGTATTGATTACTCGCGAGTATTACCCAGAGAAGACATTGGCAGAACTCTATGACCCAGACAAGATGCCGCAGGATTTGCGCGAGGCTCATGCCAAACTCGATGACATCGTAGAGAGCTGCTATCCCGGCTATCCCTTCGCCACGGACGAAGCCCGCTTGGAATGTCTGTTTAAACTCTATGAAAAGATGACGAGAAGATGAAAGAAAAGGACTCAATATTCAAACTGCAACAAGAATTCTTCAGAAGTGAGGAAAGGCACCTGGCTGAATTGGTAAAAGTCGCGCTTATTATTCGTGACAATAACATCACATCCTACAGCCAAAGCACATTGATATTGCAACATGTCTTCATAGTCCTTTACAGGTTGGGCAAGTGCTGCATCGAGCTGATTCGCGTCACAAGGCAATATGGTTGCGATCTTTCTTGCGCTACGTATCATCTGATATCGCTCTTCTTGTGTACGTTTCTCACGATTTTCAACAAAATCCATCAAGATGTTTGTGTCAAGGAATACTTTCACCATTACCTGATTCCTAAAATATATTGGGTACGTTCGTCTGCTATTTCTTCCGAAGATAACGATAGCCCTCTTACAAGGTCTTTGGTTTCCTGTGAAATTGCCAAGTCCTTGAACTTTTCACGAATAATCTCAGATGCTGTTTTGGGAGTCTTTTCTGCCTCGGCCATGGTCTCTTGGAGAAACGAAACGACAATACGCATGTCTTTGGGCTGCATACTGCGAAGCAAGTCGACGTATGGAGCCATCGGGGTTTCTGAAATTCGTTGTGCTAATTCGGTCATAACTTCACGTCCTTTTTCAGCTGGCAAAGATACAAATAAAAACTGAATAAACAAATAAGACATGGAACAAAACTCTAATAACATCGTTGACATACGTTACCGGCAGACGGGTTCGTCAAGTGCCACCAACGAACTGGGTATGCGCGAGATGCAGGCTTTGGCTTACGAGAAACGTGACCAGAGATTCCTGCTTATCAAGGCTCCACCCGCCTCGGGCAAGAGCCGTGCCCTGATGTTTATTGCCCTTGACAAGTTGGAACATCAAGGCGTTAAGAAGGTTGTGGTGGCTGTGCCGGAAAAAAGCATCGGCCGATCGTTCAAGAATACCAATCTGACAAGCGGAGGCTTTTTTGCCGATTGGAAGGTTACGCCTTACTTCAACCTGACAGACGTGAAGAATGAGCAAGACAAGAAAGGAAGATTTATAGAGTTTTTCAGACAGGATAACGCGAAAGTGCTGGTCTGTGCCCATGCCACTCTGCGCAATGGCACGAAGGAGCTACCAGACGACACCTTTAACGACACACTTCTTGCCATTGATGAATTTCACCATACAAGTGCCGATGCCAACTCCAACTTAGGAGATGTGGTAAGACGTGTGATGAACAATTCTACTGGTCATATCGTGGCGATGACGGGCAGCTATTTCCGTGGTGATGGCATCCCTGTGCTCCGGGCAGAGGATGAAGCCAGATTTTATCCCATCACTTATAACTATTACCAGCAGCTGAATGGCTACAAGTATCTGAAGAATCTCGTGTTGGGCTACCACTTCTATCATGGCTCGTATCTGGATCATATCGGCGAGGTGCTTGACACGAGGAAGAAAACAATCATCCATATCCCCAGCGTGAACCAACGGGCATCTACAGGCTTGGGCAAATACCAGGAAACGGCTGAGATTATGAAGGTGATAGGCACCATAGACCATAAAGACTTCAACACGGGTATCTACTATGTCAGAACGTATGACGGGCGAATGCTGAAAGTGGCCGACCTCGTGGAGGATGAGCAAAAAGAGCGCAATATGGTGCAGGACTATCTACAGGAGATGAAAAGCCGTGACGATATGGACATCATTATCGCTCTTGGAACGGCGAAGGAAGGCTTTGACTGGCAATGGTGCGAGATGTGCCTGACCATTGGCGTACGCGGTTCGCTAACAGAAGTGATACAGATTATAGGAAGATGTACGCGCGATAGCGAGGGAAAGGAAACGGCACGATTTGTGAATATGATAGCCATGCCAGAGGCAGAACAGGCAGAGGTAAAGGTGGCAGTCAACGACTTCTTGAAAGCTATCACCGCTTCACTTTTGATGGAACAGGTGATGGCTCCCAGCTGGAAGTTTAAGACCGTAAAAGATGAGAATGGACCGAATGAAGACTTGGTGCATACCATCGTGGTGGAAGGTTTGAAACCGCTTTCGAGTGATAAGACAAAAACCATCGTGGAAAGTCAGCTCGACGACCTGAAAGCAGCCATTCTGCAAGACGATATGGTGGTGAAAGCACTCAGCGGCTCAACCACGGCAGAGACCATTACCCAGCATCTAATACCAAAGGTGATACGTGAGCGTTATCCAGAACTGAATGACGGTGAGGTGGAAGAGGTGCGCCAACGTGTGTTGCTCGATACGATTATCAAAGGTAATGACATCGTGGACGAGAAAGGCAATCCCATTTCTACCATCACAGACGATGATGACAGACCCAGCGAGGGTAACAGGCTGATTAAGATTGCCAACAGATTCATCAATATCGACAAATTGAGCATCAACCTAATTGATACCATCAATCCATTCCAGCGTGCCTATGAGGTGATTTCAAAAACGGTTGATGCCAAGACATTGAAAGTGATTCAAGACACCATTGCCGAGCAGAAATATGACATGACGCTGGAACTTGCCATCATGCTTTTCAAAGGACCTCTGAAGGAATATGTAGCGGCACACGACGGGAAAAGGCCTTCTGTGGATGACCCGAACCCTAAAGTAAGAGAATTGGCAATTGCTTTCCAAAAAATTTGGAATCTGAAACAAAGAAAATTGAGTGGACTGGAATACGAGGAATAGTGTATGGATTGGCCAAAAGAATTATTAGAGATATTTGAGGATTCTCTATTGGACGGTGTACGTCCAAAGGTGGCTGCACCTACTGCCAATGACAGGATGCAACAGAAGTTGGCAGAAGTGAACAACTGGATAGCCAAGAACGGAAGGGAGCCACAGGATAATGGCGACTTGAAAGAAAGGATGATGTTTGCAGCTATGACAAAACTACGTGAAAAAGGTTTTGATATATGGATATAGATAAGGAA
>JAFRRN010000044.1 GCA_017428055.1 Prevotella sp.
CGTATCCTTGGCAAGTCTGTGCTCACCACGGACAGCATCCGAGACCTTCTCCTCCCTCTTAAGGAGGCTGATAATCCCGATGATGGGCAGCTCTATTTTGACTTCAAACCCGATTAACATAAATTAAGAGACACTAGTGATGTTTCCTTTCGTTATTGATGACGGTGATTTTCATCAAATTGATTTTTACATACATGTACCTATCACGGTTCTTTATTCTGTATCGATCGGACGTATCTCGATGGTTGCATACCCGTGTGCTTCTTGAAGAAACGGGTGAAGTGTTGCGGATATTCGAATCCCAGCGCGTCGGCCACCTGTGTCACAGTCAGCCCACTGACCATCAGGCTCTTGGCGCGGTCGATGAGGAAGTGCTGGATGACCTGTGTGGGGCTGTCGCCCGTGACGCTGCGCACCACGTCGCCGAAATAGCTGGGGGAGAGGCACAGCTCGGAGGCGCAATATTTCACATTGGGCAAACCATGATGGTGTTGCAGTCCGCGCTCGTAGTAGTCGGCCAGCACCCGTTGGAAGCGATGCAGCAAGTCGCCCTGCTTTCCTGCCAGGGTCTGAAACTGTCGTTCATAAAACAGGAGGCAATAGTCGCAGACGAGTACGATGTAGTCCTGCAAGATGCGGTCGGTCATGGGTGTCTGTCCTCGGTGGCGGATGAATCGGCGAATCATCTCCATCAACTGCCACAAGAGTTCTTTCTCGCCATCGGTGGTGTGGAGAGCCTCGTTCACATGATAAGAAAAGAAGTGGTAGTCGGGAAGCCGCTGTTCAAACGTGGTGCCGCGCATGAACTCCGCGTCGAACAGCAGAGCCCATCCGTGATACACCTTTCGATGGCCGTCGTCGGGCTTGCCGATGACCTGCCCGGGGGCGGCTGCCGTGAGCGACCCTTTCGAGGTGTCATAGCCCCCCATGCCGTATGTGGGGTTGTCGGGAAAGTTGTCTTGCACGAAAATGGCATACACGCCCATCTTGTTTAGCGAGTGGCGAATCTCGCCCAATTCGTCGAAGTGTACGACGCTCACCATCGGGTGCCACACCTCCGCTCCCACGTGGATGGCATAGTCGTTGGCATGGTTGACGTATAGGAAATCATTCATATCGGCGATAAAGGTACGAAAAAATCTGATTCTAATGCACACATTGTTACCCGAAGATAGTCGTTGGCGATGAAAAAAAGGTAATTGGGGTAGTTTTTGCGCTAATTCGGATATGCCAGGGTAACAGTTTTTTCCGTACCTTTGCTGTCGAGAACGGCGAAGTCAGGCTATACATTGACAAAAAGCGGGCTTTCTGCACCCGTTTGCGCCGACTATGTTAATATAAATGCAAATCATGGCAAACGACAATGAAGACTATTACCCGAAACCTACTGCTGCTCGTCGCACTGATGTCGTGTGGCAGTTCAAGCGACAACAATGAATTAATGGCACAGACTATGACACAAAAACTCTACATAACCATCGGCGGCGTGACGAAGCCGGCGACGCTGGTGGACAACGCTGCCACGCAGGAACTGGTGGCGAGGCTGCAACGGTCTCCCGTCACGCTCTCTCTTGACACCAACGGCAACTTTGAAATCTGGGGACCGCTGGGCTTCTCGCTGCCCACGAGCAACCAGCAGATAACCGCCAAGCCTGGCGACATCATCCTCTATAGCGGCAGCAACATCTGCCTGTTTTGTGGTTCGAACTCGTGGAGCTACACCCGCCTTGGGCATATCGACGACATGACGGAGGCGGAGTTGCGCACGTTCCTCCGAATAGGCGAGAGTGACATCATCGTGACACTATCCATCTCCAATCCTTCAGGAATCAGGCAAGTCAATGCCGAAGAGAAACCGTCAAGTGATTACACGCTATTGGGTACGCAAGCCCATGAAGGAACAAAGGGATTTGTGGTTAAAAACGGCAAGGTCGAGATGAAGTGAGAATGGGTCTTGACCGTTCCGTCTCTTTCAGGCATGAAACGGGTTCGAGCAGACAGTGATAAAAAGGCATATAAGATAATAAAAGGTATGAGGAAAACGTTATTATTAGTAGTGTCCGCAGTGGGAGTGCTTGCGGCGTGTACAAACAAGGAAGTCAAACCAATCACAGACAAAAATATGACACAGGAATTGAATATGACGCAGGAGTGGGACAAGGTGTTCCCGCTGAGCGAGAGAGTGAATCACCGCAAGGTGACGTTTGAGACACAGTACGGCCTGACGTTGGCGGCAGACCTCTATACGCCGAAGGATGCCGAGGGCAAACTGGCGGCAATCGCCGTGAGCGGCCCGTTTGGAGCCATCAAGGAACAGTCGAGCGGCCTCTATGCCATGCGGATGGCGGAGCGCGGCTTCGTGACGCTGGCTTTCGACCCGTCGTACACTGGCGAGAGCAGCGGGGCGCCCCGTCGTACGGCATCGCCCGACATCAACACGGAGGACTTCATGGCTGCCGTCGATTACCTCTCGCGGCTGGAGAACGTCGATGCCAATAAGATTGGCATCATCGGCATCTGCGGATGGGGAGGCATTGCCCTCAACGCCGCCGCTGCCGACCCGCGCATCAAGGCGACCGTCGCCAGCACGATGTATGACATGACCCGTGTGGCGGGCAACGGCTACTACGACAGCGAGGACAAGGGGGAGTCGCGCCATGCTGCCCGCGAGGCTCTTACGAAACAGCGTCTCTCCGACCCATTGGCAATGGCGGGTGGGGTCGTTGACCCGCTGCCAGACGATGCGCCGCAATTTGTGAAAGACTATTACGATTATTATAAGACCGGACGCGGCTACCATGCCCGTTCAGGCAACTCAAACGACGGTTGGCGCACCATAGGCACCCAGGCCTACGCCAATGCCCGTTTTCTCTGCTACATCAACGAGATCCGCTCCGCCGTCCTCGTGATGCATGGCGAGAAGGCCCATTCGCGCTACTTCGGCGAGTCTGCCTACAGATACATGGTGGAGGGCAAGGCCGACGGTTACAATTTCATTGGCAAGCCAAATCCTGTGCCAGGGAACAAACAGTTGCTCATCATCCCCGACGCCTCGCATTGCGACCTCTACGACGGGGGCTATACGCAACTCGTTGGCAAGGGCCAACCCAAGAACCTCATCCCGTGGGATAAGTTAGAAGCTTTCTTCACCCACTATCTAAAGGCGACATGATGATATGAGTGGATAGAACGACGGACATAGAACGACAATTCCACTGCGGGCGAGGATGGAAACGATACATCCTCGCCTGTTTTTTGGCAAAAAATATCTTCGATTTAAATCTTTTCGGCTGTTTTCGTGTCTTTATGACAGATGCATCTAAATAATGAGACAATGAATAAAGAAAACAACTTTACAATGGACGAACTCGCAGAGTTGATGCGTAGAGAAATGCCTCATTTGATGAGGTATGCCTGCTATCGACTTGGTGATGCGGACGAGGCGAAAGATGCGTTGCAAGATGCTTTTCTAAAAATCTGCACAAAATGCTCTGAAGAGAGGAGCAGTGAGGTGAAGGATTGGCGAAACTACATCTTCCGTACACTATCCAACTTATGCTCTTCGCGGCTAACTATGTCTGGACATTTCAGAACTATCCCCATTGACGGTTTCTTCGACTTTGCCGATATTCCAAGCGAGAGCAACGAGGAAGACGTCAACCGCATAACTCAACTATTGGAGGATATTCCAGAAGAACAGGCCGAGGTAATCCGACTCCGAATCTATGGTAACAACAGTTTTGCCGATGTGGCCGAGATTCTTTCCCTCCCACTGCCAACGGTGAAATCTCGCTTCCTTTATGGACTGGAGAAAATCCGCAAGGTAATGAAACAAACAAAACATTAACATCAAAAAGCATTAATCATGAATTGCAAGGAATTTAAAGTTAAGGTGGTCGATCTTTTCGATACAACCATTGATATGCAGACACAGGCCGAATGCAAGGCACATATAGCTGAGTGCCCTGACTGCAAAGCCTACTATGAGGAATTGGCTGAAGCGTTCAATGCCCTGCAACCACAAGAGGTGCCAGCCATGTCTTCTGTCAGCAAACCTACTGCCAAACAGCGTCATCTCTGGCGTCCCATCGCCGCCGCTGCCGTTTTCCTGTTGGGATTTGTTATCGGCTGGAGCCATCTCTTCTCTATGTCTGCTGTGGCTGAGACGCCAAGCGGTATAATTTTTGAACAGGGCATTCATAGTGTGCAGAATGTGGGTAGTTTCCAGATGACGGTTTATGCTCGCACAACTTTCAATGAGAACTTTGCTTACTTTAATCCTGATTCCAATTTCGTAAGCATCAACATTGCACTGTTGAGGCAGAACGACAGCGTTTTCTACAGAGTGGAAAAGCAAGGGGGACGCACTATTGTTTGCGATGGCGATGCACAGTATATGTGGGTGCCAGGTATTCTCTATACAAAAGGTTCTCGCCAAGCGAACTACTTGGAGAACTTCGCCAATCTTCTTTATCCAGAGCGGATACTGGCCATGCAGAAATCTGCCATTGATTTCTCTAACAAAAACAGCGTAATGCGTACGGAAACAGACTCAACCATCGTACTCATATTTAAGGGCATGGAGAAAAACCGCGATTTACAACAACTATTAGAAAAGGGGGAGATGGACGATTGTCTGGTAGAGGTGGAGAATGTATTCTCAAAGAATGATGGTCTGCTGCGCTACGTCAAATTATGGATTGTACGCAATCGGCAGAAGGTTTTACTGATGCACATTGACGATATTCGCTACAATGTAATGATGAACAAGAATAGTCTGATTCAGAGACCAAAGGCAGAATGGGTAGAAGGTGTCACAACCGTAGACGGCGAAAAACGCCTCGGCGAACTGCAAAACGAGACCGCCACACAAGCCGCCCAACGAATTCTCAATGCCATCATCAGTGGGCAGAAAGACGAAGCCCGCGAAGCTCTTGTTTATTATCAAAAAGTCCTCCCCATACTGACAAACAACTTCAAGGACTGCAAAGTCACCGACTTTATAGAGCGCCGTAGCATTACATACGCAGGTACCATTGTTTACTTCACGCTCACACGCTCAGACAGCACTCAAGAACAAAGACATGTTGCAGTCAGAAACGACAATGAGCAACATATCTGGATTCTCGACGGAGGGCTATAAAGCAAAATATTGAAGCTAATAACTATAATGAGCATCAACCTCAATACTGGGGGTTGATGCTTTTTTGAAAAAAGTAGCATACATTTAAATCTTTTAGGACGTTTTCTGGTCTTTATGACGGAAACAACAAATAAAGACAATAAACGTATGAAAAAGAAAACTCTTAGCCTCATTTTACTCCTCATTTCCTGCTCCCTTAATGCAGGAGCACAAACTGATGGGGGAACATTAAAAACGGTTGTTGTGACAGGCAGCACAAAAAAATATGATGTTGACAAAGACACCTATATCATTACCGACAGCCTTCGCAAGGACGTGATGAACACTGCCGACATGCTTGGGATGCTTCCCGGCATCACCTATAACTGGCAGGACAACAGCCTGTCGGTCTATGGGCAGAAAAACATTCGTCTTGTGGTCAACGGCGTTGAATTGTCCGAAAACTACATCAAGGAACTGAACCCCAAGCGCGTCAAGTCGGTCGAGGTTGTTCACAATCCTAACGGTCGATACGCATCTGACAATCATGCAGCACTCATCAATGTCGTACTCTATGATGATTATGTGGGATGGGACGCTACATTGGGAAACACCTTCCGAATGAAGGCCGACAAACTGGATGAATGGAACTGGCTGGTAGGGGAAGCGCCAAGCCTAAACTACACATATACACGAAACAATATATCAGTGAATGCCAGCTATGATTATGGCTACACACGCATGGGCATCAAGTACGACGAATCGAAGAAATACGCTGATGTGCTGGAAACAGGTATTGGGGCAGTTGATGGCAATGATAATATGCGACGATCAGGCAACTCGCACAGGGTATCGGCAGGCATGGATTATCAGTTGGCCAAGAATCACATCCTGTCGTTCCAAACGAACTATGCTTTCAATGATACAAGGATGAAATCCAGCAACTCCATGTGGCACAGAACGCCTTCCGAAGTAAAAGACGGACTTGTGCAGAACTTCAACTCAGACAATTCGGCTAACGATTTCGTTGCAGCACTCTTCTATCGTGGCAAGTTGGGAGAGAACTGGAGTCTTTATAGTGATTTCAACTATAACTACTACAACGCACACAACCATAGTATTAACAATGAAGAAGGATGGTTCTCTACGGAGTATCGAAACTATGGTCGGAAGAACTACCTACGCTTCAACGCTGATGCCACCTATATATTCCCAAGCAGCGCTACTCTGAAATTCGGCTATGCCACAACGTGGAAAGGCTATTACTCACACGAAGAACTCAACAACAAGTGGGAAGAATCGACCGACAACTACCGCCATCGCCTTTTTGCCTACTACACATATAAAATCAACGAAAAGTGGAGCACATCGGTAGGTACATCAGCAGAGTGGCTGCGCTTTACGAATGCCACGACAGCATCAAACCATTTCGCGCTGCTGCCTGATGTCAGGGTTATGTTCAAGCCCAGCCAAAAAGTGAACGCGCAGTTTCTGTACATAAGTTCGGCAGACTACCCGACACTGAAGCAAACCTCTATCTCATACCGAGAGGACACGCTCGCGGTGTTCCAGGCCAACCCTGAACTTCATCAAGCCGTCACGCATCAGTTCTCTCTCTGTCTGAGGCTTTGGAATTGTTTGACATTGACACCCTCCTACAGATTCTCCGTCAATCTCATTACTGACTACTACCAGCAAACTGCAAACAACATCGTTTCAGAATCAAGCATTAACGCAAACTTCAGCAGTTGGGCTGTCAACGTCAATTTTGAGAAACCTATATGGAAGACACTCATATTCTCAGGCAACGCCACCTTTGAGCATAGCAGTATCAACCACGGCAGCCAGAAAACGTCACGCAACAGCCTCACAGGCACCGCCACACTCATGTATATGGATCGAAAGAACAGTATGCGCTACATGTTGCAATACATACAGACGACTTGCACCTTACCCTTGATTCAAGGCTATTCCCGTCAGGGAGAAAACTTCTGGATGATAGGGATTCTGAAGACCTGCATGAAAGGCAAACTATCGCTCATGCTCGCCTATTTGCCGCCATTGCAGTTAGGTGTCTATCAAGACGGCAAGCGTTGCATTGACACAAATTTCTACCAAAACCATTCTATCACCCACATGTTCGACATGATGAAGAATACCCTTATCTTCAAAGCTAATCTCCGTCTGAGTCACGGAAAACGCACGAAGAAGCAGACGAACACTGTGACAACGGACAAGGAGTAGTACGCGTTCTTCGCAGAGCGAAGCGGCAAAGCTGAGCGGTTTCTATGATGTGTCCTTCCCGCACGAACTGGTGCTCTACTTCACCCTCATCACGCTCATCGACAGCTGCCTGGCCGAGCCGGAGAACGGCGGTGGCTGTGGCGACGAGTAAGGCCGTGGAGCCTGAGGTAGAGCATTTTGCAGGCGAAGATGACGAAAAAGGCGCATCTTCGCCCGCATTTTGTTAGTTTAACGCGATAATCGTGCGACAATTGAAAAAAATTGCTTAATTTAGCGCCATAATTCAAAAGCATCACGATTATGGCAAAGTACTTAGACCCGAAAGCCGACCTGACATTCAAGAAGATATTCGGCGAGCACAAGCATCTCGTCATCAGTCTGCTCAACGCCCTCTTGCCCCTGAAGGATGACGAGCGCGTGGAAAGCATAGAATACTGGCCTGCTGAGAAAATCCCCGATAGGACGGAGGCAGAGAAATACAGTATTGTGGACGTGTGCTGCAAGGACAACAAGAAGCACGAGTTCATCGTCGAGATGCAGATGACATGGACGGAATCGTTTAAGAAGCGCGTACTGCTTAATGCCTCGAAAGCCTACGTGGCACAAACGGGAAAAGGCATGGCCTACAAGAGCCTGCAACCCGTCTATGCCCTGAATTTTGTCAATGCCACCTTCTTGGACGGTGTCGATGACTACTACCACTACTATCATCTTGTGCATGACAAATATACAAACCAGGTGATTGACGGCCTCCACCTCATTTTTTTGGAGTTGCCGAAGTTTAAGCCAACTACGTTCTCTGAAAGGAAGATGCAAGTGTTGTGGCTCCGTTTCCTGACTGAAATAAATGAGAACACCAAGGAGGTGCCTGCAGAGCTGCTGGAGAATGCTGAGGTGAACGAAGCACTTGGAATTGTGGAAATAGCCGCCTTCAGCGATGAGGAGATGCGGGCATACGACAAATTCTGGGACAGGGTCAGCACCCAGCGGACATACGAAGAGGAAATCGAAGAGACGATAACGCGGAGGGTCATAAAGAAAGTAGAGGCAGAAGTCAAGCAGAAAGTAGAGGCAGAAGTCAAGCAGAAAGTAGAGGCAGAAGCTAACAAGAAGGCGGAAGGGATGATAAAAGATGCCGAAGCTAAAGCCGAAGCCAAAGCCGAACTGCAAAAGATGGACACCGCTCGCAAGCTGATGGCCATGAACGTGATGACCACCGATCAGATTGCCGAGGCCACAGGGCTCACAACAGAACAGATAAAGGCACTATAATTAGCAAATGAGCGGATAACATAGAACGACATAGGAAGACTGACTTTCAAGGTGGGCGAGGATGGGAACGGCGCATCCTCGCCCGCTTTCTATTGTGGAATGAGGCCATCTTTTTTATTGTCTCCAGAAAAAAGTTGTGGAAAAGAGCAGTCTTTACACAACCTTTTGACGCGCCGATACGTTTCTATAGTAGAAAGTAGCAACAAATAACGTCCGATGACTCGAGAAACATTCACCCAACATGTCAGCCAAGAACTCACCGGCTTGCGACGCTTCCTGTTGGCGGCTTGCAGTGGCAATGGTGACGAGGCAGACGACGTGGCACAGGAGGCCTTGATGAAGGCTTACATGGCTTCAAGCCACTTCGAGGACGAAGGGGGCTTCTCGGCTTGGCTCTATAGGATTGCCTGTAACACCCTGATAGACCGCGGGCGAAAACAGATGGCACGTGGTGAGACCCTTGGCATCGACAAAGCGCATGATGTGGCTGGCGTTTCCCGTTCCGATGACTGCTTTGATTATCAGGAACTCTATCAAGCCATCGATGGCCTGACGGTCAGTGAACGCACGGCAGTACTTCTCTTCTATATGGAGGACCGACCCATCAAGGAAATCGCCACTATGATGAACGTGGCTGAGGGAACGGTGAAAGGCTACCTCTCACGAGGTCGCGAGCATCTAAGAACGATATTAAACAAATAAAGATATGAAAGACCAGGAAATACGAGACAAATTCCACGCCTATCGTCCGCAGATTGACGATAACGAAGCGTTCATGGATAAACTCATGGCTCAGATGGATGCTATAGATGATAAGCGGCAGTATGCTCGCATCATTCCATTCTGTCGCAGGATTCTCCCTTGGGCGGCTGGCATATCGGCAGCGGTGGTAGCGGCGGTGTTCGTCATTAAGGAACCTGCAACGCCCTCGGTAGAAAGCAATTACGTGTCACCCCTGCCTGAATATCATTACAAGACTCCATCGCCAGCTGACTTCTCTTCCTACGAAGATATTGTCAACGAGATAGAGTGCAGCGGTCGGCAACTGGAGAATGCCATCGCCCAACTGTAATCAAAAATAGAAAAGACGTCTTGCTATCATAACAATCATTCATTCATCATCAAACGAATTAAACAATGAAAAAAGCATTATTCCTTTTAATAGCGAGCGCCCTGTTAGGCTCTTGCGCCTCAGAGCAGACAGGTTCGTCAGACCCCATTGAGAATCTGGTTTCCTATTTAGACAGTAAAGACTTCGACCAAACCCATAAGCGGACAAGATATGAGGGCGGCTCCATCCTGAAAACGAACACGGAGTATTATTGTATCGTTGCAACACCAGAGGCACTCAAGTCAAAGGATTATCAGGACTTGCCCAAAGAGCGACTACAGGAACAAATGGAAAACATTGAGATTCAGGATTCCTGCCTCCGTGCCTTCCGCTGGGGATGCACCTTCGCCCGCCATTGCTATCACAAGGAGAGTCATGTGCTGGACAAAGACACCGTGGTCTATGCCTTGGCCCTCGACGGTATGGACGGAGAACGCATTGAGCTGCAAGGCGTGGGTAGCTACGAAGACTATTTCGTAGGCTTCAAGGCCGCCCGTGCTGCAACCTTGAAGGTGAAAGGCACCAAGCAATACTCCTTATGGCAGATGCAATACATCACCCGCGAGGAGAAAGGCCGCGAGGAACCCTTCAACATGCGCCCGCTCAACGACTTCATCAAGCGGATGATGGAGAATGTGGACAGCGTGAAAGTGTATGAGACCTCCTACGAAATGACCCATGAGGACCTTGGCGGTAATCCCTCGATTGTCGGAGAAGTTGCGCCCGACGAGGAATACACGTGGAGCGGCAAGACAACGGGCCATCTCTACGTGGTACCCGAATCTGCTGCCAAAGATGTCGAAGAAGGATTACGATTCTGCGTGAACAACGACTATCTGGGCTTGAACCCCAATCAGAAATTCTTTATCACGATGGATGAGAAGGGACTTGTTATTGGCAGGAACGACCCCCATACCTTCAGCATCAACGAAACCGTCAAGCATCAGTCGTTGTACGCCGAGCGGTCTGTAGACGGTCACTTCTACATCCTTGTCCTCGACGAGACTACCGGTGCCTTCTGTCTCCCTCGCTGCTGGAAGCACATCATCCAAATCAAGGACCACAAGGAGATTCTCATCCCTGGCGGACACAAGCCCAACAAGGACGGATGGATAGATATAGACTGACATTTTAGATCGAAACGAAATATGAACAAGCAAACTATCATCCCCAGAACAGAATAATCTAAAAAAATTACTTGTCACGGCGTGACATTTCGCCTTTTTTTGTCTATATATAAGTAGAATGGCGAACGAAGATAACATAATCATACAGCGCATACGCAGCGGTGAGACCAAAGAGTTCGGTCTGCTGGTAAATAGACACGGCCCTGCGCTTATGGCATTTGTGGGACGCATTGTCGAGCAGCAGGAGGATGCTGAGGATGTGGTGCAGAATGCCTTCGTTGCAGCCTACGAGCACCTGAAGGACTACGACCCGCAGCGGGCATCGCTATCTACATGGCTCCAACGGATTGCCTACCATGAAGCGTTGTACCATCTGCGAAAGCGAAAACGGCAGACGCTACTGCCGCTTGATGTGGGCGATGACGTTCCGGACGAGTTGCCTGAGACGACAACAGCAGAACAACTGAACAAGGCCATCCAAAAGCTACCGCCCGAAGATCAGATGCTCTTGCAACTCTACTACTTCGATGAACGCCCTCTGAAGGAAATAGCCTACATCATAGGCACGGCGGGCAACTCTCTCAATCGTGAAGTATCGCGGCTCAGCAGCCAACTACACCGAATACGCCAACGACTCAAAATCATCTTAACACGCATGAACAATGAATAACGATAATGCACTTTTCCACCAGGTTCTGCAGCGACAGAACGAACGGGCCGCAAGGATGAAGATGCCCGACGATATGGAGCAACGGGTAATGGAGCGAATCAAGCCCAGGCACCACCGCGTCTGGCTCTACCCCGCTATCACTGCCGTTGCAGCCAGCATACTCCTGTTGTTGACGCTCCATACACAAGACCCTGAGTCATCAGGCCTACAGTCACAAGACACAAATCAGGCAGCAGAAATGCTCGTATGGCAACATGAAGACGAACAAACCATACGTGATATTTGTTTCGCTCACCAAAAGGAGATTCAAGAAAAGGGTGAGAGGCTTGCCGCCTACATCCAGCAACAAACAACCATTAACATAGAATAAGAACAAAATGAGAACAAGAAACATCGTATTGTCTGTTTTGGCAGGATTGAGCATTGTCTCTTGCACACAAAATGTAGCAGACAAAGCAATACAGATAGAGAGCGTAAGTGAACTTTTCGACAGTATTGCCAAGCGGGATATATATGGACGGCGCATATTGAGATGCTTGGAGGATTCCGTTTTGTGTGAGGAGTATAATATCTGTCATACGCTGAGCGATGCCACAGATAATGATACTGACAAAGAGTGGATGCGGAAAGAAAAAGAGGAACATAATTACTTGCTGCAGAATGTGCCGGTGCTGCTCGACAGGTTGTGTCGTACCGCAGAAAAGAGTTACCGATACATATCAGGCGACTCTATAGACTACAACATCACTCTACGAAATCGTCCCCAGAAACTCCTGTATTTAAAATGTTGGAAAGACAAAAGCAGAATCAACTGGTTCGACTTTTGCTATATGGCTGAGAAGCCTGCCAACATCACGGTAAAGTCTGGCGATGTCACTTCAGTCCGAGAATTGCTTCAGGCATTCTTAGCTGAGCAGAAGGGAATCAAAAAATACGAGGTCAACTATGAGTGGGATAAGGATGTGGCCATTCCTGATGACTATAACATATTCCTGCCAGTAAGCTATTGTGGGCATGGCGCCGATTCGCTGGCTGCCTCGTCTGTCACTGGAACCCACTTCTTTATTCAGGCCAAGAATGAGCAGCGGATAGAGGTGGCTGTCGATTTCTACAACCGTTTGAACCGCATGGCCACCGAACAGCCTCGAAGAGGGACTATTCTCACCACGTCTGCAAGATTCAAATCATATATGGAGAACGTGGAATGGTATGTGGACTTGCTGCGTTACACAGTCTATAACTATGAAACACGACATCGCGTCTACACTATCATGATGGAACAAAGCTCCGAAGGGATTCACCTCTTGGAACTCTACACTCCCGATGCACCTCGGTTTACGATACCCAGGCTTTGGCTGAAGGTCAAACAAACTCACAACCTTGACATCATCCCGGAAAAGGATTTTGAAAAGCTCTATTAAATGAAAGTAAATTTTTCTTATTTATCCCGGGACAGGCATGGGTCGCAGCGATGCGCCCCATGCTTTTACCCGATTAATAAAAAAAGAACAATGAACAAGAAAACCATCATCACCGCACTGCTCGCCGTTGTCGCAATGGCGGGCTTGGCACAGACAAACGAAATCTTCTTCCGCACGGACTCGGCAGTTATCATTGGAAAAATTGTGGGATTAGAGGCTGAGGCGATGCCCAAGCAGGTATCCGTGGAATGGAACAACGTCTTGACAAATATCCCGAAGGACAACATGGTCGATATAGCAGCGGATGGTAGTTTCACTTGTCGGATGCAGTTGCAGCACCCTGTTCTCAACACGCTGAAATTCTCGGAGAACGAGCGGGTACAGTATTATCTCGTGCCGGGTGAGACGCTGCAAATGGAACTGGCGCAAGATGCTGACGGGCATTGGAGTTGTGACTATTGTTCTGGGAGTTCGGCAAGACGAGTTGAGCGTCTGTTAAAAGAAAATCTTGATTTCACAAGCGAATACCGCATGATGCTGGCAGACAAGAGCGATTTGAAACGCCATACTGCCATTTGCGACAGCCTCATTCGCGCAACCCTCGACAAAGTGAATGCCTTGGCTGATTCCAAACAGTTCACCACCTACGAGCGGCAACTGGCTCAAACGATGGCAACAAGCATGATTTGCGCAGGCTTCTTTTTCAGGCATGGCTCATTAATGCGCGAAGACCTGATGCGTGCATTAAGCGACAGCACATTCAAGGCAGAATTATGTGCCCCCGAATACTATGCCCCGCTGAAATACTTACCTTTGAAGGACCCCATCCTCTTTGTCCCCTACTGCTATTCCCGATTAGTAGGGTGCCTATCCAAAACGCCCGTCTGTGCGTTGGCATCCTCTTTCTTGTATTATGCCCAAGAACAGCAGTTACTGCGTCAGGCCATGAACCACATGACGGGCGACGAGGACAACCTACTGACACAGATGGCCATGATGCAAGACCTGCCGAGGGGACTCACTACTGCCAAAGAAGCATACGAGCACCGTTTGCAAGCATTGGCAGACACGACGCTGACAGCGGAAGACCGTGCAGAATGGGAAAAGGCATTCGTGCCGCTTGACACCGTTCGACACCGTGCGCTCGACGGATTCACGCAGCCAGAACTACGCAAGGAGGCAGAACGTCTCTATGCCGTCACATTCGACGAATCTTTCACCTATCCCGTTCCAGAGGGCGACGGCAAGGCTTTGTTTGAAAGAATCATCAAGCCCTATCGTGGGAAGTTCGTGCTGATAGACTTCTGGGCGATGTGGTGCGGGCCTTGCAAGCAAGCCATCGAGAAAAGCCGCGACCTACGCCAAAGCCTGAAAGACAATCCTGACATCCAACTCATCTTCATCGCACAAGAGGACAATCCTGAGACAAACGAGACCTACAAGCAATACGTAGCGGAGAACCTGCTTGGTGCCGACTGCTATCCGGTCAGCAGAAAGGAATTGGACCAGCTGTCGGAACTTCTTCAGTTCGGAGGCATTCCCCATTACGTTACCGTCTCGCCCGACGGACAACTCCTGCGCAACTCGCTCAATTACTTTACCAACAACCATGAATTGTTCTTGCAGCGGTTAAACGAAATGAAAGAAAGACTGTCAGGAATATAGGTGGACAAAAGCATGTATTTTGGCATTTGCCCGCATTTTTTTGCAATGAGGGGTATTTGGTTTTGCCTTTCGAGGGTCTTATAGACAGAACGGGACAAAACAAAGAATGATGGACTACAGTAAACAACGGTTTGAACGCTTGTTCAAGGTCAGCTATCCGCACATGTATCGCATGGCATTCTCGATGGTGGAGGATGCCGACGACGCGAAGGATGCCGTGCATCAGGTCTTTACGTTGCTATGGAAAGGCAAGCCGCAAATCAGTGACAACAGCGTGAGGGGCTATCTCTTGGCCGCCACCCGCAACCAGTGCCTTCACATCCTGCGGCAGCGTCAACTCAGGCGGCAGATGGAAGACGAACTGCTGCGGCAGACGGAAGCAAGCCAGAATGAGGAGCGTGAGGAGCTGTTGCGGGAACTACAGCAGGTCATCGACGACAACCTGACGGAGCAAGACCGCCGTGTGCTGCAGTTGCACTACGACGAGGAAATGACCTATCAGGAGACGGCGACGGTGCTGGGCATCAGCACTTCGGCAGTGAATAAGCACATCACGCGCTCATTAGAAAAGATTCGGAAAACCCTTAGAATTGCAAAGTGACATGAAACGAGAAGATATTGACAAGAAAATAGGCTTGCCCGACGTGGATGCGGAGTGGGCAAAGTTTGAGCGCGAGGTCGTCAACCAGAAAACTGCTTCCCGGAAGTCGCTCTATTGGGGCATTGGCATTGCAGCCTCCATTGCATTGGTGGCAGGAATCTTCCTCTTTGGGAATGAGGAAAAGGAACAAACAGGTGTGGCGGTCGCAAAGGTCGAACAGCTCGTCGCACCTTCTGTTCACGAAGAAGAGGAAACAGCAATCGAGACTGAGTCTGCGACAACGGCAGTGCAACGCCCGAATGCCAACATGCTTGCTATGGCAACCCCATCGAAATCAGAAGTAAACGAAGCTACTGAGGCAGAAACCGTCTACGACTGTGGAGAAGTAATGCCCTGCTTCCCTGGTGGTGAGCAGGCCCTGCGGGACTTCATTAAGACAAACATGAGGTATCCCGAGCTGGCTATGGAGTATGGTGCAAGAGGCAGGGTCATCACGACTTTCCTGGTGGATAGCACAGGGCAGGTGTCGAACTTCAAAGTTTTTAGGTACATGCGGATGAGCTACGACACCCTGCGCCTTGCCCAAGAGACCGAGAGCCAGCAGCAGATAAAGCAGCAGATAGCCCAACAACTTGGCGAAGAGAGCATCCGTATCCTCAGCTTGATGCCGAGATGGACTCCTGGCAACCAGTTTGGCAGGCCCGTGAATGTGAAATACAATTTGCCCATCGCCTTCAATGTCACCGATGCCGAGCGCGAGACCTATCTCGCCCAAAAGCGGGCAGCAGACGACGAGTTGCAAGCCCTCATTGCCGGACAGACCATCGTACCCACGTCGGCAGACTTGGGGGATGGCAATGCGATGCGGCTCCATGGAATCAGGATTACTGGAAGTGACTCCGTTCGGATAGGTCGAAAGGTTGATTATGATTTCCTTGCCGTGGTTGATGGGCAGCCGCTTTCAGAGGCAGAGCAAGAGCGAATGCTGTCATCCTTTCACGTCTATTTCTTCCATCGCCAGCAGTTTGTCGATAGCATCATGGTGTATAAGGACGAAAATGCCAAACGCCCCTTTGTCGAGAAATACGGCGATCGGGCAAGGAATGCCGTTATGGCCGTCACCACCGTTCCCGATACGCTATGCGATGCCTACATCCAGCAGCATCCAGAACTCATGCAGACCCGCCGCCGCGTGGAGGGATACGTCGTCGATGAAGAGACTAAAGAGCCGCTACCCGATACATGGATTCACTGCTGTGGGGATGGCGGTGATGATACAGCGGGTGCCGCCACCGACTCCACCGGGCATTTCGTCCTTTGGTTGCCTCGCACGGATGTCATGCTCCAAGCCAGCCGTGTGGGTTACATAAACGTCCGCATTACCCATCCTGCCGATACTGTGATTACCATCCGCATGAAGTCTAATGTGCGAATAAAGGAAGTCGAGGTGCTCCCAAGAGATAAAGCTGGGGAAATACGAAGTGACCCGTCGAGGCAATAGTTCTTGTAAGTTTGCGGGAACTCAATAACTAATACTGATATTGGAGTCGCCCTTGGCGAGATATTAAACAGAAATTTGTACAAAATTTGTACAAAATAAATGTCTATATCTGGACAACGTTCCAAAATGTGGTTTATTCATTTTGATGTAATTTTGACTCCTATTTTGTAGGATTTCCGCACGTAGTGCGCCCCTTCCCGCATACTCTTGTGAGTTAATAAGTTTATAAGTTGATGAGTTTGTGAGTACCCACAAACTCATCAACTTATAAACTAAAGAGCTGGATAGGAAACAATGTGCGGGAAGGTTTTGGGCTTATCGTTTGTCTTGGATGCCATAGTCTGGCCAGCGTTCTTGAGGGTAGTAGCCTTTCAGCGTCTTTTTCGACTCTACGTAAGCTGCTTTGACGACGGTCATCTTCTCTTTCATCTCTTTCACTTTGGGTGATAGCTCCTCGCGCAGACGGTCCACCTCGGCGTTGGCTTCTGCCAGTTGCGCTACAGCCCTCTCCATTTGGTTGATTTCTTCGTTGGAGATGCCCCTTTCACCCATCTCTCTCACGTGCCTCTTCAGGCCTTCGATAAGGTTGCGGCTTTTCTCAATCTGGATTTCTGTTGTCTTTGACATAATGCTTGTAAGTTAGTGAGTTTATAAGTTTGTGGGTTTGTGAGAACTCAAGAACTAATCAACTTAGCAACTCAAGAACTCATGAACCCGTCTACAAAAATACCGAAAATAGATGATTATGCGAATGCTATAGGGCATCACTTTTTCGATTATTTAAGACGTATGCAGTACAGTTTTTAACGTTTGTTTGCCTTTCATTTGTTTTATGATGACCATACCCAAATTCTTCATTTTGGGCATCTTGCCCATAGTGGAACGCACGGGCTGGACATCGTAGAGCAACATGAGTAAGAGGACGAGGATGCCAACGATGCACATCATGCCGTACATCTCCTTGACGGCCACCATCAGGATGTCTTGGTAATCACTGTGAAGGCCGCGATTGAGTGTGTCGGCAACCTGGTGTCGTAAGCCATAACTGTACATGCCGGAACACAACGACTCTGCCACGCCATTGCGGATGAAGCCCGAAACGGTGAGGGCATGGAAGAACGTTGGGAACTCGATGAGGTCTTTGAGGTAGAGCGTCATCGTGGCGAAAAAGATGGCGTAGCCGAAGGTGCGCAGGAACGTAGGCAGATAGAGTCGTTCTACATTTACCACAGGCGACACGTAGAAGTACATCAGTATCACGTACATGAGCAGACATGCGAAGCCCACGGTAAGTAATCGGGTATACTTAAACCCAAAGCGAGGGATGAACCCCCAGTAGGGACATCCCTTGCCCCATAGCACGGTGAAGGCGCTGCCGCAGGCATACCCCAGTATCTCGACGGCATAGAATTGCTGGGTGGTCGTAAACCCCCAATGGAGTATACCTTCTGTGAGAGTGTTCTGTAGGGCGTTGGGCGTGGCGTTCATCAGTTCGGCGACAAAGAACATGCCGAGAATAGGATACAGTCGGCTACGCCGAAACATCGATGGCTCGATGTACGGATGTCGTATATGTGTCAGCCGTCCGATGGTGACGAGGATGGTGGCGGGTAGTGCCAAGAGTGCCATGCGCCAAAGGCTGCTGTCTGTCCAGTTTTCATGTTCGCCATAGAGAAAGAGCCAGATGACTTCGAGCATACAGGCCGACACGAGTACGCACCCCAGCCAGTCGAGCGAGATGAGCGGGACCCTTTGAGGCATCATGCGCCAAGGATGTGTACAGGTATAGATGGTCAGTATGACGACGAGCATCAGGGCAACCATGAGCCAATGCACCATCTGCCAAGAGTCAAAGGCAATGGTAAGCTGCCGGGCTATCCAATTGCTACCAGGCATCGCTGCCAATATAACAATGTATATCGAGGGCAGGAATATGCCGAAGTCTTGTTTGGGCGAAAGCCACAGCCGGATATTGGAGAAACATTCGAATGTGCCGCAGAGCTTGAAGAATCCTGCAATGTAGCTGATGGCGCAGAGCAGCGGCAACCGCCACTCGCCGAAATCACCGTCGAGAAGCCAGAGGCAAAGCAGGTTGCACACGGCGATGACGACGGCAGCATTGATAAGCAGCTGCTGGTTGGTGAATCGCAGTTTGTAGCGGAACAGGAACGGGAAGGGCATATTCACTCCCACCACGCCGCATAAAGCGACAAACTGTATATCCTCGCGCATCAGGCCCGTGGCTCCCACCATCTGTGGCATATTGGAGAAGTAGATGCCGCCCGACAGTTGGAAGAGGAGCGCGAAGAGGATATATATCCATGGGCGCAACTTCTCTGGCACCCAGGGATTGAACATTGGCATCGTGAACTTTTGGTTTGGGTTCCAACCGGCCATTAGTACCTCACCTCCGTTTCCACATTTAACCCAGCCAACAGACGGGCAACGTCGTCGGCATTATCTGTCGTGACCTTAATACGTACAGGCACACGCTGCTCTACCTTCACAAAGTTGCCCGTGGCATTGTCTACGGGAATTGGCGAGAAAGCACTACCCGTGCCGGCGGCAATCGACTCAACCTCGCCCCGATATGTCACTCCGGGTACAGCGTCAGCGGTGAATTCCACCTCATTGCCCACGGCGATGTGCCTCATCTGTGTTTCTCTGTAATTGGCTACCACCCATACTTGGTTGTCGCCTACGATACGAGCCAATTGCATACCGGGTTGCGCCAACTGTCCCACGTGGATGCCCTTGCGGTCCATCACGCCGTCGCAAGTGGCCACGATGACAGTATAGCTGAGGTTTAGGCGAGCCAAGTTTACCTGGGCCTCGGCAACAGATTCCACGGCTGTCGATTGTCCCAGCCGTTGTTGCTGCTCACCCAGCACCTGGCTGGTGGCTCTCTGATGATTACGTGCCGCCTCGTAACGGGCCTTGGCAGCCTCATATTGTGCCTTGGCATGGTCGTATTGCTGACGTGTCACGGCATCTTTCTGGAGCAACTGTTCAAATCGTTGGTAGTCTTTCAGGGCATTCTCCATCTGTACACGTGTCTCCTCGATGCCCGCCGACGCAGCACGGACATTTGATGCCGTGGTACTCATACCGGCTGACACGGCTGACGACCCGCTCTTTGACCCCCGCAGGTGGGCTTCGGCTTGTGCCAGGGCCAAGCGAAACTCTGCATCCTCGATGATGACCAGCGTGTCTCCTTTTTTTACATGTTGGTAGTCGTCAAAGCGCACCTCCTTGATGAATCCTCCCACACGGGCATTGATGGGCGTGATGTGCCGCCATACTTGGGCATCGTCAGTATATTCCACATTGCCACAATGTACGAATCGGCTGCATACCAAGCCGATAAACACCACGAGGGCTGTAATAATCACGGCATTATAAATTCTCTTTATCAGTTTCTTGTTCATGTTGTTAATGATTATGATTATCGATTTAAAGGGTTCCCGCAACATATTTCAATCGATAATATGCGAAGATGATGCCGATTCGCGCATCCACTTCATCTATCTCAGCACCCAGTTTGATGTTTGAGGCATCAATCATATCCGTGATTAATGCCAACTGAGACAGGTAGCGGTCGCTCACCACTTGGTAGTTACGATGAGCCAGTTCAACGTTTTTCTGCTGCGTCTCCAGTTCGACGTATGCTTGTTGGTAATAAGTATAGGCCTGTTGCACTTGGTTGTTCAGATGCTCCGTCGCTACAGAGTAGGTCTGCGCGGCTTGACGGGTGCGGACTTGTGCCTGCTGTACCTTCTTGTTCTGTTTGAATAGCGAACTGATGGGGTACTTGATACCCACGCCCACATACCAGAAGTTGATGTTCTTGTCGATGGGAGGCAAGTCGTAAGTGAAGGGACCGCTGAAGTTGTCGGCAGCAACCACTGCCACCCTTGGCAGCATCTCGCTCTTTGCCAGTTTCAGTTCTTGGTGTGCCTTCTTCTTGCCAATCTCCGCCTGTAGGATGTCAGGTGATGAGGCGAGTGCCGTTGCCTGCCAAGTCAATTCGCCATCTCGACGATAGCTGTTATTGATCATGTTGTCGTCAGGGATAATCTCGCCGTCTATGCCCAACTGGTTCGCCAACTGGTGATTGAGGATGCTACGTTGGTCTTGCAGTTTTTTTAGGTTCAGGCATAGTGTTTCCAGTTGCAGCTCATAGCGTGTTATGTCGTTCTTGAGTGCCATGCCTTGTTCGTACTTTGACTTGATGTCGTCTATCAGTCGCCGCGTCAGTTCGATGTTTTTCGCGATTACTTGCTCTCGGTTCTTCAGTTTGAAGATTTCCAAATAATTTCCCAAGGCCAGGAATCGTTGCTGCTGTCGGTATTGTTGCTCACTTACCTGCGCCTGCTCGTACTGCAATTCCGCCAACCGGATGCTGGCATCAATGCCTCCACCCGCATACACTACCTGCTGCGCCTCTATCGCCAATGAGTTGCTCCAGCGTGGGGCCGCGAAGCCTTGTGCGTTAGTTAGGTCACGATTGGTAACCAGCACATCGCCATTCATTGATAATGATGCCGATGCACTCAACTCGGGCAGTCTCGCGGTGCGAGCCGCCTCCATTCCTTTTCGAGCAAATTCTACGCTTATCTTCTCTTGTTGAAGAGTCTTGCTGTTGCTTTCCACCAGTTGAAACAATTCGTCAACTGTCATTCTGTACTCCGTTTGGGCCTTTGCTGGCATCCCTGCCACTACAGCCATTAGGAGTACCAAGTTCCTAAATGTCATTCAATCAAATAAAAAAGTAACGGGGAAGACACCCCTTTTCCAAAAATAGTCTGCAAAATTACGTGTTATTTTGATAGGTTGTATCTTTTACATGGCGAATTTTTAGCAAACTTTAACCAATGTGTTAGCCCTTCTTTCTCGTTTTTCCCCATCTTCTTTGGTTGGATAATGATAGAATTGCAGAATTTATCGTATATTTGCATCGGTAATCATTATCCATAACATTTCTAACCTAACCTCTCAATTGATACACATGAAACTGAAGAGCTTTTACATCTGTTCCCTCCTGTTGATTGGGGGAAGTGCCTCGGCGCAAGTAAACGATTCCAACACCCCTTTGCATTTGATGACCCCGCAGTATAAGCTACGGTACGGGGTGTCCTCCTTGGAAGATGTCAAGGAGACGATGGGGCGCGTGTTGGATTATATCTCCGCCGTGACCCCTGCCAAGTTAGTTGACGCGAAGACGGGCAAGCCCGTGGAGCGATACAAGGACATCGACGAGAATACCCAGTTGATAAGGGGCGACTTCCGCCTGACGAGTTACGAGTGGGGCGTGACTTACTCCGCCGTGCTTGCCGCCTACAAGGCGACTGGCGATGTCGCTTACAAAAACTATCTGTATGAACGGCTGCAATTCTTGGCGGACATTGCCCCATATTTTAATAATGTCTATCGGAAGAAAGGCAAGGTGGACGACTTGGTTCGTAAGGTCATCGACCCTCATTCCCTCGATGATGCGGGAGCGATTTGCGAGGCGATGATTAAGGCGTCTTTGACGGATAAGGACTTGAAGCTACAAGCTCTCATCGACAATTATTCATCCTATATCATGGATAAAGAGTATCGCTTGGACGACGGTACGTTTGCCCGTCGCCGCCCACACTATAATACGCTTTGGCTCGATGACATGTTTATGGGCATTCCCACCGTCGCCTACATGGGACGATATACGGGAAACACCGCGTATTATGACGAGGCGGTCAAGCAGGTTGGGCTTTTTGCCAAGCGTATGTTTGTGCCTGAGAAGAACCTGTTTCGCCATGGATGGGTGGAGGCGATGGCAGAGCATCCCGCCTTCCATTGGGGAAGGGCCAACGGATGGGCGTTGCTGACATTGTGCGAGGTATTGGATGCGGTACCCGAAGACCATCCTGGTCGTGCCGATGTCCTCAACCTGTTGCGAAAGCATGTCAAGGGATTGGCGGCTTGTCAGGGCATCGACGGCTTCTGGCACCAACTTCTCGACCATCCTGACACCTATCAGGAATCGTCGTGTACAGCCATCTACACCTATTGCATCGCCCATGCCATCAACGAAGGGTGGATAGATGCCCTGACGTATGGCCCGATGGTGCAGCTCGCCTGGCACGCCGTGGAGTCGTCTGTCAATGAAAAAGGACAGGTGGAGGGTGTCTGCGTGGGTACGGGCATGGGCTTCGACCCCGCCTTCTATGCCTATCGCCCCGTGCATAAGATGGCGGCACACGGCTATGGCCCTGTCATCTGGGCGGGCGCGGAGATGATTAAGCTCTTGCAGAGGCAACATGCCAAGATGAACGATAGTGCCGTGCAGTTCTATCCGGAGGAGGTATTGACCGACAAACCGATATTCAACTACGATGCGACAATCAAGTATTGAGTCATTGACGGCAAGGGTCAGCCTGTGTGTGGCACTCTTGTCGTCGTTTTTTTTGCCCTCCCAAGGTGCGGGGAAGATGGTGTCGGGGCTTGACAAACGCCAATTCGACAAGTATTGGCGGGTGGAGTCGGAGTCGCCCGAATACCGCCTGTCGTTCATGGGCGACACCTGCGAAGTGGTTTCCCCGAAGGGTCTGACGCTCTGGAGAAAGGAGAAGATGACGGCGGAGACAACCGTCGAATACGATGTCTGCGTCATGGATGAGGGCAAGGAGGGCGACCGCCTGAGCGACATGAACTGCTTTTGGCTCGCCTCCGACCCCTCGCGCAAGGATATTTGGTCAAGGGCAAAGTGGCGGAGTGGGGTGTTCACGAGGTGTTACACCTTGCAGATGTATTATTTGGGCTATGGTGGCAACTCCAATACCACCACCCGCTTCCGCCGATATGACGGCAATGGGGATGGCGTGAACGACGAATCGAAACGCCCGGCCATCCTGCAAGAATACACCGATGCCGCCCATCTGCTGAAAGCCAACCACTGGTATCACTGGAAAATCGTCAGTTCACAGGGGCATACCCGTTTCTATGTCGATGGGGAATTGGTGGTCGATTACCATGACCCCATGCCTTTGAGGGAGGGATGGTTTGGCTTCCGTACCACGTGGTCGCGCATCCGCATCGCCCATTTCCGTTCCTATCCCTCACCATCTTTCTCCCTCGATGGCGGCATTCCCCTCCATTGGATAGGTGAAACGCCCACGATGAACCGCCCGTTGGCATTTGGTGTCCCTTTTGCCAAGGGTGAATTGCGGGATGTTTCCATGTTGACGCTCGCCTCCGATGGTGAAGAAGTGCCAACGGATGCTTGGATCAACGCCCGTTGGGAAGACGGTTCGGTGAAGTGGGCAGGGCTTTCGGCGGTTGTGCCTTGTGGGAAGGATGGTTGGAAGGTACGGAATAAGACGTATAAACATATCGTTTCGGACATTCAAATACATGATTTGGGAAGCCAATACCATGTGTCTACGGGCAAGATGGATGCCTTTGTTCCTAAAAAAGGTAATGCCCTTATAGACAGTATGTTGATGGAGGGCATCAAGATAGGGGGCAAATGCCATTTAGTAGCGTCATTGAAAGATGGCGACTCTTTCGTTTCAGACATCCGCCAAGTCAGCATCGAGCGACAAGGGAAGGTGAGTGCCGTCGTCAAGATTGAGGGTGTCCACCATGCCAAAGGACGTGATTGGCTACCGTTTACCGTCAGGTTATATTTCTTTGCCCATTCCGAACAGGTGAAGATGGTGCATTCTTTTGTCTATGATGGTGATGAAAAGAAAGATCTTATCGCGTCGTTGGGAATCCGTTGGCAGGTGCCTTTCCGCGAACAGGTGTACAATCGCCACGTTGCCTTTGCCACAGATGACGGGGGCGTATGGAGCGAACCCGTCCAACCGTTGGATGGGCGGCGACCGCTCCGTGCGGATGGTGTCAACTGGCAAGGGCGACAAATGGCAGGGCAACGCATCCCCGAACCGACGGCATTTGATGAGATGGACCAGTCCCTCCTGCGCCATTGGGCGAAATGGGATGGGTATCGGCTCTCGCAACTCACCGACAACTCGTTCTCTATCCGCAAACGGGCAACCGACGGAAGCCCGTGGATAGGTACGTTTACGGGCATTCGGTCGCCGGGCTTTGCCTTTGTGGGCGACGTGAGCGGCGGCATGAGCGTGGCCTTGAGAGACTTTTGGCAATCCTATCCCTCGTCGATAGAGGTGGCGCAAGCCCGTGGCGACGAGGCGGCGTTGACGATGTGGCTGTGGAGTCCCGAGGCGGAGGCGATGAATCTCTGCCACTACGACACCATCCCACACGACCTTCTCGCCAGTTACGAGGATGTGCAGGAGGGGCTGAGCACGCCCTACGGCATCGCGCGGACAAGTGTCTTGTGGCTCGCCCTGCAATCCTCTTACCCCACCAATCAGGGCATTGCCGCCTGGGCTCGCCACATCGAGGGCGACGCACAGTTGCAATGCACTCCCGAATACCTATATGCCAAGCGGGCTTTCGGCATCTGGTCGTTGCCCGATAGTACCACCTTGTCGTCGGCGAAGGTGGAACGGCGAATCGACCAATACGTCGATTATTATCGGCGAGCCATTGAAGAACAGAAATGGTATGGCTTTTGGAACTACGGCGACATGATGCATGCGTATGACGAGGAGCGGCATTCGTGGCGGTATGATGTGGGAGGGTACGCCTGGGACAATACCGAACTGGCAACGCCAATGTGGCTCTGGTACAATTTCCTGCGAACGGGGCGGCACGACATCTATCGCATGGCGGAGGCGATGACACGCCATAATGGCGAGGTGGATTGCTACCATCTCGGCGATTTGGCGGGACTGGGCAGCCGCCACAATGTCTCCCACTGGGGCTGTGGGGCAAAGGAGGCACGGATTAGCCAGGCGGCATTCAACCGTTTCTACTATTACCTGACCACCGATGAGCGCACGGGCGACCTCATGACCGAGGTGAAAGATGCAGACCAATTGCTCTATCACCTCGACCCCATGCGCCTGGCAGAGCCGATAAGCAAATATCCCTGCACCGCCCCGGCACGCCTCCGATTCGGCCCGGACTGGTTGGCGTATGCGGGGAATTGGCTCACGGAGTGGGAACGCACGGGCAATACCCGCTATCGGGATAAGATCTTATCGGGCTTGGAGAGTGTCTCCGCCATGAAAGATGGGCTGTTCACGGGTAACAACGCATGGGGATATGACCCCGCGACGGGCAAGATGAGCTACGAGGGAGACCCCTCCGTGCGCCACACCAACCACCTCATGACCATCATGGGCGGTTTCGAGGTAATGAATGAGCTGCTGCCGATGGTCAACATGTCTGCCTTCGAAGACGTTTGGATCGACTATGCGTCTCGATATAAGCAGATGTCATTTGAGTTGGTTCATAGCAAGTTCCCCGTGCGACGACTCCTTGCATACGCCGCATGGCAGCATCGTGACCCCAAGATGGCGGCAGAGGCGTGGCACGACCTGTGGAACCGCATCGAACATGACGAGGCTCCTGCCTTTGGCATCACCACCGTCATGCCGCCCGAGGTGCCTTCACCCATGACGGAATGGCATGGCATCTCCACCAACGATGCCGCCCTGTGGAGCCTCG
The DNA here is from genome assembly GCA_017428055.1 of Prevotella sp. Classification (GTDB taxonomy): domain Bacteria; phylum Bacteroidota; class Bacteroidia; order Bacteroidales; family Bacteroidaceae; genus Prevotella. The sequence goes on from JAFRRN010000044.1 coordinate 26,320, forward strand.
ATGCCATCTATATGCAGGAGGTCATCAAGCATCCTTGACGATAACAGGCTGGGAGAAGCCTCGCCCCAACTATGGTGGGTGGGCGCGAAGCCGTCATCCGCCTGTCGTCCAAAAGGCTTGGACGGGGTGTCCAAAGGGCTTGGACGGGTCGTCCAAGATAGTTGGACGGCTGTAGAATGATGCCTTTATGACGTGTCGGCGTTATGTCGGTTATTCTCGGATGGTGGGAAGTTTTTTTGTGGATGGTGCAACCTTTTCTCCCTTCCCATCGTCTAACCATCAGTAAACCAAACATCAAGACAATGAAAATGAAGAAGTATATCCTTTTGCTGGCATTGACGCTCTCGCTCAATGTGATGACCGCCAGCGCACAGCCACAACTGAAACAGACCGTGACCAACGCCTTACAGACCGCCCGGCAGAAGGCCGACGAGGCCATTCAGGCTGCCGAGAAGGCGCAGGAGTTGGCAGACCGCTTGGAGGCAGTTGCCGATTCCATCGAGGAAGGCATAGAGGCATTTTCTGACACCACCGAAGCGGCCATGGACATTAACGATACCGACTATGACGATGAGGATGATGTGAAGGGCGTGAACGTCAACTTCGACTGGGACCCCAGCCACTATGATAATCCCCTCTCGTGGCTCCTGGCACTCACCGCCACCACGGGTGGAATCCTCTTTGCCATCCTTGTCGTGTTCTTGGTGTTGCTGTTCTTGTTCCTGCCGTTCATCATCCTCGCGCTGATCCTGCGCCTTATCATCAAGCGGCACAACGACCGCATCTCCTTGGCAGAGAAGGCGATGGAGAACGGACAGCCCATCCCCGAGAGCCTACGGGGCATTGACAAGCAGAGCGATGAGTACCTATGGAAGCGCGGCATCCGCAATGTCGCCATAGGACTGGGCTTGATGTTGATGTTTTGGATATGGCATGCCAACATGTTGGTGGGCATCGGCGCATTGGTGTTCTGCTTTGGCGTGGGACAGATGATTATGTCAAAGACGTCCAATAGGGACAGAATATAGGAATCGACATACCCTCAACCATTTAGGTTCATGTCCTCTGAAGATCTCTCTCTCGTTACCCAGGTGGCTGTGTTTCATAACAAACGGGCTTTCGACAAGCTGGTTATGAAATACCAGTCACTTATACGGCGGTTCTTCCTGGGGCAGACATTGGGCGACAAGCAGTTGAGCGACGACCTCGCACAGGACACTTTCGTCAAGGCATACACCAACATCGGGCAGTTTAAGGGGCTGTCGAACTTCTCCACGTGGCTCTATCGCATCGCCTATAATGTGCTTTACGACCATAACCGTTGCACCAAACTGACGGAGACCATCGACCAGCCCGCCGTGGTGCGCCGCCATTCAGAACAGGCGGACAGCGGGTTGCGGATGGACTTGGCGGAAGCCCTCGCCATCCTCTCGCCCGCCGAGCGCACGTGCATCACCCTGCAACTGATGGAGGGGCAGCCCATCAACAAGATCGCCGAGGTTACCGGGATGGCGGAAAGCACCATCAAGTCGCACCTCTCGCGGGGCAAACAGAAATTAGCAAACTATCTAAAAAACAACGGATATGACAGAAAATGACGAACAGATGCTCATGCGCTTCTTCGATGAGCATAGACAAGACATAGCCGACAATGGCTTCACCGAAAGGGTGATGCGGCAGTTACCGACAAGAACCATGCGGCTGAGCCGCTGGTGGACTGCGGTATGCTGGGCGATAGGGATTGCCTTATTCTTCATGGTAGATGGGGTGGGGCAGTTGCGCGGTATCTTCGTCGCCCTTTGGGGTGATGTCGTTGGCATTCTGTCTGCCATACATCTCCCCGTCAGTACCCTTATCATGACTCCCATAGTCCTCTTCACCCTTTTGGCGATAGAGATATATAGGCTTGCGGAGGAATATTGAAAGTCATTTCCTTTCATAAAATGTCTCAAATCTTATAGGCCCAATCAAGATTTTATCAAACATTTTAATCTTTTTTAATTATTTTGTTTACCTTTGCATGTTGAATGCAAAAAGTACGTTTTTTATATAACAAAATTATGAAAAAGATTATGATGTTTGTGCTGTTTGCCTCCATGATGGTTGTTGGGGCAAATGCGCAAGAGAAGAAAACGATTGAGTTGCCCGCTTGGCTTAATAACGTGAAGTTTTCGGGTTATGGTATGTTACAGTACCAAGGGCTTGACAAAGAGAACGCAGAGGAAAACTCCTTCCAGGTCCGTTTGGTGCGTCTCGCCTTGGAAGGGCGCATCCAACAAGACTGGTATTGGAAGATGCAGTTGCAACTCAATGGCAATACATCGTCGCTGAACGCCTCTCCGCGTATCGTGGATGTATTTGCAGAGTGGCAGAAGTACAAATTCTTCATGGTGAAGGCGGGACAGTTCAAGCGTCCGTTCACCTTTGAGAACCCCATGCACCCTATCACACAGGGCTTCATGTCGTATTCCCAGCCCGTGTCGAAGTTGGCGGGCTTCTCCGACCGTACGGGCGAGCAGTCGTCGAATGGCCGTGACATCGGTCTGCAAATCCAAGGTGACTTCCTTCCCAATGCTGCCGGTCGCAACCTGTTGCACTATCAGGTAGGCGTGTTCAATGGCGAGGGCATCAACCAAAAGGACAAAGATAACAAGAAAGACATCATCGGCGGAATGTGGGTGATGCCCATTAAGGGCTTGCGCATCGGTGCTTTCGGATGGACGGGAACGCGGTATATGGCTACAACGGGAACAGATGCCAATGGCAATACTGTTAGTGCAACGGAGAGCGTCCGCAAGAACCGCTACGCCCTCAGTGCCGAGTATGCACAGAATGACTGGACACTTCGCTCGGAGTATGTGCATAGCCAGGGTTATGCCGCCAACAAGGACAAGGGTGACAAGGCGGATGGCTTCTACGCCCTCTGCATCGCCCCTATCATTAAGAACAAGCTCCATGCCAAGGCCCGTTACGATGTCTATCGCGACCAGAAAACATGGGAGTCGTCCAAGACTTATTATGAGATCGGTGCCGACTACCTCTTCACAAAGAACTTGCAGTTAAACTTGGAGTATGCGCTTGTCAACGACCGCTCCATCCACAAGAACCATAACTTGATAGATGTGGAACTTGACTTCCGATTCTAATCATTATTAACATTCATAGATTATGAACAACATTCCTTCAGTTTTTTGGCTTGTACCCATTGCCTCTATCGTTGCCTTGTGCATGGCATGGTTCTTCTTCAAGTCAATGATTTCGGCTGATGAGGGCACCCCGCGAATGCGCGAGATTGCCAAGTATGTACGTGACGGCGCCATGGCTTACCTGAAACAGCAGTATAAGGTGGTGCTGTATGTGTTTATTGCCTTAGCGGTGTTGTTTGCCTTTATGGCATACGTGCTGCATGTGCAGAATCCGTGGGTGCCTTTCGCATTCCTCACGGGTGGTTTCTTCTCTGGCTTGGCTGGCTTCTTCGGTATGAAGACGGCAACCTACGCATCTGGCCGCACGGCCAATGCCGCTCGCAAGAGCCTCGACGCAGGCTTAAAGATTGCCTTCCGCTCCGGTGCGGTGATGGGATTGACCGTTGTGGGACTCGGCTTGCTTGACATTGCCATTTGGTTTGTCATCCTCCGTTCTGTCTACACCGAGGGAAGCATCGCCTTGATTACCATTACCACGACCATGTTGACCTTTGGTATGGGTGCCTCTACACAGGCCCTGTTTGCCCGTGTGGGCGGTGGTATCTATACGAAAGCCGCTGATGTGGGAGCCGACATCGTGGGTAAGGTGGAAGCCGACATCCCCGAGGACGACCCGCGCAACCCCGCCACCATCGCCGACAATGTGGGAGACAACGTAGGTGACGTGGCTGGTATGGGAGCCGACCTCTATGAGAGCTATTGTGGCTCTATCCTTTCTACGGCTGCCCTTGGTGCTACCGCTTTCGCGATGGTGCCTGATATGCAACTCAAGGCTGTCATCGCCCCGATGCTTATCGCTGCCGTGGGTGTGTTCCTGTCATTGCTTGGCATTTTCCTTGTCCGCACAAAAGAAGGGGCTACCATGAAAGACTTGCTTCGCTCATTGGCACTTGGCACGAATGTATCTGCCGTTCTCATCGCCGTTGCCACATTTATCATTTTATATTTGCTTGGCATCGAGAATTGGCTTGGCCTTTCCTTCTCCGTGATTAGTGGTCTTGCTGCCGGTGTCATCATCGGACAGGCAACCGAATACTATACCTCCCATTCATATAAACCAACCCAGAAGATTTCGGAGGCTGGCCTGACCGGCTCGGCTACCGTCATCATCAAGGGTATCGGTACGGGTATGATTTCTACTTGTATACCCGTTGTGACTATTGGCGTTGCCATCTTGATGAGCTACCTCTGCGCCAATGGCTTCGACCTGTCGATGTCTTCAGAGAGTTTGGCACATGGCCTGTACGGCATCGGTATCGCTGCCGTGGGTATGCTCTCCACATTGGGCATCACGCTTGCCACCGACGCATACGGACCAATTGCCGACAATGCGGGTGGAAATGCCGAGATGAGTGAGTTGGGAGAGGAGGTGCGCCACCGCACGGATGCCCTCGATGCCCTCGGCAACACCACAGCCGCTACGGGCAAGGGCTTTGCCATCGGCTCTGCCGCCCTTACTGCGTTGGCATTGCTTGCATCTTATATTGAGGAGATCAAGATTGCCATGGAACGTGCCGGCATGATGATGGAGAACGTGAAGGGAGAGGCTATCACTGCCGCACAGGCAACCATCCCCGACTTCATGAATTATTTCCAGGTGAACTTGATGAATCCCAAGGTGTTGGTGGGTGCCTTTATTGGTGCCATGGCAGCGTTCCTTTTCTGTGGGTTGACCATGGAAGCCGTAGGTCGCGCCGCCCAGAAGATGGTGGTAGAGGTACGTCGGCAGTTCAAGGAGATAGCTGGAATCCTGGAGGGAACGGGCACGCCTGACTACGGACGTTGCGTGGAGATCTCCACCCGTGCCGCCCAACATGAGATGATCTTCCCCTCCATCTTGGCGATTATCATCCCCATCATCGTGGGAATCGTGCTTGGCGTGGCTGGCGTGTTGGGCTTGTTGGTCGGTGGACTGGCAGGTGGCTTCACATTGGCGGTGTTTATGGCTAATGCCGGCGGTGCTTGGGACAATGCGAAGAAGAATGTCGAGGAAGGCAACTTCGGTGGTAAGGGTTCGTTTGCCCATAAGGCAACCATCGTGGGTGACACGGTGGGTGACCCCTTCAAGGACACCAGTGGTCCGTCGCTGAATATCTTGATTAAGTTGATGTCGATGGTGAGCATCGTCATGGCAGGATTGACCGTGGCATTTTCATAAAGAAAAAGTGTTCATAAAGAGTGGAAAAATATTTGCGTGAGATAAAAGCAACGTGTTTTTTCCACTCTTCTTTTTCTTTTTTCAAATAATTTTCTTAATTTTGCCACCGATAACAATCAATAACTAATAGATATGTCAAGTCATAGTTCATCGACAAAGAAACATCACCATCATCACAATGATAGTTCTGAGGTGTTTAAGAAGAAAGCCCTCAAGGCCAAGGCTCGTAAGGATTTCTTGGAGAAAGCAACATTTTATATTCTGATGATTTTGGCCGCAGTTGTTATTTTTGGCGTGTTCTTTGCATACACGTTGGGATAACCTCGGTGGGGTAGATAAAAAGTAAAAACGCAATCAAATCTTGGATTTGGTTGCGTTTTCTTTGGAGGTACCTAGCAGAGTCGAACTGCTCTACACGGTTTTGCAGACCGTTACCTAACCGATCGGCCAAGGTACCTTGTTTTAATTCGGGTGCAAAGATATAGCATTTATTTCTGAAATCCAAATAATTTGTTCATTTTTTCTTGGGGCAGGGAGCTTTTTGTCGCTTTTTCGCCTCTTTCAATGGACATCCTTCGCATCCGTAACACGGATTCTTGGCACTCTGTATTGCCTTGTATATGCTGTAGAGGGCATAGGCAATAGAGAGTGCCAAGATGATATAGGTCAATATTGTTTGTAGCATCAATAGGCGAAGAGGGGATATTGTTCCATCGTCTTGTTGACACGCTGGCGGACGCTGGCAATCACTTCCTCGTTCTCGGGGTCGTTCAACACCTCTTCGATGAGGGCGGCAATCAGCACCATCAGGTCTTCCTTGGCACCGCGGGTGGTGATGGCGGGCGTACCGAGGCGGATACCCGATGTCTGGAAAGCGGAACGGCTGTCATACGGCACCATGTTCTTGTTTACCGTGATGTCGGCTGCCACGAGAGCGTTCTCTGCCACCTTACCCGTCAGGTCGGGGTATTTGGAGCGGAGGTCAACGAGCATCGAGTGGTTGTCCGTGCCACCGCTCACGATGGTAAAGCCGCGTTTCACGAGTTCCTCTGCCAACACCTTGGCGTTTTTCTGCACCTGGGTAGCCCATTCCTTAAACTCTGGCTGGAGTGCTTCGCCAAAGGCGACCGCCTTGGCAGCGATGACATGCTCCAATGGACCGCCCTGCTGGCCGGGGAACACTGCGGAATTGAGCAGTTGGCTCATCATCTTTGTCACGCCTTTGGGTGTCTTTAATCCCCAAGGATTCTCGAAGTCCTTGCCCATGAGGATGATGCCTCCGCGAGGCCCACGTAGTGTCTTGTGGGTGGTAGAGGTTACGATGTGGGCATATTTCACGGGGTTGTCAAGCAGCCCGGCGGCAATCAGCCCGGCGGGATGAGCCATGTCAATCATGAGCAAAGCCCCTACCTTGTCTGCTATCTCACGCATCCGCTTGTAGTCCCATTCGCGGCTGTAGGCACTGCCTCCGCCGATGATGAGCTTGGGTTGGTGTTCAATGGCGAGCTTTTCCATCTGGTCATAGTCTACACGCCCCGTATCGGGATTGAGGTCATAACCAACCGCCTTATATAGGATGCCACTCGTGTTGACGGCAGAGCCATGTGAGAGGTGTCCGCCATGTGCCAGGTTTAGCCCCAAGAAGGTATCTCCGGGCTTCAAGACAGCAAGCAATACGGCGGCATTTGCCTGTGCGCCTGAGTGTGGTTGCACGTTGGCGTATTCAGCATCGAATAGTTTGCATACGCGCTCGATGGCAAGCGTCTCCACTTCATCCACCACTTGGCAACCGCCATAGTAGCGTTTGCCGGGGTAGCCTTCGGCATATTTGTTGGTTAGGTAACTGCCCATGGCCTCCATCACTTGGTCGCTGACGAAGTTCTCGCTGGCAATCAGTTCGATGCCTTTCAACTGACGTTGGTGTTCTTTCTCGATTAACTCAAAAATAGCGTTGTCTCTTTTCATTTGATTATTGGGTTGAATTTGTTGATTTATACCAGTTTCACTTTTGCCATGTCTTGCTCCTTGTCACAGTAATGGCATTTGCAGATGCCCCGTTCCTTGTCCACGACGTGGAAGACCGTCTCCATCGGCTCGTTATTGGTGATGCAAACGGGGTTGTTGCATTTCACGATTCCCCTCAATTCATCTGGGGTGTCAACGGTCTTTTTTTCCACTACGCCATAGTCATGGATGATGTTGAGGATGACTTTCGGCGCGACCACAGACAGTCGGGAGATCTCGTCGTTGGTGAAGAACTTGTCGGAGACCTTGATGATTCCCTTTTTCCCAACTTTATTGGAGGCGAAATTATTACCGATAGTAACTTCTGTCTTGAGGTCGAACAGGCCAAGTAGCGATGCCACTTGATATGTCTTTTCGGCTGGAATGTGATCGATGACAGTACCATTCTCGATGGCTGCTACTATCCGTTCTTTCTTGTTTTCCATGCTTCCTTATTATATAATAATGTGTAGGATTCAACTTATAATAGTCTTATCATTGCGAATGTCGTCTAAGGTGATACCCAAAACATAACAGAAAAGGGCTTGCCGCGCATACAAGCCGTTTTGCGCCTGTTGGATATAATATGCGTGGGGGTTGTCATCCACGTCGTAGTCGATTTCGTTGACACGTGGCAGCGGGTGTAGGATGCGCATGTTGTCCTTCACGTTTGCCAACATCTCGTTGCGGAGGATATACACGTTCTTGACACGTTCATATTCCATCAAGTCGGAGAAGCGTTCTTTCTGCACCCGTGTCATATAGATGATGTCGGCATCGGCAATGACCTTGTCGTTGAAAACGGTGTGTTCCTGGTACTTGATTCCATGCTCCTTGCAGTAGAGTTTATATTCATTGGGCATGGCGAGTTCCTTGGGGGCAATGAAATGGAATGTGGGATTGAAATGCCGCATGGCGGTAATGAGCGAATGCACCGTGCGTCCATACTTCAAGTCACCCACAAGCGAGATGTTCAGGTTCTCCAACGTCCCCTGCGTCTTATAGATGGAAAAGAGGTCAAGCAGACACTGCGAGGGATGCTCATGCGCCCCATCACCCGCATTGATGATGGGTATGGGAGCCACCTCACTGGCATACTGTGCCGCCCCCTCAATGAAATGTCGCATGGCGATGACATCTGCATAGTTGGAAACCATGAGGATGGTGTCCTTCAACGTCTCGCCTTTGCTCACGCTGGAAGCCTTGGCATCGGAAAAACCGATAACCCTTGCGCCCAAGCGGTTGGCGGCTGTTTCAAAACTAAGACGTGTGCGGGTGGAGGGTTCAAAGAAAAGCGTTGCCACGACCTTTCCTTTCAGCAGTTCCCTGTTGGGGTGTTTTTCGAACTCTTGCGCCATGTCGATGAGGTGCATGATGCGCTCTTTCGATAGGTTCGCGATAGTCACGAAATGTTGTTTTTCCATGATGATGATGGGATGACAGTTGCAAAATCGAGTGCTAAATTACTCATTTTTTCCGATTATTGACGATTATTGAAAAGAAAATTGTAATTTTGCACGTATTTTATTGATATTCAAAGAATGAGAAAAGCTTTTATACGCTTCCTGTGGGGGGCTCTTATCATTGGTATCATTGCAGCTGTGGTGGGGTTTTTCGGTATTTGGCACGGTGTCATTGGATATATGCCGGAGCTGTCAGACTTGCAAAATCCCATCAACCGTTCCGCCTCTCAAATCTATTCTGCCGACGGGCAGGTGATGGGAACCTATAATTTCGACCGTGAAAACCGTATCTGTGTATCATACAACAATCTCTCTCCTTATCTTGTCAGGGCATTGGTAGACACCGAGGATGAGCGTTTTTATTATCACTCCGGCATCGACTTCAAGGCTCTTGCACGTGCCATTGTCAAGCGAGGGTTGTTAGGGCAGGAGAGTGCCGGCGGTGGTTCCACCATCACGCAGCAGTTGGCAAAGCAACTTTATTCCGAAAAGGCGCATAGTAAGTTGGAGCGTCTCTTGCAGAAACCGATAGAATGGGTCATTGCCATCAAGTTGGAACGGTATTATACCAAGGAGGAAATCCTTGCCCATTACCTCAATTACTTCGACTTCCTCCACAATGCCGTGGGCATCAAGACCGCCGCCAAGACCTATTTCAACAAGGAGCCGAGCCAGTTGACACTCACCGAGTCAGCCACATTGGTAGGCTTGTGTAAGAATCCCTCGCTCTATAACCCTGTCCGTTACCCCGAGCGTAGCAAGGAACGGCGCAACGTAGTCTTGTCGCAGATGTACAAGGCTGGGCATCTCGACAGGGATGAATATGAGAAAGCGTGTAATGACTCTTTGGCATTGGACTTCCATCGCACCGACCACAAGGACGGTGCTGCCCCCTATTTCCGCGAGTTCCTCCGTCAGTACATGATGGCGAAGAAGCCCGATCGCGCCAATTATCCCGCCTGGAACAAGAACCAGTATGTCTTTGACTCCATCGCGTGGGTCACAGACCCCCTCTATGGTTGGTGTAACAAGAATTATAAAAAGGGTGGGGGGCATTATAATGTGTACACCGATGGCCTGAAAATCTTCACCACCATCGACACCCGTATGCAGCGATATGCCGAGGAGGCGGTGTACCAGCATGTTGCCAAAAACCTTCAGCCCCAGTTCTTCGCTGCCAACAGGCACAAGAAGAACGCACCGTTTACAAGTGACATCACACAGGCACAGATCAATAGCATTATGCAACGTGCCGTCCGCCAGAGCGACCGTTATCGTGCGCTGAAGGCGGGAGGGGCAAGCGACAATGAGATTGACCACTCTTTCAACACCCCGACGCGCATGACGGTCTTCACATACAAGGGAGATAAGGACACGACGATGACCCCGATGGACTCCATTCGTTACTACAAGACGTTCCTCCGTGCCGGCTTCATGAGCATGGACCCCGTGAATGGGCATGTGAAAGCATACGTAGGCGGACTCGACTTTACGCACTTCATGTACGACATGGTGATGGAAGGACGTCGGCAGGTGGGGTCTACCATCAAGCCATATCTCTATTCACTTGCCATGGAAAATGGCTTTTCGCCCTGCGACCTCGCGCCTAACGTGCAGCGCACCTACATGGTGGCGGGCAAGCCGTGGACACCGCGCAACGGCAGCCGTAGCCACTATGGGGCGATGGTGACGCTGAAGTGGGGCCTTGCCCAGTCAAACAACTGGATTTCTGCATACCTGATGAGCCGTCTCAATCCCCAACAATTCGTGCAGATGCTCCATGACTACGGCATCAATAATCCCGACATCCATCCCTCCATGTCCTTGTGCTTGGGACCGTGTGAGGTCTCCGTGGCAGAGATGGTGAGTGCCTATACCACGTTTGTCAACCATGGCATCCGTGTCTCGCCGACCTTCGTCACCAAGATTGAAGACAGCGACGGCAACACCGTGGCACAATTCCAGCCACGCATGAACGAGGTTATCAGTGCGGAGAGTGCCTATAAGATGCTCGTCCTCTTGCAGGAGGTAATCAACAATGGTACAGGCCGTCGCTTGCGGGCTAAGTATAATGTCGAGTGTGAGATGGGTGGAAAGACGGGAACGACCAACAATAACTCTGATGCTTGGTTCATGGGCATTACGCCACAACTTGTGTCAGGATGCTGGGTGGGCGGCGAAGATCGCGACATCCACTTCAACTCCACGAGCATAGGGCAGGGTGCGGCGATGGCATTGCCTATCTTCGCTATCTATATCAAGAAAATATTTGCCGACCGTTCATTAGGGTATAACCCCGAAGCCAAGTTTGATATTCCCGAAGAATTCGACCCCTGCGCCTCTGTTGGCGATGACATTGACGAGTTTGGCATTGATGAGGTGTTTGAGTAAGATGTCGTTGCCCTTTATTTTCAGGCATTCATGAAATACGCAATCATAGCCGCCGGCGAGGGCTCTCGCCTTGCCCAAGAGGGAATATCTGCACCTAAGCCCTTGGTGGAGGTGCATGGTGAATGCCTCATCGACCGTCTCATCCGCATCTTCATGGCGCATGACGCTGAGGAAATCGTGGTGATTTGCAATAGCCTGACCACCCTTGTCAGCAACCATCTTGCTGAAATCCAGTCGATAGGTTTGCATGGGCAGCCCATTCCCTTGCGCTATGTCGTCAAGTCCACGCCCAGTTCGATGCACAGCTTTTATGAGTTGAGTCGTTTCTTAGGTGATTCTCCATTCGTCTTGACTACCGTCGACACCATTTTTCGAGAGAAGGAATTTGGCGATTACATTGCCGCTTTTCGTCGAGACATCGGAATATATGATGGATTGATGGGCGTGACCGATTATATAGAAGATGAGAAGCCCCTCTATGTGGGTACAGATGACGACCTTCATGTTACTGGGTTTTACGACCAAGACCAACAATGCCGATACATTTCCGGCGGCATCTATGGCTTGACACCCAAGGCGATAGACATCCTCTGCGGGTGCATGGAACGTGGTGAGAGCCGTATGCGTAACTTCCAACGTGCGCTCTTGCGCGACGGGTTGCGGCTGAAAGCCTACCCTTTCAGTAAGGTGTTGGATATTGACCATGCCTCCGATATTGCGGTGGCGGAGCGGTTTTTGAAAACAATTTGATATGGAAAAGAAGAAACATCATATATTGGCAGTCCGCAGGGATGACAGGTTCTCGCCCAATTCGATAGAGAACGACCGTGCCATCCTGCAGTCGGTCTGCCGTCTCTTGGGAAACGACATCGAAATGGTGGACGAGGCACGGCTCTCCGAGGAGTGCAATGCCGATGTTTACCTGTCTATGGGGCGGTTGCCAAGGACTATCCAGTTGCTGAAACGTATTGAGGATCAGGGAGACATTGTCATCAATAGCGCATACGGGGTAGCCGCTTCCGTGAGGTGCAAGCTGTATGAGACGATGAAGGCCAATCATATCCCCATGGCTCCTTCCCACGGCGTTCACGGCTATTGGCTCAAACGGGGCGATGAGGCGGCGCAGGAGGTGGGCGATGTGATGTATTGCCCCAATGAAGAGGCGTTGGATAAGGCCAAGGAGAGATTCGCGGAGAGGGGCATCGACAATTATCTTGTCAGCGCCCATGTGCTGGGAGATGTGGTGAAGTTCTATGGTGTGGGCGACCGCTTTTTCCGCTATTATTACCCCACAGACGACCGCCGGATGAAGTTTTCCCACGAGTTGGTCAATGGCGAGGCGCACCATTATCCCTTCGATGAACGGCAATTGCGGCACGAGGTCGAGCGCTTAGCGGAAATTATCTCCCTCGATGTCTATGGTGGCGATGCCATTGTGGATGAGAAGGGGTGTTTTTATATCATAGATTTCAACGACTGGCCCAGTTTTTCCCGTTGCAGGGAAGAGGCGGCGGATGCCATTGCCAGTCTGGTAAAGGATAGAATGAGATGAGTACATTCAGACAGTTATTGCAAGATTCGTTTAAGTCAAATGACACTGAAGAGTGGCTTGACGTGCATTTCACCCGTCCCATCGGGTTGGTGTTTGCCCTCTTCTGGAATAAGCTGGGGGTTCACCCCAATGCCATTACCATCCTCTCCATCTTCTTAGGAGTAGGAGCTGCCGTCATGTTCTATTACCGTGACTTGGCGCATAACATCATGGGTGTGGCTTTGTTGATGCTTGCCAACTTCTGCGACAGCACCGATGGTCAGATGGCAAGGCTCACAGGGAAGAAGACATTGTTGGGAAGGATGCTTGACGGCTTCTCCGGTGATGTGTGGTTTTTCTGCATCTACTTCGCATTGGCTTGCCGCCTCATGCCGCAGGACATCCCCTTCACGCATGTCAAGTGGGGCATCTGGGCATGGGTCTTGATGGCTGTGGCTGGTTTTTTGTTCCACTCGCCACAGAGTTCCCTTAGTGATTATTACCGTCAGATACACCTCTTCTTCCTCAAGGGAAAGGAGGGGAGCGAGCTGGATAACTACCAACAGCAACGGACTATCTATGGGCAGCAGAAAGAGGCGGGGTCGATAGTCGGCCAATTGTTCTTCTATAATTATGCCAATTATTGCAAGAGCCAAGAGAAACGCACCCCGCAATTTCAGTCGTTTTTCAAGGATTACATGGCGAAATACCGACAGGGGGAGGATATGAAGGCGTTTAAGGCGCGATTCCTGGATGGCTCACGCCCGTTGATGCCCTACACCAACATCCTCACGTTCAACACTCGCGCCATCTGCCTGTATGTCTCATGCCTGTTGGATCTCCCGTGGATTTATCCATTGTTTGAGATAACCGTGATGCAGGGATTGTATGTCTATATGCACAGGAAGCATGAGTCGTTGAGCCTTTCCATCGCCCGGCAGATGGATGATGGTGTCATTCCCCAAGAGAAAGGAAAGGAGTAGGTATGATGGATGAGGTAAAAGGATATATTTTTGACTATGGAGCTACGCTCGACACGGCGGGATGCCATTGGGGCAAGATGCTCTGGCACGCTTACCAACGCCATCAATTGCCCGTCTCTGAACAGGCATTCCGCGACGCTTACGTCTATGCCGAGCGTTACTTAGGGCGCAACCCCATCATCAAGCCCCATTTCACATTCCACAAGACCCTTGACATCAAGATTCGCTTGGAATTGGAATATCTTTGTTCCAAGGGTGATTGGAACGCAGGGGAAGAGGATTTCAGACGGGTACACGATGTGCTACTTGACGATTTGTACTCGCAGGTGAAAACCATTACCGCCCATAGCATCGATGTCTTGCGACAGCTCCACGGGCGTTGCCCCATGGTGTTGGTGAGCAATTTCTATGGCAATGTCAATGAGGTGCTGCATGAATTTGGCTTCGATGGGTTGTTTGTGGATGTCATCGAGTCTGCCAACGTGGGCATCCGAAAGCCCAATCCCCGGATCTTTGCATTGGGAGTAGATGCCCTTGGCATGGAGGCGAAGGATGTTGCCGTGGTGGGCGACAGTTTCTATAAGGACATCGAGCCGGCGGCGAAGCTCGGTTGCCGCACCGTTTGGTTTAAGGGCGAGGGGTGGAACAATGACGTTTACGATGAGACATTCCCCAACCTCGTGATTACTGATTTGGCACAATTATTACTTCAATAGACGATGAAGGTTAGATATATCATATTCTTTTTGCTCAGTATGTTGGCCATTGCCGCCAACGGGCAGATACATGGCGTGGTGACAGATGCCGTGACAGGCGACACCATCTTCTATCCCAGTGCATCGTACAAGGGAAACCACGTCGCCGTGAGTGGCGATGCACAAGGACGATATTCCATAGCAAGGCATAATGGGTGGTATCTCACGTTCAGTGCCGTGGGGTATCAGTCGAAGCGGGTGATGATTTCGCAGAAGACACCCAGCCTCTTCAATGTCAAGTTGAAACCCGACACCAAGCAGCTTGCCGAGGTGGTCGTCAAGAAGAAACGCGGCAAATACAGCCGTAAGGACAACCCCGCCGTGGAACTCATGCGCCGCGTCATCGCCGCCAAGAAACGCACCGACCTGAAGAATCACGACTTCTACCAATACGACAAATACCAGAAAATCACCCTTGCCGTCAACGACATCAACCCCCTTGACATCGATAGTGGGTTTATTGGCAAGCGGAAATGGCTACTCGACCAGGTGGAACTCTGCCCTTACAACAACAAGCTCGTGCTGCCCGTGTCGGTAGACGAGACGGTCACACAGCACGTCTACCGCAAGGAACCCAAGAGCGAGAAGGATATTATCAAGGGGCAAAACTCCACGGGCATCAACCATTTCCTCCAGACGGGCGACATCCTGAACGTGACATTGAAGGATGTCTTCACCGACGTAGACATCTATGACGACCAGGTGCGACTGCTGCAATATCCCTTTACCAGCCCCATCGGCAAGGATGCCATCTCCTTTTATCGCTTCTATATCGAGGACACGGTGTATGTGGGGCGCGACCTCTGCTACCACTTGCAATTCATTCCCAACAACCAACAGGACTTCGGCTTCCGAGGCGAGTTGTATATCATCGCCGACACCACGCTCCATGTGAAACGCTGCAACCTCACCATTCCCAAGCGTAGCGACGTGAACTTCGTGGAAAACCTGCAAGTGATGCAGGAGTATACCCATCTCCCCAACGGCGAATGGGCGCTCTCCGTGGATGACATGATCGTGGAAATGTCACTCGTCAAGTTCCTTTCCAAGGTCATCGTGATACGTACCACGCGATTGAGTGAGTATGCTTTCGACGAGTTGCCCAAGCAGTTGTTCCGGGGGAAGGCCAAGGAGCGGCGCGATGCCAATGCCATGATGCGCGACGAGGCGTTCTGGAACCAATACCGCACCGTGGAGTTGACCAAGAGCGAGTCGTCGATGGACGCTTTCATCCACCGCATCGAACAGATCAAGGGCTTCAAGTATATCCTCTTTGGGTTGAAAGCACTCGTCGAGAACTTCGTGGAGACGGGTGATGAAAACCATCCCAGCAAGGTGGATCTTGGCCCGATGAACACCGTCATCTCCAATAATTTCATCGACGGGATGCGCAACCGCATAAGCGCACAGACCACCGCCAACTTTAATCCCCATTGGTTCATGTCGGGCTATTACGCACATGGCTGGGGTAGCAAGAAGAACTATTACAAGGCGGAGTTGACCTATTCGTTCAACAAGAAAGACTATCTGCCGCGCGAGTTCCCCAAGCGCACCATCACGTTCACCTCCACGTATGATGTCACCTCGCCTTCCGATAAGTTCATACACACCGACAAGGACAATGTGTTCACGGCATTCAAATGGGCAAAGGTGGACAAGATGATGTTCTACAACCGCCAGCAACTTGCCTTTGAGCGCGAGGAGGAGTGGGGATTGAAGACCACCGCATCCATCAAGACGGAGGAAAACGAGGCATGTGCCGCTCTCTTCTTCCATCCATTGAGTAGCGGTATCACCCCGCCGGATATCGCAGAGGGCGACCTGAACAAGCATCTGCACAATGGGAAGATACGCACCACGGAGGCGCACGTGGAACTGCAACTCGCCCCGGGACGTACCTACATCAATACCAAGCAGCGACGCATACCCATCAACCTCGACGCTCCCGTGTTCACCATCGGGCATACCATGGGCTTTAAGGGATTTCTGGGTGGCGATTACCGCTTTAACCTTTCCGAGGCTGCTATCTATAAGCGTTTCTGGATGAAGTCGTGGGGCAAGATCGATGCCTATCTCAAGGGTGGCATCCAATGGAACCAGGTGCCTTACCCCTTGCTCATCATGCCCGCTGCCAATCTCTCGTACATCGTGGAGGATGAGGCATTCAACTTGATCAACAACATGGAGTTCCTCAATGACCGATATGCGAGCCTCGACGTGAGCTGGGATTTGAACGGTAAGATATTCAACCGCATCCCCCTTCTGAAGAAGTTGAAGTGGAGGGAGTACATCGGCGTGAAATGCCTGTGGGGCGACCTCACCGACAAGAACAACCCCTTCCTTTTGGAAAATGCCAACAGCGATGTTCTGATGGCATTCCCCTCAGGCTGCTATGTCATGGACCCGAAGAAGCCGTACGTGGAATTGATTGCCGGCATACACAACATTTTCAAGATCTTACACATAGAATATGTGCGGCGGTTGAACTACAATGAGTTGCCCACAGCACACAAGCAAGGCATCCGTTTCATGATGAGGATGACATTCTAACCCCCAACTATAGAAGACTATGAGGAAAATAAAGAACCCTTTTTTGCGGCGCGAAGGTTATTATTGTTTCGGTTGTTGCCCCGATAACCCTATGGGATTGCATTTGGAGTTTTTCGAGAACGGTGACGAAGTCGTCTCATTCTGGAAACCACAAGCGTATTTCCAGGGATGGGTAGGGGTGTTGCACGGCGGCATCATCGCCACGCTCATCGACGAGGTGTGCGGATGGGCTGTAACAAGGAAGTTGCAGGCGGCGAGCGTGACCTCCAAACTGAACGTGAAATACCTCAAACCACTCCACACGTCGGACACGCAAGTCACCATTCGTGCCAAGATCGCCGCAAGCCACGGACGCTGGCATACGATAGCATGTAGCGTGGAGAACGCCGACGGGATGGTATGCGCGGAGGGCGAGGCGGTCTATTATACCTTCGACGAGGAGAAGTCGAAGGAGATGGGATTCGCCTATTGCGGGGTGGAAGATGAGCAATTGCTCCCCATGTAGCATAAATCACAAATAAAGGTTGCGGGTATGAAGATTTATTTGGCAGACAACCAAGACATCACACGGGCAGGGTTGATGTATCTCATCCATGACGAGATGATTGATTACCGATACACTCCCGACAAGGCGGAGCTTATCGAATGCCTCAAGAATGACACGGCGGCGACGGTCATCCTCGACTATACGCTCTTCGACATCAACGATGCGGCGGAACTGCTGATCCTCAACGAGCGGTTCCCACGGGTGCATTGGCTGCTGTTTAGCGAGGACTTGAGCGTGGACTTTGTGCGTCTGCTTGTCGCCTTCAGTAACCAATTCAGCATCTTGCTGAAGGAATCACCGTTGAGCGAGATACGCGAGGCAATCCGCTTCGCGGTGCATAGGCAACGGTATGTGTGCCAACGGATGACGGAGATGTTGCTCTTCCAAGAGCAGAAGACGGAAGAGCGCGTCAACCTGACCAAGACCGAGGTGGAAATACTCAAGGACATCGCCCTCGGCATGACCACCAAGGAGATTGCGGAGAAACGCTTCAGCAGTTTCCATACTGTCAACACGCACCGCAAGAACATCTTTCGCAAGCTCAATGTCAACACGATACACGAGGCGACGAAGTATGCCTTACGGGCGGGATTGGTAGACTCTGCCGAATACTATATTTGATGTCCTGCCGTCCCATGTCACCATCTACGGATGGCAGATGTGCCATTCGTGTTTTGTTTACGATACTTAAACAGTTTGTTTGCGATACGTAAACAAACTGTTTTCCATACGGAAACAAATTGTTTATGCCGCTTGTATTTTCCGTGAACAATTCATCCGCCGATGATAATGGATGTTATACATAATAAAAACCCACTGTTTGACAGTGGGTTTTTGATGTCCATTTCGTATCTCAACGAGGGGATGATGGGCGTGGTGTTATCGCATTAGAATTGCTCAAGGATGGCGATGCGCTTCTCCGTGTCGGGATGTGTGCTGAACAGGGAGTTCATGAAACTCATGAAACCCTGCGCCATGTCCTTGGGATGGATGATGAACAACTGGGCCACATCTTCCCTCCCTGCGCTGCCCAAGCCTGGGTTGCCGGAGATTTTCCGCAACGCTGAGGCGAGCGCCAACGGGTCTCCACACAGTTCTGCGCCGCCGGCGTCTGCCATGTATTCCCTCTTTCGGGAGATGGCAAAGCGTGTGAGCAGCGTGAAGATGTAGGCTATGACGCAGCAGATGATGCCCACCACGAGGATTAGCATGTACGAGGGACCGCTGCCGCGCCCGTTGCGGTCGCCGTCGCTGTATCGCCCGAACACCATCACATTGTTCATCATCCGCATGACGAGCGACATGATGGTGGAGACGATGCCCACGAAGATGATGCTCGTGATGAGCAGGCGCGTGTCGCGGTTGCGTATGTGTGTCAGCTCATGGCCAATGACACCCGCCAGCTCGTTGTCGTCGAGCAGGTTCATCAGCCCCGTCGTTACCGTCACGGTATAGCTTTTAGCGTCGATACCGCTGGCAAAGGCGTTGAGTCCGGGGTCATCGACGATGTTGATTTGCGGCATCTCCATGTTGCACACCATGCAGAGGTTCTCCACGATGTTGTAAAGTCGTGGGTTCTCCTTGCGTGTCACGCTATGGGCACCCACGGCGTTGCGGATCATCGATGTGTTGGAGAAGTAGGCGATGGCAAACCATATCGCCACGCCGATGACGACCCACGGGATGGTGGTGATGAAATAATGGTTGACCTCTGCCAAACTCACCTCGTTGACAAAGTTGCCATAGTCATCATAATACCCGTTGCCGAAGTAGTTGATCAGGGCGAGGAAAACCCAAATCATCCCCAGGATGATGACGGGAAACAGCAGCAACAGCAACACGCTCATCATGTTGTTGCGCTGGATTTGGGTTTGGATGCCTACATATCTCATCGTTTAGAAGTTGATTTCGGGGGCTTTGTCGAGGTTGGTGCGCTCCTCTTTCGTCACTTCAAACATAGGCTCCTTCTTGAAACCGAAGATGTTGGCGAAGATATTTGACGGGAAGGTCTGCACGGCATTGTTGAGCTCGCGGGTCGCGGTGTTGAAGTAACGGCGCACGGAAGCGAGTTTGTTCTCGATGTCGGCTATCTCCTGTTGCAGTTGCAGGAAGTTTTGGTTGGCTTTCAGGTCGGGATAGGCCTCCAAGGAGACGCGCAAGCCCTGCAAGGCACTTGTCAGTTGGTTCTCTGCCTCAATCTTCTCGTTGATGCCCGTGGCGTTCATAGCTGCGGCGCGAGCCTCTGTTACACGGGTAAGGACTTCCTTTTCGTGGGCGGCATAGCCCTTCACGGTAGCCACCAATTGCTGTACGAGGTCGTGGCGTTGTTTCAGCTGGACATCGATATTGGCAAAGGCGTTCTCGCGATTGTTCCTCAATTTGATGAGGTTGTTGTACACTCCCACTGCCCAGAGGCCGATTACGGCGACGATGGCAATAATGATTAGTAATGCTGTCATGTTTTCTTTGTTTAGAGTTATATGATGCACAAAGATAGTGAAAAAATGGAAAAGCCGTGATATTTTAAGATTTATTATCAAATAAAACGACCGGCAAATGCCGATAAAGGCTCTTTGCCGGTCGTTTTTCATATCCTTGCCATTTATTTCATGGCTCTCAACACTTTCTCGAAGTATTTCTGCGTGCCCCGCACACTGTAGTTCGCGCCGCCGTTCCAAGAGCGGATGGCTTTCTCAATGTTGTTGCCGGGGTTGTACCAGGACTGGATGAGCAGGAACATTTCCTTGGACTTCTCGATGCTGAAACGATCCTCTAATGTGTATCTCTTCTTGCTTTTTCTCTGTTTGAGGATGTTGTTGCAGTCCTTGACAAGGATGGGGGTGATTTGCATCGCGCCCACTTGGTTGCCGTTCTTGGCATGTCTGTTTCCGTTGCTCTCGACTTGGATGATGGCTTCCATCACGTCGCTCCAGTCGAACTTACTTTTCTGCTTGCCGCTTCCGTTGCCTCCTGCCCAAGCGGGACTGGTGCTTACCGCAAGCGTAAATAACAATGTCAATACAATTCTCTCAATTTTCTTCATAACTTTTTATTTATGGAGCCCGAGCATGAGAAAAAGCAGACTGGCTCAACATGTTGGCATGATCACACATCATGCCGCCCATGAAAGGCTCCGTTAATAACTTCACCGTGTTGCTGTTACCAAAACAGGAATGGTGTTATCCTAATACTTTTCGGCTGCAAAGGTAATCATTTTTTCCCGAATAGCCAAATAAATCGTTGATAATCTTCATTTTACGCTTTTTGACGTGTGTGTTTCGACATGTTTTGAGTTTCTTTTTACGTGATTTGTCACGCTTGAAAAAATAGTATTGGTATCGTATTATTGTCAATTATTTCGTAACTTTGCGGTCGAAAACAATGATTGATGATGAAAATATCCAAGAATAGATACTTGCAAGGGTTTGCCATGACGGTGGTGGTATTGGCGATGATTCGTTGCATCTTTCCCTCCGTGGCAGAGCCAAGGGATAGTTTGGTGGCACAGAATGACTCGGTTGTGTCGAAGGAAGCCGCTCCCCAAGAGGAAGAGAAAATTGAAAAAAAGAATGAGAAAGCTCCTGAAAAGGTGGTGGAAAAGAAGAAAGAGGAGGTTGAGACACCCCAACCGCAAAAGCCCACTCTCAACCCTGTTACAGCCATCCAGTCGCCAAGCCGTTTCTTTGGACCGGATGGGAAACCCGTGAAGCATCGCATCTATAGTGTTCCTAACTACAGGGTGACATTCCCAGACTCGCAGTCGGTGCAGGAGGTGTCGGCGCATAAATGGGGTGTACGCCCCGTACAGAACCGCGCGGAGGCAGAGACTCGCAAGGCGGAGTTGGTGTATGTGGGCAGCAATCCTTATTTCCATGTGGACAAGTTGAGGCGCAGCATCCCGTATTTGGTGCCTCGTGCCTCCACGTTGCTGCAAGATATTGGCCGCAACTTCTTCGATAGCTTGCAGGTGAAGGGCGTGCCGCTCCATAAGATCATCGTGACAAGCGTGCTCCGCAGCAAGGATGATGTGGCGAAATTGCAGAGATACAATGGCAATGCCACGGAGAACAGCTGCCACATGTATGGCACGACATTCGACATCTGTTATAATCGGTACATGACCGTGGAAGACCCCGACGGACCCAAGCGCCGACAGGTGGGGAACGACTCGTTGAAATGGATTCTATCGGAAGTGCTTCGCGACCTGCGCGAAGACAAGCAATGCTGGGTGAAATACGAGGTGAAACAGGGCTGTTTCCACATCACCGTCAGGTAACATAATAGGGCGGATTAGCGTTTCCGCCCGTAATGATGCCTGTTACCATGATGTCCGGTCTGCATCCTGGTCGAAGGAATCTATGAATCGGTTGTGAATGTCTTGTATAATATCATCGAACTCCTTTGGCAGGATGATATTCTTACAATCAATGGCATGATAGAACAAGGGAGCGATCTCTTCAATCTTGAATCCCGCTATGCCACATCCGATTTTAGTGACTAAAAACTTCATTTCGGGATGTGCCTTGGCAAAGCGGATAAACTCATCCACGTATGGCTTGATGGTTTCCACGCCCCCTTGCATGGTAGGGATGGCATAACTCTGGCCTTGCAAGCCAACACCTTGACCCCATATCGCACCGAACCGCTCGTATGCTAACCATGCTGCACCGCCACCATGCGCCCCGGCGAGGTTGCTGCCAAACACGAATACCTCATTCGCCTTCAGTTCCGTAATCCTTTCGGGTGTAAATTCTCTTTCATTCATGGTCTTCTATTACTTTTTTACTACAAAGTTTGTTCGTTTCTTTGCAAATTTATGGCTTTTATCCCATACTTCCAAATTACATCTGCATTTAAGGATATTGGAAAAATATACCTTTTATATTTTTTAAGAAATAAAAATACGGCTATTTGAAGAATTATTCGTAATATTGCAATCGACTCTTGAAGTTTTCTGCCAATGTGCAACAGTTGGACGAGTCCATGAAAGCACAGCAGAAGACAGCCTACGCCGAGCCAAGAGAGGCGAAAGCCGCCACATCAAGGCGGGTAATTGGGTGGGCAAATTGAGTCACGACATATTAAAAAGGCGTCTTCAAGCGTCTTGTCTTTGACACTTGGAAATCTTGCAAAATGACCAATGATATTGTCAAGGGCGAGGCAACGTAGATGTCCTCGGGATGTGACTATACGCATCCCTCTATCGATGAATGCAGTTATCTGCGTTCTGTATGGTGAGGGAGAATTATATTCATATCGGCGTGGGCTTAAACGTTGCTCGTTCAACAATATCGGGCAATGCAAGAGCCTCCAAGTGTGGGATGAGTGACGGAGCAGTTCCCACGCTTTCTTTTTGTGCCGTAATCAACCACATTATTTATTATTTATAGCCGAATCTGGGGGCAATAGGCATGAAAAAGAAATATGATGAAAAAATACCGAATGATTATCAAACGTGTTCAATTGATTATGTTTGGCACTATTTACGGCATAAAACATTATGTCGTAGTTCCGATTGTTGTGTTGTTATTAGGTTGTTCTGTACCAGTTTCAGCACAAGAGAATCCCTGGATTTTTGGTTTGTATACTCATGGCTATCATTTTTTGACTGGCAACGTGTTGGAACTCGCAAGACTGCTTGTCAATGTACCTGTATCAAAAGCTACAGATGGAATTGTGCCCATTGATATTGTTCCATTAAATCTCCATTATATGAGTTTCAAGGACAATGGGGAACATGTTGATTACAAAATGGGTAATCCATACGGCTTTACTTCATACGACTTGTTTAATGATGTAGAGGCTGGATTGAAATTTGGTTGGCAAGGAGCAGAATCTCTTGTTGGTGCTTATATGTATGGTGCATATTGTATAAACCAACATAAAACAAGATTTTTAGGTAATCTTGAATACGACAAACATAAAATCCAAAGTTGGAAGATTGGGCTTGGTGTTAGGATTTCGCCCCTTAGATTTCTAATGGACGATTATGATTGGTGTCCTATTGTCGAATTGGGTACATCCTATGTACATAATTTTAAATACAAAGGACCGAATGGCAGCGACATTGACCAACTGAATAATGGGATGCGCACAAATTATGCGATAGGTATATTATTTGATGAAGGTGAACAATCATTATTGTTGTGTATGGATATGGCACACTACAACCTCTTTAATAAGAATTATACACCTGATGGCGGTTTTTGGTATCCATACGCCAACTTCAAAAACCAAGATTATTATTTCAGTTTAAGATATAGTTTTACATTAGATAATTAACAATGAGAGTTATGAAGTGTTTTTTTTATTTTGTGTTTTCGCTTGTTGTTTGTGGAATGACATTTATAGGATGCAAAAAAGATGAGGTTAAATTTAGTCCTTCTGTTCCTTATAGTTTAATAATCAATGATTCTATCTTCCATAATGGTGATTCATTGTTTGGGCGTGTTGTCATTAAAGAAAAAGAAATGGTAGCTGGTACAGATATAAAAAAAATTGATTGTAGATTGGGTAATATTGTCATAGGAACAACTAAAGGGAAAATGGAATGTCCCTTTGGTGTTAGGCTAAAAGACAAACCCATTGGAACTCACACTTTCTCTGTCATCATTAAGTGTGAAACTCCCGATTATGATGAAACATTCTGGAGATATGATAAAAAGATGATAGAAATCAAAAAGTAGAATGGAATAATAACTCATTAATAATTTATGCTTATGCGACATTCAAGGTTTTTATTTTTGCTTATAGCTCAAATGCTATGGGTAAATTGTTTTGCAGCATGCGGTTCTGATACAAAGAGCAATGCAACCAAAACCAAGGCTGAACAGCCAGTATGTAACGAGTGGATTCATCCCGATGATGTGGCTTACCGTGCTTTAGGTCGGCATTTGACAGATGTGCTGATTAATGCCAAAACGATTAAAGTTTATTCTCTTACGCCTAAAGAGCAATTAAATCCAGATGATTATGCAGTAGAAGCTCATTTTGTCCGTGATTCGTTTTTGGGTACTTTGTCAAAGGAACAGGCAATAGTGTTGGCTTACAATTTGATTTCTAATGGTGCGAATTATCAAAAAGATACCTCTCTAATCGTAATGTCACCTTATTATCCAATAATTGAATTTGAATTTACTAAGAAGAAAGAAGTTGCTCACATAATTGTTTCCTTAAGTAATTACACATGGGCAGTCAAATATGATGACAAAATTCAATTCAAATACAATTATGCAAGTGGGACTTTCATTAAAAGATTTTGTGATTATTTTCTTAACCAAACTCAAAACAAGAAAAAATGAAAAAAAATGGTTTTAATAAACTTGTTGGAGCAATATGTTTTTGCTTCATTTCTTTCACAGCTAATGCGCAGACACTACATACTATTGTGTTTTGTAACACGATAGATGGTGACATAGGAGAAAGCATGAAAGTTGAACTGATGAATGTAACTAATCAATTTAAGAAAATTAATGATCTCATAGAATATGATATGGACTTCTATAAATTAGATGGACCTATATGCACAAGAGCAAACTTAAAACGTGCAATAGACCAGTTGGAAGTAGATGAAGATGATGTAATCTTAACATTCTATGGCGGTCATGGATCTCATGCCCCCAACGATTCAGACCCTTGGCCTCAGTATTGTATGAATACGGGGTTTGAAGACCAAAGCAACTGGGTTCGCATGGCTACAGTTGCAAAATGGGTTTGGGCGAAAAAGCCTCGGCTTGCCATTATTTTGTCAAACTGTTGTAATGTGATTCAAGGTGCAACTACAGTAAAGCCTCTTTGGGCTATGGGTGGTGACTACACCAGCTTGGATGGCATCTCTGCGGACAAATATAAAGAACTATTTAGTGCTAAAGGTTTAGTAATGGCAACTTCGAGTAAAGTACCTGAACCCTCATGGTGTAATAATGTGATTGGTGGTCTGTTCACAAGTGACCTTATAGATGCACTTCAGAATGTAGGTTCAGGTGAAGTTTCGCCTGATTGGAATTCAGTTCTCAAATGGACTTCAGACAGATGCTCTGAAAAAGACATTGTAGACCGTAATTACAAACATCATAGGCAACATCCACTATTCCGTATAACGGATGGTAAAGAATTCGGAGACAAGGGGAAAGACATAGATGGTGATGACGATGGAGGCGATGGAATAATAGACAATGATGCTCCCCTACAACAAGCCTTGAATGAGCTTGTAAACAAGAATATTAATCAAGATGTTCGTTTGGATATGCGACAAGTAATCCTTAATCGATATTTTAGTGGTATCAGCAAGGTTAGAACTGTTGGTACTGACATGAAAACAGTAGTTGAGTACGAAAATCCTGCGGATTTCTTGCGTCGCATCTGCTTGTCTCCATATATCAAGAAAGTAAATGTACTAAACAAAGATAAAGGCACATTGATTGTTCATGAGATTAGGACTCAATAAATGTTTTTATGTATAAACTAAAGTTTATTTTACATTCCGTAAAACTTGATGATATATAACAGATTCAATACAAATAATACATAGAAGAAATGAAAAATTTAAAGTATTTTATTTCGTTGCTTGTTCTTTGCATCATAACAACAAATGTTCAAGCACAAAATGAGTCAGAATTGACAGAAAGTCAGAAGAGGGAATTCAGGCTACGTGTTAAGCAAAAGGTAGAAGAATTCCAAAACGGTCTCAAAAAAATCGTAAATAACGAGCTTTCTCGTAAAGCAAGGACGGAGCATGTTGCAAATACGCTTCAATTATTTATCGGTGAGGGTGAGAAGTATTCCTATTATGATGAAGAATTAGACCGTCGAATAGAGAGCAATGGTGTAAAAATGCAAACTTCAAGTGTTAATCAGGAGAGAACGCAGAGTCAATTGTTGAAAAAATATATTTACAAGTTGTACGATCCATCTACGGGTAAGTCGTCTTTACCCTATACAAAAATCCAAATAGACTCTGCAAGTGCAGTAAGGGTGGATAATATTTACAAAGTAGGTGATCATTATGAATGCGTTGCATATTTTGCGCAGAAGTTCATTGGCTATAGGGATGGGAAAGTATGGTACTCGGACAAGACGGGAAAGAAAATCCGATGCTTTATTAGAAAAATCGATTTGCCAACAGG
The DNA here is from genome assembly GCA_017428055.1 of Prevotella sp. Taxonomy (GTDB): domain Bacteria; phylum Bacteroidota; class Bacteroidia; order Bacteroidales; family Bacteroidaceae; genus Prevotella. The sequence continues at coordinate 53,033 of JAFRRN010000044.1, forward strand.
TGAGGCTCTGTTTGAAGCCAAATTAGGTGACATTTATGTGCTATATACTGAAAGATTATTCCGATGAAATATTACTTATTCACATTTGCCCTTTTTGCTTGCTTCTTTCAAGCAAAAGGGCAAAACTATATTCCTGACATGACTACAGAAAGAGATTTTGCGGCACAGGTAAAGAGTATCGATGAATTTATCGCCCGTTTCAATGGTGATGAAAGTAAACCTGATTTGTCCTCTGATTCTTTACGAAGAGATAACATCATCAATCTTTTCGATTTCCAGATGTCTCACGGAGGATTGGATAAAGAGTCGTTTAAAAAACTAATCCAACACTTTACTGCTTCCGCATTGAATTGGAAAGGTAAACTCTCAATAACAGGAAAAGGAACCTATGCTGAGGCCAAATGCAAAGTAAAGTATAAAAAGAAAGATTATCATATAACTCTCATTATGAAGAGAGAAAAGACACAGAAAGGAGGGCAAAAATGGGCTATATATAGGGTTAAGGGACTTTCAACACTTGGCTTATATTCAGACAAAAGATTAACGATAAGCCCCGTTGACCATGAAACTCATTTTATGAGTTTACAAGACTTTTTTCAAGTTAATAAGCAAATTGTACCTTCAATGAGGTCTAATGATGTGGAGATAGACGAACTATCGTTCTTTTTTGGTTTATGTGTAGCCAATGCGATTGAATTTGCTTTTGTCGACGAATTAAGATTTCACTTTACTGATATGCCAAACTATGCGTTTGTTGTAGAAGAAAAAGGACGACCTGGAACAAATAGTGGTTGGCTCATAACGAAAGTGAAACGAGTAGGTTCTGAATCAGAGAGAGAAATATATATTAACGAACTCATAGGAAAGGATAAAACTAAATGAAAAGAACATTTTTAATCATAATAGGTGTTATTACGTTGGTGTCACCTATACAATCACAAAACCTGTATTACAAATTTGAAGTTGGCACCAATAATATCTATTCTTTTGCCATTGCCAATTTGGCTACTGGTTGGATGAATGCTTTGGCGGATAGGATGCTTTTTGATAATGCATATACATATACGTATCTTCAAAGCGTAGATAATTCACAAGGACTTAAAACAAGGAATTATAATATAACAGGAATCACAGCTCGTGAATTTTTCAGTGATGTCACAACGGGAGGTAAAATTGGTTATCAGAGTTCCAATCCCGGAAACTTCAATTGGGGAGTGTTTGGGTCTGCGCATTATAGGATTAATCAATTTAAAACAATAACGAAAAGTTCAGACGATGAGTATCATAATGATATTCAACGATTATTGTTAGGTGGTGGACTATTATTATCATACGGTGATATCGAAAGTAGCACAAGATTCACATTTGAAGCGGGATTAAGATATGAGATGCCTATGTACTATAAGGGATTTCTCGGAAAGAAATCAGATGTATTGAATCAAGGTTTATCCAGTCATTTTGCCATTCGTATAAATGGTAACGGAGCGTTACAAGGTCTTGGGGTTTATGCAGATATTCCTCATTATAAATTATATAAAAAAGATGATAGCCAAGTAGTTGTTTCAAACCTTAGAATGTACACATTTGGTATCATATACACTATAACGCCTTGGAAAATTATAAAAATATACAACCTATGAAAAAGCTATTAACATTATTATTGGTTTTTAGTGGCAATAGTCTATTTGCTGCTGTTCCTACACCAAAATCTGTATATTCTTTTTATGAGGGAATGCAGAAATTATCTCAAGCACGTAATGCAAATGAAGCAAATACAATAACTGAATCCATGAAAGATCTATTCTATGCCGTGCGGTATAGTGCTGGTTCTAAAAGTGGGGAATTGCAACCCAATGATTTTCGTTTTTTTGATTATGATAAAATTTATCCATCGCATGAGGATGATAAGATTACTACATCAATATACATTGACAGATTGTATAGTTACATATTTGAACAGAAGATAATGTCTGTTGAATATCATGTAAGTAGTAGTGAGTCTTGTGGTGCCCGTGCAGAGGTTAGTAATAAAGGAAAAAAATATTCTCAAAATTCACTCATTGAAACATACGTGGAGAAAACGTATGTTTTAAATCATGTTAGAAAAGTATTTCAAGATACAATAATTACTGATGTCGAAACAAATACTATCTGCAACTTTAAAAATGGATTTGGAAAAACATATTTCGATATTAAAGCTTTGAAGAGAGAAGCTGAAAGATATTATTATCAAAAACGTTATGTAGACGCATATAAATGCTATGAGAAAATATTGTCTATAAATGCCGATGATGGTGAAGCATTATATCAGATTGCCATTATGACATATTATAAAGAAGGATGCCACTTTTATTCCAAACGAACATATCACAATAAAGGAAAGGAATACATGGAAAGAGCCAAAAGAAGTGATTCACATTATGGCGTTAATGAAAAAGCTCAGAATGTACTTTTTTGGTGGAGATATGGTGGAAGTATATCTTAACTGTAATCATAATGATTTGTTTATTTCTCACGATACTATTGTTTTGTGCTATAGGACAATCCGCTATGGCACAAGACATTGTGCAAACTTGTGGAGTTTGTAATGGAGTCGGCACACACGAATGTTCTTTCTCGTTACGTGGGTTCCGTTATTGACAAAGTATTGGAATTGCGCTACATTAGTATAGTGAGATATCGACTCGTCATACAGCGCGAATGCTATTATCGGAATATGACGGTGGAGGTTCCCGATGGTTCCAAACGCCGACATGTGCAGAACGACATGTTCAGGTAAGTTGGGGATTGATAGTTGTCAGAAGATGAGGCTGACGCCGTACAGCAAAAGGATGTATCTGAGAACCTTTCCGATGGTGATGCTGAGGATGGAGAGGGGTAGGTTGGCTCGCATGAGGCCGAGCATGATGGTAATGGCACTGCCCAAGATAGGGATGAAAGCAAAGAATCCCATCCATGCTCCATGCCCTGCCATGAACCGCTCCGCCTTGTCAAGGCTCTCTTGCGACACGTGTAGGTAGCGTTCTATCCATTCCATTTTTCCCATCCTACCTACACCATAGTTGAACAATGCCCCTGCTACGTTGCCAATGGAACCATAGACAATCAAGCCTATAGGGTCGAGGCCGGCAGCTAACAGTCCCAACATGACCGCCTCGCTGCTGAAAGGAAAGAAGCTGCCCGCGAGGAATGCCGAGACCAACATCCCCCAATAACCATATTGTATCAGAATGTCATTGAGGGCATCCATACGTTGAAGAATGTGATGGCGAGCGTGATGATGAGGATGACGTGAAATGAGAAGTTCGTGAACTTGGTGTGTGTCGTGGCGATGAAATGTCCGATGAGGGGTGCCGTGTTCACGATGATGATGCCCAGTAGTACATGGTAATGTTGTGGGTAGAGGATGATGAAGATGATGGCACACCATCCCAAGGCTATGAACACATCATAGAGCATACGGGTACGTAGTTTGTCGTTGTATCGCTTGCGGAGGAAGTGGATGGTGCCGATGAGCAACAGGATGGCTATCCATGCGAAAGTGATGAGTTGGTGTTGTGACAGAATCTTGTAGTCAAACATGGACTCGACTGTTGCCAATTCCTTGAAGTGGGTCGATAGCCATCTGAAATTGTGGCTATACGCATCATATCCGGCAATGAACCAGTATGGTGTGGCTATCCCAAGCAGGGAGGCGATGAACGTCTTTGCACTAAGGGATAAGATCTTGAAAGCCAGCAACACCCATAGGACAGGCAGGAAATACAAGATTTTGACAAATACCAAGCTTGCCAAGCCGATGGCGAAGAACGCATAATAAACCCACCCCGTGGCATTCTTGTTTTGGTATGCCTTGAACAGGGATAGGTAGAATGCGATAAAACACAGCACCACGATGGTGGACGGGATGGAGTGGAGTAGGAAAATCGACATCACGGAGAGGAAAAGAAACGAGCAGGAGACCATGCGGCTATAGATGCGAATGAGGGCATTGGCATTGTTCAACTCTGCCATCAACAGGGTGGAGACTGCAAATCCCGTGAATGTCATCCATAAACCTTGTCCCCAAACACCGTATGCCATACTCACCAACACGCCATAAATGGCGGCGAGAGGTAGTGCCAAACGGCTCTCAGCAGTTCTGTTTTGCGACCTCTTATGTGACATTTATATCCTGTTATAGGTCACTACCGATGTCGGAACGGAAATATTTGTCGGTGAATTGAATTTTCTGTGCCTCATGGAAGCATTTTGCCAAAGCCTCCTCCTTGTCCTTACCATAACAACTGACAGCAATCACCCGCCCGCCATTGGTCACGACCTGACCGTCTTTCATCGTCGTGCCACTATGGAAAACGACGCAATCGGTCACTTCATCCAGTCCAGTGATGGGATAGCCTTTCTTGTAAGCCTGTGGATAACCGCCACTGACAAGCATCACACAGACAGCGGCACGGTCATCGAAAGTTACTTCATACTGGTCTAACGTGCCATTGGCAACGCCTTGGAAAAGGTCAACGATGTCAGTCTTCAATCGCAACATCACGCTTTCCGTCTCGGGGTCGCCCATGCGACAGTTGTATTCGATGACCATGGGATTGCCTTCCACATTGATTAACCCGAAGAAGATAAAACCCTTATAGTCGATGCCTTCCTCTGCCAATCCATTGACAGTGGGGCGAATGATGCGGTCTTCGACCTTTTGCATCCAATCTTTGTCGGCAAAAGGAACGGGCGTGACACTGCCCATGCCCCCCGTGTTGAGTCCTGTATCATGCTCGCCGATGCGCTTATAGTCTTTTGCCTCAGGTAGGATTTTGTAATTCTTGCCATCGGTGAGGACAAAGACGGAACACTCAATACCACTCAAGAACTCCTCGATGACGACTTGAGCGGAGGCTTCTCCGAACATGCCGCCCAACATCTCGCACAGTTCTTTCTTCGCCTCTTCCAAGGTGGGAAGGATGAGTACACCCTTGCCAGCGCAGAGGCCGTCGGCTTTGAGAACGTAAGGCGGTTTCAGGGTTTCCAAGAAAGCCAGTCCTTCTTCCAATGTCGTGCCATCGAAAGTGCGATGGGCTGCCGTGGGTATGCCGTGCCTGTTCATGAACGCCTTGGCGAAGTCCTTGCTTCCTTCCAACAAGGCACCACCCTTGGATGGACCGATGACAGGGATGTGTGCTGTAGATGAGTCGTTCTTGAACTCGTCGTAGATACCTTTTACCAATGGGTCTTCAGGTCCGACCACCACCATGTCGATGTCCTTGTCTATGGCAAACCGCTTGATGGCATCGAAATCATCCGCCTTGATGGACACATTCTCGCCAACGAGCGATGTGCCGGCATTCCCTGGTGCGATATATAGTTTTCCTACTTGTTTGCTTTGGGCAATCTTCCATGCCAGGGCATGTTCCCTGCCGCCGCTTCCTAATAATAATATGTTCATGGTTGATACTTGGATGTTTTATTTGAGATAATCGTCGAAATATTGGCTGATACGCTCATGGAGGTGGACACTGGCATGTCCCATCATGTTGTGTCCCTCGCCAGGATAGGCGAAGAAGTCGGGTTGCGTACCTGCCTCCACGCAAGCCGCGAGGAATGAGAGGCAATGCTGTGGCACGACGGTGTTGTCGTTGTAGCCCGTAATGATTTGCAACTTGCCCTTGAGGTTCTTGGCTTGCTTGATGAGTGATGTTTTCTCGTATCCTTCGGGGTTGGTTTGTGGCGTGTCCATATACCGCTCGCCATACATCACCTCATACCATTTCCAGTCGATGACAGGACCGCCAGCCACACCTACCTTGAACACTTCGGGGTGGTTGGTCATCAGCGTGATGGTCATATATCCGCCAAAACTCCATCCATGTACGCCCATGCGGTCGGCATCGACGTATGGCAAAGACTTAAGAAATTCCACTCCTTTCATCTGGTCTTCCATCTCAATTTGCCCAAGTTCGCGGAAGGTGGCTTGTTCAAAGTCACGTCCACGGTTCTCGCTGCCGCGATTGTCAAGGATGAAGAGGAGGTATCCCTTTTGTGCCATGTATGTTTCCCAACTACGTGATGCGTAATGCCATCGTGCATCGACATTGTGGGCATGAGGCCCTCCGTAGACGTAGACGATGGTGGGGTATTTCTTCGTGGGGTCGAAGTCAATGGGCTTCACCATACGGTAATATAAGTCGGTCATGCCGTCAGCCGCCTTGATGGTGCCAACAGAGTATTCTGGAATCTTGTATCCTTTCCAAGGATTGTCAGCCACAAACAGGTTAGTTGCCTTGGGTGTCTGTGTGCTTGTCACAGTGATGACACGTGGCACGTCGGGTTCTGAGTACTTGTCAAGGAGAAACTGACCACCATCAGACAACATGGGCGAATGCCATCCCCGTCCATTGTCGAGAAGGGTTCGCTTGCCGCTCTTGATGTCCACGGCGTATGTGTTCTGTTGGATGGGACTTGCCTCGTTTGAAAGGATGATAGCAGTCTTGTTTTTCTCATTGAAGCCCAATAAATCCATAACCACCCAATTTCCTTTTGTGAGTTGAGTGTAAGTATTTTTCGTTGTGTCGAAGAGATATAAGTGGTTGAAACCGTCGCGTTGGCTTTGGAAAACGAACTTCTTGCTATCCCAGGGCAAGAAAACAATGGGATGCAACGGCTCTACATATTTGTCGTTCTGTTCGTGATAGAGTTCCTTGATGCGGTTTCCTGTCATTGCATCATAACTCACCAATCGGCAGTCGTTTTGGTCACGGTTGAGTTCAAACATATAGATGACCTTGCTGTCTGGACTCCATGCGATATTGGTGAAATATCGGTCAGTAGGGTCGCCTGCGTTTAAGTAGACGGTCTTGAGGGTGTTAAGGTTATAGACACCCACCGTCACCTTGTGTGATGTCTCGCCTGCCATGGGGTATTTGTCGGGCTCGTATGCTGCCACACGCTCATAGACATTCACCTGTGGATAGTCTGACACCATGCTCTGGTCCATGCGATAGAATGCCAACCGCTGCCCGTCAGGACTCCAGAACGTGCCTTTCTCAATGCCAAACTCATTGCGGTGGACACTTTCGCCATAGACGATTTCCCTCGACCCGTCGGTGGAAAGTTGATATTCGTTCCCCGCTTCGTCAAGAACGAAAAGTTGGCTCTTTCCGTTGGTGTCATTCTTTTTATATGCTGTTGCCTTCGATGCCGCTGTCCAGTCGCGGGCAACGGTTGTGGAAATGCTGTCAGTCCATACCACAGTCTTAAGCTTGAAGTCAACCAGCATGTATGAATGACCATTGGAGACACGTGCCAGCGACTTTGTGGGGTAGGGGAAGGTTGCTGAATATAGGCTGCGTACAGGTCTTGTCTCCCCAATTTCCTTCATCCATTTGTTAATATCTTCCAGTTTGAGAAACACGGTTTCCTTGCCGGTTTTCTTGTCTACGATGAAACATTCCTCTAAATCTTGACGAACAAGTTCATTGCCCCACCAGGTATAAAACTTATTTCTCGGCATCATGTTTTGGTAGTTGTTACCACCAAAATTGAGGTCTTCCAGCGTAAATTGTTTTTCTTGTGAAATCATGTCTATGGAGGAAAGGAAGGCTATCAAACAAATCAAAATCCTATTCATCATCGTCTTCATATCTTTTCTTGTTAAATGACTTATTCCCCTTGCCATCACGCCGCCGCTTGTCATCCATTCGCCGCCGGTCATCCAAACGGCGACGGTCGTCCATGCGGCGACCTTTGCCAAACTTCCCACCATCCTTGGTTCCAAACCGTCCTTTACTCCTGTCATCGCCACCGTCCCTTTGCCCATAACGGCGGTCTCTGTCCCCGTGGAAAGGCCGGCGGTCGGAATGGTCATAGTCATTCTTGCGCTCAGAGTCTCTCATGTAACGCTCAATCCTCGCGGCACGTTCTGCCCGTCTGGCCTCGCGCTCGGCTTTCCTCGCCTCCTCGGCTTCCCGTTCAGATGCTCGCTCTAAAGACAGGAAACGGAACGAGCGGATGTCTTTCCCCTCATTTTCCTCCTCCTCTTCCATCCGTTTCTTGAAGTCGCGGTTTTTCTTGAAACGGTGCTTTTCTGCCATCGCCTTCTTCTCTTCCTCGGTCTTGATGATGCCACCTTCGGCACGGAACTCCTTCATCTTACCCTCGAACATGGCATATTTACGGAACTCACACTCTAAACTGCCATTGAAGACGGGGATCTTGATGGATGGCTTCAACCCAATTTGCTCGAAGCATTCCTCCTTATAACTCAATATCCAAGCATCGTTTCCTCCAAATTGGTGTTTGAGCTTATCGCCAATCATCTTATAGGTGGCAAATAAGTTCGGGGTGGAAATGCGCTCACCGTAGGGTGGGTTGGTGACCATGATTGCCGCCTCCTTGGGTTTCTCAAAGTCATTAAAGTCTTTCAATTCCACAGTGATGTCATCCATCAAACCTGCAGCCCTGGCGTTCATTAGTGCTTTGTTCACCGACTTGGGGTCGTTGTCGTACCCATAGATGTGATGGTCGAAGTCACGCTCCTGTGAGTCGTCATTATAGATCATATCAAAGAGGTCGGGGTCATAGTCGGGCCATTTCTCGAAGGCATACTCCTTACGGAACACACCGGGACTCATGTTGTGGGCAATGAGTGCCGCCTCGATGAGGAATGTACCAGACCCACACATGGGGTCGATGAAGTCTTTCTCGCCTTTCCATCCTGTCATGAGGATGAGTCCTGCCGCCAACACCTCGTTGAGCGGTGCCTCCACGTTCTCCTGTCGATAGCCACGGCGATGAAGAGACTCACCGCTGGAGTCGAGGGAAAGGGTTGCCTTGTCCTCTGCCACATGGATGTTGAGGCGGATGTCGGGGTTGGTGACAGAGATGTTAGGGCGTTCCCCTGTCCGCTCGCGGAACTGGTCCACGATGGCATCCTTCACTTTATATGTCACGAACCGTGAGTTACGGAACTCTTCCGAGTAGACGACGGAGTCAACGGAGAAAGTCTTTCCCTTCTCGATGTATTGGCTCCAGTCGATTTTCTTCACCTCATCGTACATGTCGTCGGCACTCCTTGCCTTGAAATGGCAGATGGGTTTGAGTATGCGGATGGCAGTGTGCAGTTGGAAATTCGCCCGGTACATCATCTCCTTGTCACCAGAGAACGATACCATACGTCGTCCTATCTGCACGTCATTGGCTCCTAACTCAATCAGTTCTTGCGCTAACACGGGTTCTAACCCCATGAAAGTCTTAGCTATCAGCTCCATAAAAAATCTATGTTATTTGAATGTCAGTTCTTCTTTGTCGGGGTTCTTGTCCACGTGGATTGTGTCGCCCTTTTGGATTTCACCGCTTAGGACTCGCTCGCAGACACCGTCCTCAATGTGGTTTTGGATGGCTCTCTTCAACGGACGGGCACCGAATTGCACGTCATAACCTTTCTTGGCGACAAACTCTTTTGCCTTGTCAGTGATTTGTATATTGTAGCCCAGGGTCTCGATGCGTTTATATAGACCGGCCAACTCGATGTCGATAATCTTCATGATGGCAGCCAAGTCCAACTGGTCAAACGTGATGATTTCGTCAAGACGGTTGAGAAATTCGGGAGCGAATTGCCTGCTTAGGCTCTTTTGGATGATGGAACGGGCATACTCCTTGTCTTTCTCGTCCACGCTGAGACCTGTCGATCCATTGGAAGAGAAGCCGATGCCACGGCCAAACTCTTTCAATTGTCGTGTGCCGGCATTGGATGTCATGATGATGATGGTGTTGCGGAAGTCAATCAAACGACCATTCCCATCCGTGAGTCGTCCCTCGTCGAGTACCTGCAAGAGGAGGTTGAACACATTGCCGTGGGCTTTCTCTATCTCATCGAGCAAGACGATGGAGTAGGGCTTGCGCCGTACTTTCTCGGTCAATTGCCCTCCTTCTTCATATCCCACATATCCCGGAGGGGCGCCAACAAGCCTTGACACATTGAAACTCTCGGTGTATTCGCTCATGTCAATGCGGATGATGGCATCGTCGGATCCAAACATAAACTGGGCAAGACGCTTGGCGAGGTATGTCTTTCCTACGCCCGTCGGACCGAGGAACATGAATACGCCAATAGGATGGTTGGGTTCTTTGAGTCCTACGCGGTTGCGCTGGATGGCTTTCACAATCTTGTCGATGGCAGGGTCTTGTCCGATGACCACGCCTTTCAGTTCATTGGCCATTCCCTTGAGACGTTGCCCCTCTGCCTCCGCCATACGCTGTACGGGAACGCCAGACATCATCGATACCACGTCGGCGACATCGCTTTCTGTCACCGTGGCACGTTCTCCTTGCTCGTTCATGGACCATTGCTTGTTCAGCTCGTCCAATTCCGCCTCCAATTCCGTCTGCCTGTCACGATAGCGGGCGGCGAGTTCGAAGTTTTGGTTGTGGACGGCATCCTCTTTCTTTTCCTTGATGAAATTGATTTCCTTCTCTTTAGAAGTGATGGATGGCGGCATCTCGGCATGGCGTAAGTGCAGACGAGACCCCACCTCGTCGAGGGCATCAATGGCCTTGTCGGGGAAGAAACGGTCGTTGACATAGCGTTCTGTCAATTTGACACACGCAGTGATCGACTCCTCTGTGTACTCCACATGGTGATGTTCCTCGTATCTGTCCTTGATGTTGTTGAGAATTGTAAGGGTCTCCTCTGTGGTCGTTGGCTCCACAATCACTTTCTGAAAACGGCGTTCCAATGCACCGTCTTTCTCGATGGAGTTGCGGTATTCGTCAAGTGTCGTTGCACCGATACATTGAATCGTGCCACGTGCCAATGCCGGTTTCATGATGTTGGCGGCATCCATGCTGCCTGGGGTGCTGCCCGCACCAATCAATGTATGTATTTCATCAATGAAGATGATGATGTCGGGATTGCTCTCCAACTCTTTTAGCAGGGCGCGTATGCGCTCCTCAAACTGTCCGCGGTATTTAGTTCCTGCCACAATGGCAGTCATGTCGAGATTGACCAACCGTTTGTTGTAAAGCATGGGCGATGTGTGGTGTGTGGCGATCAATTGTGCCAGTCCTTCAACGATGGCACTTTTTCCTACGCCTGGCTCGCCAATGAGGATGGGATTGTTCTTCTTGCGCCTCCCCAGGATTTCTGCCACACGTTGCATCTCGCGTTCACGTCCCACCACGGGGTCCAGTTTCCCTTCGAGTGCCGCCTTGGTCAGGTCGGTAGAGAAGTTGTCGAGGATGGGTGTCTTCCCACCGTTCTTCTTGTTTTGTGTGGTGGTATGTGTGCTGTTGCCGCCGTGGGCATTTGCGTTGCCATTCTTGGGAGTGTCATATTCTTCGTCCATCTCGTCAGGCAATCCCAACCCATTCCTTGTTGAGTTGGCTGGCTTTTTTAAATATAATAATGTGTCTTCGTAATTCATGTTGTTCAATTCTAATACCTGTTTGGCACCGTTGTTCACCTGGTCATGCAGGATTGCCAACAATAGGTGCTGTACATCTACGGTTTGTGTATGTTGGATACGTGCCTCCAAGACCGCCAGTTTCAAGATGTTGCTGGCTTTCTCGTTTAGCACGAGCTCTGATGTGTGGATAGGTTGGTTAATCTCGTCTTCCCTCACTTTCATCTCCAATTCCTCCTTGACCGACTTCTGGTTGATGTCCATATAGGCAAACAAGTCCATCAGGGGGGATTCCTTCTCGCGCATCATGCCGAGCAACAGGTGCTCTGGCCCTACAGAGCGGCTGGCTAATCGTGTTGCCTCTTCCCTGCTGAAGGCGAGAATCTGTGATACCTTGTGTGAAAATTGGCTTGCCATGTAATTCTTCTTACCTTAAAACAATTGTTCTTTTGTCTGCAAAAACATATAATCTCATGGATTGATAGGCAAAGACCATGCCAAAACAGCACGGTTTCATTTCACTCGATACAAGATGACACGGCTATTCAACCCTGATGGCATCGGTGCCCAGTTCTCGTATGTCGTCTTTTGGTAATTGATGTCCACGACATTAATTTCATTCATCTTGCGCCAAGCAACACCCTTTCGGTCAAGGTCGGCGATGCGGTTGGCTGGGAGGTTGGTCACTTCGATCTTGATGGTGTTGACCCCTTCATGGAACAAGTTGCTGAAACGCAGCAGATAGGGCACCGCCCAAGCGCAACCGATAAAGTTGCCATTGATGTACACCCGTGCGCTCTCCCTGACATCGCCAAGATCAATCATCCAGTCGTTGCATCCCTCCAAGTCTTTCTTCGTCAGTTTGAGGTTGGCGGTGTAAACACCCGTACCCATGAGCTTGGCGGTGTTTTCGTCAAGGTTTTCCCATGTCTTCAATTCGTCGATGTCGTATCTCTTTTCGATGGAGGGCACACTCTCCTTGAAGTCTAAATACCATCCCTTTGTGAGGAGTTTCCCTTTGTTCTCGAAAGGCTTGTTCTTTCTTTCTGAAAGACCTTGCACATCCCCAATAGGTTGGTTGAACGTCTCCAAGATTATGCTTTCCCCCGAGCGTAGGTCAATATGGACTTTTCCGTTGTCAACCTCTGCGTGGTACCGCTCGCCATTCATGGGATTAAACCACAAGGCGTCGGCAAAGTCCACGCCCAACCGTACATCCTCGTTGATGTCGTTAGGTGTAAGGTTGGCGATGAAATAGTGGTAGCCTTTTTCGTTGGATCGGCGAATCATCTTCAACCCATAGCGGGTCTTCATCATCTCTGCCCGTGCCGTCATTGCCATCTGTTTCCCGTCGATGCCATAGACGATGTTGGCACCTTGTGCTTTCAGTTGGTCGATATGTGTTTTGAGCTTGTCGGTCATGATATTGTCGCCAGGGATGATGAGTCCTTTGTACCTTGTGCCAGCCGATGTCTGTAACATACCATTGACATAATTGGTCGTGAGAAGGTATTTCTCGCTGATATAGTCGCAGTCATATCCTAAGGAGTCGATCTGCAGGATCGCCTTGATGAAAGCGGGAGCTTTCTTCGCCATCGAGTGGATGTCGAATTGCATGAGCAGATTCTTCGTGTCGTTCTGCCACATGTCACGCACGGGAAGGTAGACGAGGAAGTCGTTGTCGGGCTTTCCCCATTGCAGGAAACTCTGGCATCGTTCCACGTATTGCATGAAATAGGGGGCATCGCGCCAGATGGAGTTGGTGGGCGACATGTCGATGGAGGCATAGAATTTCCATCCTGGCCATTCATCGTCTTTGGGCGAGTAGGCCGTTCCATGGAAGAACATGTGGTTGACACCCGCACAGAACATCAAGTCCATATCGGGTTTCAACTGCGAGAGTGACGTGCGGAAATGCTCCGTCAACCACGTGAAAGTCTCGCTCGACGTGTATTTCTTGCCCATGATGTGGGCGGCACTGGGTGCATATTTCAACATCGAGAGGTCGGAGAAGTTCTTTTTCGTCTTCCCCGTGTCGGTGCGTAAACCCTTGATGCCGAACTCCGAGAGACCGAATCCCTCGATTTCGGGAATGTCCACAGCGGCATAGCAGTCAATGAGGTTGCCGGGCGTACCGTGGGCTTGGTTGCGGGTGATGGCTCCATGTGAATGTGCCCATTCTGTCCATTGCTCGGTGAAGTTCTCCAACACGAGGTCGGCAATGGTCTCCCGATAGTCGGAAACGGTCTTCTTGTCGCCATCCAAAAGCAAGTCGAAGTTTTCCTCCAACCGATAACCACGACGTTTGGCGAACTCGTCCAAGAGGGTAGGGGTCCAGTTGGCACCATACACCTCGTAGGAGTCATTGAAGAAGGTATGCGGGAAAGCCACGCCCGTGCGGGCAAAGGCCTTGTCGAAATGCTCCAGGTAGTGCTTCACGGCATTCTTGTCGAAGTGGTCGATGACCCATCCCTCGCCGCCCGGGGCTGCTCTCTTCACCTTCTGCCGTGTACGTGAGACATATTGGGCGATGACTTGCCATTCGTTAGTGCCCTTTTTCACCTTGGGTGCTTTCCATGTCAATTTACCGTTGACAACGGATGTGGTGACATCGAAACACCGTCTCTCGCCACTAATTGTCTTGGTGAATGCCATCACCTTGCCCAATTGTGCATATTTCTTTTCCTTCTCATCCACGGAGAGGTCGAGGTCTTTCACTTTCTTTCCCGTAAAATCCTTCTGTACGAACACCACCTTACATGCGGCTTCTTCAATAGGAACCCACGGACCGCCAAAGGGCCAGCCCGTTCCCGTCGCCATCGAAATCTCGATGTCATTCTCTTTTCCTTGCTCCTCGACATACCGCAGCATCTCCATCCATTTATCGGAAAGGTAGGGGATGTTGTTGGCTTCATTGCCTTGCACCCCATAGATGGGCGTAATCTCCAATGCGCCAATGCCGTGGTTGGCATACTGTCGCATGTTCCATTGCAGGTTTTCCTTGTCTACGGCGGAACCTAACCACCACCATCTGGCGCCGGGCTTCGACTCAATGGTGGGTGTCGGCCATTGTTGTGCCAATACGGGTAAGGCACTGACAACGGCTATCAGGATGAATATCGTTTTCTTTCTCATATCGTTTCAATAGTTTATCGTTATGTCATTTAGGACAAAGCCTTTCAATTTTTAATCTTTCATCTTTAATCTTTCATCTTATTCATGGTGATACGGTTCACCTTTGATGATGGTACAAGCACGGTACAGTTGTTCGACGAAGATGAGCCGCACCATTTGGTGGCTAAAGGTCATCTTCGAGAGTGAAAGCTGCTCGTTTGCCCGCTCATAGACGGCAGTCGAGAAACCGTAGGGACCGCCTACCACGAACACCAACCGCTTGGCGGTATTCTGTTTGCGTTGCAGCCAGTCGGCAAACTCCACGCTCCGCATCTCTTTCCCATGCTCATCCAATAGCACCACGGTGTCTGTTGGTTGTATCTTTTGCAAGACCAACTCACCCTCTTTCACCTTCTGTTGCTCCTCCGTCAGGCTCTTGGTGTTCTTGAGTTCGGGGATGACAGTAATGTTGAACGGCATGTAATGACCGATTCGTTCACGATAGTCGTCAATGCCAGCGGCGAAATGCTTGTCCGTGGTTTTCCCTATGAGGATGAGTTCTGTTTTCATTGTGCTGATTCGTCTTTGTCGTTCCTGTGGGCGTAGATGCTCTTGCCGTGGTGCAAGGGGCATAGCGTCTCGTCCTTGTGGATGGGACGGTATTCGTGCTTGCGCTTGGGATTCATCGGAAACCATCCTTTCTCCACCCGCTTCTTCTGCGAGAACAATTCACCTATCGACCAGAGGAACGACGCACCCAACACACCAAGGAGGGATGAACAGAACACGTCCGCCACGCAAAAGGCGCAGCAAATGCTCACAATCCCCAATACCAAAAATACCCACCAATATTTAGTACCCGTGTGATATTCTGTCTTGATGACTAAAGGATGAAAGAGTCCGATGGTAAGAAAAGTACAGATGGCAATGAGGACACCCGTGAAGTGAAATTCCATGTTATTTGCTTTGATGATGCAAAAATACACAAAAAAACTCGATTTCTATATAGAGATAGAACAAAAAACAAAAATAAATCCACTCGTTTGGGGGTCATTCAACCAATTCTCACCATCCACAGGGTACGGACGGTGAGATTTGCCTTCCATGACAAGCAACCTTTTCTTGTCATGGAGACGCGTGGCTTTGGCTCAAAGTGTTGGTGTAAAATCGTCAATAACCACGTAAGATATTGTACACACATAAGGTCTATATCGTAACTTTATATACTTTTCTAATGTAATCATCAATATCTGCTTTGTTTTTTATAGATAGAATATACTGCTTCTGCTCCTCGCTGAAAGGATATATACCAAACGACTTGACATAGTTTTTGGCGTAAGAGTAATAACCTGTAGAATAGGGCTTGCTGGTATTCTTCATATAATAGTCGAATACGCTTGACTCGAGAACACGCTTCAAGAACAATAATTCCGTTTCGGAATCATTATAGATGGCATAACCACAGTATATCAACATGTCCTTCTTTGGCATATATACAAAATGAGGCAAGTCGCTCATATATGGGAACAGCAATTTTAGACCATTGTCGGCAATTGCTTGAGTACGGCCAAAGGCATACCAGGCACCATAGTCACCCTCTCCTTTGTCCCGAGCATCTAAAATGTTTCGGCACTTTTCCAGATACCGATATGCCTGCGGATATTCTCTAATGAAGAAATCCTCCTCTATCAGATTGTGCCCAGAATCGTAAGGTGAGATTATTTTCTCCTGTTTCTTAGGAATCTCCTCTTCCGTTTTCAAGATGTTTGGCTTGATGATGTCCCTACATATACCCCTCTCGATAGGATATTCTTTGCCGTCTTTCACAATGTAGTAATACATATTGTCAGAGCGGACGGGACGGAAAATAAACACATCGTTGGCTAATGTTGCTATACCGTTCTTGATGACATACTTTTCTCCAAGTGGTTCGCCAGCGGTCTCTATGCGATGTATATTCTGCAAAACATCGTTGTGGTTCAGGTGCCAGCCCCGATGGTTGTTAAGTGCTGAGTATTCTATTTTCTCAAACGCCATTTCTTCTCCGTTCTGC
>JAFRRN010000045.1 GCA_017428055.1 Prevotella sp.
AAATGAAATACAACATGGGCTATAAACGCTTCCGTCACTTCGGCAAGGACAAGGTCACTATGGACTTTGCCTTCTTCGCCTTTGCCTTCAATGTCAAAAAAATGGCTACAATACTCCGAAGACAGGGCGTTGAGGCCATTAATCAAGGGATTTTTGCGCACCATATCGCTGCGTACTGGACAATATGGCAACTAAAGAGGCAACACAACACCGAAATCATGAAAATGGCGGCATAAGTACAATGTGAAACTTGGACCGCTATTTTGAGTAAAGAAAAAGAGGATGTGCCTATTTTGACACACCCTCTTTTATTTGTTGAAAAAGGGGCATTTGGCAAGCACGGATGCCGCCCAAAAAATGTTAAATTGCCACATTTATAGACGGCGGGAGTACTTCTCGTTTTGCAAGCCTTTGGCAGTCAAGACGTTACAAAACACGCCAAAAAACCTCTTTTTTCCTCCTAAAGTGCAAGTGGAGGGCACGACCCGCCTCTTTTTGGCACTATTTCATGATAAAATGTTGACAAAAAGAAACGAGTTGAAACCTCCGTTGAGATTCCAACTCGCTTATAAAGAGTCAAACTATCTGATTAGAAGTTGTAATACAAACCGAATGTGATGTTGTTGGCATCGAGGTCTACACCCACGGCGTTGCTGGTGTCGATTCCATCAGCCTTGGGGTTGAAGCTGTCATAGCCAATGAATCCGAAGTGGGCAACAAAGCTGAACTTGTCATTGAAGTTGATAGCCACACCAGGTTGCAGGGCAACCTTGAATTGAGAACCGAGGTCTTTGTAGCTGGCAAAACCTAAACCGCCGTCCACAAATGCGTTCACATATTTGGTGTTAAGGAAGGTGTAACGGACATAGGGGCTAACCAAGAAAGCCTTCGTGTCAACATCCTGACCAAAGCTACTCTTCAGCAAAGAACAAGAACCCTTCTGATAACCGAGGGAGACACCCACAGCCAGCTCGTCGTTGAAGCTGTAACCAATCTCAGGAAGAATCTTGTAAGTGGTCTCTGCATCTGCATTACCGTTCTTCACACTGGCGATACCCACGGAACCACCGACATAAACCTGTGCGCTTGCTGCCATGGTCATCACGGCTGCAATCAAAGTCATCATTACTTTTTTCATCTTTTTACCTTTTTAAATGAATAATGTTTGTTATCCTCTAACGATGTCTCTTTTACGGGAATCATCGTTTTTCGGGTGCAAAAGTACGGCTTTATCTCATACGAACCGTATTTTTCCGCAAACAAAAGGCATTTTTCGGCTCAAAAATTGCCCTAAATCAAGAAATACCACGTTTATGGTATGGAAAATCACCCGAATATGCTATTTCCCACTTACCGAAAACTCCGTACCTTTGCATCGTCAAAACAAAAGAAAAAAGAAACGACAATCATAACACATTATAAATATATAAAGAAAGGAGAACAACATGAGCCAGAAGAAACTTCATTTCGAGACATTGCAACTGCATGTAGGTCAAGAGCAGCCAGACCCAGCAACCGACGCACGCGCCGTACCCATCTACCAGACGACGAGTTATGTGTTCCGCAACTCACAACATGCCGCAGACCGCTTCGGCCTGCGCGATGCCGGCAACATCTACGGACGGTTGACCAACTCTACGCAAGGGGTCTTCGAGGACCGCGTGGCAGCCTTGGAGGGCGGCGTGGCAGGTCTCGCCGTGGCATCGGGAGCCGCAGCCATCACGTATGCCTTGCAGAACATCGCCCAGAATGGTGACCACATTATCGCAGCCAACAACCTATATGGCGGCACGTTCAACCTCGTGGAACATACGTTGACCACCCAAGGCATCGAGACGACCATTGTAGACCCCGCGAACTTTGAAGAGGTGGATGCCGCGTTCAAGACAAACACCAAGGCGATTATCATCGAGACCTTCGGCAACCCCAACTCCAGCGTGACGAACATCGACCGCATTGCCGAGATTGCACACAAACACAACACAGCCGTCATCGTGGACAACACATTTGGAACGCCATTCCTCATCCGTCCCATCGAACATGGCGCAGACGTGGTGGTACACTCCGCCACGAAATTTATCGGCGGACATGGCAGCAGCCTCGGTGGTGTCATCGTGGACAGTGGCAAGTTCGACTGGAAAGCAAACGCCGACAAATACCCCACCCTCGCCAAGCCAGACCCAAGTTATCATGGTGCGGTATTTGCCGACGTGGCGGGAGCAGCGGCATACGTGACCCGCATCCGTGCCGTCATCCTACGCGACACGGGCGCAGCCATCAGCCCCTTCAATGCCTGGATTCTCCTGCAAGGCCTTGAGACATTGAGCCTCCGCGTGGAACGCCATACCTACAACACCGCCAAGGTGGTGGAATTTCTTGCCAACCATCCCAAAGTGGAGAGGGTGAACCACCCATCCCTGCCAACCCATCCCGACCATGAGCTGTACAAAAAGTTATTCCCCAACGGCGGCGGCAGCATCTTCACCATCGAGATCAAGGGGGGTGAAAAGGAGGCATGGACCTTCATCGACAACCTCCAGATATTCTCCCTGCTCGCCAATGTGGCAGACGTGAAGAGCCTCGTGATCCATCCCGCCACCACCACGCACTCACAACTCGAGCCCAACGAGCTGGCTGAGCAGCACATCTATCCCTCTACCATCCGCCTGAGCATCGGCACAGAACATATCGACGACATCATCGATGACCTTGACCAGGCACTTGCAAAGATATAATCGTCTATCATTTTTATAAACATCCAAATAGATAAACACAAAAATCGATTCATTATGGCAAAAATAGCAAAACAACTCACAGAATTAGTAGGTAACACACCATTATTGGAACTCAATAAGTTCTCTGCCCTCAAAGGCATCGACACACCCATCATCGCCAAAGTGGAATACTTCAACCCAGGCGGTAGCGTGAAAGACCGTATCGCCCTCGCCATGATCGAGGACGCAGAAGCGAAGGGCATCCTCAAGCCCGGGGCAACCATCATCGAGCCGACGAGCGGCAACACGGGCGTAGGACTGGCATTGGTGAGTGCTGTCAAGGGCTACCACCTCATCCTCACCATGCCCGAGACGATGAGCGTGGAGCGTAGAAACCTCGTGAAGGCATACGGTGCTGAGGTGCGTCTGACATCTGGGAAAGACGGGATGCCCGGTGCCATCCGTGCCGCCGAGGAACTGAAGAACGCCATCCCTGGTGCTGTCATCCTCCAACAATTCGAGAATGCCGCCAACCCACAGAAACATTATGACACCACGGGATTAGAACTATGGGAGCAGACCGACGGCAAGATAGACATCTTTGTGGGCGGCGTAGGCACGGGCGGTACTATCTCTGGCGTGGGTAAACGCCTCAAGGAACTCAACCCTAACATCAAGATCATCGCCGTGGAACCAGCTTCATCGCCCGTATTGAACGGTGGACAGAGCGGTCCGCACAAAATCCAAGGCATTGGCGCGGGCTTCATTCCCAAGACTTACAATGCGGAAGTGATAGACGAGGTGATTGACGTGGACAATGACGATGCCATCCGTACGGGTCGCGAGCTGGCACAACAGGAGGGACTGCTCGTGGGAATATCCGCTGGCGCTGCCGCCTTTGCTGCCCTCCAAGTAGCTAAACGTCCCGAAAATGCGGGAAAGAAGATCGTGGCGTTGCTGCCCGACACAGGTGAGCGTTACCTTTCCACCGTCCTCTACGCATTCGACGAATACCCATTATAAAAAACTATTTGTTTTCAGGAAAAAGGCATGGGAGCGACACCATCGTTCCCATGCCTTTCTACATTCACGCCTTTTCCCACCGTGCCTAAAGCCTATCCTGGAAAAACCTGATTAATTATAAACACCGACCCCATAGGATATAGGCGTAGGCTGAAAACGCCATCGCGGTTTGCCCTTATCCGACGGCATCGCCCCGTCCGATTGTCCAATGCGAAAACTTTCCCCGGGCTTCCCTGAAGGCGGAAAGTCACGCGGAGCAGACGGTCTTCGACATTGGCTATGTAGAATATGTCTTCCTTTTCTGTCCGTCGGTGGGTATGCACCACAGCATCTATTCCCTCCTCCACAACGAGCGGACGGGCGATGCCTTCACCCGTATGGACTACTGGAACACCAGCGGCACGTAACTCATCTATCAAGCGTTGCGTATGCGGAGTGATAGATGCCTGCTTGGCTATCAGCAGGGCTTTATAGTTGATGCCATCGGGTGTGCATAGTTCTCCATTCACAACAGAGAGTCGATTGGCGAGCGCATCGGCTGTGCATACATCCCAATCCAGTCCATCGAGACCGTCGGGCAACCGATTGGTAATGGTCTTGATAGGTACATCGTCGCCCAAGAACACCAGTACGTCAGGGGCGGCCTTCCCTTGGTGCAACAGCACCATCGACCGTGCTGCCTGTTGCCACACGGGAAACATCTGCTTCCAGCGGGGGTTGCTGCGGTTGATGGCATATTCGCGTCCAGCCACATAGGGTGTATCAACTGTCACCGTGGGGATATGAGGCGTGGCACAGACCACAAACTCCTGGGCACCCATCGCCAAAGCGATGTTCGCCACACGGTGTAAGTCAGCAGGGGTGTTCTTGTATTCACAGTCGGTCATGGCCTCTGCCGAGGCTATGGGCTTACCATAGAGGTGTGCTGCGCTGGAGCAGTCTTTCACGTCGTAGGCACCCTGCCGCTGGTATGTCCAGAATTCGCCCTGTGGCTTGTCCACCACCTGTTTGACGCTAATGGCATCACCCGTGATACAGAGGGCGTTGCCTATGGCCTGTGCGGTGAATGTGAGATGGTTTGCCGTAGCTCGTTGCTGGAAAACCGAATAATAATTGTCACGGATGCACTCGGCTATAGTCTGCCGATAGTCGTATAGCACCTGCGCTGTGCGGGCAGCCGACTCCACCACATAACCTGCAAGCACGGGTAACCACGGGGTGAGTTCATAGCCTCGTCGCCGTCGGAACTCCTGAAACATCAACGGAGTCCAGTTCTGCGAGCCCCCCTCGTGGGAGTCCATCGTCACGCCTGTCACCAGACTACGTCCATCCCTGTTCAACGAGTCGATGAGAACCTGTACGTAACTGTCCCAATGGAGCCGTGCCGCCTCCTTCGACAGCTTATCGCATTCATACCCCAAGAGGTTCGGACGCCCATGTTTCGACTTCGCCCCTGTGAGAACGGCAGCCAAACGGAGTACCGTCCACTCCCCAGAAGGCAATGTGCAACGCAACGTGTCGCCGTAGACGCTGTCTGTCAAGCAGATGATGTCATCGGCGGCAATGACTTCATTAGAAGAATAAAAAGGCGTGTCGTCGCCATCGGCGAAGTCACTCTGTAGGGCGGCGCGCTCTTCCCAGCAGTCCATTTTTGCGGCACTGCCCACATGCCATTCCACCAAGTCATTGCCTCCCTGTCCTTCATAACTATACGAACCATCGGTATGTTTTATCCTCCAGCAACTCCCTGTGGTGGCTGGAAAAGCGTTGGTACGCACAAAATATCCCCCTTGGCTACGATACATGGGTGCGAGAGACACCACGTCATGCCAGTTGGTGGAATCGTCACTCACCTGTAAGATACCAACATTGGGTAGGAGCGTGAAGCCGTAGCCACAAAAGTCGCTGCCGTCTCTCCCACCATTTGCCGCATGAGAGGCGAGCGGTCCTTGCATCGCTCCGTTGCGCCCTTTTCCCCTACCAACATACCTAACTGTGATGTGGCGCATCCTACCATCGACATGAGTGGGGAAAGCCAGCACGGCGATGTCACGTACATAACCATCCTTACCAGTAATCGTGGGTAATGTCAACTTGACGGCATTGCCTCCATTCACCCTTATCACAGCACTCGCCACACGCTGCATGGCATGTTCGGCATCTATCCAACGACCGCCAGCACAATAGCCATTGGAAATGTTCATCTCAAACGATAGACCCACCCTATTGGCTTCCTCGGCTGCGAAGCGCAAGTGATGCCACCACGTAGGCGAGAAAGCATCCTCTGCCCCATTGGCCATAGGGTCTTTGGCATGATTCTGGTCATAGTAGACAACACCGCCGAATCCCGCATCACGTAAAGCCTCCACGTCGGCAGTGATGCCCTGGTCTGTGGTGCTTTCGTATCCGAAGAACCACCATGTCTTCATACGGAAGTCGGGTGTGGGGTCATGCCATAGTCTCAATAGCCCTTTATCGACCTGAGCAGACACATTGCCCATCGTCATAGCCATAAGGCATATTAGGCATGCTATGATAAAACTATTTCTCGTCATCTCCCTAACGGTCACATTTTTGATAATCCGTGGGTGTCTGTCCCACCAGTTTCTTGAAACAACGGCTAAAATACTTAGGGTCGGAGAATCCGCTGCGGTACGCCACATCAGCAATATATGCGCCGGGGTGTTGCAACAGGCTCTTGGCATAAGCAATGCGCTGGTTGAGAACATAGTTAGCGGGTGACGTGTCGAACACGCTCTTCATTCGCGCGAAGAGTACTGTACGACTCACTCCAACGGCACGGGCGATGTCTTGTACAGACAAGGTGGCATCGGAGATATGCTCCCTGACAAAAGTCCTCACGCTGTCGGCAAATTGTCTATCACCCTCATCTTCAATGTCGCCAACAGTCTCCACAGGCTTCACTGGCTCTTTTATGGAAAGCAATTCACGTATGCGCTCGGCCATGACCTCCATCCGCTGGTTACTGGTCAGGCGAATATCCCTTATCTCATGCCGCAATCGCCGGATGTAGAGAACGGTCTTGACGACAGCCACGACCAATAGCGTCAGCAACAGTCCGTAGAGCATCCATGCGAAGGGTGTCTCATGGAAGGCGGCACGGCGATGGATCGTCAATATGCGCTCATTGTCAGCCCATGCCCCGTCGCCATTGGTGGAACGTAGGTGGAGCTGCAGTGTGCTAGGCGGTATGTCAGGCAGGGTGATGCTGTTGTCGGTGATGTATGTCCATTGGTCGCCCATGCCATCGATGCGGTAAGCGTATGTGATGGGCACGCGCTTGTTGAAGTCGAGGGCAGCGAAACGGATGGTCAGTCGCCGCTCATCAGGCGACAGGCGTATCACGTTGGGACAGTCGAACACGATAGGCGGACACCGTTGGCTCTTCTCCATGTCGTCGGGGGCTATATCAAGCACACCCTGCGTGGTGCCAAAAAGGAAATGTCCATCGGCTGTCTTTGCGGGTTTGCAGTCAAGTAGGTTGAAGTGTTCGCCAAGGGTGCCACGCAGTAGGTTGGTGACAGTGTTATCATGTAACGACAGGCAGCTGATGGCTGCTTGGGAGACAACAAACAGGACTTTCTGTCCGTCGTCATAGAACATGCTTTGACAAATGTCGGATGCCAGCCCGTCGCGTGTGGTAAGGGTACGGAAGCGTATGGTATCGGTGAGTAACCGTCGGCTGTCTGCAAGGCACAGGCCACCGCCAGATGTAGCAATGGCCAGCGTGTCATGTCCCACGGGTTGCAGGTCGGTCACCCAGTCGTAGCCGAGCGACGAGGCATCATGGGCATCACGGTGGTTGTGATGGAAGTGCATACGTTCTATGGGGTATTCTATGGAGGCGGTGAACAGACCTTGCAATGTACCCACCACCAGCACTTGGTCTTCAGTGATATGCAACACTCGCACCTTTGCCGAGGGCCATCGTTCCCGTTGGTTGCGGCTATTGAGAAACCTATCACCGTCGAGCATGTTCAGTCCACCATCGTATGCGGCTATCCAAAGATGCCCGGAGGCATCCTCCGCCAAGTCATATATATTGTCACTACCTAAACTATTGGCATCGGCGGGGTCGTGGCGGTAGCGTTTTACGTCGTAGCCGCCGTAGAGACGTGGCGACAACCGCACAAGACCGCCAGGCTTGCAACCTAACCACACCCGTGCCCGAGAGTCTTCATATATGCAATAGACGCTTTCTCCAAAGGCTGTGGGGTGTTCTGTCAACCGACCATCAAGAGTAAGAAAGCACGATTGAGAACGGTCAGCTGATATCAGTCGCACGTATCCATTCTTATCGGCCACCCATGTGCGCCCTTGGCGGTCCGTGTGGAAGGCGCGTACCTCCTCTTCGCTTTGGTTGCCAAACTTTGTGGGTATGAGTGGACGCTTGGCAAACCACACACGATAGAGTCCACTGTGGGTGTCCACCCAAATGCCTCCTTGACGGTCTACCAGCAGGATGTTGGCATATACGCCCGCAAACTCAGGGAGACTACCGATACGTGTCGCCGTCGCGCTATCCACCTTCTGTAGCCTTGGCCTACGGCGGTAATCGCCCGTTGCCGCCCGAAAGGTGGCAGTCTGACGGTCAAAGATGAAGAAGAGACTGTCTGTAGTCGTACACTCAATGTTGCCATCAGGAAGCTGGCGTATGGTGCCAAAGCGGTTGGTTCGCAATGGGCTGCCGTCGCCTGGACGCATCTTGTAATTCTCAAAGCGGTAGCCGTCGTAGCGGTTCAGTCCGTCCCAGGTGGCAAGCCACACATATCCCAAACTATCTTGTATGGCTTGGTTTACTATCGTCTGGCTGAAACCATCGGCCTCGCTGAAGTGCATGATGGTCACATCATCATCCAGGGCCTGGGCGATGGCCATATAATTAAACAAGGTGATAAGGAAGATAAGTAGTCGTTGCATGGTGCAAAATTAGCAAAAAAAGGGAGAGAACAAGGGGGATGGTACTTTTTTCAACCTTTAAAGTACTAATTTACCCCCTTTTTCATCCGTAGAGGAGTACTTTTGCAATCGAAATAACATTATAACAAAATACAAAACGATTATGACACACAAGTTATTCTCTTGTCTTGAACCCAGTTCAAAGGTGACTTCCGTAGTGCGTTGCGCATTGCTGTTGTCTATGTTTTTATCCAGTCTGACGACAATCCGTGCCGAACAGGTGACACTGTCTGCGTGGGATTTCACTAATGATGTCAAGTACACAGCTACGTCCATCGACGGCAACAAGGCGTACTACACGGCATCTGCTGCTGCAAAGGAGAACATGGAATCCACTTTCTCAACCCAGCAGCCCTTCTTCTATCCCACTTCGGGAACAACGACCACAAGTACATTAACCATTTGGTCGATTGACGGAAACAAAAAGTGGTACATTTCCAACTATAACAATGGTGCCCTACGTATGTACACAGCCTCACCACAAGTCATCAGCAACCCTACCGACGCTACCCAGCACTACAACTATGCCGAGGTGGAGTTGTCTGCAAGGGGCTACAAGAACTTGCAGTTCGCATGTCGCATGTCGGGCAATAACAGCAAGACGCTTCCCATCTACGTACTCGTGTCTACCGACGGTGGTTCAACGTGGTTAACCTCCAGCATCCAAAACACGACAGGTAGCAGCTGGAGCAACTTCAATGAGATAAAGGCCATGCTGGCTGTCGACGGAAAAGAAAATGTCAAAATCCGCGCCCTCATTGGGTATGACGCAGGTGCCACGGGCGATATGTACCTTAATAGTTTCAAGGTGACAGGGGAGGTGTTGGGCAGTGAGACTGTTTGTTCGCTCACCACCGCTGCCACACCCGCCAATGCCGGCTATGTAGCTATGTCGCCCGTGGGCGATGCCGCCGTCAGTGGTAACAGTATCAGCTATACGGCGAAAAACCTGTCGGGCTACAAAATCAAGGAATGGAAGGATGGTAAAGGAAACATCCTGGCCACTACTCCCACTTACACCACCACCATCAGTGGCAACACCGACGTTACTGCCGTCTTTAGCACCGTAGATACCTATACGCTAACTGTCAACAAGGCTGGCGACGGTGCCAAATGGGGCGAGGTGACACTGTCGCCCGAACCCGTCAATGGCAAATTCGATGCCGGTACTGAGGTCACATTGACCATTGTTCCCAACAACGTCACCAACTTCCTGACATGGGAGGACAACAGCGCAGAATTAACTCGTGTCGTCACAGTCAATGGCAATATGGAAGTGACTGCCACATTTGATGTTATCCCCTTCATCGTGGCGTGGGATTTCAACAACGACAAAAACACGTCGCGTGGCAACCGTCCTGCCGACTATGCCTTTGCCACAGACAATACAGGTGTCATGCTTTTTTACCAAGGTGCCAACTGTGCCAGCACTAACTGGGGTAGCGGCCGTGCCTCGTTTGGTGGCAGGGAGCTATGGGCTGCCCGCCGTTATACAGACTATAGCAAGGAAGAGCAGATCCCCCGCGCTTTCGTGGCATCGTTTAGCGTAAAGGATTACGATAAAATCAATATCCATAGTCTGGTGGCAGCCAACAATAGTTGTGTACGCCAGCGTCAGTTGTTACAGTTGAGTACTACCAGCAGTACAGATGGTTTTACCACACTACGTACTTTAACGCTTTCCGAGAATCCTAATAGCGAATGGCTCAACTTTGACTATGAACTCGACACGAAAGATATTGACGGGATGGTGTACATCCGCTGGATTGAAGATGAGACTAGCGACTTCTTTGACGGAGGCAACCACTCGGGTACAGAAGGATTCTATCTATCTGATGTCATCATCTTTGCCGACCAGACAGCCATAGACGATACCGAGGCTCCGCAACTGGTCAGTAGTTCACCAGCAGAAGGAAGCATAGGAGCTTCAGCCCGTGGCAACATCGTACTTAGTTTTAACGAGCGTGTCAAGGCTGGCACAGGCAACGTCACACTTAATGGCGAGATTCTCACTGGCTCATTCGGCAGTAAGAGCGTCACCTACGCCTACCACGGCCTAAACTACGGTGAACAGTACACCCTCAACATCGGCGAGGATGCTATTACCGACCTCAACGGAAACGCATTCCCTGCACGTGACATCACCTTCACGGTAATGGAACGCCCGATACCTTCAAGCAAACTATATGATGCCGTGGTAGCCGCCGATGGAACAGGCGACTATATGACAGTACAAGATGCAATCGATGCCGCCCCAATTGCTCGCATCGCCCCGTGGCTCATCTTTGTGAAGAACGGCACATACGAAGAGCTGGTGACTATCCCACAGAACAAGCCATTCATCCATCTTATCGGGCAGGACAAGGAGAAAACCATCATCTGCTACTGGATTAACAACGGCGCATCGGGCGATATTGGTTGGGAATACTCTACTAACAATCCAAACTCAAAGACTTACGGTAAGCAGGGGGTGGTGCAGGTGAACGCCACCGACTTCTACACTGAAAATATCTCCTATATAGACAGTTACGGCGTGGAACGTCAAGCTGGTCCCATGGGCTTGGCCATGAGTTCTCGTGCCGACCGTCAGGCATTCAACAACTGCCAAATGCGTTCCTATCAAGACACCTGGTATACCGACGTACGCAACGCCAGCGACCGACAGTACGTGAACAACTGCCTCATAGAGGGTGCCGTGGACTTCTATTATGGTGCAGGCAATAACTACATCGAGAATAGCACCTTCCGTCTGGCTCGCGAGGGTAGCGTCATCGTGGCACCCAGTCATCAGCCTAGCACCGAGTGGGGCTACGTGATGGTGAATAACACCATCGAAGGTAAGGGAGGCAGCAACAAACTGGGTCGTGCATGGCAAAACCAACCCATCGCCGTGTGGATCAACACCACGCTGAAGACCTCCATCGCTGCCGAGGGATGGAGTGAGTGGCATATCGCACCAAAGCTCTTTGCAGAGTACAACACGATGGATGAAGATGGACAACCCATAGACTTGAACAACCGCCGCACCACCTACAAGGTTGATGCCGACAAGCTGGCACCAGGCGAAACCAGTCCCGTCACCCGTCAAGCAGTACTTACCGCCGAGGATGCCGCCAAATACACATACGAAGCTATCACCAGTGGTACTGATGACTGGAATCCACGTAAGTTCTTCGAACCCGTGGAAGCTCCTGCCAATCTGCGTTACGACCAAGCCAACCACACCCTATCGTGGATGCCCAGCGACTTTGCCATCTGTTATATAGTTATCGATGAACACGACAAAGTTGTGGGCTTCACCAAGGACACGTTGTTCACCACACAGGGAGAAAGCAATAGCTACATGGTGAAGGCTGTCAATGAGTATGGTAGCCTGGGCCAACCATCTACCATAGACATTACAACCGGTGTTTGCAGCCAGTCTGCCGCATCGGTCCTAACCGAATATTATAGCTTAGAGGGCATGAGGCTCACAAAGGCATCAGCCAAAGGCATTGTCATAGAACGTACCAACCAAGCCGATGGATCTTGCGTCATCCGAAAAGTCATGATATTCTAATCATATACATAATCATATACACAATGAAGAAATCACTCTCAATGGCCTTGGCACTCATCATAAGTGCCACAACGACACATGCTGCGCAGACGGCAGTGGCCAAGTGGGTATTCACCACTGGTTACGATGTAGAGAAGAGCGGCACCACCGCCATCTATACACCCAACACATTGGGCTGGTCGCAGATTGCCAACACCAAGTGGAGCCAGACACAGCCCTACTTCCTACCCAACGAGTGCGCACTGGTGCCCGAGCAGTGCAAGGTGACCGTACACACCAGCGATGGCAAGTGGCAGGTGACCTCAAGCGGTTCGACCCCCAACTATCTGCTTCGCCTCAATACCGCCTCCATCGACAAGTTCACCGCCAAGGCAGACTACGCCGACGGATCGAAACATGACCAATATTTCGAGGTGTCGTTGCCCACCACGTCTCTCTCGAACCTGAAGCTGAACTTCGCGATTGGCGACGGCAGCAGCTCCAGCACAAAGTTCGGCGTTGTCTATTCCACGGATGGCGGTGTCACTTGGAACGTACTTGGCGACTATACTTCGGGGGCACACTGGAACACTTACGTTGATGCCAACTACGCGCTGCAAGCCGACAACAAGGAGATGCTCATCGTGCGCATGCTCATACAGAGTGCCACCAAGACAAGTAACTACAACCTAAAATACCTCAACATCCTTGCAGAAGACACGCAAGCACCCAAATTGCAACACACCACGCCAAAGGACGGCAGCATCGATGTGCTGCCTACAGGCAAGGTTGTCCTGCTATTCAACGAGGGTGTGAAGGCCAAAAGCTCGGCTATCGCCACGCTGGTAAACAACGTAACGCAGGAAAAACAGGTAATCAGCCCCACCATTAATATAAATAAGGTGTCGTTTGCGTATACCGACCTCGACCTCACCACGACCTACACTCTCTCGTTGCCCGCAGGCTCGTTAAGTGACCTCGCCGACAATGTTTACGACGAGGACATCAGCCTCACATTTACAACAGGTGCCACGCGCCCCGTTCCACCGCCTGTGCTCGACAGTCACAACCGCCTTTGGTACCATCGCCCCGCCGCTTATTGGGAAGAAGCATTGCCATTGGGTAACGGGCGATTGGGCGTTATGGTCAGTGGCTCGGTGGGTAAAGACACGCTACAGTTAAATGAAGACACTTTCTGGGGCCAGTCACCCAACCGCAACCATAACACCAAGGCAAAGTCGGTACTCCAACAGGTGCGGCGGTACATCTTCGACAAGGACTACACATCAGCCCAAAAGCTGGCCATCCCCAACTGGATGTCTGAAGCCTCACACGGTGCGCAGTACCAATCTGCGGGATGTGTACTTGTGGGATTCCCCGGTCATCGCTACGATGACGAGGAGCAAGGCCAAACCCCTGGGGCAACCGATGCCCAAGGCTATGTACGCTCCTTGGATATGAACAACGCCACCGCCGTGACTACATACGTTGTAGATGGTGTTACCTACACCCGTACCGTATTCACTTCATTTGAAGACAACGTCACCGTGATGCACATCGAAGCCAGCGAACCCGCCAAACTGAACTTTAATGTCTGCTATGCAGCGCCTGTGAAGACGAACATGGTTAAGTTGGGTATTAACAAGATAACAGCCGACGGCATGATAGAAGCCTCGCTCATCCCTGCCCGGGACATGACAGAGAACATCCCTAACAAACTACATTGCTATACTTTTATTAAGGTGATGAATGAGGGGGGAACACAAACCAACACCACAAAACAAGACGTGATGCAGGGTGGACTCGTGGCAGCCAACACGTCTGCGCCAACCATTGAGGTCTACGAAGCCACGTCGGCCACCATCGTCATATCATCTGCCACCAACTTCGTAGACTACGATGATATCAGTGCAAACGCGGAGGGAAAAGCCTTGGGGTACATGAACAACTATCTTGATAAACAGAAAGACTTCACAACTACCCTCGCCGACCATGTTGCCAAATACCAAGAGCAGTTCAGTCGCGTCAGTCTCGACCTTGGCACGAATCGTGAACAGGAATCGAAAGACACCGAAACACGTATCAAGGAATTTCGCTCCATGGATGGCAATGACCCTGGCCTCATCTCCAATTACTTCCAGTTTGGCCGTTACCTACTTATCTCGTCAAGCCAGCCCGGAACACAACCCGCCAACCTTCAAGGCATTTGGAATCCCAATGCCCGCCAGTATCCCGCGTGGGACTCTAAGTATACCACAAACATCAATGTCGAAATGAACTATTGGCCCGCAGAAGTCGCCAACCTTGCCGAGTGCCATGACCCATTTATCGACATGGTGAAAGACGTTAGCGTGACGGGTGCTGAGACGGCAGAGGAAATGTATGGCACACGTGGATGGACGCTGCACCACAATACTGACCTATGGCGCACCACAGGTGCCGTGGACAATGGCTCCGTGGGTGTGTGGCCGACATGCAATGCATGGTATTGTTCACACCTTTGGGAGAAGTACCTCTTCGGTGGCGACCGCCAGTACCTCTCTGACATTTACCCCGTGCTGAAAGGCTGCGCAGAGTTTTTCCAAGACTTCCTCATCCAAGACCCGAACACGGGCTACATGGTGGTCTGCCCCTCCAATTCGCCTGAAAACCATCCTGGTATCGCCTCCTACACCAAGGACGATGGCTCGAACATGAACTGTGCCCTCTTCGGTGGCGTGGCCATGGATAACCAAATGGTTTACGACGTGTTGAAGAACACCGCCGACGCTGCCCGTATACTTGGAATCGATGCAGAATTTGCCGCAGACCTCGACAGACTCCGCTCCCAGCTGACACCATACAAGATTGGCAAATACGGACAGATACAGGAGTGGCAGGAGGACTGGGACAAAGAGAACAGCTCCCACCGCCATCTGTCACACCTCTGGGGAGCCTATCCCGGAAACCAGGTTTCGCCCTACACCAACCCTACAATCTATCAGGCCGTTCGTAAGTCGCTCATAGGCCGTGGCGATGCCGCACGCGGATGGTCGATGGGATGGAAGGTTTGCCAATGGGCACGGATGTTGGATGGCGACCATGCCCTCACCATCATTAAGAATCAGCTGCGCCTGATGGATCCCAACGCTACCATCAGCGATGCCGACGGTGGCACCTACGCCAACATGTTCGATGCCCATGCCCCTTTTCAGGTTGACGGTAACTTCGGATGCTGCGCCGGCATCGCCGAGATGCTGATCCAAAGCCATGCTGGTTTCCTCCACCTATTGCCCGCCCTGCCCACGATATGGAAGGACGGCGAGGTGGCGGGACTCCGCTCACGCGGCGGGTTTGAGGTGAAAAACCTCAAATGGGACGACGGGGAGGTGACCTCGGCAATCATCCTCTCGACTCTCGGCGGCAACCTGCGGCTACGTACCCATACGCCATTGAAAAGGACGGACGGCGCACCCCTCGTCGCCCTCCTCGACGATTCCCCGACGACCAACGGTAATCCCCTCATGCAACCCTACATCTTGCCCGCACCCATCGTGGCAAACCCGTCAAGGATTCCTGTCACCACATTGCCGAAGACCTACCTATACGACATACCCACCACTGCGGGCCAAGTCATTGAACTCACCAAACAAGATGCCTCTGGAATCGATACTGTCGGAAACGTCAGGGAACAACACGAGACACAGACGGCATTCGCCGTGGATGGTCGCCGCGTATGCGCATCACATCACGGCATCGTCATCGAGGACGGACGCAAGTTTATAAGGCCATGACGGTCTCCATCCAACACAAAACCCCTCAGAGGCAACATAATAACGTGCATAAAGCCAAAAGATAAGACACGCTATCTTTTGGCTTTATATCCGTTTGGGGTAGTAACACCCGTGTTGAAGGATTGGAGGAAAAAGCACTTGCCAATCATCGCAAAATCAGCAATGATGAGAGCCGAGGAGGTCAAATGAGGCGCATAAGCAAAGACATAACAAAACGCAATGAAAAGGGGATGTGTCAAAACTGGCACATCCCCTTCCTCATTGAAAGTAGAAATTGATTAGTAATCCCAGACGTTGTTATGGGCTGCTCCTCCCTCATCCACGTCGTCTTCGAAAATGGCGTCTTTGGACAGGATGGTGCCGGGGTCTTGCTCTCCAACGGAGTCTTGTATGGGCGAGCAAAGAGCCAGCCTTCCCGCAAGAATCTTGACACGTGGTATTTGATATGCTTTCTTCATAAGTTATAATCCTCCTTGTTGCTATTATGGTTTGACCACGATCTTCTTGTTCTTGTAGATATAGATGCCCTTGCCGAGGGTTGTCACGCGCGTACCGTTGAGGTTGTAATACACGGGGGTGCCATCGACCGTTGCCATGCCTACTTGCAGGAGAAAGGCTTGGATCTGAAGATTGAGATAGAGGTGCGTAATTTCGATGAGCTACAACAGGTGCTTGACCATGGTGGCGTGAACCGCATCATGCTTGACAACTTCTCTGTTGCCGACACCAAGAAAGCTGTGGAGTTGATTGGCGGCAAGTATGAGACGGAGTCGTCGGGAGGCATCACCATCGACACCCTGCGCGACTATGCCGAGGCTGGCGTAGACTTTATCTCTGTGGGTGCGCTCACGCATTCCGTGAAGGGTCTTGACATGAGCTTCAAGGCATGTTAATCCTCAAGCTCTTTTTAATAGCGAATATCATCTACGGCTCCCCCGTCAATTACAAGATCTCGTTGGCGGGTACCTTTGGCGAGCCACGACCATACCACTTTCATGGAGGGGCTGACATCAAGACCGACAGGAAAGAGGGCAAGCCCATCTTCTCCATCGGCGATGGCTATATCTCTCATGTCACCATTGGCATCGGGGGCTATGGCAATGCCGTCTACGTACACCATCCCGAAGGTTATACCAGCGTCTATGCCCATCTGCAAAGGTTTATGCCACAAGTGGCGACGATGGTGAAAAAATGGCAGTGGGAACATGGATGTAAGGAGGGAGAAATACGCTTTCGACCCACTGATTTCCCCGTCGCTAAGGGGCAGTTGCTGGCATTCAGCGGCAACACGGGAGCGTCGCAAGCCCCCCATTTACACCTTGAGATCCATGAGACGCAGACATGGAAGATGATGGATCCCTTAGATTATATCGGCGACTTCATCCATGACAACACGCCGCCTACCGCCCATGCCTTGATGGCATACCCCCAAAAAGGGGAAGGGGTGGTCAATGGGAGTGTTGAAGACCAATATTTCAATTTCTCCAACGATGCCCTCAACGATACGCTGACGGTTTGGGGTAAAGTGGGTTTTGGCATTTGGGCGAATGATTACATGGAAGAGTCTACTAACAACTTTGGCATTCGTTACACAGATTTATATGTCGATGGCCATCGGTTGTTCCATTCCGATGTGAATGGCATAGACATGGACGACAACCTACAGGTTCATGCGTGGGGCGACTATTCCCATTATCGCAAGAGCCATGTATGGTATATGAAGTCGTTTCTCTCACCAGGGGTGACACTTCCCATCCTCTTTGCCGACGACCAGCGAGGCATAGTCTGTTTCGATGAGGAACGGGATTACCATTTCATTTATATCCTGGCTGATTTCAAAGGCAATCGCCGTGAATATCCCTTCACCGTAAAAGCCCGGCATTCCGCCATTCCCAAACCTTCCTACCATCCTTTCCATACGTTGGCATGGAATCGTCCCAATGCCTACCAACTGCCAGGAATGCAACTGTATGTTCCTTCAAGACGTCTTGTTGGGAATGTGGAGTTGCGTCCGCAAGTATACATCCAACGAGGCAAATACTCAGATGCCTATCGGCTGACAAGCGATGCCGTTGCCGTGATTGCCCCTTGTACATTGTCACTGCGGGTGAAAAGGCAAGTGAAAGACCCCACAAAGTTATATGTCGTGGAACGTTCCAAGAGGGAACGTCGATTGAAAGGACGATACGAAAACGGATGGTTGACAGTTGCCATCCGCGACTTGGATGCCACTTACGAGGTGGGTTACGGCGATGACGATTATAAAGAATCACCAATTATTTTATGAGATATGAAGAAAATCATGGTACTTTTATGCCTCATGGGACTCTATGTAGCCCAAGGCAATGCTTGCACGAACTTCATCGTGGGCAAGAAAGCGTCTACTGATGGATCGGTCATCTGTAGTTACAACGCCGATGACTACGGTATGTTTCAATACCTGTGTCTTTACCCTGCCGCCAAACATGCCAAGGGGGAGATGAGGCAAATCTATGACTGGGATACAAATGTATACCATGGGGCTATCCCCGAGGCGGAGGAGACCTATCATGTCATTGGAAACATCAACGAATGGCAAGTCACCATTGGCGAGACGACGTATGGAGGTCGCGAGGAGATGGTGGATAGCACGGGCATCATCGACTACGGTTCGCTTATCTATATTGCCCTGCAACGTTCCAAAAACGCTCGCGAGGCCATCCAAGTGATGACCACGCTTACGGAGACTTACGGCTACAATAGCGAAGGGGAGACCTTTACCATCTGCGACCCTAACGAGGCTTGGATCATGGAGATGATGGGAAAAGGCCCTGGGAGCAAGGGGGTGGTATGGGTAGCCTTGCGCATCCCCGACGATGCCATCTGTGGTCATGCCAACCAAAGTCGGATAGGCAAGTTTAACATGAAGGACAAAGACAATGTCTTATATTCTAAAGAGGTGGTGAAGTATGCCCGCAAGATGGGATGGTTCACGGGAAAGGATGCTGACTTCTCATGGAAGGATGCATACGCCAAGCCTGATTTCAGCGGTCGTCGTTATTGCGATGCCCGTGTATGGGCGTT
>JAFRRN010000046.1 GCA_017428055.1 Prevotella sp.
ATGTGTTAACATTAAACAGATAGAACTATGATTGTAGCAAATCCCATTTATGACATCGTCTTCAAATACCTAATGGAAGACGAGCGAATCGCAAGAACCATCCTCTCGGCATTGCTGAAGAAGGACATCGTGAAAGTGGAAATCCGTCCTCATGAATATGCCAATGTGCAGCGTGATGCCATCTCGGTGTTCCGCATCGACTTCGGCGCAACAGTCAGGGAGGCGGACGGGAAGGAACACCTCATCTTGATAGAGTTGCAAAAGACGTGGCTTGAGACAGAGACCCTCCGATTCCGCCAGTATCTCGGCGTTCAATACCAAAGCAAGAACAACATGGTCGGCAACAGCAAGGACGCACACGCCTTGCCAATGGTGGCGGTGTACCTGCTCGGGCACAAGGTTGGCGACATTGAGGAGCCTGTCCTCTACGTGCAACACCAGTCATACGACTACAATGGCAACGTGGTGACCAAGGGTCTCCCCAATCCCTTTGTTGACAGCCTGACGCACAACAGCATCATCGTGCAAATCCCACGGCTGCACGGACAGATCAACAATAGGCTTGACAAGGTGTTGAGCATCTTCGACCAGACGCGAATAAACAAGAACAATAGCCAGGTACTGATGTTGGACGACCATCTCTATGACAATGACGAGGAGATGAAGCCCATTCTCCATCGGCTCCTTATGGCGGCATCGGATGCAGACATGCGAATGGACATGAACGTGGAAGACGAGTACTATTCAGTTATCGAGAGCCGCGATACGGAAATCATGATTAAGTTGAAGAAGATTGCAGAACAGAGGGCAAGGATAAAAGAAAAAGACGCGAGGATTAGGGAGAAGGACGCGCAATTGGAAGAGAAGGACGAGCAATTGGAAGAGAAGGACGCGCAATTGGAAGAGAAAGATGCACAGATTGAAGAGAAAGACGCACAGTTGGAAGAGAAGGATGCTATGCTCAAAGAGAAAGACATACAGATGGAAGAGGTGGTACGTAACTCCATTTTGGCATTACATCGTTCTGGCTTGACCGTTTGGCAGATAGCCAAAAGCCTCGGTGTAGATGTGGAAGTGGTGAAGTCGGTGGTAAAGTAGATTCCCTCCACATGTTACAGCACGACAGCCGTCCCGCTCACCGCTACCATCAGCATCGAGTTGCCTTGGCCGATGGTCTCATAGTCGATGTCGATGCCAACCACGGCATTGGCCCCTAATGCGGCGGCACGTTCCTCCATCTCCTTCATGGAGGTGTCTTTCGCCTCGCGTAACACTTTCTCGTATGAGCCGCTGCGCCCGCCCACGATGTCGCGGATGCCCGCCATAAAGTCCTTTAAGAAATTGGCTCCGATGATGGTTTCGCCTGTCACTACGCCCTTATAGTCACGGATGGGCCGTCCTTCGATGGTTGGTGTTGTTGTCAGAATCATGATTGTATGTTGATAGGTTTACATATATAAGACGAATGGAATGGTCGATAAGTTGCAATTGATTTAGTGAAAAACGTTGTCCAAGCATTTTGGACGGTCTGTCCAAAACCTTTGGACGGGTCGTCCAAGGGGCTTAGACGAGTTGTTTCCCGTATGTATAATGGACTTGGGCATGGGCTAAAGAGAGAGGGAAGGGCCTATTGGATGGTCAGATGGTGATTTCCCCCGACCCATAACAGCGGTGGAAATCCTTGTCGTACACCACGCAGAACTGCCCTGGGGCTACGCCTTGCACCCATCGGTCGGTATGTACGATATAGCTGCCTTCTCCCGTTTGTTCCAATAATCCATCGAAATAATCGGGCGTATGCCTGATTTTGAATGTCACTTCTTTGGGCAATTTTCCTCCCTCGGGCGTGAGATAGTGGAAGTCCTTGATAGGAAACTCCTTGCGATGCGCCTTGATAGGCTCGTAGCCCTTGATGACATAGAGGATATTTTGCTCGATGTCTTTCTTCACTACGTTCCACGGTCCACCACCCAAGCCTAAGCCTTTCCTTTGCCCGATGGTATGGAACCAATGCCCATGATGCTTGCCCAATACCTTCCCAGTCTCCATGTCGATAACGTCGCCTTCCCATTCACCGAGGTAACGACGTAGGTAATCGTTGTAATTGATCTTGCCGAGGAAGCAGATACCTTGCGAATCCTTGCGCCTGGCATTCACCAAATGTTCGCGCTCGGCAATCTCCCGCACCTCCTCCTTGCGGTATTGGCCGATGGGGAAGAGGGCTTTCTTCAGTTGCCAGTCGTAGATCTGCGCGAGGAAGTCGGTCTGGTCCTTCACGAGGTCGGGGCTGGTGGTGAGCCATTTATGCCCGTCAATCCATTCCGTCTGCGCATAGTGTCCCGTGGCGATGAGGTCATAGTCGTGTCCGCGTTTCTCGTCGAAGGCGCCAAACTTAATAAGGCGGTTGCACATCACGTCGGGGTTGGGTGTCTCGCCGGCGCGAACCTTCTCCATCGTGTAGCGTGTCACGTTGTCCCAATATTCCCTATGGCAGTCAACAACCTCCAACTTGCATCCGAAGCGGGCGGCAACGGCTGTAGCCATCTCCATGTCCTCCTCGCTCGAACAGTCCCATTCCTCCGTCTCCTCGGGGCCGATCTTGATGTAGAAGCAATCGGGATGAAGCCCTATCCGCGCCAGTTCGTACAACACCACGCTGCTATCCACGCCCCCAGACAACAGCACGGCTATCCGCTTGTCTCGTATCTCAAAGTCGTTCATGTGTGCAAAATTACGAAATTGTTTCATTCGCAATGATAATTTATGGAAAAAACGCACAAAAAGACATGATTATTTGGAGGGATTTTATATTTGTAGTATATTTGCAATGAACAATAGTAGGAGCATGAATATTGACAAGCTGATTGACAAATACTTTACAGGTGAAGCGTCAAACGTTGCCATTGAGGTGTTTGACGATACAAATATCTATGCCGTTTATTCAGATATAGTGAAAATGCTGCATGATTACCCTGAGATAGAGTTGTCGATACTTCAAGCTATGGCTTATTGTTTCTATGAGATTCTTGACAATGTGCTGACTCACTCCACAAAGAAGATGGGAACGGTCATCACCTTTTTTGACAAAAGAAACACAAGAGTCATGATTCTTGTTGCGGATGATGGAATTGGTGTCAGGAAATCATTGTCGGAAAATCCACGATACAATAACATCACGGAGGAAGATGCTTTGCGTCTTTGTTTACAAGATGCCGTAACAGATGGAAAGGGTATGGGATATGGATTGTTTTCTACCATGCAACTTATTAGCAATGCTGGCAGTTTGTTGCAGATTCATTCCGGGAGAAGTGTTTTGTCGTTTGATGGTAATAATATCTAAGTATCAGAGGCATCACCATGGCAGGGTACCATTGTCTATTTCGAGTTGCACTCCGACAAGGTGATTGACCCGAAACAGGTTTTAGGGGGGAAGGCTGACCCGGAAAGTGATTATGACCAACTTTTTGAAATAGATGACAACATGGATGAGTTGTGGTAAATTGAGTAAAGGAAAAAGGTAATGATAAAATTCGATTTTAGGAATATTGGCGAATATCTTGGTACTCGCCAGTTGGGAGAACAGGTACGGGAGCAATTGTTGCCATTGATACAAGGGCAAGAGAAGGTGGAGTTGGATTTCACGGGTGTGGAAGTCGTCTCTAACTCGTTTGCTGATGAATGCTTGGCTAAGTTGTTGTTTGTCATGCCGCTTGCCGAGCTTAAACAACGCACCACGTTTACGGGCGTAAATGATTTGGCTCGTAAGAACATCGCCATTGCTTTCCGAAGGAGAATGAGGGCAATGGAGAATCAAGGATGAATGTTTAGTGTTTAGTGCTGGATAGACATATATTCACTAAACACTATTTTTAGTGCTTTCCGCAAAATTTCCTGCCGAAAGTGGGGAGATTGCGGAATTTGTTGTATATTTGCAAACGGTAACGGGGGAGAAATCCCGTGCCGTTGATGCATAAGCTTATTATTTCGCACTTTACCGAAGACGCCTGGAAACTTCTTTTGGAATAGTTCGATTTAATAACGAGGGGGAGAAACCTATATGGTTTTCCCTGTCTACAAATTGGCTATGCACACGCCTTCGGCGTGGTAGCATTCTTATATAGTAGACAGGGGTTCCATTTCCAGGCGCGCCCCTTAGGTAAAGTGCATAAGAGTGGCCACGCCATTCTTTATGTCCTTTCCGTTTACATGTATGAATTGAATATTGACAATTATTTAACTTAGAAGTTGCGCACGACACGGATTTTAGTGTAGAATATCATGAAGAGATTACTATCAGTTGTGTTATTCCTCTGTTTAGGAATGTCACTTGCAGCACAGACAGAAAACGGTAACTTAATAACTCTCAAAGGAAGGGTGGTTGAAGCATATACAGACAATCCTATAGCAGGCATACCTGTCCAAGTTTCTGCGTATGACTACCCCTTTGTATTCGATATAACAATCTATACAGACCAAGATGGCTATTGGACTATACAAGCTCCATCGGGACATGATTACGATTATATCGTCGATGCCGCCTCATATGGTTACTCTGTTGAGGGTATATATAACGATAATGTTACAAAACTCTTTCCTTTGGAATTGTTGGCTATCGTCAAGGGAAAAGTTGTTGATGCAACAAATAGAAAACCTATACCTAATGCAAAAGTTTCAATTATTTATCATTATAGTTTTATCAGTCTTTTTGATCCCCATGAAGATGATGAGGGGTCATATGAAATTGAAGAAACTGTCACCGATGAATATGGTAATTATTCGTGTGTATTTATGCTCAAAATGAAAGATAGGTTTGAATTTGGTGGTCAGGACAGTTGGAGTTATAGTGTTCGATGTGGAGATTATGAAGAATATTTAACGGGGGGTTATGATTATGGTGAAGGTAAATTAATAGTTGAAAATGGAGAATTAATGGTTGTATATGAGAGAAATATCGAAACAACAATGGTTGTGGTTGGCGAAGATGCTGGTCTTGTTGACGGAATCTATGTCATCTCAAAGAGAAGCTACGACGAGAGACATTATGGGATTTCGGGTGCCGAGGTTGTTCCCACATCCAAGGGCTTACACATCGTAAAAGGCAAGAAAGTCATGGTCAAGTAGGTATGTTTCAAGGAATCACTTGTCAAGTGGTAAATCGCATAGGATGAGTAATTCCATAGAGTTAGAGAGCAAAAGGGGAGTTGGCTATTGCTGAATGGTGCCAGCTCCTCTTTATTTTTCAAAACATAAATGATAATATGTGGGCTATGCAATAATAATAAAAAAAGGAACTGATAGATGGAAATTATATTTTTTTTGTATCTTTGCCCTTGCAATGAAATAGAAAAAAGATGGGTGTAGGGGCAGGTCTGCGTATCTGCCCGCAGCCAATGATGTTTAATTCACGGGCAGATACGCAGATCTGCCCCTACATAAATGATGATGATGAAGAAGATGTTGCTTTTCGTGTTATGTGTTTTGGCGGCATGTCATGTCCATGCGCAAGCGAATGAACGTATCTACCGTGCCGAGGACATTGTGACGGGATGGTATCAAGTGAAGTGTACGGTGGCGGCGGCAAGCGAGGCGGCTTATGTGGGGTGCTTTTGGCTGAATGCAGCACAGGAATACGAGCAGAACAGCAGTTCCCATTATCCGATATTGTTGCAGACATCGCCCTCCGCACCAGCCGATGACGATGCCCTGTATTACATCCGGATTGAGAAGGACGGTGCATCAACCTACGTGCAATCCACCAACGGTCATTATGTGGAGAACCATGTGTTCTCGACCATCACGCCGTACAATGTCACTCTCACCTATAATGACAATGGCTTTGCCATTGGTCCGGGGTGGCGCAACTGGCCGACGTTGGGAAATATCATTGGCTTGCAGGCCGCCTCTGTGGGTAAGTATCTCTATGACATTTATCCCATCGACCCCGTTGAGGCAGGGCTTGATGTATGGCAAGTGTCCATGAAGGGGATCACTGAGAGTTTCTCTCAGGCTTACGACCATACACAGGTCACTTGCACGACGGCAGGGGCGAAGGGATTGACAAAGGTGTACGACAAAGGTTATCTGTTCTTTCCCCGTGGCACAGTGCCATTGCCAACAGATTTCACCGTCAGCAATGAAGAACCCGAAGTGACGGTTAATGCCGATGAAAAGACCATCACGCTCTCTTTTAATCAAAGTGATGATGAACCCGTGAAGGAGTTTACCGCCTATCGCATTGTCAACGCCAATGGCAGGGGAGCCATCTATTACAGTCCCGATCATTCATCGGAGTTTGTCTGGTCAACGGGAAAGAATGATTCCAACACCGATGCGGAGAATTACCAATGGGTGTTTGTGAAGTCAGACGATGGCGACTATTATCTATATAATATAGGTAGGCGCGCGTATATGGAACCCACCTCTGGTATGGGCAACTTCTCTGGGCAGACATGGGTGTTTACTCAAAACAAGGTAGGTGTTACGTTAACATCGATGGGAGGGAGCAACTATTCGTTGCGCACCACGCAGGGAAATGTCTATATGTCGGTAAGCAACAGCTATACTGGGCCGCTCATCTCCTATTATGCCGCTGGTGATGGGGGCGTACCGTTCTATTTCGTCAAGGGAGACCCCGTGAGTGATGAGGTGAGAGACAACATCCTCAACGGCAACCATTCATTGTTACCACGGGACGTGAGTGTCAAGCAAGGTTATCAGACGGTGGGAAGAAACAATGACAAGGCTTTGTTGTTGCGCGTGGGAATCCCTGGCAATTTGCCCGGGGCAGCATTGGATAAGCTGACCGTTACGCTCAAGGACAACACATTGGCAAATGTAGCATCGTTGAATGTCTATCAAACCAATAACCAAGAATTTTATGCGGAATCTAATCCCACGATGTTGGGCGAGATGACTCCAATGGACAACGTGGCGGAAGTTCCGCTCAATGGCTACGTCTTGCAAAACGGTTCCAATTATCTTTGGGTGACAGCCTCCATCAAGGATGATGCCACGTTGGGCGACTATGTAGATGCGATGCTCACACAGATAACCTATACCTTTGAGGGAACATCCCAAACGCTTGACATTCCCACGACAACAGGCGACCCCAACGGCAAGGCACAGATATTCAACGTGCAGAGTTTCGCCTACGTTCCCACGACCGATGATTGCCGTTTCTATCGCATTCCCGCTATGATTCTCGACAAGGAGGGCAACATCGTAGTGGCAAGCGATAGGCGTTATGGCAGTAATGCCGACTTGGGCAACCATAAGATTGACGTGAGCATTCGCCGTAGCGAGGACGGAGGCAAGACATGGAGTGAGCAAAACATCATTGCCGTGGGCGATGGGAAGACTGTTTCCGACTATGGCTATGGAGACCCCGCCTTGGCACGTACCAAGAACGGGCGACTGATTTGCGTGATGGCTGCCGGCTCCACGATGTATTGGAACGGTATGCGCAATGCCGCCATCTGCCTGAGTGATGACAATGGAATGACATGGACAAAGCCCCGCCAGTTATACACCTCCCATTTCACGGATGCCGTGAATGGCAAGACCAATGAGTTTGGCTTCTATGGCAACTTCATTTCATCGGGTAAGGGACTAACTACCTTCGATGGAACCGTCATGTTTACCAACAATTGCCTTACGTATGAGAATAAGACTTCCCCACAATGCTACATCCTCAGTTCAAAGGATGAAGGTGAGAGTTGGACGATAGGATCTTCTAATGCGTACAAGGGTTGCGATGAGTCGAAGTTGGAGCAACTCAATGACGGAAGGCTGATGGTTTCGGTGCGCCAAAGTGGCGACCGTGGCTTCAATACGGGATCGGCAGACGCTTCCCAATGGAGTTCGCAATGGCGCAATAGCCAGATTACGGGCAATGCCTGTAATGCAGACATCCTCTATTTCAGTCGTGCCACGGAGGGGAAGATGGATATTCTGCTTCATACCTATATCAAGTCGAGTTCGCGCGAGAACCTGACGCTTGCGATGAGTATCGACCAAGGGCTGACGTGGCAGGATGTCTTGAATATCCAGCCAGGAGGCTCTTGCTATTCCACGATGGTGAAACTTGCCAATGACGACTTGGCGATTCTTTACGAAGACGAGTCTTATTCCGTGGGGAATGGATATGCCTTGAATTTCGTAACCATCACACGCGAACAGATAGAAGCATTTGCCCGCCAGTTAGGGGCAGAGGATGGGGGAGATAATTACCAACGCGCCATGCAATCCTTGCAAGATGGTGGGGTGTTTATGATTTCCACTTCCTTTCTGAATGATGAAGAGATAGACGGCTCTTTTTATTTGAAAGCTGATGGAACGTTGACTGAAGATGAGAGTGAGGCCAAGTTTT
Organism: Prevotella sp.; assembly: GCA_017428055.1. GTDB lineage: Bacteria > Bacteroidota > Bacteroidia > Bacteroidales > Bacteroidaceae > Prevotella. The sequence goes on from JAFRRN010000046.1 coordinate 8,369, forward strand.
TCACCTTTCAATGCAAGCCAATCGCCAATGGTTATAAGGCAGCAGGATGGAAAAGCGGGCAGTTCACCAATCCCGTGAATATCTCCACGAACACGCAATTCATCCGCACGGATGCGCAAAACAGGAATGACTGGGAAGCGCAGGTCATCTTGCAAGACAAGGAGACTGGGCTTTATGCCATTCGCGCCACCAATGCGCCGACAGAGAATACATGGGGAGCCAATGCGTTTTGGACAACTGATGCTGAGGGACATGCTACATACGACTTGAATGGTGGCGAGCATTATATCTGGAAAATCGTCAAGGTAGGGGAGACCCCTACCTTTGACGAGATGCAGACCTATCGCATACGAAGTTGTGAACAAGGGGGCTATTTGATCATTGACAATGATGGAGGTCTTGGCAGTTACTATTCGGGGCAGGATGCTTATGCAAAGGACTTCACTATCCAACCCGTGGCAAATGAGTTGGGAGCGTTTACCATCAAAGATACCAGTGCCAACCGATATATAGGAATGCCCAATGCCGATGGCGAGTGGAATATGAGTACCGCTGCTGCCCAATGCCGAATCCAAAGGATGGAGGTTGATGGAAAGAATGTATACTATATCCAAGCCCCTTTTTCATACGGGTATGCTAATGCCTCGTTGCGCTGCTTGGCATACCCACGTGAAGACGTGGCAGGGGATTTCGGCGTAGTGAGTTACGCGAAGAATGGCAAGGAATGCCATTGGGACATTCTCACCACGGAGGAAGCCCTTGCATTGGAAGTGCGACAGATTGACGATGGCGGTGGGTTACAACCACCCACCATCTATTCCGTGGGTGGCATTCTCCGTTCACAAGAGCAGCGTGGCATCAATATCATCCGCCATGCTGACGGGCATGTTACAAAGAGTGTAAAGCGTTGACACATGAAGAGGACACTTGCCACATTATTGTATATATTAGGTTTCCTGTTGCCAACCTGTTCCCAACACGTTTCGTTTCCTTTCCCTATCTTGGGGGGCGAATTAAATAATTCGGCGGTAACCAGCGTGGAAGACATCGATGAGGTGATGCCAAGGATGAAAGTCTTGGGATTGAACACAGTGTTGGTGCCAGCCTATTGGGAACTGATGGAACCGCAGGAGGGCAAGTTTGACTTCACGTTGATAGACCGCACCATCGACCAAGCTCGCCAAAACGACTTGAAAGTAATCTTCCTTTGGTTTGGCGCATGGAAGAACTCCATGTCTTGTTATGCCCCAGCATGGTTTAAGCAAGACACCAAGCGATTCCCGCGAGCCATGACGAAGACGGGTAAGCCCTTGGAGATTGCCAGTTGTTTTTCGGAGAATGTGCTTCACGCTGACAACAGGGCTTTCACGGCTCTGATGAACCACATCGCAGACAAAGACCGCGAGGCGGGAACGGTCATCATGATGCAGATAGAGAACGAAATTGGCATGTTGGAAGATGCCCGCGACCATTCGCCTTTGGCAGAGAAAGCCTATAACACCAGTATTCCCAAGGATTTGCGCAGGATATGGAAGATAGGAAAGGATGTGACTTGGAAGGAGGCGTTTGGCGACGACATCTACGGGGAAGAGAAATTCATGGCTTGGCATTACGCTTGTTATGTGGAGCATCTCGCACAAGCTGCCCGTTCCGTCATGCCACGGATGCCGCTCTATGTGAATGCCGCCATGAACAGTCGTGGGCGTAAGCCTGGCGAATACCCCTCGGCGGGACCGTTGGCGCATCTCATCGACATCTGGCATCAGGGTGCGCCAAGCATCGACCTGTTGGCTCCCGACATCTATGACACGGGATTCAAGGGATGGGCTTCACAATATGCCCTGCCCAACAACCCATTGTTTATTCCCGAGTCACGGTGTTGCGAGAATAGTGGCGCACGTGCCATGTATAGTTTTGGCGAACATCATGCCATAGGCTTCTCGCCTTTCGCCATTGACCAAGCATTGCCCCAAGAGACGGAGAGTGTCACCAAGGCATACGGCTTACTTCGCCAACTCTCTTTCTTAAATGAAGAATTAAGAATGAAGAATGAAGAATCGGCTCGCGCTATTGGTTCGCTGCAACAAAAATCTTCATTCTTCATCCCTCATTCTTCATTTCCGTCTTGGGGCTTGCTCTTTGACCAAGACGACAAGGAGCGGGTCATCGAGGATGAAGACGTGGTGATGACTTGCAGACACTATTTCACATTGCCGTGGGATGCCCGTGCCAAGGACGGCACGACATGGCCGGAGGGTGGAGCCATGCTCATTCGTCTTGCCAAACATGAATACCTGTTGGCAGGGAGTGGCGTGGTGGTGGACTTTAAGACTCTATCCGAAAAGCAACAGGAAGATGCAAAAGTGTTGGGCGAGGATGGTTTCATTTTGGAAAATGAAGAATTAAGAATGAAGAATGAAGAATTGGCTCGTGGCAATGGTTCCCAGCAACAAATTATTTCACTAAATAATGATTCTTCATTCAAGGGCAGGCGGCTTGGGCTGTTGTCCGTAGACGAGGTTTCGGTCAAAGAAGACGGCAGCTTCCAATACCTTCGTCGCCACAATGGAGACCAGACCCACCAAGGGCGGCATGTTCGAATTTCCGTGGGGGACTGGAAGATCTTGCATGTCCGATTGTACGAATACAAATAAAATGAAAATACACTATTATTAACTATTTATAAATCAAACAACAAAATGACACAATTATCAGAGCAAAAAGGCTTTTACAAGCTATCGTGGCTACAGCGCATCGGCTTCGGCTCGGGCGACTTAGCCCAGAATCTCATCTTTCAGGTAATCTGCACTTACCTGTTGTTCTTCTACACAGACATCTATGGACTCACACCGTCGGCAGTGGCCGTCATGTTTCTTGTGGGCAATGTAGCTAACGTGATATGGGACCCCATCGTTGGGGCGTTAATCGACAAGAGCAACCCACGTTATGGCAAATACCGCTCGTACCTGCTTTATGTGGGCATCCCGCTATCGGGTTTCGCCATCTTGTGCTTCTACAATGGTTTTGCGCCGTCGCTGATTTACGCATACGTCACCTACATATCTATGCAACTGCTCTATACGTTCATCAACGTGCCATACGGAGCATTGAACTCATCGCTGACGCGCGACACGAATGAAATCACCATCCTTACTTCGGTGCGTATGTTTATGGCGAACCTTGGCGGTCTGGCTGTCAATTCTGGCCTTCCGTTGTTTATCGCCCTGATTGCGGGCGCACCGTCAGACAGTCTTCCTAAAGATCCTTCGGCATGGTTCACGACGATGACTATTTATGCCATCATTGGTTTTTGCTTACTTCTGTTTTGCTTCTCGCAGTGCAAGGAGCGTGTCGTCATGGATGCAAAAGTCACAGATGACGTGAAGGTGAGTGACCTTTGGATGGAATTCCTTCGCAACCGCCCCTTGCGCGTTCTTGCATTTTTCTTCATCACCGCTTTCGCGATGATGTCGGTGGGCAATGCCGCCGGAGCCTATTTCATCAACAGCAACCTACACGGCTCGGCTCAGGAGTTGTCGATATTCATGGCTTTGGGTTCAATCCCCGCATTTCTGTTTATGCCACTTGTTCCTTGGTTCAAGCGCATGGTCGGAAAGAAGAATATGTTCTATATCTTCCTCGGTGCCGCCATCGTCGGTATGGCAATGCTCTATTTCATTTCCAAGATGGAGAATCCGAGCATGATGATGATTTATGTGGCGCAGTTTATCAAGTCGACGGGTGTCATCGTGGCCACTGGTTATATGTGGGCACTGGTTCCCGAGGTTATCTCATACGGCGAATACACAACTGGGCGGCGTATTTCGGGTATCGTCAACGCCTTGACAGGATTGTTCTTCAAAGCCGGTATGACTTTTGGAAGCATTGTCGGTCCTGCGGTATTGGCATACGTAGGTTATAACAGCGAGGTCGTCGACCAGACTCCTTTTGCAGAGGAGGGTATTCTGTGGCTCGTCTGTGTCATTCCCGCCATATTGCTGGGTCTTGCCATATTCATCATCTCAAAGTATGAGTTGACAGACGAGGTTATCGATGACATCAACAAGAAGATAGAGGAGCGTAGCAAGTAATATGAAGAGACTCATGTTTACCGTACTCATGGCAGCTTCGGCTGCCTTTGGTACGCAGGCACAAGGGCTGAAGGATGCCATGGGCAAATACTGCTTGATTGGTGCCGCCATCAACCAATGGCAGAGTGATGGACAGGTGCCAGAGGGTGATGCCATTGTTGACAAGCATTTCAATTGCGCCGTGGCCGAGAATTGCATGAAGCCTGAGACGCTGGCTCCCGCCGAGGGCATCTTTGACTTCCGTGTTGCCGACAAGTTCGTCAACTATTGTCAACAGCATAACCTCAAGGTGATAGGTCATTGTCTCGTTTGGCACTCACAGGCTCCCGACTGGTGGTTCACCAACGGTTATTGCGCTTCCCCCGCATCGAAAGAGGTGGTGAAGGAACGGCTTATCAAGCACATCAAAACTGTTGTGGGACATTACAAAGGTCAGGTTCATGGATGGGACGTGGTGAATGAGGCCATTGAGGATGATGGCTCTTTCCGAAAGTCGCCGTTCTATAACCTCCTTGGCGAGGAGTTCATCGAGATTGCTTTCCGTACCGCCCATGAGGCAGATCCTGATGCCGAATTGTATTACAACGACTACTCCATGTCGGGAAAGACCAAGCGCGAGGCCGTCTGCAGATTGGTTAAGAACCTTAAAGCAAAGGGACTCCGCATTGATGGTGTCGGTATGCAGAGCCATAATGGCATGGACTATCCTGACCTTGCGGAATACGAGAAATCGATGGATGCCTTCGCTGCTTGTGGCGTGAAGGTCATGATTACCGAGTTGGACTTGAATGTCCTTCCCAACCCCCAAGGCTTTGGAGGAGCCGCCGTGGAGCAGAGCTATGAGTACCAGCAGAAGATGAATCCATACGCCAACGGCCTCCCCAAGGAGAAAGCCAAGGAAATCCAGAAGCGTTACATGGACTTCTTCAATATCTATTATAAGCATCGTGACCAAATCTCCCGCATCAACCTGTGGGGCGTTGCCGACCATAACTCTTGGCTCAATGGCTGGCCCATCAAGGGGCGTACCAATTACCCCCTCCTCTTTGACCGCCAATATCAACCAAAGCCTATCGTGCATGACATCATCAACCTCTATTCCCATTAACACCCCCGTTCCGTTTGTTACGGCATTGCCGCAACAGACAGAACTCCATAACCCCAATGATAACCATAAAAACACATAGAAAATGAAAGCAAAGTATCTATTCCCACAAGATTACATGGCAGACCCCTCTGCCAATGTGTTCAACAACCGTCTGTACGTCTATCCCTCCCACGACCGCGATAGTGGTGAGGCTTTCGATGACGATGGAGGTCATTTTCAAATGCGCGACTATCACGTGTTGTCTTTCGACGATGTGGAAAATGATGCCGCTACCGATCACGGTGTCATTCTCGACGTTGACCAAGTGCCTTGGGCAGAGAAGCAGATGTGGGACAACGATGTAGTGGAGAAAGATGGTAAGTATTATCTCATCTTTTCTGCCAAAGATTATAGTGGCGTGTTCCATCTTGGCGTGGCTGTTGCCGACCGTCCTGAAGGACCTTTTGTTCCAGAACCCCATCCTATCCGTGGCTCTTTCTCTATCGACCCCTGTGTGTTCAAGGATGACGATGGGCAGGTCTATTGCTATTTCGGAGGTCTCTGGGGCGGACAGCTGCAATGGTGGCGACCCATCCCCGATGGTCAAGCACCCGTTGCAGGAAAGTATGGCGACGACAACGGACTTATTGACTTGGGACCTGCTCCCGACCGCAAGACCCAGCTCTTTGCCAAACCCGATGCGCCCGCCCTCCATAGTGCCGTGGTGCGCATGAGCGATGATGTGTTGCAGTTTGCCGAGGCTCCACGCCCCGTTGTCATCCTCGACAAGGATGGACAGCCGTTGAAAGCCCGCGACCCGCATCGTTTCTTTGAGGCATCGTGGATGCACAAGTACCAAGGGAAATACTATTTCAGCTATTCCACGGGCGACAGCCACTTCCTCTGTTATGCCATCGGCGATTCTCCTTACGGACCTTTCACGTTCCAAGGAGTCATCCTTGAACCTGTTGTAGGATGGACTACCCACCATTCCATCGTGGAATATCGTGGACAATGGTACTTGTTCTACCATGATTGCGTACCCTCTAATGACATCACCCATCTGCGCTCCTTGAAGGTGCAACGCCTTTTCTACAACGAGGATGGCACTATCCAGACCGTCGTCAATGACTAATTAAAAGCTTGGAAAATTGAAAAGTATAAGGTTTATCATAGGCGGTCGTAAGGAAGAAAGGTTCAAAGGTATAAATAATAGGATATATCTTATCACTTTTTTACTTTTTTACCTTTTCACCTTTTTACCTCTTCTTGCCGAGGATGGCAGTCAGCTTTGGCTGCGTTATCCTCTCTTGGAAAAGGCGACAGTTAAGGGAGTGCAAGGCAAGGTGGCACAAGTACTGCGCCAATACTATCCTGGGAGGGTCGTGACACTTGTCGTCGACTCTACCATGGATGACAATGATGGCTATCGCATCACGTCAGAGAATGGCGAATGCCATATCACCGCCCATGGCGATATGGGGTTGTTGTATGGTGCCTTTGCCCTCCTCCGTGGCGAGACGGGAGCGGATGCACCCTTCTTCAAGTATCGTATCTTGAACCACTGGGACAACCTCGATGGATCGATAGAGCGTGGTTATGCTGGCAAGAGCATTTTTTGGAACGACGACTTGACGTTTGACGCACAGCGATTGGAACAATATGCCATCGCCAATGCGTCCATCGGCATTAATGGCACGGTGCTGAATAATGTGAATGCCTCGCCCAAAGTCCTCTCCAATGTCTACCTCCAAAAGGTCAAGGAAATGGCGGATATCTTCCGACCTTGGGGCATCCGTGTGTATCTGTCCGTCAACTTCGCCTCGCCCATGGCATTGGGCAATTTGAAGACAGCAGACCCATTAGACCCACAAGTGGGGAAGTGGTGGAAAGCCAAGGCGAATGAGATCTATAAGCTGATTCCCGACTTTGGGGGGTTCCTTGTCAAGGCGAACTCAGAGGGGCAGCCTGGTCCATTCGACTATGGTCGCTCTCATGCCGATGGTGCCAACATGTTGGCAGATGCCCTCTCGCCCCATGGTGGTATGGTGATGTGGCGTTCTTTCGTCTATGGTGCCAAGCACAAGGGCGAGGACCGTGTTATGCAGGCGGTGAGTGAGTTTGCCGAATTGGATGGCGAGTTCCGACCCAATGTCATCTTGCAATCCAAGAACGGACCGCTCGATTTCCAGCCTCGCGAGCCATACGCACCCATCTTTGACCAGATGAAGAAGACTCCACAGATGGCCGAGTTGCAAATCACACAGGAGTATTTAGGACAATCCAAGCATCTCGTCTACCTTGCCCCGATGTGGAAGGAGTTTTTCTCCTTTGTCAATCCATCGCGGTTGGTGGGTATAGCGGGCGTTGCCAACATTGGAGATGACACCAACTGGTGCGGTCATCATTTCTCACAAGCCAATTGGTATGCATTTGGGAGGTTGGCTTGGAATCCCACCTTGTCGTCCGAGCAGATTGCCAGTGAATGGCTTTCGCTGACCTTTGGTGCATCCTCAACTCCACAAGATGGAGAGGTGGAGGCGCAATATGTACGATGGCCGATGGTCAAGGGGCGGTTGCTCAGCGTAATGCTCCGTTCCAGGGAGGCTTGTGTGGACTATATGATGCCGCTTGGACTGCATCATATATTCAAGTTCGACCACCACATGGGACCTGAACCCGATGGCTTCAAGGCTAATTATCCTATCGAATGGTGTCCTGTCTATTATCACAAGGCTGACTCCGTAGGCATTGGCTTTGACCGCAGCAGCTCGGGAACTCATGCCACGGAACAATACCGTGAGCCTTATAGCCTATTGTACGATGACATCACCACATGCCCCGAGGAGTATCTTCTTTGGTTCCACCATGTACCATGGGATTATCGCATGAATAGTGGGTTGACGTTGTGGGAAGAATTGCAACGCCATTACCAACGAGGGGTGGATGAGGTGGATGACTTTGCCCGCGTATGGAATGAGGTCAAGCCCAACATCGACTCCCAGCGATGGCAAGAGGTAAATGAACGATTGCTACAACAACAACGTGATGCCCGTGAGTGGCAACAGGTTTGTATCAGTTATTTCTCCACATTCCAACAAAAGAAAAACAAGAAATGAAAAGATTTTTATTGACATCCTTGGCATTCGTCTGTGCATGGATGGCACAAGCCAAGGTGACTTTGCCACAACTGTTCCAGTCAGGAATGGTGGTGCAACGCGACAAGCCCATTCCCGTCTGGGGCGTTGCTGATGTGGGTGAAGAGGTAACGGTAACGTTTAAGAAGAAGATGTATAAGACCGTCGCCGACGTACAAGGTCGCTGGCGTATCGACATACCCAAGCAGAAACATGGCGGGCCGTTTGAGATGAAGGTCAACGACATCACCATCTCTGATGTCCTCATTGGCGATGTGTGGCTCTGTTCAGGACAGTCGAACATCGATGTCACCCTTGAGCGTGTCCATCCCCAATACTCCGAGGAGACATTATCCTATGCCAATGACCAGATACGTTTGTTCAGAGTGCAGAACGACGAGGCCACACATGGTCCTAAAGGTGATATCAGAGCTACCTCTTGGAAACCGTTGAACAAGCAGAATGCGTGGTATTTCTCTGCCGTGGGCTATTTCCTTGGGCGTGAGATGTATGAGAAAAAAGGCATCCCACAAGGCATCATCGTCAATAGCCGAGGGGGAACACCCATTCAGGCGTGGCTCGATGCCGATACACTTAAAAAGAACTTCCCCATGCAATACCGTCGCACACAGTTTTATCAAGATGATGAGATGGTGCGAAATATGCAACGAGCCAACCAACTGGCACTCAACCGTTGGCAGAAAGTGATGGACGAGGGCGACCCAGGGCTTTTCGAAGGTTACGCTAACCGTGACTTTGACGACACCCATTGGTCCACTAAATACCAATACGACAACATTTCCGGTGAACGGATGTATCATGGCTCCTATTGGGCAAGGCAGCAGGTCAAGGTCGATGCTGCCCATGCGGGACAGTCTGCCCGTCTGTTGGTGGGTACGCTTTATGATGCCGACTATACCTTTGTCAACGGCAAGGAGGTAGGACGGACATCTTACCAGTATCCGCCGCGCCGTTACACCATTCCCGCAGGGTTGCTTCAGGAGGGCGATAATGCGCTCTCCATCCGCTTCGTCACACGCGGCGGCAATCCGCATTTCATTAAGGATAAGCCCTATAAACTCATCTTTGACGACGGCGTAGAGATACCACTCTCTACCGAATGGCGTGTGCATGAGGGGGCAAGGATGACTTATTGCCCACAGATGGATGTCAACACGCCCAACTTGCCTTCGGTTCTCTATAATGCCATGCTCCATCCATTGGCACCTTACCCTCTCTCGGGCGTGGTGTGGTATCAAGGGGAGTCGAACACGGACGATGGCAACATCTACGAACAGATGCTTACGGAACTCGTTACAGGGTGGAGGCAATTATGGCAGACACCCGACCTGCCGTTTGTCATTGTGCAATTGGCGAACTTCATGGAGGCGAGCGACAAGCCACAAGACACGGGATGGTCGCGCATCCGCGAGGCACAACGGCTTGCCACATGCCACATCCCCAACACGGCGTTGGCGTGTATCATCGACCTTGGCGAGGCGGTAGACATCCATCCTCTGCGCAAGCGCGAGGTGGCACAACGGATAGCAATGGGTTTTGAGCATTTGCTATGGAACAAGAAGTTGATGCTCTCGCCCCAAGTGGTGTCGTCACAATCCGATGGTAATGATGTCGTTTTGACGCTTGACCAACCCATTAGAACTGATGGCGAGTTATATGAGTTTGAGGTGGCGGCGGCAGATGGTCGTTTCGTCAACGCCCCAGCTACGGCGCAAGGCAACCGAATCATCATCCATTCGCCTGTCAGTGTCCCCAAGACTGTACGTTATGCGTGGAAAAACAATCCCGCCAAGGCAAATGCTTTCGGTAAGAACGACCTCCCGATGTCGCCGTTCCAACATGTCATAAGACAGGATTAAGGCATCTTGGATGTCATTTTTATCATGACCAGCCGTAGCCTACACCCATGTTGTTAGGAGATAGGTGAAATGAATTTGAATAGTTGTTAGATGAAGTGTCCAATCCGCAAATCATTTTTCCATGAATAATGTTTTGCGGATTGGATTTCTTTAATTGACAGAGAGGATGCCGTAAGGTCCCGTCGTGGACGCGTGGTATCTTGTCATTTTGTTGCCGGCATCGCCATCGGAGAGGATTCCCCCAATGTTCAAGTCATACTTGCGCTTGCAGGTGTTACATGTGGCGATCCCTGCGGTATTTACGTGCAAGGGATAGCTACGGACAGGAATCTCGTCGGGATTGAAACAATTGGGACATTCACGGTCGAAGGCGTAAAATATGAGAGGGTCTGAGAGGTTCGCAAATCCCACTATCAAGGCATCGTTCATTCCCAATATCATGCTTCGCCTTTGGTCAATGGCATCGAGAATCGATTCCGATGACGTTCCTTGATTGCTGGAAAACTTGAAATACCTTGCCCCACCGTGGTTAGTTAAGGTGATGGTGACGAATGTTCCCGAATAGGGAGTCATTGCCGCCGCCAAGGTGGCATCATTGTGAGTGCCATTGTCGACGATGAGTACGCAAGGTCGTGTGCTAAACTCATTCTCCGTGTCCCCACAACTTGAAAGAAGTAAAAAGGTAAAAAAGAAAAAAAGTAAAAAAGGCTGACGCATGTTTTTAATTATTCATCTTTCATCTTTAATCTTGAAATTGCTTCATCTACCCGCTCGAAATGGAATTGCGAGATGGTTTGTTCCATCATTTCCACGATACGGTCATTGCAAAGATTGCCGATGCTTCCCTCGTGGGTATGGTGAATCTCCTTGTTCGCCTTGAAAGTTCCAGCCTCAATTTCCAGCCCAACGGTTTTGTAGGCATCACGGAACGGCATCCCATTTGTCGCCAAGCGATTGACTTCTTCCACGGAGAAGATGGGGTCGTACATGGGGTTGTCGAGGATGTGTTCGTTTACTTCCATTTTGTTGATGATGTAGGAAGTCATTTGTAGGCAGTCCTTCAATTCGTCAAAGGCGGGCAAGAACACCTCCTTGATGATTTGCAAGTCGCGGAAATAGCCCACGGGAAGGTTATTCATGATGAGCATCACCTGTTGTGGCAACCCTTGAATCTTGTTGCACTTGGCACGAATCAACTCAAACACGTCGGGGTTTTTCTTATGCGGCATGATGCTCGACCCCGTGGTACATTCCTTGGGAAGTTTCACGAAAGAGAAGTTTTGCGAGTTGAACAGGCAGGCATCAAACGCCATCTTCGCCATTGTGCCGGCGACGGAGGCGAGAGCGAATGCCACATTGCGCTCCATTTTGCCGCGTCCCATCTGCGCATACACCACGTTATAGTTCATGCTATCGAAGCCCAGGAGGTCGGTCGTCATTTGCCGATTGAGCGGGAACGAACTGCCATAACCCGCTGCCGACCCGAGGGGATTGCGGTTGGTCATGCGGTAGGCGGCTTGCATGAACAGCATATCATCTGCCAACGACTCCGCGTAGGCACCAAACCACAGACCGAAAGATGATGGCATGGCAATTTGAAGGTGCGTATAGCCAGGCATCAACACATCTTTATATTGGTTACTCTTGGCAATCAACTCATCGAAGAGGATTTTCACCTCGTCAACAATCTTACGCAACTCGGCACGTGTGAATAGCTTGAGGTCTATTAACACCTGGTCGTTGCGGGAACGTCCGCTATGTATCTTTTTCCCTATGTCACCAAGTTTGCGTGTCAACATCAACTCCACTTGCGAATGGACATCCTCCACACCATCTTCAATGATGAATTCCCCACGCTCGCAAGAGGCATAGATGTTCTTCAATTCAGCCAAAAGCTGTTCCAACTCGTCCGTCTCCATCAACCCGATGGATTCAAGCATGGTGATGTGTGCCATGCTGCCGAGTACATCGTATTTGGCTAAATAGAGATCCATCTCACGGTCTCTCCCCACGGTGAACCGCTCAATATCTTGGTTGACTTCAAAGTTCTTCTCCCACAGTTTGCTCGCCATCGCTCTGTTCGTATTTAATCATTTGCAACATGTCGGCAATCCTCTCGATGCCTTCTTGTAAAGGTTTCGACACCATTCCCTTGATGAAGAGGTTGAGTTCTGCCTTCAGGGTCAGTTTCATCTTGCATGTCGATTCCGTCAGGGGCAACAATTGAATCCAAAAATTGAAAGGCAATGGGCTTTGCGTCGTCTCAAACTTGATGGTCTTCGGCTCTTCACGGTCTACTATTCTCATGCTGATTTTGCCCACAGGAGGCACGTTGACGGAAATGGAGTCGTTGTCGAAGGTCAGGTCTTGTGCCTTGTCCTCGGGTATGCGGTCTTTCACTTTCGACAAATTGTCAAGGTTACTCAGCCCTTGATACACCACCTCTTGCGGGTAGTTGATTTGTCGGATGCTGCTTTCAAATTTACTCATTATTATATAATAAATAGGTTTATTGATTCCAATGGGCTGGGTCTTTACGCCATTCATTCAATAGGGCGACATCACTTTCAAGGATGTAACCCGTTTCCAATGCCTCCGCCACGACATGCTCGTAGTCGGTGAGGGTCACCAATTCCACGTCTGCATCCTCGAAAGCCTTGATGGCTACGGGAAAACCGTAGGTATAGGATGCCACCATGCCAATCACCTCGTTACCATTGGCACGGATAGCCTCCACGGCTTTCAGCGAACTGCCGCCCGTGGAGATGAGATCTTCCACAACTACGACCTTCGTTCCTGGCGTCAACTCTCCCTCGATGAGGTTTTGCATACCGTGGTCCTTGGGTTTAGAGCGTACATAGACGAAAGGCAGATGCAACTCGTCTGCCACTAATGCGCCTTGTGGGATGGCTCCCGTTGCCACGCCTGCGATGGCCTCCACTTGTGGGAACTTATCGAGGATGGCATGGGTGAGTTCCAATTTCACATAGTTGCGCAAGTCGGGAAACGATAGCGTCTTGCGGTTGTCGCAATAGAAAGGCGACTTCCATCCCGATGCCCATGTGAAGGGGTTGTTGGGTTGGAGCTTGATAGCTTTGATGTTTAATAGCTTTGCTGCAAATGCTTTCTTGAGTTTATCCATGATGATTTCTTTTTTGAGTCTTTATTGTTGCTTGAGGAGGTTTAGGGGGTGTTGCAATTTCAAGGCATCACTCACTTTCTCTGTATAGGTGTTCATCTTGAAGGTTGCCGTCCCCTTGATGTCTGCAATATTCGTGCCAATGTGTACGGTATAGTTTCCTGCCTCCACAAGCCATTGACTATTGGCTTCATCGAATGAGGCAAGGTCGCGTTTGGCAATCTTCATGGTCAACGTCTCACTTTCTCCAGGTTGTAATTCACGTGTCTTGGCAAAGGCCTTCAGTTCCTTGGTTGGCTTCTCAATGCTACCTTTGGGCGCAGAGACATATACTTGTGCCACCTCCTTGCCAGCCACTTTTCCCGTGTTCTTAACGTTGACGGTTACAAACACATCGTTTCCGCTCACCTTAACCATAGGTTTACCGTATGTAAACGTGGTATATGAGAGACCGAAACCAAAGGGATATGCCACCTCCTTGTTGAACGTGTCAAAGTAGCGATAGCCCACGTATATGTCTTCCTCGTGGTTAGTGTAGTCGTAACCGGGGACTTGTCTGCCGTCGGCTTTCATCAGTTCGTAGGTATAGAAGTCTATCATACCAGGGTAATTCTTGGTTGAGGGATGGTCTGTTGCGGCTATCGGCCAGGTCATGGTGAGCTTTCCCGATGGGTTCACCTTGCCCGTAAGGATGTCAGCAATGGAATTTCCGCCCTCTTCCCCTGGTTGCCAGGCGCAGATGATGGCATCGGGATAACCGCTCCATGATGCTGTTTCTATCACGGAACCAGAGTTGATGATGACAATAACGGGCTTTCCTGCCGCATGGAAGGCTTGGCAAACGTCGAAGATGAGCTGCCGCTCGTCGTTGGTGAGGTTGAACTCGGTGGCGATGTCACGGTCCACGCCTTCCCCTGCTTGCCGTCCGATGGTGACAATGGCGGCATCCGACGTGTTCGCCTCTTGGTTAATGCAAATGGGACTAATGGAAATCTCTGGGTATTTCTGTTGTCCGAATTGTTCCATCTGGTACCATTTTGCGGGGTGACGCTCCGCTTGGAACTTCACCTTGGCATATTCAATGTACTTGCGATAGATGTCGGTGAGCGTGGAAGATGAGCTGATGCCCACATTCTTCAAGCCTTCCACCATGTCAACCACGTATGGTGTATGAACGCACCCCGAACCCGTGCCGCCAGAGAGGAAGTCGTATGACTTCTCGCCAAACAGGGATACGGTCTTGATGTTTGATGTCTGGGGATTCCATGGCAACGTGCCATTGTTCTTCAAAAGCACGATACCCTCCGTGGCACTTTGTCGCGTAATCTGCGCATGAGCCTTGAGGTCGGGCTTATTGGTAGCGGGATATTGGTGGAAACTGGGTGTCTTCACGATATATTCCAGCATACGGCGCACATTGCGGTCAACGTCGGCGAGGGAAAGCTTGCCATTCTTGACACCTTCGATGATTTCCTCTATTTGTTTCTGTTGCCCCGGCTCCATCAAGTCGTCCCCTGCATGTACCTCGCTGATGGTTTCCAGTCCATTGCGGATGCCTATCCAGTCGGTCATCACGATGCCTTTATATCCCCAGTCATCGCGTAGGATCTTCGTGAGTAGGTCATGGCTACCTTGGGCATATTGTCCGTTGATGACATTGTATGATGCCATGATGGTCCAAGGGTCGCTCTCGCGGACGGCAATCTCAAAACCACGCAAATAGAGTTCACGGGCAGCACGTTGGGAGAGCCGCTCATCCACCCGTGTGCGGTCGGTCTCCTGGGAATTCACGGCGAAGTGCTTGGCACTGACACCCACGCCCTCGCCCTGCACCCCCTGGATATAGGCGGCGGCAATCTTGCCCGTGAGCAATGGGTCTTCACTGTAATACTCGAAGTTGCGACCGCAGAGGGGGTTGCGGTGTAAGTTCATGCCTGGTCCGAGGATTACGTCGCAACGGTATTCCTTGGTCTCGTTGCCGATGGCCTTGCCAACATTCTTCACCAATTCCGTATTCCATGTGGAAGCTAAGCATGTTCCGATAGGGAAGCCTGTAGCGTAAAATGTTTCCGTTGTACCTTTTCTTGTTGGGTCGATGCGCACACCGGCAGGACCGTCGGTAAGAACGGTGGCAGGGATGCCAAGCCTGGGAATGGCAGGGGTGTTACCGGCGGCTCCCGCTACCAAGCCTGCCTCTCCTCCTACCACGGCTCCTTCTCCGAAGAAGTTGTTTGCGCCGCCCACCAACAGTTTAGCTTTTTCTTCTAATGTCATTGCTTTGAGTACCTCATCGATGTTGTCAGCACTCAGTTTGGGTTGAGCATTTGTTGTCATAGTGCATGTTGCTAAAAGCAATCCAATTGCGAGTAATTTCTTTGTTTTCATGGATTTTTTATACAGAATAATTATTTACTCAATGGTGTTTTTTGCTTGGATAACCAATTAATATATCTTTCAAGGATATGTTTCCCCAAAAATTGAGGATTTTCAGTCATTTCGTTGATTGCAGCCAATTGATGTTTCCAACCTGTTGTTTGACCTATTTGTGTGCCTAATAGCAATTCTTCTTTTGACATTAATTTATAACTATTGTTGAGCGTCGTGTTTTTCATGTTCGTTAACACATATTCTATACACCTTTTTGTCACTATGGTATCTTCGTTTGACTCGTTTCCTTTACTTTTCGAAATGTTCATACCCATTTCGAACAATTCTTGGAAGTTGAAAGCTTCATAGAAAGCGTCAAAGAGTTCTGCATAGTCTTTTGGACAGGATTTGTCGATTTGTACTGCCTTTGGCTTTTTATGGGCTACGACGGCTTTATAAAAATCCTCAGTCAATAGACTAGCATCTTTGAATGTCATATCAGTAAGTTGTTCGTTTTTTTGTAAAAAACTTTTGCCTTCTTTTGATGAGAGAAGTGTGGTAAGTTCTTTTAACTCATCTATTGAAACATGTTTCTCATAGATTTTTTTCAATCCCGAAATGACATCTTTTTTCCATTGCTGACTTAAATAGGTGTTTACCAATTCGTCTGATTTTTTCTTCGTGAAATCTTTTAATGTTCGTTGGTTGATGGCATATAAACTAGGCTTCAATAAGTTTGCAGAAGAAAAATCACCCGATGGATTAGTTGCCAAGTAGGTTGTTAGTGCATCTTCATAGCTTTCTTGGGCAAGCAAGGGTGTACACCACACAAATAATAAAACGAAAATGATTTTTGCAATCCTCATGTCAATTTCTTTTTTCGGTTACAAAGATACATAAAAACATTGAAAAAAGACATATAAAAATGGTATGAATACGGAGTATTAACGTTTGGGCGTTATTTTTTGTTGTACTTTCTATCAATCAAACATTTTTTTTTGTAACTTTACGGCATGAAATGTACATGAATAGTTAAACTAAAAACCATATAGCTATGAGAGTAGGTATTCCAAAAGAAATCAAGAACAATGAGAACCGCGTGGGAATGACCCCGGCGGGAGTGGCAGAACTGGTAAGGCGCGGCCATGAGGTATGTGTACAACATACGGCGGGCGAGGGCAGCGGCTTCAGCGATGACGACTATGTGGCGGCGGGGGCGCGCATCCTCCCCTCTATAGAGGCTGTCTATCGTGAGGCGGACATGATTGTGAAGGTGAAGGAACCCATTGAGCCAGAGTATGAGTTGGTGAAGAAAGGGCAATTGCTGTTCACTTATTTCCACTTTGCTTGCGACCGCCCATTGACGGATGCGATGATAAAGAGCGGCGGGGTGTGCCTCGCCTACGAGACGGTGCAACTCCCCAATGGCGCGTTGCCCCTGTTGTTGCCAATGAGTGAGGTAGCGGGGCGCATGGCTGCCCTCAATGGCGCGTATTACCTGCAAAAGACGAAGGGCGGGAAGGGCAAGCTCATCGGCGGCGTGCCTGGAGTAAGCCCCACCAACGTGCTGGTACTTGGCGGCGGCACCGTGGGCGAGGCGGCGGCGAGGATGGCGGCCGGCATGGGAGCCATGGTCACCATCACCGATATTTCCCTGCCCCGATTGCGCCAACTCGACCTTGAATTGCCCCCCAACGTGCATACGCTCTATTCCTCTGAACACAACATACGGCAGCTATTGCCGCAGGTGGACATCGTGATTGGCTCTGTTCTTGTCCCTGGAGATAAGGCTCCGCACCTCGTCACCTGTGACATGCTCAAGCTGATGGAGCCGGGGACGGTACTCGTGGATGTAGCCATCGACCAGGGCGGATGCTTCGAGACATCGCGACCCACCACCCACAGCGACCCCGTTTATATGGAAGAGGGCATCCTGCACTATTGTGTCGCCAACATACCGGGTGCCGTGCCGCATACATCCACCCTCGCGCTGACCAATGCCACACTCCGTTATGTCCTCGCCCTTGCCGACAAGGGATGGCAGAAGGCTTGCCAAGACGACCCCGCCTTGGCGAAAGGCTTGAATATCGTGGAGGGTAAGGTGACGTTCAAGGCGGTAGCCGATGTCTTCGGGTTGCCCTTTTGTCATGCTTGACGCATGAATCATAGTGCTCTTTGGGCATGAGCCGTGTGTTCGATGAAGGGCGGGAGACGTAGTATCTTGTTCTTGATTTGTCAAGAAAAATTCGATTTCAAGGGGCAAATGGCTGCGTTATTTTCCACCAAACGCAAAGTGGGGCGCAAATACGCGATTCTCGTGCGTTTTCCGTAAGGTGTTGGAAATCAAAGGGTTGGCTCAATGAAGGGTTGAAAAGACCTTCCTAAAACCTCGATTTTACCCCATTTTTGCCCGAAAAACACCCCATTTGTGCCTGACGGATGCCGCATCCGCGACCCACGGATGCGGCATCCGCACTCGATAAATGCCACACAAAAAATGTTAAACGCATGATTCCGCCCAAATCGGAGGCTTCCTTCCACGTTTTCCATCGATAATTCCACTCTCCCCATTTCTATTTCGCGTAAAAACACGAACATCATTTTGTCCGGATTTTTGACATGAATAAATCAATCCTTATCTTTGCCACGTCCCGATAAAAACTCGATAAAAATAGAGTTATGGGTAAGTTTATTGTTTGATATTTTGCCCATCTCTGTTGATTTTTGTATTTTTGCACACCATTTATTTATAAAAGGAAGGATTGGAAATGAAACACCAGTTGAGAAGTGCCGTATGCACGGAGGGTCGTCGTATGGCGGGAGCAAGGGCGTTGTGGGTCGCCACAGGTATGAAACAAGAGCAGTTTGGCAAGCCTATCATTGCCGTTGTCAACTCGTTTACGCAATTTGTGCCGGGCCATACTCACCTTCATGAGATAGGTCAGATAGTGAAACGTGAGATTGAGAGCATGGGTTGCTATGCGGCGGAGTTTAATACCATCGCCATTGACGACGGTATTGCCATGGGACATGACGGTATGTTGTATTCCCTGCCCTCCCGCGACATCATCGCCGACTCGGTGGAATACATGGTAAACGCGCATAAGGCAGATGCCATGATTTGCATTTCCAATTGCGACAAGGTGACACCGGGCATGTTGATGGCAGCCATGCGACTGAACATTCCCACCATCTTCTGTAGCGGCGGACCGATGGAGGCGGGCCGTTGGCGCGGCGAGAATGCCGACTTGATTACGGCGATGGTCAAGGGTGCCGACCCCTCGGTCAGTGATGAAGACATCGAGGAGTTGGAGCGTTGCGCTTGTCCCGGATGCGGAAGTTGCTCGGGTATGTTCACCGCCAACTCGATGAACTCCCTTACAGAGGCCATCGGTCTCTCCTTGCCCGGCAATGGCACCATCCTTGCAACCCATAAGAATCGCATCCAACTGTTTAAGGATGCCGCCCGTCAGGTTGTCGCCAACACCTTCGCTTATTATGAGGATGGCGACGAGAGCGTCCTTCCGCGCAGTATAGCCACCCGTGAGGCGTTCCTCAACGCCATGACCTTGGATATTGCGATGGGCGGATCGACCAATACGGTGTTGCATTTGCTTGCCGTGGCGCAAGAGGCGGGTGCGGATTTCAGGATGGAAGACATCGACCAGTTGAGCCGAAAGGTGCCTTGCTTGTGCAAGTTGGCTCCCAATACCCAGAAATATAGTGTGCAGGAGTGTGGCAGAGCTGGTGGCATTCTCGGCATCATGAACGAATTAGATAAGGGTGGCTTGCTCCACACCTCTGCCATCCGTGTGGACGGCCTGACGCTTGGTGAGGCATTAGGCAAATACGACATCACTGCCGATGAGATGGACGATGAGGCCCAACGCATCTATGGTAGTGCCCCAGCCAACCGATTCTCCACGGAGATGGGTAGCCAGGACGCGACATGGGAATCCCTTGACACCGACCGAACACAGGGTTGCATACGTGACTTGGAACATGCGTACACGAAAGACGGCGGGTTGGCGGTCTTGTTTGGCAACATTGCCCAAGACGGTTGTGTGGTCAAGACGGCGGGAGTGGACGAGTCATTGTGGCATTTCCGTGGCCCTGCCGTGGTGTTCGACTCCCAAGAGGCGGCTTGCGACGGCATCCTTGGCGGACAGGTGAAGGCGGGCGATTGCGTCGTCATCACCCATGAGGGACCTAAAGGAGGCCCGGGGATGCAGGAGATGCTCTATCCCACGTCGTACATCAAGAGTATGCACCTTGGCAAGGAATGTGCCTTGATTACCGATGGACGCTTCTCGGGCGGCACGTCGGGATTGAGCATCGGCCATATCTCGCCTGAGGCGGCGGCAGGAGGTAACATCGGCAAGGTCAAGACGGGCGACATCATCGAGATAGACATCCCGTCGCGTACCATCAATGTACTATTGGCTGACGACGAACTTGCTGCCCGTGAACAACAACCACTTACCCGCCAACGTGAAGTGAGCAAGGCCTTGCGGGCGTATGCCAAGAGTGTCAGTTCGGCAGACAAGGGTGGCGTGAGGATAATAGAATAATCACTAATCATAAAAGAAGATGAAAGAGATTGTATCAGGATCAGAGGCTTTGATGCGCTCATTGGTGAACGAAGGGGTGAGAACCATCTTTGGCTACCCGGGTGGTGCTATCATGCCCGTATTTGACGCATTATATGATTATACGAGGGGAGAGGGAAAGAGGTTTGACCATATTCTTGTGCGCCATGAACAAGCTGCCGCACATGCCGCAGAGGGCTATGCACGGGTGAGTGGCGATGTGGGCGTATGCATCGTGACGAGCGGTCCGGGTGCCACCAATACGCTCACGGGCGTGGCAGATGCCATGATGGACTCCACGCCCATCGTCGTGATTTGCGGACAGGTGAGTACGGCGGCGTTGGGTACGGATGCTTTCCAGGAGGTGGACCTCGTAGGCGTTGCCCAACCTATTTCCAAATGGAGTTACCAAATACGCCGCCCAGAGGATGTGGCTTGGGCGGTGAGCCGTGCCTTTTATATCGCCCGTAGCGGGCGACCGGGTCCCGTGGTACTCGACTTCCCCAAGAACGCACAGATGCAGACATGTGAATGGAGTCCTGTAAGCGTAACGAGTGTGCGTAGTTATCGGCCTTATCCAGAGTTGGATAATGCCTCCGTGGAGGCCGCCGCCAACCTCATCAACCATGCCGAGCGTCCCTTGGCGTTGGTGGGGCAGGGCGTGGAACTTGGCGGGGCACATAACGAACTGCTTGAATTCTTGGAGAAAGCCGACATACCCGCCGCTTGCACATTATTGGGATTGTCAGCCTTATCGAGCGACCATCCATTGAATTATGGCATGTTGGGAATGCACGGTAGTTTCGCTCCCAACGTGAAGACGCAGGAATGCGATGTGCTGATTGCCATCGGTATGCGTTTCAGCGACCGTGTGACAGGGCTGCCATCGACGTATGCCCAGCAAGCGAAGATTATCCACTTGGATATTGACAAGGCAGAGATTAACAAAAACATCCTTTGCGATGTAGCCGTGGTGGGCGATTGCAAGATGTCATTGCCAGCCATTACACGCCATTTGCGCAAGAACAACCATCGGGAATGGATGAAATCATTCGAGCCTCTCAAGCAACAAGAGCAAGAGAAGGTCATCTTACCTTGCCTTCATCCTGCCGACGGTCCATTGTTGATGGGCGAGGTGGTGAATGCCGTGGCACAGGCAACGAAGGGCGAGGCGGTGCTTGTCAATGACGTGGGCTTGAACCAGATGTTTTCGTCTCGTTATTTCAAGTATTTGAAGAAACGTTCCATCGTCACCAGCGGTGGACTTGGCACGATGGGATTCGGGCTTCCTGCCGCCATCGGCGCGTCGTTTGGCGCACCTAACCGTACCGTTTGCTTGTTCACTGGCGATGGAGGATTCCAGATGAGCATCCAGGAGTTGGGTACAATCATGGAACAACAAGCTCCCGTAAAGATGATTCTGCTCAATAACAATTATCTGGGCAATGTGCGGCAGTGGCAAGACTTGTATTATGCCCATCGCCATTCATTTACTCACATGATGAACCCACGGTATGAATTGATAGCCAAGGGATATGGCATCCCATACGACGTGGCCATTGACCGTGGCGACCTGGTGGCAAAAGTGGAAAAGATGCTTGCCACAGATGGCCCGTACCTGTTGGAATGTGCCGTGAAGAATGAGGAGGACTTGCTGCCCATGACCGTCCCTGGCAGGAATGTGGATGAGATGTCGTTGGAGGCAGAATGGTAAATGAAGAAACATGAACGATATGGAAAATAAGAAACTATACACCTTATTGGTATATTCAGAGAACATTGCGGGTATCTTGAATCAGATTACGGCGGTCTTTACACGGCGACAGGTGAACATCGAAAGCCTCAACGTGTCGGCGTCGAGCATCAAGGATATCCACAAATATACCATCACGGCTTGGAGCGACGAGGAGCAAATCATCAAGATCACCAAGCAGATAGAGAAGAAGATTGACGTGGTGAAGGCAAGTTATTACACGGATGAAGAGTTGTTTATCCATGAGATAGCGTTGTTCAAGATTGCCACGCCTGTGTTGTTGCACAATCCCGAGGTCTCCCGAACCATCCGTAAGCACGATGCGCGGATGATGGAGGTGAACCCGACGTATAGCACCGTGTTGCTCGCTGGCCTTACCGAGGATATAGCGTCGCTTTTTGAGAAACTCAATGAATATGGTTGCCTCCTGCAATATACCCGTAGCGGGCGCATTGCCGTGACAAGGAGTCCCGAGGAACCCGTGAGCGACTTGGTGAAAGACTTTGGATAATCTTCAATCTATAATTTTCAATTTCAATCTAAGAAACAATGCTTGACAAGATAGGTAAATACGAATTTCTGGCGGAGCCGTTCCATTGCGACTTCTCCAACCGTCTCTTCATGGGACACCTGGGCAATCACATGCTGAATGCTGCCGACTTCCATAGCAATGACCGGGGCTTTGGCATGAACTACCTCAATACCATCAACAAGACATGGGTGCTCTCACGCCTCGCCATCGAGATGGAAGAGATGCCAAAAGCATACACTCGCTTCTATGTGGAGACATGGGTGGAGAGTGCCATGCGCTTCTTCACCAACCGAAACTTCATGGTGTCGGATGCCGCCAACGGTAAGGTCTATGGCTATGGGCGCAGCGTTTGGGCGATGATTGACACCGAGACACGCCAGCCAGCCGACCTCTTTGCCATCAACGAAGGTTCCATCAAGGACTATGTGGAGACGGAAAAGGCTTGTCCGATAGCCAAAAGCTCACGGGTGAAGGTGGGCGATGACGTGAATCTCATTCGCATCATCGAAACCAGTTACAGCGACATCGACATCAATGGGCATGTCAATAGCGTGAAGTATATCGAGCATGTGCTTGACCAGTGGGACTTGGCGTGGTATCGTGAGCATCCCATCCATCGGCTGGAAATCGCCTACGTTGCCGAAAGCCACGAAGGCGATAGGCTTGCTCTTTTCCGCGAACAAGAGACAGAGAGGACTTTCAATGTCCGCATCGTCAAGGAGGATGGCACGGAGATATGCCGATGTAAGGTGGTTTTTTAGTTTATTGTTCATCGTTCAAAGTTCATAGTTGTGAAAGGTTATCATTCCATTATCGTTTTCATGGTGCTTGTCATGTCGTCGGTATGGGCAAGTTATGACAGCTATTCCGACATGGAAAGGAGGATTTCGGGCGACCTCACCCATGCCCTCGCCGCCACCATTGAGGAGAAATGCGATGCCGATTGGCTCTCGGTGGATACCATCATCTCTTTTAGGAATAACTTGCAAATGGCGGAACTTCGTGAGCGGGCGTGCCTCTCCTTGCATGTAATGGATGAAGGGTTGCCTCCTAAGAAACTTGTCGGAGCCATTGCGGGCGACACGTTGCATGTGTCGGAATGCCTTTATGCCAATGGCTATGTGGCATGTTCGGCGATGAATGTATGGAGAATGTCCGACCAACGGCTCTCCCTGTTCCTGTCTGCCATGTCGTTGATGTGGCTTTTGACGATGTGCTATCGCAGGTCTTCGCTATTCAGTTTGTCTGTTTATCACGGACGAGTAGGGAACGGAAACACCGTTGCATCCCCACAAACCATCAATGCAGAACAGAGATTGGTCTTTTCGGAAGAGGAGCAACGCTTTTACAATGCCCATCATGCTCCCATCCATTTCACGCCCATGCAACAACAACTCATGCTCATGTTCCTCAATGCGCCACGCCATGAGTTGACGAAACAGGAGATTTGCGCTGCCCTATGGCCAAAGAAGGACGATCCGAGCGAAACCCTCTACACCCTCATCAAGCGCATCAAGCCCATCTTGGAGACAAACCATATCAAGATGGAGTGTGAAAGGGGACGCTCTTATCGACTCGACTTATAGCCCAAGGATGATATTAACAAGGGTAACGACATCATTGATGTTCACGTGACCGTCACCGTTGACATCGGCATTCAACTTGCTGAATGTAACAATCATCTTGGAATTATCATGAACCCTTGTTGTCAACTTGTTGTCTACCACTGAAAGGGTAACGTCTAAACCGTCTATCGAAACCTGTTCCAACTGACAACCCTCATTGGGAGTGAAAATAAAGGTGTTGTCGGCACCATCGTTGGCATTCACCTTTCTCACATCGTTGGTAATCTCTACCTTGTTATTGATTTTCACCTTGCCTTTGCTATTACAAGCCAACGTCAGCGGAATGATGGGGATGATTTCTTCAATGTCCTTGATGCGGTTTCAGTCTTTACGCGAGTTCGGGATAAGAAAGTTGTCAAAAAATTTGGTAATCTGGGATAATTTTTGTACCTTTATATGTGATTATCAATTACTTATAAAGAATTAAACAAGAATTAAGCCCATGATTACCGCTGACAAAGTTACGGA
>JAFRRN010000047.1 GCA_017428055.1 Prevotella sp.
ACGGTTCCACCAGCCCTTGCCGGAGCCGTTGGAAACAGCCTGTACGCCAAACCATCCCGCAGCGTCGGCGGGGGTGGTCACGGCATAGAGCACTTGTTGCCGCTTGTTACCCGTATCCCAGGCGGTAATACTCAATTGGTCGCTTGTTGTAATGTCCGTACCGTCACCCCAAGCAACAGATTTTACCAATGTGTAATCGTTTTCGAGGTCGGGGTCGGCAGCGAACACATTGGTGGCTGTTCCCACCATCATGGCAAACAGCAAGAATAAAAAACGTGTAAATTTTTTCATCATTCTTTATTAGTTAGTAATAAAAATGCGCTGAAGGCTCGTTCACGCTTGTTGTTGGTTTGTGGGGGAGTCGTTGCCGCGAGCCATTCCCATCCTTCCCGTCTCAGGGGTAAGGCCGACACGACGTTTGCGGTTAGCTGTTAGATTCCTTTTTGTTTAATTCTTCCGTTTTTAGTTAATAATGTTTCGCTTTTCGGGCATAAAGATAAAGAAAAAAGACATGCAACTCAACACTTTTCCATATCTTTTAGCGTTTTTTAAATGAATATCCTATTTGTCAAGTGATTATGACGATGTCATACAGGAACTTCCCAACGGGGCAAACGACACCCAAATAGGCTATTCCCCTTATCGTAAATAGGGCATCTGCGGGTGGAAAAGCATAGCTTTATCAGGAACAAAGCATAGCTTTATCAAGCACAAAGGTATGGGTTATCGGGCGCAAAGGTATGCTTTGCGACCTTGCGGCTATAGGCAAAAGGGTTTGCGGCTATAGCCGAAAGGCCTTGCGACTATAGCCAAAACAAAAAGGGAGTAAAGGGCGTGAATGGGACGAATTACACTTCCGTGTAGATGATTTCCTGCCCCATCTTGGACTTGAGGAGCTTGGGGCGCGGCTCCTCGCACCACTTGTCGAGTGTCTTGCGGGCGGAATAATAGGTCAACTGGCTATAAAAGGCGAAACGGCGGGCTGTGGTGTAACCGTCGTTCTCGGCGATGCTCCGCCGCAGGGCACGTTCCAAATGTTCCTTGTCGGCAAGGAGTTGGCGTGTGTCGGGATTGTTGGCTCGGCGGAAGCCACGGAGCCATTTGGCGACTTGCCGCTCAAACGCCTTGCCTGACTTATACTCGATGCCCTCGAAAGAAACGTCCGAAGGCTTGACATCATCGGGGTCGGAAAACTCCCCCGATAGCTTGAGCGTGGGCGCGAAGTAGCCGATGGGCGTCTCCATGCGGTAGCCCTCGGCGAGGAAATGCCCCGCCGCCTCGATGAAGGCATGGAAGGAGTGCGTCAGCTCACCGAGGCGCATGGCATAATGGCGGGCGCAATAGTCGTCGATTTCCTCCATCGTGACTTTCTTCCCGCTCAATGGCTTGGCGTAGAGGACATTCTTCCCGTCCTTCCCCTTGATAGGCGAGGGATGCAACTCAAATGGCATTCCGTCTTTCTTGTATGGCATAATGGTGGTGTTTCTCGTTGGCAAAGATACGAAAAATCTGATAAATATCGCCTCCTCGTATCTGTTTTTCGTAAATAATCCATATCTTTGCACCTCAAAAAAGGTCTCTCGGCAAACACAACAACAATATCAACCATGAAGAAAATGATTGCATCGATTTCCGAATACATGGGAATCATCGTACTTGCCACGGCGATATTGGCTTTGGCATTCCCCCATGTGGCAGGGCAAGTGCCACCTACGGTGATTAATTATCTATTGGGAATCGTGATGTTTGGAATGGGTTTGACTCTCAACCTGCACGATTTCAAGGTGGTGTTTAGCCGTCCGAAAGATGTCATCATCGGTAGCGTGGCTCAGTTTTCCATCATGCCCTTATTGGCATGGGGGCTTTCAAGGTTGTTTTCGCTTGATGAGGCGTTGGCTTTGGGTGTCATCCTCGTGGGTTGTTGTCCCGGTGGCACAGCGTCTAATGTGATTACATTCCTTGCGAAGGGCGACTTGGCTTTATCTGTCGGCATGACAGGGGTCTCCACCCTGCTCGCTCCATTCGTGACACCGATGCTCACATGGTTATTGGCAGGCAAGACTGTTGATGTGAATGTGGTAAGTATGTTCCTAAGTATCTTGTGGGTGGTGATTCTTCCCATCGTCATCGGGTTCGTGGTAAAGCGGCTGTTACCATCTTTCACCTCGCGTGCCACCACCTATCTTCCTGCCGTTTCGACACTGGCGATTGCCGCCATCGTGGCGATAGTCGTCTCTGCCAATGCCCATAAGTTGTTGACGGGTGGGGCAATTATCATTGTCGTGGTGATGCTCCACAATATATGCGGATTGGGGTTAGGCTATTTTATCGGTCGAATATTGCGAATGTCTTCCGCCAAGCGAAAAGCCATTTCCATCGAAGTAGGAATGCAAAATTCGGGCCTCGCCAGCAGTTTGGCAACCATCCATTTTGCCGCTTTCCCCATGGCAACTATCCCCGGGGCAATCTTCAGTGTATGGCACAACATCTCAGGTGCCATCGTAGCAAGGCTTTACACCATTAAAAGCCAAACCAGCGACGTTTCTTCTTAGACGTTTCCTGGGTGGAAGCCTGTTGCTTGCTTTGCGTCCGTATCTCACGGAGGATGGCACGATAGCTGAGGTTTTCGTGAATCATGCGATACACCAACTCCCAATCCCACGGTCCCCCGATGTTGCAGTCATCGATGAAGATGTCCGCGTGGAGTTTTCGCGAGGGGGCATGTTCGCGGTGGTCGGTATAGATGCTCTCGTTGATGGAGGCGAACTGCACCCCCCGTTCCATGCACCAATTGATGGCTTCGTCCAACAATGGCCCTTCTCTCACAGTCCATAAGATGAGTTTATGTCCATCTTCCATCAACTTGCGCAACACCTCCGTTGCGTGTGGTCTCTCCGTTCCTATCTTCGGGTAATCGTGTTCTACCACCGTCCCGTCAAAATCTACTGCAATAATCATATCTATTTGTTGTTATGTTTACTTAATAAATGCACCATCAACCGTGCCGCATTCGTTGGTGCCACATTGTCCCCAAGGCGTTGACGCACGTCTTGATACTCTTCCAACATCCGTTGTCGGTTGGCTTCTTGGGGTAATATCTTGTGTAATTCCTCACTGATATTCTTCACCGTGAATCGGTCTGCCAGCAATTCCGTGACCACTTCCCTGTCGGCAATGAGGTTGACCAACGAGATATAGTCCACCTTGATGATATGGTTGAAGCCAAAGCGATAGAGCTTGGGTAATGGCGTTTCATAGCATACCACCTGCGGCACATTGAAAAGAGCCGTCTCCAAGGTCGCCGTACCGCTCGTGACGAGGGCTGCCGTGGCATGGGTGAGCAAGGCGTAAGTATCATTATGTACCAGCCTTACACCGCTTCCTGCCAAGTATTTCGCATAATAATCGTCGTCAATAGATGGCGCACCCGCCAACACAAGTTGGTAGTCGGTAAAGGTCTTCGCCGCCTCAATCATCCCTGGCAGGTTGTCCTTGATCTCCTGCTTGCGGCTTCCCGCCAACAAGGCGATGATAGGCTTGTCGTCCAAATGCTGCCTTTGGATGAATTGCGGGAACGTCTCATGGTAGTTTTCCCTGAACTGCCGCACCTCGTCTGCCGTGGGATTTCCCACATAATGGATGGGAAAATGGTGTTTCTCCTCATAGAAAGGCACTTCGAAAGGAAGGATGGAAAACATTTGGTCTACATATCGCTTGATGTCCTTGATGCGCCATTCCTTCCATGCCCATATCTTTGGTGAGATGTAATAATAGACGGGAATCCCTAACGTGTTGTGTACATATCGGGCTATCTTCAAGTTAAAGCCGGGGTAATCGACCAATATCACCACGTCGGGTTGCCATTGGGCAATGTCTTTCTTGCAAAAGGCAAGGTTGCGGAAGATGGTGGGCAGATGCAACAATACAGGGATGAAGCCCATATATGCCAGCTCCTTGTAATGCCGCACACGAGTACCACCCACGGCATACATCATGTCGCCACCGAAAAAGCGGAACTCCGCCTCCTTGTTTTCCTGCTTCAGGGATTGCATCAGGTGTGATGCGTGTAAATCTCCGCTCGCCTCGCCAACGATTAGGTAATACTTCATTTCATCGAGGTTAATCGACAATGTCCCAACTTCTTAACTCTTCCATGAACTCGTAAGCCGTGACATCTATCTTCGTGGGCGTAATCGCCACATAGTTATGATTGAGCGCCCATTGGTCGGTGTCCTCTGCATCAGGTTCGTCATTATAATAATCACCCACCATCCAATAATAGTCATACCCACGGGGGTGTCGGTTTTTCACCACTTCATTGACCCATCTGCCGAAAGTCATGCGACAAACCTTCACGCCATCGAATTGTTCGGAGGCGGGGAAATTGACATTCAGGCAGATGCCCTTGGGCAACCCCTGAGCCAAGACCTTGCCAACAATGGCACGGACGTATGGGCGAAGAGGTTCCAGATTCGTCTTCGGATTGTAGAAACAACTGGAGAAAGCGATGGAGGGGATATATTTCATGCACCCTTCAAGGGCGATACCCACGGTGCCGGAATAATGGTTGTTGACGGTGGAGTTGTCTCCGTGGTTGATTCCACCTATTATTAAATCGGGTGTACGCCCGTCACAGAGCTGGTCAACGGCGAGCTTGACGCAATCCACGGGCGTTCCCGAGCACGACCAAACCTCCACTTCTCCCATGTCGCGTTCCCGCTTCAGTCGCAAGTAAGGAACGGCGGAGAAAGCGCAGGAATAGCCCGACCGTCCCGAATCCGGGGCGCAAACCAGCACTTTGCCCAAGTCTTTCACCATATCCACCAATGCCCGGATGCCGTTTGCATCGTATCCGTCATCGTTGGAAATAAGAATCAAAGGTGTCTGAAAATTCATGTAAATCAATTATTTTCGTGCAAAATTACGAAAAAAGGTTTAATTTACATCTTTCTCATATAAAATATGTAACTTTGCAGTCTATTTTTTATTGGATTAGGAAACACTATCCATCTGACAAAACGTAACAAAATGGCAAAAATCATTGCATTAGCAAACCAAAAGGGAGGCGTGGGTAAAACCACGACAACCATCAACCTGGCAGCGTCGCTCGCCACCTTGGAGAAGACCGTCTTGGTCGTCGATGCCGACCCGCAGGCAAATGCCTCCAGCGGATTGGGCGTGGACATCAAGGAGGTGGACTGCTCACTCTATGAGTGCATCATCGACAAGGCGGACGTGCGCGATGCCATATATACCACAGACATAGAGGGACTTGACATCATACCGAGCCACATCGACCTCGTGGGTGCCGAGATAGAAATGTTGAACATTGACAACCGTGAGAAGGTAATCAAGCATCTCCTCGATAGCATCTCTGCTGAATACGATTACATCCTGATAGACTGTAGCCCCTCATTGGGACTGATTACCGTGAATGCCTTGACGGCAGCCGACTCCGTCATCATCCCCGTGCAATGCGAATACTTCGCCTTGGAGGGCATCAGCAAGTTGCTGAACACCATCCGCATCATCAAGAGCAAGCTCAACCCGAAGTTGGAAATCGAGGGATTCCTGTTGACGATGTACGACAGCCGCCTGAGACTCGCCAACCAAATCTATGACGAAGTGAAGCGGCATTTCCAAGAACTTGTGTTCAAGACCGTCATCCAGCGCAATGTGAAATTGAGCGAAAGCCCCAGCCACGGCATTCCCGTCATCCTCTATGACACGGACTCGACGGGTGCGAAGAACCATCTCGCCCTCGCCAAGGAGATCATTAACAAGAATAGTTGACATCCTTTAGGAGTTCAGGAGTTGCGGAGGAGTTCAGGAGTCCAGACAATACTCCTATACTTCCAAGACTCTAATGAAGGGGAAAAAGGCTAATGTCTGAACTCCTTGAACTACTGAACTCCTAAACTACACAAATATATAAGACATGGCAGTACATAAGAAATTTAACAAAAGTGCATTGGGACGCGGACTCGATGACATCCAGGGCAAGGGTCTCGATGCCTTGATAGACACCACAGGGGTGAGTGCGCAAGGCAGTTCGACCATCAACGAGGTCGCCCTCAACCAAATCGAAGCCAATCCCAACCAACCCCGAAGGGAATTTGACGAGGAGGCGTTGCAGGAACTTGCCACCAGCATCCGCCAGATTGGCATCATCCAGCCCATCACCGTCAGGAAAATAGCTGAAAACCGTTATCAAATCATCGCCGGGGAGCGTCGCTGGCGTGCCTCGCAATTGGCAGGACTCACCGCCATTCCCGCCTACATCCGCACCATCAACGATGAGAACGTGATGGAGATGGCATTGGTGGAGAACATCCAACGCGAGGACTTGAACGCCATCGAGATTGCTTTGGCATACGAACACCTGTTGCGCAACAGCGGAATGACGCAAGAGAAAGTGAGCGAGCGTGTGGGGAAGAGCCGCACCGCCATCACCAATTACCTCCGTCTGCTGAAACTCCCCGCACAGGTACAGATGGCTTTGCAGAAGAAAGAGATCGACATGGGTCATGCCCGTGCGCTGCTTGCCGTAGACAGCCCTTCCTTGCAAATCAAGCTCTTCAACGAGACACAGAAGAATGGATATTCCGTCCGCAAGGTGGAAGAGCTGGCACAACGAATGAAGAACGGCGAGGACATCGAGGCGGGGAGAAAGAAATCCCTGTCGAAAGTGCAACTTCCCGAAGAGTTCAACCTCTTGAAGAAGCAACTCTCCGCATTCTTCGGCACAAAGATACAGATGACCTGTTCGCCCAAGGGCAAGGGTAAAATCACCATTCCCTTCGATGACGAGGAGGAACTGGAGCATATCATGAACGTCTTTGACAAATTGAACGACGGAAACCAGTGACAAAGCATTTTCCCAAAAGGATATTCATCGCATGGGCATCATTCTTGCTTGCCTGGATTGCCCTGCCCACAGAGGCACGGCTACCTTATCCCTTGGGAAATGTCGTGGGGGGCGACACCACCATCGTTGCCCAGCTAGACACCCTCATCAACGATATGACATTGACGATGACTGACACGATACGCTCCACCTTGACAGACACCATCCCCGCCGCCATGTCGGGGTCGGAAGAAGGAACCAAGGTGAAACGCGACTGGAACACGTGGAGACCCAATCCGAAAAAAGCCATGTGGCTCGCCATCGTCATACCCGGCGCAGGCCAGATCTACAACCGTAAATACTGGAAGCTGCCCATCGTATATGGAGGATTCGTGGGATGCGCCTACGCCATGCGTTGGAACAATATGATGTACCACGACTATGCACAGGCATATCTCGACATCGCGGACGACGACCCGGAGACACATAGCTACGACCAGTTTCTCCATCTCGGCAAGACCATCACCAGTTCCACCAAGCCACACTATGAAGAGCTGTTCAAGAAGCGCAAAGACCGATACCGCCGTTGGCGCGACCTGAGTTTCTTTGTAATGTGCGGTGTGTATGCCATCTCCATCATCGACGCCTACGTGGATGCCTCCCTATCCGAATTTGACATCTCAAACGACCTATCGATGCGTGTCACTCCTACCATCATCAATGACCAAACAACCCGCAACCCGTGGAAGTCATCAGCCATTGGCTTGCAATGCAGCTTGAATTTTTAACGTTATAGAATACCCATCATGAAGAAAATATTATCCATTATCACCGCCGCACTCCTCATCGCCCCATTGTCTTCTCAGGCACAGATTGACGAAAACAACATCACCTATGACGAAGACGAAGTGGTTTTATTCACCAATGCCGAGGGAGAGCAAGAGCAGATAGAGTTGCCCGAGTCGATGACATACGACTTGGACAGCCTGTTGTACGACTACCACCAACGTACTTACCTCGCGGTAGACAGCTCTTGTAACCTCCCCAACGTGAATCCTGAATACACCGACGAGGAAATCATCACACGACTGAAACGGCTACCCACCATCATAGAGATGCCTTTCAACAAAGTGGTCAAGCAATTTATCGACAAATATAGCGAGGGTCGCTTGCGCCGGACCATCAGTCTGATGCTAGGGGCGGAAAACTTCTTCATGCCCATCTTTGAGGAGGCGTTGGAAAGCTACGGCCTCCCGCTCGAACTGAAATACCTTCCCATCGTGGAGTCGGCACTCAACCCAAGAGCGGTGTCACGCGCCGGGGCAACCGGACTATGGCAATTCATGCTGACGACGGGCAAGAACTATGGCTTGGAGGTCAACTCCCTCGTCGATGAGCGGTGCGACCCCATCCTCTCCACATACGCGGCAGCCCACTACTTGAGCGACCTCTATCACATCTTCGGCGACTGGAACCTGGTCATTGCCGCCTACAACTGCGGGCCAGAAAACATCAAGAAAGCCATCCACCGCGCCAATGGCGAGCGCGACTACTGGCAAATCTACCCATACCTGCCACGGGAAACACGTGGCTACGTGCCATCGTTCATCGCCGTGAATTACATGATGAACTACTATTGCGACCACAACATCTGCCCTATCCGTGCTTCTTTGCCAGAAAAGACTGATACCATCTTGCTCAACCGCGATGTTCACATGGAGCAAATCTCACATGTCTTGGGCATTGACATCGACCAAGTGGTGGAGCTGAACCCCCAATACCGACAAAACATCATCAACGGAAACAGCAAGCTTTCCGCCCTGCGCTTGCCCACACGATACATTGACGCATTCATCGACAACGCAGATTCCATCTATGCCTACAACGCCAGCGAACTCCTCAGCAGAAGACACATCGTGGAAGTGCGGGAGGAAGAGCCAGCGACACGGTCATATAATAGAAGCTATTCATCCAATAGGAACTACAGCAACAGACATTCAAGTAGGCATTCCTCGTCATCCAAGAGCCGACATTCGTCTTCCAAGAGCAAGAAAGGCGGCAGCAAGGACGTAACTGTCCGCAAGGGAGACACCCTGTCGTCCATTGCCAAGCGCAACGGCACCACCGTCAGTAACCTGAAAAAGTTGAACAAGATCAAGGGAAGCACCATCAAAAAAGGAAACAAGATAAGGGTTAAATAAACACAAACTTAACTAACCAAGGAGGAGAAGCCATGCCAGACCCTGAAGGAAAAAACACTACCCAGCAAACCAACGACGACCAAATGGTAAACGACGCATTCCAACACTTGTTGGATTGTTACCTCAACTCACGCCATCGCAAGAAAGTTGACCTTATCACAAAAGCATTCAACTTTGCCCGCCAAGCACACAAAGGGGTCAAGAGACTCTCTGGCGAGCCTTATATCATGCACCCCATCGCCGTGGCACAGATTGCTTGCGAAGAGATGGGACTGGGGTCTACCAGCATTTGTTCGGCTCTCTTGCACGATGTTGTGGAAGACACAGACTACACCGTCGAGGACATCGCCAACATCTTCGGCAATAAAATTGCGACAATCGTCGATGGCTTGACAAAAATCAGCGGGGGCATTTTTGGCGAGCAAGCCTCCAAGCAGACAGAGAACTTCAAGAAGCTATTGCTCACCATGAGCGATGACATCCGCGTCATCCTCATCAAGATTTGCGACCGCCTGCACAACATGCGGACACTCGACTCGCAACCACACAACAAGCAATACAAGATTGCGGGCGAGACATTATATATCTATGCACCCCTGGCCAACCGCTTGGGCCTGAACAAAATCAAGACCGAACTGGAAAACCTCAGCTTCAAGTTCGAGCATCCCCAAATCTATGAGAGCATCAACAAGAACCTGTCATTAACAAAGGAAAACCGTGACAAGTTGTTTGACGACTTCACGCTCCCCATAAGGGAACAATTAGATAAGATGGGGGTGTCATACGAAATCAAGGCCCGTGTGAAGAGTCCCTATTCCATTTGGCAGAAGATGCAGAACAAGCATGTCACGTTTGACGAGATCTATGACATCCTTGCCGTACGCATCATCTTTACCCCCAAGGACAAAAAGAAAGAAATCCAGGAGTGCTTCGACATCTACGTGGCATTGACCAGCATCTACAGGTCACACCCCACCCGCTTCCGCGACTGGCTCAACCACCCCAAGACCAATGGCTACAAGGCTTTGCACGTCACGCTCATGTCAAACCAAGGCAGCTGGATTGAAGTGCAAATCCGTAGCGAACACATGGATGAGGTAGCCGAGCAAGGCTTTGCCGCCCACTGGAAATACAAGGAGGGCGAAAACGGCGAAGAACCAGAAATGTCTGAAGAGGACGGCGAACTCAACAACTGGATAAGTACCATCAAGGAAGTCCTTGACGACCCACAGCCCGATTCCATGGACTTTCTCGATTCCATCAAGCTCAACCTCTTTGCAAGTGAGATTTTCGTGTTCACCCCCAAGGGTGAAATCAAGACGATGCCCGCAGGATGCACCGCCCTCGACTTCGCTTTCCAAATCCATACGTTTATCGGAAGCCACTGCATAGGGGCGAAGGTCAACCACAAACTGGTGCCATTAAGCCACAAACTGCAAGGCGGAGACCAAGTGGAAATCCTCACCAGCAAGTCGCAACACGTTCATGCCTCGTGGCTCGACTTCGTGTTCACCGCCAAGGCAAGGAGCAAGATACAAGCCATCTTGCGCAAGGAAAGCCGCGAAATCCAGAAAGAGGGCGAAACCATCCTCAATGAATGGCTGAAGAAAAACGACCTTGAACTGACCACCGCCATCCTTGACAAGCTCTGTGAATACCACGAAATCCAAAAGCACGAGAACCTCTTATTCGCATTGGGCAAGAAGACCATCGTGCTGACCGACAAGGACCTGGACGAGATTCTCGACAAGGAAAAGAAGAAGGGATGGCGGAAGTACGTGCCTTTCACCAAGGGAGAGAAGAAAAAAGACAAGACCATACCCGTGGGACGCGGACTCCTCACCGTTGGGAAAGACTTCAACAAGAAGATTCCCTGCATCATCAGCGAGGAGACCATTGGCATGTACATACACCAGAACTGTTGCCACCCCATCCCCGGCGATGACATCCTGGGCTTTATCGACAACAAGAACCACGTGGAGCTGCACAAGCGCAACTGCCCCGTCGCCAACAAGCTGAAGTCAAGCTATGGCAACCGCATCCTCGACGCCAAATGGGAGATGCACCAACAGCTTTTCTTCGATGCCATCATCGAGATCCGCGGAATTGACCGCAAGGGCGTCTTGCACGACTTGGCGGATGTCCTCACCGACCAGATGGATATCTATATCCGCAAAATCACCATTACAAGCGATGACGGCATATTCGAGGGAACTGTGGAAGTCCGCATACATGACCGCGTCGAAGTGAAAAACATCATCAACAAAATCAAGAAAATCAAAGACGTAAAGGAAGTACAACAAATCATTTAATCACATCATGAACAGACTCACTTCTCTACTCCTGTTTGTCGCTTGTACGACAAGTGCCGCTATGGCAGCCAACAAATACGACAATCCCGACACCCTCTTCGTGGCAAGAGACGGCACGGCGGAGTTTCGCAACGTAGATGACGCCATCGAGGTATGCCGTGCCTTCATGGACTATCACAAGGTGATTTTCGTGAAGAAGGGGACTTACAAGGAGAAGCTCATCATCCCCTCCTGGCTCACCAACATCGAGATTTGCGGCGAAGACCGCGACAACACCATCATCACATACGATGACCATGCCAACGTGAAAATACCCGGTACGGACAAGCCCATGGGTACTTTCCGCACATATACGCTGAAAATCGAAGGCAGCGACATCACCTTGAAAAACATCACCATCGAGAACAACTCCGCACGGTTGGGGCAAGCCGTGGCACTCCATACCGAGGGCGACCGACTGACATTCATCAATTGCCGCTTTTTAGGGCATCAAGACACCGTGTACACGGGTGTCGCCGGCACGCGTCTCTTCTTCAAGGACTGTTACATTGAGGGGACGACGGACTTCATCTTCGGCCCATCGACGGCATGGTTTGAGGGATGCACCATCAAGAGCAAAGCCAACTCATACGTGACGGCGGCATCGACACCCGCCGACCAACCCTACGGCTACGTGTTCAACAAATGCCGACTCATTGCCGACGAGGGTGTGGATAAGGTCTACCTGGGCCGCCCGTGGCGACCTTACGCCTACACATTATTTATATATTGTGACCTCGGCAAGCACATCCGCCCCGAGGGTTGGCACAATTGGGGGAAGGCTTCCAACGAGAAGACCGCCCGCTACATCGAATATGGCAACACGGGCGAGGGTGCCAATGTCGCCAACCGCGCTCCTTGGAGCCAACAACTGACCAAGAAAGAGGCACAGAAAATCACACCCGAACTCATCTTCAGGCAAGAGACAGAGTGGATAATCAATTAATAATCCCTTCCAACAGCACACGATACTAACATCCAAAAAAGCTACAGAAAGCCTCTCATGCCGTCTGTAGCTTTTTAAAATGCCTATCCAATAAAGTCAACTGGCAAGGATGTTACCCCAAGCAAGAGGTCACTCCGAGCGTGGTGCCTATCGCCGTCAAGATGGCGACAACCAACTGAATGATAAACTTCCAAGTCTCCAGTTTCATGTTGTTCAATGCTTAATGCTTAATCCGTAATGCCTTATAGGTCATTTTGAATCAATTTTGATTCCCTTTTTGTAGAATTTCCGCACGTAGTGCGCCCCTTTTCTGCATCCTTCATTTTTAATCTTCATCATGCTTGTAGGAGGGTGTGTCAACCAATACTTGAAGTGCCCTCATGGTTTTTTTACGAAATAATATGGATAATCAATTTACACAAAAAGGGTTGGCTTTCCAATAGCTACGCGAGTTCGGGATAAGAAAGTTGTCAAAAAATTTGGTAATCTGGGATAATTTTTGTACCTTTATATGTGATTATCAATTACTTATAAAGAATTAAACAAGAATTAAGCCCATGAT
>JAFRRN010000048.1 GCA_017428055.1 Prevotella sp.
CCAAACCTATTATCAAGATGACATACAGTATCAGTTTGCCTATCCGATGCTTCTTAAATGCTGCTGGCCAGCTGCAGGTGAGAGCCAAAGCGAACTCCTGCAGAAGACGGAGGCCGAACTGAACCCATTGCAGTGGATGCATTCGGAATTGCCATTGATGTGCCGCCATGGTTTTGGGTTTATTATCGGATATTATGTCTCTGCACTGACAGACGTAAGACAAACACCCCTGCCCTCGACCGTCCACTCGGATTTCATTATGCAGCTTCAGCAGGACGGTAAGGTACAACTGAACGATGACGAACTGCAGAAAGTAAAGGGTTTTCAGGCATTGCTTGCCAATTATCATGGGAATGATGTTGACATAAACGATGCATTCAGGTCGGACATCATTCCCATTTTGAGCAAACCACTCATTGAACAGTACTGGGATTGGGAACTGAGCGAAAAGAACGTCCCACTTACCATCGGTGTCCTTGATTCCCTCGATTTGGACGATACCACCCGTGAAATCCTCAAGACGCAAACTTTCATGAAAGATATTGATGGCAAAAGCCACGTAGCCTCGCCTCGTGTATTGGATTTGGCACATCAGGAGGTTCATCATCCCCTTCTCCTTCAGTCCATCGACAATGCCAATCAACGTATCAAGGATTTCTTGGAAGAGAGTCAGAAGAAACAGATGGTGATAGCACCAAAGGACGGTACACCCGCCTCATTGCGTGTGTCGGACGAGGAGCTGAAGGGTATCACAGACGGTCAACAGCTCTTCGAGCACATCGTTAAGCCATTCAAGGGGTATGTCGTCTATGTGGATGTATGGGGAACATGGTGCGGTCCCTGCCGTGCCCAGATGGAAAATGTGCCCGACCTGAAGAAAGCGCTGGGAGACAAGCCCGTCGTCTATCTCTATTTCTGCAACAACAGTCCCGAGGACTCGTGGCGCACCTTTATCATCCAAAAGCATCTCGATACCGACAATGCCGTCCACTACAACCTGCCTCGTGAACAGGAGAGTGCCATCGAGCGTTATTTGGAGGTAAGCGGCTTTCCCACCTACCGTCTTGTAGATACCAAGGGCCAGCTTATGCCAGGCGCAGCCCCATGGCCCTCCAATATCAGCGGCGTTGTCGCAGCCATAGAGCAACTGCTAACGCACTGACTGACCATGTAACACACGAGATGAATTATTGTTTTCACACCAAAATAGAACAATGAACAAGAAAACCATCATCATCGCTCTGCTCGCCCTCGTCGCAATGATGGGGCATGCACAAGAGATTAAAATGAACGAGGCATCGTTTAGTGACTATCTTCCTCTACTTAATGCCAAGGGCTACATGGCATACTGTTTCGATGTTAGCGCCATAAAAGGCAAGAATGTGAAATTCAACATCAGGGAATATGTCAATGGGAAAGAAGTGGAAGATTCTTCTCACTATTTCTTGTTCCCTTATACCTTCCAAGCAAATGGCGACAAACTGGTTATCGGCCTCCTCCCTTCAGAGACAGATTCTTTAGCCCTATGTTGTTTCAGTTGGGAGAATACGGTTTCATTTACATCTTCTCTGATACTTAAGCAAATATACTGGGAGAGCGAGAACAAGTATATATACTCATATACTTCAAAACCCTTTGAGTTAACAATGCCATTGGAAGCGGACACCGTCATTCCTCTTGTGTGTTATTGCTCATTCTGGTATGATGCGGAGTACAAAGTGACTCGTTGTTGTGGAGAGAACATTATCAACCCTGACCTCTCGTCAGATATTCTAAAATACGTCCCACATTACTACGTCCTCGGAATAAAATTCTATTAGGATTATGAACAAGCAAACCATCATCATTGCACTGCTCGCCATCGTCGCAATGACGGGGCAGGCACAGAAGCATCTTCCAGAACTTAAGTATTCTAAGAAGCCTGCCGTATTAAAAGGAATGATTCTCGGAGATGCCTCGCAAAGACCAAATAGCGTGGGAGTACGCTACTTATTGAAATATACATCGGGAATGGGTGATGCCCTAAGACAAGAAAGCACAGCCGTGGATGCCGACGGACATTTCAGCCTGAATCTGCCTACGGGTACGACGGTTGATTGCCATGTGACGGTGGGTAATTGCCGTTTCACCTGCTACGTGGTGCCTGGACAGACGGTTTCGTTTACGCTCAATCTTGGGAAGATGAAAAAGGGGTTGGCAGAAGCGCTGACATTCAGCGGACAGTTGGCCGACTTCAATCACGATTTGGTTTATGCTACTGAACAGGGCATTGACCCTGAGACCATATATCGTGACATAGAAGCGAAACGTAACATGGGAAAACTGGCAGACGAACTGCCCGAGAAGAGTGAACAGGGATACTTTAACTACTTGGACTCTACGTATCGGCATATCAATGAACTGATAGGTGGCGATCATAAGATTGGCACTGCTTACCGTGAGTTTGCCAAAGCTGCAAACCGTTATGAACTGGGAGCGATGATGCCTTTCTGCTGTCAGTCCATCCAGTATGCGGGCATTGAAACCGATGAGGACTATGAGGCTTTCGAAGCACGGCTGCGACAGCGTCTTGATAACTATATGCTGGATGACCCTTGGGTAAACCCTGTGCTCAGTTATGTCATGTGGGGAATGCCCGAAACATTCGTCACTTCGTATGTCAGTTGGCCAGTAAAGTTGCCCGCAGACTATCAGCAGTGCCATCTGGCTTCGAAGTATCTGGAACAGATGGGAGCGCAGAAACAGTTGCTCACTGAAGAGCAGAAAGACAGTGTGCGGACATTCCTGCCAGTTCTTGGACGTGATGTGTTAGACTATAACGACCGAATGGAGCGGGAACTGTCATTTGTCAGTGAGCAGGGGATGTCCCGCATTTGCACTTTACCAGACAGTACGAAAGATTCTGATGACATCCTTTCGGCTGTGCTTCAACCATATCGCGGGCGTCCCGTATTGTTAGACCTCTGGGAAACCACCTGCGGCCCGTGCCGATTTGCTTTCAAGGAAATGCATGAGAAGAAGAAAGAGCTGGCTGGCCGCATGCACTTCGTCTGCATCGCCAGCGAGAACTCCGACCTCGCCACGTGGCAGCGTCTCATTCCCAACTACATCGGCGACCACTATCGCCTGTCCAAGCAACAACTCCAGGCTTTGCATCGGCAGATTCCCTGTGACACAAACGGCGTGCCCGTGTGGGTGGTCATCAATGCCGACGGTACCATCCACCACGCTTTCAAAGGCTGGGGCAGTCTCGACCAGATGATGAAAGAATTGTCGCCAGTACTAAAGTGAAAAATCGCGGAAATCTTCATTGACAAATAGACAATGAACAAGAAAACTATAATCACCGCACTGCTCACCCTCGTCACTATGGCGGGACAGGGGCAGAGTGTTTGGGAAGAGCCATTAAAGGCCTATACGACAAGTCCTTCATTTGAAGTTCGCAAGGTTGAGCTGACAGCAAAGAGGACGATTCTCCATGTCCGTTATTCGAGTCTTCCAAACTATTGGTTTCAAATAAGCAATGAGAGCTATCTTCAAACCAATGGCAAACAGTATGATATAATTGGAAGTGATAGCATCCAACTGGGCAGCAGATTAGTTCTTGACGACAGTGGAAGCAAGGATTTTGTTCTTTACTTCCAGCCTTTGCCGACTGACACAAAGGAATTCGACTTTCTGGAGGGTTTGGCAGACGGCGACTTCAAGGTGTTCGGCATCCACGACAAGGACTATGCGATTCCCGCAGCCCCTATACCTACCGATTATCTGGCTGACTATGCCGATGATGATCAACTGGCAGACATGAAATACAGCAACGAGCCTGCCATGATTCATTTCAAGGCACTCAACTATCGCAAGGGGATGCGAACAAGAATCAAGGTGCAGTATGTTGACTTGAAGAATCCTGCCAGGCCAGTAGATGCTGTGTGCCGTATGAGCGATGACGGGGAAGCAGAACTAAGTCTGCCAATTGGATTCCCACAAACTGTCTGGGCCGACATTACCAATATTCCTTGGGGCTCTGATTGCATTCTTTATCTTGCACCAGGTAAAGAAATTACGGTGCTTGTTGACATGCTGCATGATGACAGAGCGACCAACAGCAAATTTGTAGGATATAAAGGCTATTTTGCCAAGTTCGATAAGGAAAGGTATCAACAGGTTGTGAATGATTATTTAGGTAATGGTTACAAGAAACCGACGCTTGAGTTGAAAGATGTACGTGATGTGCAAGCCTTGATGAATTATTACGATGAAGAGAGAGAAAACTTCACTAAGTGGATAGAAGAGTACAACTGTAGTAATGCCATCAAAAAATGGGGCTTCATTAGGATATTCATGCCACCCTACATTTCTTCTGGTGAGTTGGACTCTTTGGCCCAAACGAAGGAATTTACGGATTATCTGCTACAGCACTACATGCGGAATCTTTACGAAAAGAAGATGTTGCTCAACTTCGATTTCGTGTTGGCCAGCAAATACTACATCATGGCCGATGCCAAAGGTGTCAATGCCGACTTGGCACGCTATTGCTACTTCCTGCCACAAATGCTTGACGGGAAAAATGTAGAGAAACCGCTCATTGAGGACAAAT
Source organism: Prevotella sp. (assembly GCA_017428055.1). GTDB lineage: Bacteria > Bacteroidota > Bacteroidia > Bacteroidales > Bacteroidaceae > Prevotella. The sequence continues at coordinate 4,598 of JAFRRN010000048.1, forward strand.
CCCTTTCAGACCTCTACGACAAATATGTAGCAGAATATCAAACGACCGTTACAGCAAATAAACAAGGGCTTGCCGACAACATCCACTACCTCGACATGACGGACGTGGCACCAGAAGCCATCCTGCAAACTATCCTCGATAAATACAAAGGTAAGACCATACTCATTGACATCTGGGCCACATGGTGCGGCCCCTGTATACTCGGACACGAAAAGATGAAACCGCTCAAAGAAGAACTGAGCGACAAGGATATTGTGTACATCTATCTCACTTCTCCCACATCGGATTACGACAAGTGGAAGAAAAACATCGCTGACATCTCTGGCGAGCACTATTACTTGACAGAAGCACAGAAGAACTACATCATGAATCAATACAAAGCCGATGGCATTCCTGCCTATGCCATCTACAACACCAAAGGTGAACTTACTTACAAGCAGGTGGGTTTCGCTGGTATTGAAGCAATCAGGGAAGCATTGGAGAAAGCACTTGACAACAAATAAAACGAACAATGAATAAGAAAACCATCATCACCACACTGCTTGCCCTCGTCACGATGGCGGGGCAGGGGCAAGTGAAATCTGGTCTCGACCTCTGTTTGAGGGATGAGACAACGGGCGAATGGCTTATAGGGCTGTTCGACGAGTATGCCATCTACGACTGTGAGTATTGGAACTATGCCGAGACAGGAAAAGACCGTGTCGTGCTGACTAAGGACGGACAGCGCAAGGAGATTCGGATGAAGAAAAACGCTATCTCCATAGACGGCGTGAAGCATAAGACATCTGTACTGACTTCAAAGTTCTTGCCCGACTATCCCGCAAAGGACGGGATGGCTTTCGACGGCACATGGCTCGACAGCGAACAGGAGGCCACCTTGCGCGTAGTACATAGAAGCGGGATGGCGGGTATCCGAACGATAACGAATTTCCACAATATAGTAAAAAAAGACGTGAAGAGTTACGCCGCCATAAGCGACTCCATAGGACGCTATGAGGCTCACGTTCCACTCGTTGCTCAGACAGGTTCTATGCTTTTCACCAATGCCACACAGAATATCTATCACTTGGGCAACTGGGTGTGGATTCCATACGTCATCGGGCCAGGCGACAAAATACTGTTCTTTGTTGATGACATCGAAGGGCGAATCTACGTGATGGGTAAGACGGCACGCATGACTAACGAGTTTTTGAACTATCCGATGTATGGCTACAGTATGGATTATGACGAGCGCAAGCAGTTGGACTTCGCGACGTTTATCAACAAATATAACGACGAGGAGCGTCTGCTATTGCAGCATCGCGATTCCGTTCTTGTCGCCCACCCGTTGCTCTCGAAACGCTATAAGGACTATACCGCTGGGATAATGATGTCGTTCTTTGCCCACGATTTGGGGCAGTTGCGCTTCAATCGCGGAAAGGTGAAACGCGAGGAAGTTCTGGGCGAGGCCGTGCGGCGCGACCTCTTCAACATCGACGTACCCTATATGGTGTTGGAACGCTACGACTTTTTCCTGGATGATATTAGCGATGCCGCTATCCAAGACTATTGTAGGATTGGCAGTGGCGTGCCATTCCTGCACCACATCTTGCAGAAGGCACGCGACGGTCGGCTGAAACTCTCGAATGATGAAATCAGCCTCATCCAAAGTGAACTGCCTGCCGAAGAAGCCATTGAAATACCCAGACAGGAGTTGCTCGATTCTGTTGGCATTTGGATTGAAGGCTTTTACCTCACCGATACGCTGAACGCGATGTTTGGCAGTCGCCCCGAACTCTTCAACGAGATACTTGCGTACTATCAACAACGGCGTTTAGCCGCACTCGACTCCCTCGACCTTCCACCTCTGCTGCGTGAAATAGTCATAGCCCGTATGATGACTGACAAGATAACTCACGACGTAAAGCCGATGGAAGACTATCAGTTGCAGATACTGCGCGAGAATGTGCATCAGCCCTACCTCTTGAGCGAAGTGCTAAAATTCAACGACCAGCTCATTGCCGCCTGCAAAGCAGCAGAGGCCATCGTCACCCCCGACCCGCGACCGCTGGCCGACCTGACAGAAGGCGAGGACATCTTCAACAAGATTGTGGAACCCTATCGAGGCCGCTACATCTACCTCGACGTGTGGGGAACATGGTGCGCCCCCTGTAAGCAGATGATGACCTTTGTGCCGCAGATGAAGGAACAACTGAAAGATCTCGACATCGTATATCTCTATCTCTGCAACCGCAGCAGCGAGGAGTCATGGAAAACGGCTATCTCACAGTTCCATTTGACTGGCGAGAACTGCATACACTACAATCTGCCCGACAACCAGCAGAGCGCTCTCGAACGTTACATCGGCGTTGGTGGCTATCCTACCTATAAGATAGTGATGCCCAATGGGAAGCTTTTACCCACACAGGCACCACGTCCCGACCATCCCGAGGCGATTCGCAAAATGATTGAGGAAACGAAGAGCAACAAATAGGCAATGAACAAGCAAACAATCATTACCGTACTGCTCGCCCTTGTCGCTTTGGTGGGGCAGGGGCAGACAATCAAAACGGATTACGAGGATGTTTTAGATTCGCTCCCAATAGCCATGCAACAATACATGGCGATGCAAGGCGTACAGCATTTCCGCGTCATACTTACAGGAGATTTCAATGGTAAAAGAGCCAAGTTGAAGAAAATCACATGTGACAATGGAAAGTTCGACGAGCGAATTCTTCTGTCAGATATAATGCACCTTGTATTTACCGACAGCATCGAAAGACTTGACTTCATGGCTGTACCATTCGGCAGCGACAGCCTACGAATAGCCTGCTTCTACCCTGAATGTAACAATTACCGCCTATTTGAGGACAAGGTAAAAGCCGACAATATGAAAATCCTTTTGGAAACGTTGACTCCAGGCAATGGTCCCGACTATCCTGTGATAGCCTATTCCTCGGGCATACCTGTCAATGGCGGCACATGGTTTTGCGGTTTGCGCGATGCTGGAATTGAGCCAAGACTTTGGTACGAAAAGCACGGCATCAATGACTATGTGTATTACACCGTAACACTCCAAGACGATGTGCCTTTCGATGGAAAAGCTGATTTCTATCTCAGGATATCAAAGGAAGGCAGTTTAGGAATGCATAAACACTAATTGGAACTGACTCATTGTCCCAGAAGATGTCACTATGTTTGCACGGGAAATGGCATTTTGAACAAATAGTTCAAACCCATGTTACATACGTGAAAGCCCATGAAATGGGAAATCTCTACCTTTGCAGCAGAAATTTACATCAAAAAAACAGTGACTAAGACAATGAGAAAAATCAACTGGATTACCATGCTCACCATCCTTATTTGGATGGGGCAAGCAACGGTGGCATACGCCATCACCGTGACAGACACCATTTTCGACCGCAAGGCTCACGAACATGACTTTGCCTTTGGGGCAGACATCGGCTTTGTGTCGCAGATGGAGAGTTGGGGAACGAAATGGCTTGACAAGAACGGGAGGCAGCGCGACATCCTCCAAATCCTCAAAGACCAAGGTGTTAATAATGTTCGCTTGCGCGTGTGGGTGAACCCCAGTGGAGGGTGGTGCGGCAAGGAGGATGTGGTGAAGATGGCAAAACGCGCCGACAAGTTGGGTATGGGCATCATGTTGAGTTTCCATTACAGCGACTCTTGGGCAGACCCTGGGACGCAGGATGTGCCTGCCGCATGGAAGAACCACACCGTGGCACAGTTGGAACTGGATGTCTACAACCATACGCAAGACATCATCAATGCCTTGAAGGCGGAAGGCATTACGCCCCGTTGGGCGCAAATCGGCAACGAGACAAAGCGGGGGATGTTTTATCCCACGGCACAGACCAACAAGGGAGGCACCGACAACTTCGCCAAGATGCTCAAGGCGGGCATCAAGGCTTGCAAGGACATCGACCCCGAGATACAAACCATCATCCATTTGCCTGACGGTCACGACAACTCGCTTTATCGGAACATGTTCGACCAGTTGAAGTCGAGGGGTGTGAAGTGGGATATCATCGGCATGTCTGCCTATCCCCGCTGGTCGCATTTGGACGGCCCGACGATGATTACGAAAGTGATGGCGAATGTCAAAGACCTCAAGAAACGATACGGTACGCCCGTGATGGTGGTGGAGACGGGGCATTATTGGAATAAGCCCATTGAGGCAAACCATTACTTGGTGGGGCTGATAGACGAATTGATTAAGGATGGCGACCCTGGCACGTTCTATTGGGAGCCGGAGTCGATGGCAGGGTATGACTTGGGGGCTTGGGATCAAAATACGAAGAAGCCTACGGAAGCCATGGACGCATTCCTCGGGTTGAAGCATACGGAGGTGACATGGGTGATGAGAGCCAGCGTGGCAGCCCCTGAGGATGGGCAGACATTGGACGATGGCGACAACGTGACACTCAAGGCCACCGTGGAACATGTGCAAGGTAGAAGCGCGAATGTGGAGTTTTATTTAGACAAGAAATTGGTTGGCTCTGCCATAGGGCAGCCATACGAATTGGCGATTGACCATCTTGATGTGGGTGTCCATACGCTTTGGGGTAGGGCAGTGGATGCCGACAAGCATACGCAGATGACCGATACCATCTTGTTTTATGTGGGACAATCGTGTGAGTTGGAACAAGGAGTGATGGTGAATCCCGATGAAAAAGGGGGAAGTGAGACTTGGAATGTGCAGTTTATGGAAAGTGGGAAATACCTTTTGGCGTTCGACTATGAGGTGGAACAGATTACGCGGGTTGACTTGTGGGTCAACGGCGACTCATTAGGGCGGCTCTATTTTTACAACATTGCTAACAATATTACGAAGAAAGAGATAGAAATACCCACGGCTGGGGAGTACGAATTGAAGATCATGGCTGCGGGAATCTTTGGCATTCCCTCCATCAAGATTTTGCGTATTTTCCCATTGGACCAGCAACAAGTGCCCATTCAAAGGATAGTTGATGGTGTCGGATGGAATGATATGGATGACGAGAACGTAGAGGTGGATGTCTATAACTTGGCGGGGCAATGGCTCTATCGTTGTGGGGCGCGTCAGCTTGGCGTGACGTTGGGCGACAGGGAGTCGGCTGTCGTGTCGTTGCCGAATTGTGTCGGCGGCACGCCAAACATCGTGCGAAAGCATCGACTGAAATAACTGACAGACGAAAACCCCGTGGCATAGCTGATTTCGGTGACGTTCAGCCTTCCCTCTTGCAATAGGGCGGCGGCTCGCCGTAGGCGGATGGTGCGCACAAACTCTGTGGGTTTTTGCCCCGTGAGTGCCTGTATCTTGCGGTAGAAGGTCATTCGGCTCATGCAGAGGTCGCTGCTTAATTGCTCTACGCTGTAGTGTTCGTTGTCGATGTTTTTCTCTATCGTCTGGATTGCCAGGTTAAGCCAAAGATTGTCGGCTTGGGTCTTCGACTTCTCTTTCGGAGTGTCCGACGGTGTCTCTTGGGGCTTTTGGCTCACCTCCACGCTTTGCTTCATACGCTCAATGAAGATATGGCGTTGGCGACGCAATATTAAGTAATGGATGAAGAGTGTCATAATTGCCCCAATCAAGAATAAATATATGCACCATGCCCACCAACTGCCCATCCATCGGGGAAGTCGCTCGACGACGGCATTGCGTTGCGGCTCGCTCCAACGGCAATAGGGTTGGGTGGTGGTTAGGTGGATGGAATACATATCATCTGTTGTCAGGCTTTCACTCCACAGGGTGTGTCTTTGGGTATCGTAATGGCGAACATACTTGTCACTATATAACATAAGATGTCCCATGCTGTCTATCGACAATTGCAAAATGGCATCCCCATATTCATTGGAGGCATATTCGTCGAGCGTGGCTTTTCCGTCTTTGAAATGATAGAGCTGTCCATAGATGTTGGCGAGCCATAATGTGCCGTCGGGCGTGAAAGCCGTTGCGGAGATGTCTTGGAGGTTGGCATCGATGACTTCTGCCTCCTTAGTCTTGAGGTTGAGACGTTGCAACCCCTTGTTAGACGCAAACCAAACATATCCAAGCCCATCATCGGAGAGTGTGTTGGGGCGGGTGGGAAGGCTTGCGTATTCAGTAATAGTGTCCCAAGTGTTAGCAAAAAGCGTCTTCCCATCTGTCACCCACACGCCCTCTGCGTTCCTCCTCTTATTGATAAGGGGTAGCAAGGGAGAGTTTCCCCAACGGGATAAGTGCTTCTCTCCGTTGGTGGTATTTGTGACTACGCCCCCCTGTCTTTCGTGGTATTGCCAACGATACGTGCCGTCGGTAATGCCTTTTTCTTCTTTATGGTAAGGATCGGGACAAATGGCAAAAGCATGGGGGATGGTGCCTGCCACAAGGATGTTGCCACGTTGGTCGACGCTGAGGCGGCAAAGGGTTAGTTGTCCCTCTGGCAGGATGTGCGACAGGGAGATGGGTTGCAATGTTCCTTTGCTGGTGTCATAGAGTGTCAGCCCTTCTGTTGTGGTCATCCACAGAAGGCTTTTTTCCTTGTCGAAGAGTAAGTCGATACATATAGATGAGGTGTGGTTTGAAGCATCCTTGGAGTATGTTTGTGCTTGGGGGGCATTATCTCCTGTATCAGATAGGTAGCGGACAACGCCTTGGCCAATGGTGCCTATCCAAAAACAACGGTGCGTGACATCCTCAACGATGGCAGATGGGGCACTTCCACTATGCCAGGGCATTTCCTCGAATTGCCCTTTTGCGGCTGTCCACCTCAACAAACCACCATCCCACAATGCCACCCAGATGTCATGGTGGCTGTCCTCAATGATGTCTGCCACGTACTTTCCGTTGCCTTTCCATAGGGCAGGATAGGTGTGGAGGAGTGTGTGGTCGGTCGAAAACTCGTAGATCTTGCGGTTGGATGTTAGCCAATAATGCCCGTTGCTCGCCACGCAAATGGCATCTACCCGTTTGTCGTCAACCTCTTTTATTCGTTGAATGCTATAATCTTTCTTGTCGAGGATATATGCGCCGTGGAATGTACCGATGATAAGGGATGATTGGACTTCAGCCAAACAGGCCACATCGTTAGACCCCAACAGCTCTGGATGGTTGTTGTCAGAACGGAAAATGTCAACCTGCCGCCCATCATCTCGGCAAATGCCTCCGCCCTCCGTGGCGTACCAAAGGAATCCTTCGTGGTCTTCAATAAGGTGCAAGACCTTCTTGGATGGTAGCTGCTCTTGGTGCGGCAGGGATAGGAGGTGATAGTTGCTGGCATGGACGAGAACAGCCATCATCCATCCCATTATTAGGTATGCTATTCGATGTGTTGTCATTTGCTTTTTGTTATTATGGTGCAAAGATACAAACAAAAAACATTATTTTTTATACCTTATCGTGTTGTTTATTGGGGAAAAAAGTGTAAGTTTGCAAAATAAACACCTAAATGATTAGTATGAAACCCAAATTTTACTTAATGGTATTGTTTGCCATGATGGCAGCGCAGACATGGGGAAACCCCATTGGAAAGGTTGAGGCGCGAGCCATTGCACAGGAGTTTATCGGCGTAGCCGATACGGAAAGTGATGATGTTCCCATTTCACCTTATTATATATTCTCGCGTGGGAAAGGCCAGGGGTATGTTATCGTGAGCGGTGACGACTCCACGACACCCATTATCGGTTATACCGAGCAAGGAGACTTCGATTATGAGGCGTTGCCACAGCCCTTGAAGGAAATGCTCGATGGGTGGGCTGAGAAGATTGCAAAGGTACAGAGCCAGCCTAAGAAGGCTGCTCCGAAACAAAGTGTTGCTAACCGTTTGCGTGTGGCACGTCGCGGCGTGGATGCTTTTAAGGCAAACTGGCAAGACATCCCATACCTCATCCAGACGCATTGGAACCAAGGCTCGCCCTATAATGACATCTGCCCTACCAATCCCGAGAATGGAGGACGTGCGGTGACAGGATGTGTGGCGACGGCAGCGGCGCAGATTATCTATTATTTCCGTCGCGACGTGCCAGACACGTTGATGTATGACACCCCCAAGTACAGTTATGGATACCCTGTGACGACATCGCTTCCACATGGCACGTCCATCAATTATAATATCATGCGCCTATCAGGACATGGCTCGGCGGCACAAGACGATGCCGTTGCCAAATTGATGTTTGCCATCGGTACCAGTTCCTATCTCACCTATGGAAGCTCAACAGGCGGACAACCCGACGAGGCGGGACGGGCAATGAACAATCAGTTCTTGCTTTCTAATACATACGTCGGAAAGTGGGATTATTCACAAGCGGGTTGGGAGCGGTTGATTTATAACAGTCTGCTTGCGGGCAGTCCCATGTTGTATGGTGCGACCCATTATGAGGATGATGGCACTGCCAATGGTCATGCCGTGGTGCTTGACGGATACCAGGCGAGTACGGGCTTGTACCATTTCAACTTCGGTTGGGGTGGCCAGGGCGACGGCTGGTTTACTGTGGATGATGAGACGGGCATGAATGGTTTTAACAAGGATCAGCGGGGTTGCCTCAATTTTGTTCCCTTGCGTCCCAACGTGGAGGCAAAGATGGAAGTGGATGCCCTTTACCAGAATGCCAATTGTCCGGTGAAGGTAACGTTTACCAACAAGAGTACCATTCCGTACGCATCGGGTGTGAGCCTGTATGTGAACACACGTGCCGCTCTTCCTGCCAATGCCAATAGCACGATATCGGATGCTGTACCCGTAGATGAGACTGCCGTCTTGACTTTCAACTATAAGCCAACCAGGTCGCAAACGCTTTATCTGTTTGTATGTGATGCCAATAAGCGCATTCTCGACTCATGTAGCGTGGAGGTGCGACCGTCGGTGGCTCATCTTCAAGTGGATGCCTTTACGGTTGACGCGGGAACGGAGCAGGAGGTGGTAGACGACATGGTGTTCCATACGGTCAACAATACCACTGCCAATGTCACTGCCCATTATACCAATGGCGAGGGTGGTAGTTTCTGCCAACCTATCCTAAGGTGTTACTTGGAGAAATACGATATGGAAACCAAGCAATGGAGCAAGGTTACCAATAAATATACTACAGACTTGACATTCGAGGTAGGTGAGAGTAAGAATGTGGTGTATGAGTTTACCAAGTTGGAGCCAGGCATTTATTATCGTGCTTATTTGGACAAGACGGTGCGGTCGGTGTCAGAGGGAAGTTTGGAATACCTGACGACAGACAGCATCGTGTATTTCAATGTGAGACAGTCAGACCTCCTAGTTCAAGTGGAGGGTCGCCAAGCCAAAGTAACGGGTACATACAACGATGCGTTGTTTGTGGAAGCAGTCAATGACATCTCCGTCTGTTCGTATGACATGACGGGCGTGAAGGAGATTACCATGCGTCCCACCGTTGCCAACCCTAATGCCATTATCTACACGTCGTATGATGTGCCTGGGGCAGTGAATATCGTGAACAATGGCCATTGTGACAGTTTGGTGGTGAATACGGGATATGAGTTCCATGCCCCCATACCTTTCACTGCGGCACATGCCTCGTTGGTTCTCGACAGGGCGGAACTTGGGATATGGCATGATGCCGTTGCTCCCTTTGCCGCCAAAGTTCCATACGGTATGCAGGTGAAGGTGCCAGATGGTGTCAATGTAAATACCCATTACATTATATGGACGTATGTAGATGATCTCAAGGTGAATGACATCTTTATGTATTTGCCTGACAGAGAGGGATTGAAGGTGATAACAGCCGAGAATGTGGAAGTGAGTACAGATACCATTGTGGCTATGTTTGATGATGTCTTGAAGGCCTCCACCTATTATCAGAATGTGGATGCTGAGACGATGGTCTTGGGTGACAGGTCTGGCTTGTCTTATTATTTGCCAGTGGAGGAGGCTGGTCGCCTCGCTCCGTTCACTTCTGTCCTCTCCAATTATTACAAAGGTGGCTATCGCACATGGAAATCATCGGATGAATATCATATTGACATCCGCTATCGCGCTTTGGCAAACCAAATCAACCAAGCGTATATTAGCCTTGCGGAGCATGGCGATGCACCAGTTGGGGCTGTGGAGGAACTGCAAGCAGCATTGAAACATGCAGAGGACATGTTTACATACCGTAGTGCCGCCTCTGAGGATGAGGCAAATGACGAGGGTAGTGTGTTGAAGGAGGCAATCGAGAAGTTCCTCAATGCCGTTGCGGATGGTATTCAATGGGTTAATGTTGGCGAAGAGGTGGATAATGGCATGAATGAGTATTATAACTTGAACGGCCAACGTGTGCAAACTCCCATGAATGGCATCGTTATCATCAAGCAAGGAAATAGGGTTAAGAAGATGTATGTCAAGTAAGTGAAAGGAAAATGATTTTTTTCTTGTCAAAAGCATTGGCAGTTCGATGCTTTTTCGTATATTTGCGCTCTCATTTTTAATTGTAAGGAGGGAATAATGAAGGAAGGAAGAAAACAGATAAAGACCGCCCTCATCTCGGTTTTCCATAAAGACGGATTGGAAGAGTTGCTGGCAAAACTGAATGAAGAAGAAGTGGAGTTCCTTTCCACTGGTGGTACACAGACGTTTATTGAATCGTTAGGATATGCGTGTCGCACGGTGGAAAGTGTGACCACATATCCCTCTATATTAGGTGGTAGAGTGAAGACCTTGCACCCAAAAGTATTTGGTGGCATCTTGGCTCGCCGTGACAATGAGGGCGATATCGAGCAGATGAAAGAATACGAGATACCTGCAATTGATTTGGTGGTGGTTGACTTGTACCCCTTTGAGCAGACGGTGGCCAGTGGTGCATCGGAAGATGACATCATCGAGAAAATCGATATAGGTGGCATTTCCTTGATTCGTGCGGGTGCTAAGAACTTCAAGGATGTGGTGATTATCCCCAGCAAGGCAGAGTATGGGTTGCTCCTCGAGGTGTTGAATGAAAAGGGTGCGCAGACTGACTTGGCAGACCGTAGGCTATTTGCCACCCGGGCATTCAGGGTGAGTAGCCATTATGACACAGCCATACATGAGTGGTTTGAGAATGGAAAGTAGTTAGCAGTTAAGTAGTAAGTAGTTAAGGAGTTAAGAGACATGGGATTTTTTTCTTTTATTCAGGAAATTGCGATGGACTTGGGAACCGCTAATACTATCATCATCAGCGATGATAAGATTGTGGTAGACGAGCCGTCCGTAGTGGCACTCGACAGGCAGACTGACAAGATGATTGCCGTGGGCGAGAAAGCCAAGTTGATGCATGAGAAGACACACGACAAGATAAAGACGATACGTCCTCTACGTGATGGAGTGATTGCCGATTTCACGGCATGTGAACTGATGATGCGTGGATTGATTAAAATGGTGCATACTGGCAACCGCCTCTATTCGCCCTCTTTGCGGATGGTGATAGGCGTTCCCTCGGGAAGTACGGAGGTGGAACTTCGTGCCGTGCGCGATAGTGCCGAACATGCCAATGGCCGTGACGTGTACCTGATATTTGAGCCTATGGCTGCCGCCGTGGGTATTGGACTTGACGTGGAAGCACCAGAGGGCAACATGATCGTTGACATCGGTGGTGGCTCGACGGAAATTGCCGTGATTTCGTTGGGTGGTATCGTTTCCAATAATTCCATTCGTGTCGCTGGAGATGAGTTGACTTCGGACATTCAAGAGTATATGAGCCGTCAGCATAACGTGAAAGTCAGTGAGCGTATGGCTGAGCGTATCAAGATCCATGTGGGGTCGGCGTTGACCGATTTAGGCGATGAAGGTCCAGAAGACTATATCGTACATGGTCCAAACCGTATTACAGCCCTACCTATGGAGGTGCCTGTCTGTTACCAGGAGATAGCCCATTGCCTTGACAAGACGGTTGCCAAGATTGAGAATGCGGTACTCTCCGCCTTGGAGAAGACACCGCCAGAGTTGTATGCGGACATTGTTCACAATGGCATTTACCTGACAGGTGGCGGTGCTTTACTTCGTGGACTTGATAAGCGCTTGACGGATAAGATTCACATTGATTTCCATATTGCCGACGATCCATTGCATAGTGTGGCGAGGGGTGCGGGCATTGCATTGAAAAACGTTGACAAGTTCTCTTTCTTGATGCGGTAACAGATGCGGAACCTCATTGCTTTTCTGGCGAAATACAACCACTGGATAGTGTTTGTGTTGTTTGAGGTGGTGAGTTTCGTTTTACTGTTTCAATACAACAGTTATCAAGGGAGCGTTTGGTTCTCGTCCGCTAATGCCGTCACAGGAAAGGTGATGGAATGGAGTTCGGGAGTGGAATCATTTTTCTCTTTGTCAAGAGTTAATGAGGAGTTGACGTATCGTAACGCTTACTTGGAACACCAAGTGGCAACTCTTACCAAGAAATTGGAGAAAGTGCCGTTGGATTCTGCCTCCATCTACCGCGACCAGCTGCGCCTATTGACAGAGTATAAGCTCATTCCCGCCAAGGTGGTGGGCAATGAGCTTAACAAACTCAACAACCTCATGACCATAGACAGAGGCTCCGTCGATGGCGTAAAGCCCGATATGGGAGTGGTGTGTGGCAGTGGTATCGTAGGCATTGTCTATCTTGTGTCAGCGCATTATTCGGTGGTGATACCCGTCCTGAATTCCCGTTCCAATATTAGTTGTGCTATTCAGGGTCGTAATTATTTTGGTTATCTTTGTTGGGAAGGTGGCTCTTCCTCGTATGTTTTCTTGGATGATGTGCCACTCCATGCACAGTTTGAGATAAAGGATAAAGTGGTCACCAGTGGCTATTCTTCAGTCTTTCCACTAGGTGTGTTAGTGGGTACGATAGTCCAGAAAAAGAACTCAAGGGATGGTCTTTCATACCGTTTGATGGTCAGGCTGTCAACAGACTTTGGTCGTTTGCGTGATGTCTGTGTCATTGATGATGCCTTGATGCGTGAGCGGATAGAAATTATGAGGGCAGCACAGGATAGTCTTGGTTTGTCTGACAAGAAGAAAGCGTCGCAATAATCATATAGAATAGATGAAGTTTGAGTTGTTGTGGTATATTTTGATGTTTGTGTTGTTGTGGATGATACAGGCATTGATTTGCAATCAGATTTGTTTGTTTGGTTGTGCCACTCCCATGATATACGTCTTTCTACCTTTGACATTCCGTATCAATTATCCCCGATGGGGTGTCTTGTCGTGGTGTTTTGTGATGGGGCTTTGTGTAGACATGAGTTCTAACACCCCAGGAGTGGGTGCAGCGTCCATGACATTGGTTGGGTTGTTGCAACCTTATTTGCTGGACTTGTTCATGCCTCGCGACAGCCAAGAGAATTTCCTGCCCACCATGAAGACCCTCGGTGTGAATAAATATGTGTGGTATGCCCTCTCATTGGTGTTTATCCATTGCCTGACATTTTTCACGTTGGAAGCATTCAACCTTTTTCATTGGGCGCAATGGATAGGTTGTGTGTTAGGTTCCACAGCTCTGACTACTTTGCTTCTTTTGGCGGTGGAACGTTTTCGTACAGCATGAAACCATCCTCTTAAATCATTGCCGTGAAAGAATTTGAACTCGAAAAAAGGAGAATTGTCATTGGTGGGGTGGCTATTGCGATTGTTGTCATCTACATCTTCCGATTGTTTGCTTTACAGTTGTTGAGCGACGACTACAAGCGCAATGCCGACTCCAATGCCTTCTTGAAAAAGATTGAGTTCCCTTCACGAGGTGCCATCATGGATCGCCATGGGGAGTTGTTGGTATATAATCAGCCCGCATACGATGTTATGGTTATTATGAGCGAAGAGGATGGGCGACTTGACACGATGGAATTTTGCCAGTCGCTTGGCATCACGAAAGAGTTCTTCTTACAGCGAATGGCAGATATCAAAAACAAAAACAAGAATCCTGGCTATTCACGCTATACCCAGCAGTTGTTTATGAGCCAGCTTGCCGATAAGGAATTTAGCGTATTTCATGAAAAGATTTACCGATTCCCAGGCTTTTATGTACAGAAAAGAAGTATTCGACAATACCAATACCCGTATGCTGCCCATGTGCTTGGTGATGTAGGTGAGGCTTCGCCCAGCGACATTAAAGAGGATGACTATTATCAGCCAGGTGATTATATTGGGAAAATGGGGGTAGAGCGTTCTTACGAAAGGCAGTTGCGTGGGCAGAAAGGCGTGCAAATCTTGTTGCGCGATGCCCATGGTCGCATTCAGGGAAGATATAAGGATGGTGAATATGACACGTCGCCCATTGCTGGAAAGAACCTTACCCTTGGCATCGATGCCAAGTTGCAAGCGTTGGGTGAGCGGTTGATGGAAGGAAAGATTGGAAGTATTGTGGCTATCGAACCCTCCACTGGCGAGATCCTGTGCATGGTGTCAGCACCCACCTACGACCCCCGTTTGATGGTGGGGCGGCAGAGGAGCAAGGGGCATCAAACCTTACAGAACGATGTGAGAAAACCCTTGCTGAACCGTTCCATCATGGGACAATATCCACCTGGCTCCACTTTCAAGACATCCCAGGCATTGACATTCCTCAATGAGGGAGTCATTACTCCCCAGACATCTTATTCGTGCCATCGTGGGTTTAATTTCAAGGGCTTGCATGTAGGTTGCCACGGACACCCCTCCCCTTTGAGCCTTGTGCCAGCTATCAGTACCTCATGCAACGGCTATTTTTGTTGGGGGTTTTATGACATGATGGTCAACCGCACGAAATATCCCCATGTGCAGGATGCCATGAACATTTGGCGAGACTATATGGTGAGTATGGGGTTTGGTTATAAACTTGGTGTTGACCTGCCGGGCGAGAAGCGAGGAATGATTCCCAATGCCCAATTCTATGATAAGGTTTACAAGAATGCCTGGAATGGCCTGACTGTCATCAGTATTTCCATTGGACAAGGCGAGGTAAACCTCACACCGTTGCAAATTGCCAATTTAGGGGCAACCATCGCTAATCGTGGGTATTACTATGTTCCGCATGTGGTAAGAAAGGTGCAAGGTGAGGATTTAGATACTACATATACCCGACGCCATTACACCAAGGCGAGCCGCGAGGCATACGAATGGGTGGTGAAAGGAATGAGGGCTTCTGTTATGGGTGGTACCTGCCGTGCCGCCAACCGTAGTGACTATGCTGTGTGTGGCAAGACGGGAACAGCACAGAACCGTGGTCGTGACCATTCCGTCTTTATGGGCTTTGCCCCAATGGACGATCCAAAGATTGCCATTGCCGTCTATGTGGAAAATGGTGGGTTTGGAGCGCAGTTTGGTGTGCCTATCGGTGCGCTCATGATGGAGCAATATATCAAGGGAGAGTTGTCGAAAGCTTCAGAGGCTCGTGCCACGGCTTTTCAGAGAAGGCACATCGGTTACGATAATACATATAAGAGCAAGTAATGGTACAAGGAACAGAAAAACAGCCCAGTGTGCTTCAGTCACTCGACTGGTGGACGGTTGCCATCTATTTGGCACTGCTGACTTTCGGATGGTTGAGTGTTTGTGGTGCATCTTATTCATACGGCGAGACAGACATTTTTAGCTTGGACACCCGCTCGGGTATGCAAATCGTATGGATAGGAACGTCTATTTGCCTGGCGTTTGTCCTTGTCATGCTTGATGACCGTTTCTATGACACGTTGGCGTATATTATCTATGGCTTCTTTATCGTATTGTTAATTGGCACCATCTTTAACCCTCATGAGATTAAAGGGTCGCGGTCGTGGCTTGTATTAGGACCTGTCCGTGTGCAACCGGCTGAGTTCGCCAAGTTTGCAACGGCATTGGCGGTGGCGAAGATGATGAGTACCTTTGGCTTTAACATCCGACAATTGAAAGACTTTGCAAAGGCATGTGCCATCATCTTTCTCCCCTTGTTGTTGATAGTGGCACAGAAAGAGACGGGATCGGCATTGGTCTATTTGGCTTTCTTCTTGGTGTTTTACCGTGAAGGGATGCCTGGGAGTATTCTGTTCACGGGAGTAGCTTTGGTTTTCTATTTTGTCGTAGGCATCAAATATGAGCATGTCTGGCTTTGGGATACGCCCACGTCAGTGGGCAAGTTTGTCGTGTTGCTCTCTATCCAGTTGTTTACAGCAGGGATGATTCATGTCTATTGTGATGATAAAAAAAGAGCTAATCGCATCTTGTTTTATTCATTGTATATCACAGCCGTCTTCCTGTTGTTCTCTGAGTTTGTTATCCCATTTGATATAGTATGGGTACAGTTGGTGCTTTGTGCGTGGTTGATAGGTTACTTGATATATCACAGCATGTCACTGCGCATAAACAACTATTTCTTCTCGGCGCTGTTTGCGTTGGGGTCAGTATTGTTCTTCTATTCGGCTGACTATGTGTTGAATGACATGATGGAAAAGCATCAGCGTACGCGTATAAACGTGTTGTTGGGACTGGAACAGGATTTAGCAGGTGCAGGGTATAATGTGCATCAGAGTGAAATTGCCATTGGTTCAGGAGGATTATTGGGCAAGGGCTTCTTAAATGGCACGCAGACGAAACTCAAGTTTGTACCAGAGCAAGATACTGATTTTATCTTCTGTACGGTAGGAGAGGAGGAAGGGTTCTTTGGGTCGGCAGGTGTCTTGCTGCTGTTCCTTGCCTTGATATTGAGGCTTATCCACCTTGCGGAGCGACAACCTTTTAAGTTTGGCAGGGTTTATGGCTATTGTGTGTTGAGCATTTTCCTCTTCCATGTATTTATCAATGTCGGGATGGTGCTGGGCATCACCCCTGTCATCGGTATTCCCTTGCCTTTTTTCAGCTATGGTGGCAGTAGCTTATGGGGATTCACGTTCCTGTTGTTTATTTTCCTGCGTATTGATGCGGGTAGGAACTTAATTCGCACCTGATGGCTTAATATTTTGTCAGCATGATACCCACGTCGCCGATGCCTGGTAAAAGCTCGCGTTTCATGTCATGGCGTACGGTTACTTGCAACGAGTCTCCTGAGTTGAGGTGGATTTCTCCGATGTGGAATATATTTTGGTAATAGCTAACCCCTTGCTGCCTTGGCATACCGTTTTCCTCCCTCAATAGGCAGGGAATGGTGTCTGTGGATTTAAACAATGAAGGAAAAAAAGTCTTCTCCACGATGAGTGTGATGCCCATGAATGGATAGGAGCCATTGCTTCGCAGTTTCAGGTCCATCCCATAAACGCCCTCTGTCTCTGCCTTGGGTAATAAAAAAGTCAAGGTATCATCTTTTGCCCATCCCTCTAAGGGGGTGGGGGTGTAATGGTCATACACTTTCCGCTCATGGCATGATGCTATGGTTAGCAGTAGCCATGTAGCCCCAATTACCCATAAAGATTGTCTCATGAGTTTGGTAAGTCTTTATCAGTCCTCTTTTTTCGGCTCTTGTGGACCGTTTCCATTCCGTTTTCCTCTGTTGTCGCGTTTAGGGTTGGTGGTGTTTGCTTTGCCGTTTTGAGGTGTTTTGTTCTTTTTCTTCTTGCGCTTACTCTTGTCAAAACGACTGATGTCCCCATCTTCCAAGAGGTCTGTGTGCATCTTCGTGGTCTTTTGGTCGCCATTCTCCAACAATGACGTGGGCTTAATGCCTTGTTTGTTCATTTCTATGATTTCCTTGGCACGGGCCGCAGTTATTGTCTCCAAGTTGACAGCAGCGTTCTTGGCAGTGGAATAAGTCACCAATCCAGCCAAAATGTCCGTCTTGAAAAGGAAATAGTCGCTATCCATGGTCTGTAGGATAATTTCCTTGCTGGGCAATTTGCGTGATGCCTCCATATAATCATCCACCTCATAATTGAGACAGCATTTCAACTTGGCGCACATGCCAGCCAACTTCTGTGGGTTGAGGGAAATGTCTTGGAAACGAGCTACGTTGGTGCTAACGCTGACAAAGTTCTTCATCCATGTGGCACAACAAAGTTCTCGTCCACAGGGACCTGTGCCACCAATGCGACCTGCTTCTTGCCTGGCACCGATCTGTTTCATCTCGATGCGTACATGGAAGGTGTCTGCAAGCACCTTAATCAACTGTCGGAAGTCTACACGGTCATCGGCAATGTAATAGAAAATCGCCTTGTTGCCGTCGCCTTGGTATTCCACGTCGCCAATTTTCATCTGTAATCCGAGATTTTTGGCAATTTGCCGACTCTCGATCATCGTGTCATGTTCGCGGCTTTTAGCCTCGAAATAACGGTCCATATCTGTCTGCTTGGCTATGCGAAACACTTTCTTGATGTCGTCTTCCGATTTCAAATTGGCTTTCTTGAGTTGCAGCTTCACGAGTCTTCCTGTGAGTGTCACCACGCCGATGTCATGACCAGGGCTTGCCTCAACCGCCACGATGTCGCCTTTTTTCAAGTCGAGTTTGCTGACATTATGGTAATATCCCTTGCGTGTGTTCTTGAATTGAACCTCCACGAGGTCTGTATCGTCATTGTTGCCTGGCACGTCCGCAAGCCAGTCATAGGTGTTCAGCTTGTTGTCTTGCCGTCCGCAACCTTTATGGGAAAGTCCCCTGTCGCACCCTCGGAAGACGTGAAATTCCATATCTTTATAATCCATTGTCTCTTTCTTAATATATATAATGTGTTTTTATTTCTTGATGAGTAATACTATCATTTGCAGGGCGAGGTCAAAGAAGACAATCTTTGCATTGGCGTTTTGTCCGATGTCGCGTCGTGCCAACGCCAATAGGTCATTGATTTCGATGACATTTGCCTCGTTGATAAATCGTGCAAAGTTCCGCGTGAAGTTCTCTTCCTCCAGTGTCAAGTAGTTGAGTTCCGCTTGATGGAAGTTGTACATGAAGTTTTCCCTGACCATCTGCATGAAGTAGGTGAGCATCCGCTTTTGTCGCTCGCGTCCGTAGCCCGCCACGGTCTCGCTCCATTTTTTCAGTTCTTTCACGTTGCGGGTGTATGCCATACGCATCAAGACGATAAACATGTTGAGGAATTGGCTGTTCTCGTTGTCGGCATCCAATGCCTCCATGGCTCTTAGCCAACTGCCATTGGATAGCCTTGCGATGCGGTAAGCGGTGTCTTCTTCTATCCCCCGACGTTGAATGAGTGCCTGTTGGATGTCCTTCTCGTCTATCCGTTTGATGTCTATGCGTTGTGTTCGGCTGCGGATGGTCTCGATGAGATGCTCGGGCTCTTCGCATACCATGATGAAGAGGGTGAGTGCAGGGGGTTCTTCCAACAACTTTAACAGCTTGTTGGCGCATTCTTGGTTCATGCGTTCAGGCAACCATATCAAACTGATTTTATACCCTCCTTGGCTTGATTTTAGGCTTAATTTGCGTGTTAGGTCATCACTCTCTCCCGCGCCAATGATGGCTTGTTGGTTGGCTGCTTTCATTTGGTCAAGCCATTGGTCCATGGTGAAATAGGGACCGTCTGCGAGCAACTCATGCCATTCCTTGGTAAAGTCGTCGCTTACCATCTTGTGATCGGCAGACTTACCTGTAGGTCGAATGACAGGATAGGTAAAATGGAGGTCTGGGTGCTGCCATTTTTTTAGCATAGCCTCGGCGTTTCGACTCTGAGTCGTCTGCTCATTGCCGTCACGTTCCCCCAAAAGGTAGGATGCCAAAGCCAAGGCCAAAGCCATCTTCCCACTGCCCGAAGGACCGCAAAGCATGATGGCGTGCGGTATCCTGTCTTCGAGTACCATCTTCATCAGCCGTCCTTTGGCTTCCTCTTGTCCTATGACTTCATCAAACTTCATGCTATAATAGTTTTCCTACCACTTGCCCCACCAAGTCCACTGCTGACACTGTATAGAAATGGATGTTTTTCACGCCCGACTCATATAATTCCTTACATTGCATGGTTGTCCACTCCACGCCGAGGGTCTTCGCGTCGTCGTCGGTCTTGCATTTCAGTATTTCCGAGGCGAGTTCTTGTGGTAAGTCACAATGAAAAGTCTTGGGAATGACGGTCAGTTGTGATAATTTGGCAAACGGCTTGATGCCAGGGATAATGGGGATGGTGATGCCTTTCTCCCGTGCTTTCTTTACGAAGTCGAAATATTTTCGGTTATCGAAAAACAACTGCGTGATGGCATATTGCGCCCCAAGGTCTTGTTTCATCTTGAGAAATTGCAGATCCATCTCCATGTTGGGTGCCTCCTCGTGTTTCTCTGGATAACAAGCCACACCATAAAGGAATGGCATCCCAGGCTTTTGGATAGGTGTCTCATCCGAAAAAAAACCTTCATTAAAATGATTGACTTGTCTAATGAGGTCAGTGGTATGGGCATGGCCACCCTTTGTGGGCTTGAAGGTCTTGTCATCCTTTGCTTTGTCTCCTCTTAGGAGCAGGAGGTTGGAGATGCCCAGGAACTGTAAGTCAAGCAACTCATACTCAATGTCTTCGATGGTTGCACCACTACAGATGATGTGTGGGATAACTGGGATTTGGTATTTGTTTTGGATAGCGGCAGAGATGGCAATGGTGCCAGGGCGGCGGCGAAGTCGCTGTCTCTCAAACTTCCCGTTTTCCAGTTCCTTATAGACAAATTCGCTGTGATGGGTCGTGATGTTGATGAAGATAGGATTATACCCTTTCAGCTTGTCGATGGTGGCAAACAAGGCATCCGTACCCGTCCCTTTCAATGGTGGGAGTACTTCAAATGAGAATTTCCGCTTGTCTGTATCTTGGTTGATGAGATCTAATACGTTCATCCTATCTCCATGAAAGGTGTACTTGAATGCTAATTACATACTTGGAGATGACACCAAGATGAATGCGCTTGTATAGGAATAGCTGGAGGGAACGGTAAACGATACGCCATCGTAGGAAACGTTTTGCCCACCCGTCACATTGCTGGTGTATGTCTTGTAGGCTTGAGAGCCAGTTGTGGGGGTTACTTCTTTGCCTCCTATGCCCATAATGGTGGCACCCGTGACGTTGAATGTGTAATCGGTCTTGAAGGTCGTGGCCTTGTTGACTGACACGGCACAATAAATGTTTCCGCCAGATAAGACGATGTTCCCGTCACTCTTGATACCCTGGGGCTTCGTGTCGTTATTGCTGTCATATTTATAGACACGTCCCGTTGTGACAACGTCCATGGTGCCTCCCGTCACGTTGATGTTGCCTGTGGCATTCAATCCCTTGCCACCAATACCCGTAGAAGCAAGCGAAACCGTTCCTCCTGACATGTTGAATGCCCCGCCGCATTTCACTGCCGATGAGCTGGTGATATCGCTTTCCGTTGTGTCGTAATAGGCGGCACCGGTAGTGGTGGAGGTAATGGTGCCTGCCGTGATAACGATGGTACTGTCACATTTGATGCCTTTGGAAGCATCTCCAGTGGTGGTGACATTCAATGTGCCACCATTGATGAAGATAAATCCATTGTTCTCGTATGTATCCTTGGTTCCCTTGTTCACACCCTTGAAGCCACAATCAATGCCATCGCCTGTGGAATTGACAGTGATGTTTCCGCCATCCAATTTGAAGTATTGGTCAACATGGATGCCGTCGGAAACGGCAGAATTCACGTTGATGGTGCCGTTACTCACGAGCATATAGTCGCCCGCCGTGATGCCATGCTTGGTATTTCCTGTGATATTGAGGGTACCCGTTCCATTCACTTCGGGGTGGCCGTCAATGTAGAGGCAAGCGTTATGTGAACCGTTGGAACAGTCTGTGAGTGTATTAGTTCCTGTTAATGTCACGTTGATGCGCTTACCGTTCTGGATGTCGATGGGTGCGCCGCTGGTATTGGTCAAGGTGAGATTATTCAGAACCAATGATGCTTTGTATTCGCCATCCATGTAAAACGATCCATTGGTGGACGTTCCTGTCAGTGTGTATGTGATTTCATCAGCAAGTGATGTGTCCTGGATGATGCTCACAGTTGCCCCGCTTGCGGTCACTGTCAGGTATTTGGCGACATTTCCCGCAACGACCACGTCTGCCGATGATCCATTGTAAGTGACGCTTACGGTATTGTCTGCCACGGAGTTGTTGTTGATGACGATATTGTCGATTTCTGAAATCGTGTATGTCTTTCCCTCTATGGTGACGGTGGTTCCATTAGCGAATGTCATGTCACCTGTGTTGGATGATGAGTGGGCATATGTCACTTCGCCCATCTTGACATTCAGTGTCTGTGCGGACATGGCAAGTGTGCAAAAGAAAAAAAAGGGGAAGATAGTTGCTTTTTTCATTTCATAATGGTCTTATAGGTATTCCCACTCTTCTTCACCACATAGATACCATGGCTTAATATTGCTTGGGCATCAGAAAGGTTTTTGTATGTTCCTATCTTGCATCCTTCGATGCTATAGATTACATAGTCGCTTTCTTCTTCCGTAAACATGTTTCTGACGGCAGATGTAGCAGAAAAATACATCTTGTTCAGGTCTGTAAGGGCTATCGTTTTTGTTTCCCCATCCTGGCTGGCAATGAGGTTGCCATTATTAAAGGTGATGGTTGTTCCTGTTGCGGCGATGGTTGTGATGGTTCCGTCGGTCTGTTCGAAGGTCAGATATGGATATTCGTCAGCCATAACCCGTACTGATACCATAGCCATCAAAGCCACAAATAATACAAATCTTTTCATGTTTTTAATTGTTAGTTATGTTAAGCCTTGCAAAAATAAGACAAAAAAACAATTGATGCAAATAAAGGATGCAAATGTAATTGTTTTTTAACACTTTATGCCACATTGTCCATTCCCACGGAGAGGGTAGACTTCATCCATCTTCCTCGGAAAAGACGAATGAGGAACATGGTTCCACGGAATGTCAATTCCAGTGCCATGGCTGTCCAGACTCCTGCAAGTCCGTATTCTTTCGCCAATAGGGCAGCCACGGTGAGGCGTATACACCACATGCTTAAGAGGTTGATGATGGCGGGCTTGAAGGTGTCGCCAGCACCCACACAGACGCTGTATGTGACGATGGATGCCGCAAAGAAGGGCTCGGCGAAAGCCTCGATGCGTAGGCATTGCGCACCAAGGTCGCGGATGGCATCCACGGGGGTCATCAGTCCCATGAGTTGTGTGGCGGTGAGAAACATCACGAGTCCCATGACCGCCATGACAACCATGCCCGAGAATACCGTCATCCGGGCAAAACTACGGCATAGGTCTTGTCGGTTGGCTCCCATGCTTTGCCCAACCAATGTCGTTGCTGCCTCGCCAATGCCATACCCAGGCATGTAGCATAGGCTCTCCGCTGTGATGGCGAAGGTGTTGGCGGCAATGGCAATGTTGCCAAGGGGTGCCACAATCATCGTGCTGACGATTTGCGCCCCACCCATGAGAATGTTTTGCGCTGCCATGGGGAGGCTGATTTTCGCAGCGTTTCGGATGTATTGCCAGTTGAGTTTCTCAATGGTCTTGTCGATATGGAGCGACAAGATATGGCTGCGGAAGACGGCGAAATAGGCTTGTATCGTCCCGCCGATGACGATGGCTGCCGCTGTTCCGAGCGCGACCCCCAACACGCCAAGGTGGAAAATGAAGATCAAGATATAGTTGAACACCACGTCCATCACGCACATGGCGATGCTCATGATGCTTGGTATGCGCATATTGCCAGAGCATTTGAGCATGGCTCCCGAGAGGTTTGACAATTGGAAGAAAGGCATGACGCACATGAATACCATGAAATAAATGGTGGCATCGCCCGCTATGTCTGCCTCGCCTCCCAACCAATAGGGTAGGCGATTTGAGATGAGAATGCCCACTATACCGATGACGATGCTCAATACCAATGAAAACCCCAATCCATGTCGAAAAACCGACCGGGCTTTCTTGAAGTCATTGGCACCGATGAAATGGGCGACCTGCACAGAGAAACCCATGGAAACGGCAGAGGTGAGGCTGCCAAATAGCCAGGTGGAAGACTCCACCAATCCACAAGCGGCAGAAGCTTCCACGCCGATGCGCCCCACCATGGCTTGGTCGATGAAGAACATCAATACGCTTGTGATTTGTGCGAGGATTGACGGGATGCTCAACCCAATGATCAAGTTGAGCTTGTCACCCGTGGATATTGGCGCACCTTGGCGGATGGCTTCCAATAAGATGTCGCTTTTCTTTCGTCTTGCCATAAGTCTTTTTCGTGGTGCAAAAATAACGCATTTACTCTAATCTCACAAGTGATTTGAGCGAATTATCGAGGTTGTCAGAGGGGAATACATAAAAATAGCGGCTCGAACTTTCGTCCGGGCCGCTTCCTGAATATCAATTTTTTACTTTTTCCTGAAAATGTGTGGATGTCTTAACGACTTTCCGTAGAACGGTCCACAAACAAGATCACTGCTGTCGTGATCATGAATAATACACAAAAACCTGTAATAGTCATCTTTTTACCCTTTCTTACTTTAAATTAAACATTGCCCGAGCTTCACAGCTTGAGGCGTTACCTGATACAATCTTTATTACTAACAAACTAAAAACCTAATGGAAATTGAAGTTATCTCTATTTCTTTTCTTATGCTTTCACCATTCTCTCAAAGATCTCCTTTGTTCTTTTTGACGATGCAAAGGTACGACTGTTTGCGTACACAGCCAAACTTTTTCATGTCAAAAGTAGGGAAAGAGGGGTGCTTTTTGATATAAATCAATCGGTGTGTGCGAACACAATGCCGTTTTTAGGCAAAAAAGAAACATGGACGACATCGCAGAAATGCCGTCCATGTTATATATAAATAATGTGTAGTTACTCTATCCAACCTCCATTTCTCTTGGCTTGGAACGGGGGAGGGGTCGCCCCGGCGCGGTAATATGACACCAATGAGATGTTGAAGATAAGCGTCGAATACCCTGGAATCTCCTGTGTCCCACTGGAATTGGTCGTTCCTGTGCTGCCGTATGCCAGTTGGTGGGGGACGTAAATCTCCCATTTATCGCCGATGTGCATGTTCATTACGGCGGTAGCAAAGCCGTCTGTCAAGCTTGAACAGCACAAGGTGGACGGTCGTGACGTGGAAGAATCGAATGTGCCATAATAGGATTTGTCAAATGTGTAACCCGATGGGAAGGAGGCGGAAGGCAATAGTTTCCCCGAATAATGTACTCTCACAGAGTCAGTGAATAAGGGGCAACCAGAGCCATTACCTCGTTCCAGCACATGGACAATGATATGATTTTCGGGTCTTGTGGCAACGCTTTCTTCCAGAGACCATTTCTTGATGATCATCCAACTGTTATCGCCAGCGGCAATTTTCTGCGTTGTTTGTGAATATAGGTTGTTGAAATAAGACTCATTTGTCTCCTGCCAATTGGCAAATTCCTCCACGCTGTCATCATTCTCCTTGCAAGAAGAAAGGGCGAAGAGGGCTATCAAACATATCAATGAGCCCCATTCTTTCCATCTTTTCGTTCTTCCTATCATAAGGAACACATTATTATATTATTTATTGTAATTTCTTCAGGAGACTTGAAATGCTCACCTGGTCCTCAATCAAGGAGCGTAACTCACTGATGGCAACACGCTTTTGCTCCATCGTGTCACGGAAACGAACCGTCACGCAATTGTCATTCAACGTGTCATGGTCAACGGTCACGCAGAATGGTGTACCGATGGCATCATGGCGGCGGTAACGCTTGCCGATGGTGTCTTTCTCCTCATAATGGGTATTGAAATGGAACTTCAGCTCGTTCACAATCTCACGTGCCTTCTCAGGCAGCCCGTCTTTTTTCACCAAGGGGAACACGGCGCATTTCACGGGAGCCAACGCTGCGGGTAGTTTCATCACCACACGTGTCTCTCCATTCTCCAGTTTCTCCTCCTCGTATGAATGGCAGACGATGGAAAGGAACATACGGTCTACGCCGATGGAGGTCTCTATCACGTATGGTACATAGCTCTCGTTGGTCTGTGGGTCGAAATATTTGATGCTCTTACCCGAATATTTCTCATGTTGTGAGAGGTCGAAGTTGGTGCGGCTGTGGATGCCTTCCACTTCTTTGAAGCCGAAGGGCATCTTAAACTCTATGTCCGTGGCTGCATTGGCATAATGTGCCAGTTTGTCATGGTCGTGGAAACGATAGTTCTCTGCGCCGAATCCCAATGCCTGGTGCCAAGCCATACGTGTCTGTTTCCATTTGGGGAACCAGTCGAGTTCCGTGCCGGGCTTCACGAAGAACTGCATCTCCATCTGCTCAAACTCGCGCATACGGAAGATGAACTGGCGGGCGACAATCTCATTGCGGAATGCCTTGCCGATCTGGGCGATACCGAAAGGAATCTTCATACGACCCGTCTTCTGTACGTTCAGGTAGTTGACAAAGATACCTTGTGCAGTTTCCGGGCGGAGGTACACCTTCATCGACGCATCGGCTGACGCGCCCATCTCCGTGGAGAACATCAAGTTGAACTGGCGTACGTCAGTCCAATTCTTTGTCCCGCTGATAGGGTCAACTATCTCTTCATCGATGATGATTTGTTTCAAAGCCTCAAGATCCGGACCTTGCATCGCCTCGGCGAAACGCTCATGCAGGGCATCGCGCTTGGCTTTCGTCTCTGCCACGCGGGGAGAGGTTTCCAAATATTTTGCCTCGTCGAAGGCATCGCCAAAGCGTTTGCGGGCCTTTTCCACCTCCTTTTGGATCTTATCGTCATACTTGGCGATTTGTTCCTCAATGAGCACATCGGCACGATAGCGCTTTTTTGAGTCGCGGTTGTCGATGAGGGGGTCATTGAAAGCGTCCACGTGTCCGCTGGCTTTCCATATTGTCGGGTGCATGAAGATGGCGGAGTCGATGCCCACGATGTTCTCATGGAGCAAAACCATGCTCTTCCACCAATACTGCTTGATGTTGTTTTTCAGTTCCACGCCGTTCTGTCCGTAGTCGTAAACGGCTGCCAATCCATCATAAATCTCACTACTTGGGAAGACAAAACCATATTCCTTGCAATGGCTGATAATCTTCTTGAAAACGTCTTCTTGTGCCATATAAATGTCTGTTATTTGCGATATTGGCTGCAAATTTACGACTTTTTTCCGAATAAATGTACCTTATTTATTTAATAATTGTCAATAATACATCATGTTCAAGGGATTGCATGGTGTCACCCTTGGCACTTTGTATTCTTTTTCCTATCTTTGTTAGCGATTTTTCATGTTTTTAATTATACAAAAGTTATATTCCATTAATAGAGTTGACTATGAAGAAGAAAGTGAAATTGGGGATGATTCCCCTCGTGTTCCTATCGGTTTGCTGCTTGCTGGCCTCATGTATCGGCGGCAAGGACAAGGTTGGGTTGAAAAATGTTTGTGGCACATTGGATGGCCCGCTTGCAGAGGATTCCATCCCTGCGAGTCTCCAGCAGGCAATGGACCATGCCCTCAAGTTTCACCAACATGAAATCATGAACGATGAGGCAAACGAAGTGAGCGTATGGAGTCTTGACGAGATCGACGAACTGTCCACTGAAGGCTTTGGAATCACGGTCGTAAAAGGAGCCAAGTCTACTACCTTCCCACAAATCCGCAATGTGCGCCAGCCCAAGGCACGTTATGAGAGTGCCACGGGCGATTTGTGGCTTGCTACCAGTGCAATGGAAGGGACCGGTGTGCAGGTGGAGCGTCTTTACCAGATACGTTTCCAGGAAGACGGGCAAGCCACTATCGTCTCCACCATCGACCCATACGACATCCAGCAAGCCCTTTGCCAACGCTTGGGATATTCTGTTGAGGGGCAGAACATCATACTTTTCATCGACCAACAACCGGTTGACTCCATGAAAAATACCGTGGGCGACATGGGGGCTTTTGATGATGATGCTCTATGGATAGGTGAGCAAATCAGTTATGACCTTAGCCATCCGCAGCCCCGTGTCGCTATTGTTCCTGGTGTTAAGTTCGTGACAGGACTGGTGTTGCATTATGACGATAGCCCTGCTTTGATTGCTACTTTCGAAAAGGATGAAAATGGAAAGCTTACCCTTTCTGACATCAAGGTGAAAAAGGAAACGACCTATTTCCCTGCCATCAATCGCTATTTTGTCAACGAGATTGGCAAGGCGTATGCCGAAGCCGAATACTGTGTGCCTTTCCATACCATCGTGGGAGTGGACGATAGCGACGCAGAGGACATCAAGGTGTGGGGCGACTTCTGGGTGTTCAACTACAATCAAGTTGGCGACACCTTGAAAACAGTCTCTGGTGGAAGCCATCCTGGAATGTTGCACATCCGACAAACCGATACCGGCTATGAGGTAACGGCATTCGACCAGGTGGAGGACGGCTCCCAGCTCCTGCCGAGTGCCAAGCGTATCTTTGGCGATAAGTACGACGATTTCCATGCCATCAACAGCGACGGGCAGAAACGCGAGAAAGCCCGCACAGAGGGGTTGGCGAACTATGTGATGACGCATAACCTCTCCGCCACCATATATCAAGACTATGGCTGGCCCGCCAAGAAGATAACGCTTGAATAGGGAAAGGGCGAAAGGGGCTATCTGTTCCCTTTCGCCCTGTTGTGTGCCTTGCACAGCATCTGGCAGTTCTCGATGCTCGTCGCGCCGCCCTTGCTCCAAGCCGTCACGTGGTCGGCATCCATTTCCGATGCCTTGTAGATCCTTGTGCGGACGTTTTCATGCCCCTTGGCGCATTCCGGGCAATTGGAGATGCCTTGCCTCTTCGCCTCGTTGGTCTGCCTGGCGTAGACCGTCCGCTTGGTGTTTTCGTCAAAGAGGCGGATGTTCAGCAACCGCTTGTCCACCTCCCCGCCAAGCACATATTCGAAGATGCCCTTTTTGTTGGTGACAAACTCATCGGCATAGAGTTCGTCCACCCGTTGCCGCAAGACGGCAGGGTTGTACGAGCGGGTATGGTACAGTTCGTACAACATGCCCCATTCCAGCCCCCGCATCTCGCCCTTTGGTTCGCCGAACAGGGTCTTTGCCCATTCGATGACGGTGTCGAAATAGGTCTTCAGCTCCTCGATGCAGCGGTCTTGCCTGTGCTGGCTCATGTAGCCGCCGATGTTTTCCTCGCCTTTCGCCACCCACGCGAGAGCTGTGTGCAGGATGTCCTGTCGGTTGGCGTTGCCGCTGACGTAGCATCCCCATTTCTGCATTTGCGGGTTGCGTGAGTTGCTGAATGTCGCTTTTGCCAGCGTCACGAAAGGCCCGGAGTATGTGGCGTTGAGCAACTCCTGCTTGTTCAACGGCACTCCTGCGATGTTGATGGTCTCAAACCATTCCTTGATTTCCTTTTCCGTGCCGTTGCAAATATAGACGAGCAGTCGGTAGTTGAGGATTTTCTCCCACTCCTCCGCCGTCAGTCCCGTAAAGTATTGTTCCATGCCAAACTTGTCCTTGATGGCGAACTTCTCCGTCACGAAACGCCCGATGCTCGTGATGCGCTGCTGCCCGTCGAGAATCTCGTAGCGTCCCGCCTCGGGATCATTGAAGTAAATCAGCCCGATGGGATAGTCTTTCAACATGCTGTCGATGACCGCCATCTCTTTCTTGCCGTCGTTCTCGGCATAGAGGTAGTTGCGTTGGTATTCGGGTTGTGGGTTCCAATTCGTGTCGCAGTGTGTCTAAAATATGGCTTTTTTGATGAAACTACTGAGGTGAATAATGCGGAGACAAGTTGCGATAAAGGTCGTAACCGCCTGTATCTGATGGAAAAATAATGGTGTCGATGAAATACAGATGGCCATCACCGCCAACAAGTACATTACCGTCTACGGCATCAAAGATGTCGTGCTGCCCATTGGTGTAGTATGCGCCATCATCCTTTGGATGAAATCCCAAACGAATAAACTCATTGTTTATTTCCTCTTTGGTTGCCAAGCGGGCATTCGCAACAAATTGCTGTACCAAGGCTGCACAAACCTTTCCATCGCGGTTTTCGGCAAATCCAATCAAACGATATGCACAGTCGGGAAAATAATAGTTGTGCGCTTTGATACGCTCAAAGAACGGGGTGAGGTTGTCGTCAGAATAACGGAAGTCGTTCAGCTTGATGATTTCACTTAAGTTTGGCGACAAATAGGTCTCGTTTTCTGACCCCCGGTCGAAAAAGTCGCCAAAAACCCTGCGGTCTTCAAACCAGCATCCTTGCTCCATTGCCCATTGGCGAAGCTTCACCAATTGGACAGATTTGCAAGCCGTTGTTCCCGCAAGAGCCTCAATTGATTCAAGCACTCCTTGCGCGAAAGCGGATGCGCTCTCCAATATGCCATACTCTCCTTTTTCTCGGCATTCACCTTCTTGTGATAGTCGTTCAGCTTTATCTCCATTCATTCTGGCTTTAATAATTACTTTGCAAATGTACAAATAATTCTTGAAAATGCAAAAAACTGCTATCGTTTCTTGCAGATGATGATTCTTCCAAAGGGCTTTTGGGGGATGCCTTGGTCATCTAAATAATAAGGTTGCCCATCCCTGAGGCTTTTGTTCAGTTTCTTCAGTTCACGAGGGAAAGGCTTTAATCCCAACTCAAGCCCGTAATCACCATGAGGATGGCCTATAATCTCGAATTGTTCAGGGCAATATTTATCAAGAAATGTGATGGGTACACCCATGACTCCATCGTAATCTATCGGAATGGCATCTGTGAAGGGAACATCTATCGCATCGTAGTTGTCGTAATGGATATAGCCATTACCACGTATTTCTTTATGCTTGGAATAGATGATGTTGTCCTCCATTGTCATTAATGGTAATGGCTCATGACGGCGACCGTGGTCAATGTTAGTAAACCAACAGCAATTTCGGAACTTCACCAGGTTTGTCGTGGCATCATATACTCCGTCGACATATTCTCTTGTTGGTGTTTTGGGTATTCCGAAATATGCGTTGCCAGCACTAAAACCATTTCCCAACCACATCTTGTTGTCTTTTATTAAAGGGAAGATTTCTTTGTACGATATGGCATTCATACTACCAATACAGACGAATTGCTTGCCCGACTCCATAACCCACGCCATAAACTCCCTGAACAGCGAGAACGGGGGATTGGTGATGATGATGTCCGCCTCGTCGCGGAGTGCCTTCACCTCGTCGCTTCTGAAGTCTCCGTCGCCTTTCAGGTAACTCCAATGCAGGTCGTTGATGTTGAAACGGCCGTCGCCGTTGATGTCTTGGTCGAGCATGAAGATCTTGCCGTTGGTACGGCTCTTGTCCGCGTCGTAATAGGGGCTTTCCGTCTCGAAGAGCGTCGGCTCCCACTCCTTGATGCGTTTCGACTCCACGGCGTAGCTGGTCGAGATGAGTTTCTTTATGCCATACGCCTCGAAGTTCTGTGCGAAGAACTTGGTGAAGTTGCTCCATTCCGGGTCGTCGCATGGCAGCAGCACCGTCTTTCCGCGAAACACGTCGGGGTCGTATTCTATGTAGGCGTTCATCTCTTTCTGTATGTCCGCGAACTGTGTATAAAACTCGTCGTTCTTTGCCGTCTTGGCATTCTGTAGGTTTATGTTTGCCATTGTAGCCTTTGGTTGTCTTTGCAAATATCGGGATAATAATAGAAATATGTGAGTGTCTCGGAAACAGGTCTGCGAGGAGCGGGAACATCAAAACAAGTCTTGGGGGGAATCAATCAATGTGGTTGCGCCATGCCCCAACAAGAAAGCCCTGTCTCGGAATCCCCACAAGACGCTGATGCAGGGGATGCCGCAATTGCGGGCGGTCTCAATGTCCACGTCGCTGTCGCCCACATAGACAGATCCTTCCTTTGGAACATCCAATTGGCGCAAGGCTTCCATCACGGTGTCGGGGGCGGGCTTCTTGCGAATGCCCTCCCGCTCGCCAATTGCCACGGTTACCAAGTCGCCGAAGAAATGTCGGCACAACTCTTGTGTTGCCGCATAGAACTTGTTGCTCACCACGGCGACATTCTTCCCTTGTTCTTTCATCTTTTGCAACATTTCCATGATGCCAGGATAGGGCTTCGTGGTGTCAAGATTATGCAATAGATAATGCTGACGGAATGATTGGTAGGTTTCTTCAAACAAGGGATTGTCCATGCCATTGGGGATGGCTCGCTCCATCAGTTTCTTCACGCCGTTGCCGACGAACCGTCGCACCTCGTCGAGGCTACGCTCGGGCATTCCGTGGGAGCGCAGTGCATGGTTGCAACTGGCATGGAGGTCGCCCAGCGTGTCGAGGAGCGTGCCGTCTAAGTCAAAGATGTAAGTCTGGTATCGTCTCATGATTCGATCTCGCTCAATTCCAACCACCTCATGCTCTTCTCGTCAATCTCATCCTTCAATGTGGACAGCCGTTTGCTTTTCGTCGTAAGGTCTTCCACCGAGAGTGTGCCGCTGCAAAGGGCTTCCTCTATCTGATGTTGCTCCGCTTCAAGCGTGGCGATGTCTTTCTCCAATTGCGCAAACTCGAGTTTTTCCTTGTATGTCATGCGCCGCTTGCCGTCGTCGCGCTTGGGTCTTTTATCCTCCTTGGCGGGCTTGTTTTGCCCTTTCTTGTTGTCCTTGCCCTCGATGGAAGTCATGCTTTTCCACTCGCGGTATTGCGAGTAATTGCCCGGGAAGTCCTTGATGACTCCTTGTCCTTGGAACACCAACAGGTGGTCAACGACCTTGTCGGTGAAATATCGGTCGTGACTCACCACGATGACGCACCCCGCAAAGTCCTGCAAATACTCTTCCAATACCTGCAAGGTCTGGATGTCGAGGTCGTTGGTCGGCTCGTCGAGCACCAAGAAATTGGGATTCCGCATCAACACGGTGCAGAGATAGAGCTTGCGCTTCTCGCCGCCGCTGAGCTTATACACATAATTATATTGTTGTTCGGGCGTGAAGAGGAAGTATTGCAGGAACTGAGAGGCACTCATCTGCTTGCCATTTCCAAGGTCGATGTACTCGGCGATGTTGCGCACGATGTCGATGACCTTCTGCTCCTCATTGAATTGTAGGCCCTCTTGCGAGAAATAACCGAAACGCACCGTCTCGCCAATGTCGAACTTCCCCGCGTCCAACGGCACCAATCCCAAGAGTAACTTGATGAAGGTGGACTTGCCCGTGCCGTTGCTTCCCACGATGCCCATCTTCTCAAATCGGGCGAAATTGTAGTAAAAGTCCTTCAAGATGACATTCTCGCCAAAGGCTTTCGACACGTATCGGCACTCGAAAATTTTCGATCCGATATACACCTTACTCGCTTTCAGACGGATTTGCCTTTCCTCAATCCTGCGCTTGGCGACCTTCTCCAACTCATAGAAAGCCTCCTCCCGATACCGTGCCTTATGCCCACGGGCCTGCGGCATACGGCGCATCCATTCCAATTCCGTGCGGTAGAGGTTGTTGGCCCGTGCCACTTCGGCGCGGGCGACGTCGATGCGTTGCTGCCTTTTCTCCAAGTAATAGGCATAGTTTCCACGGTAGGTATAGAGCCGTTGGTCGTCCAATTCGATAATCATGTTGCATACCCGGTCGAGGAAAAAGCGGTCGTGCGTGACCATGAGCAGGGTCTTGTTGCCACGGGAAAGGAATCCTTCCAACCATTCGATCATCTCCAAGTCCAAGTGGTTGGTGGGCTCGTCGAGGATCAACAGTTCGGGTTCGGTAATCAATACGTTGGCGAGAGCCACGCGCTTCTGCTGCCCCCCGCTCAGTTGTCCCATCGGTTGGTCGAGATCCTTGATTTTCAGTTGGGTAAGGATTTGCTTGGCTCGCAACACCCGTTCCTCCTCCCCGCGGTGGTTAAAGCAAGCATCCAACACCGATTCATCGGGGTCAAACCACGGCGACTGCTCCAAATAGCCAATCTTCAGGTCGCGCTTGCAGATAATCTTCCCCGCGTCATATCCCTCCTTGCCCGTCAACACGGAGAGCAACGTGGACTTCCCCGTTCCGTTCTTGGCAATGAGTCCCACCCGCTGCCCCTCGGAGATGGAGAAGGAAATGTCTTCAAACAGCGTCAATGCGCCAAATGACTTCGACAGCCCTTGAATGTCTATATATGGAATTGGCATGGTGCAAAAGTAAGGTATATCTTTTGTTTATTGCTTGCAAAGATATAGAATAATAAGGAAAAAAACTTTGTTATCGCAAATTTTGTTTATCTTTGCACATAATTACAACTCAAACGATTAGATTGATTACTCCCGTTCCATTCATTGCCTTGTGGCTTTTATGAAGTCGCAACGCAATTTTCAAAGATACCTATCTGTTTTGTAGAGCTATAATGAATCTGACAATATGAATCTCATGGTCATCATACCAATAAAGCAATGAACTTTTAGGGTGGGTTTGGATGATGCGATAGGTTTTCTTACCACTTATCTTATACAACCTACCAACTGTTTGCATTCGTTGAATACGGAAAATAGCGTCAGCAACATGATTACGCATAGTCTCTGCCGCTTGCATACCTACATTATCTCCCTCCCATCTCCATTGCCTAACAAAGATGCGGAATGCCCTTTTACCCCACGTGACTTTATACATAGAGTTCTGGAAACATTTTTCTTACCCATTCTTCGGGTGCATTTACATCTTCTTCATCTTCCTTGATGACAGTGTCGATGTCTGATAATTCATCCTCGTAAGGGTAAGGCTTGTCTATCATAAAGCCTTCTG
The DNA here is from genome assembly GCA_017428055.1 of Prevotella sp. Taxonomy (GTDB): domain Bacteria; phylum Bacteroidota; class Bacteroidia; order Bacteroidales; family Bacteroidaceae; genus Prevotella. The sequence goes on from JAFRRN010000048.1 coordinate 39,070, forward strand.
CCTCCAATTCCCTTGCCAGTTCTTCGGGGCAATATTGTTTTGTTTGTTCCTTGGCTATGGCAAATTTCTCTTCGTAGGATAATTCATCCTCGGGCGATATGATGGAATAGATTTTTTCCAATACGTTAAGGTCTCTTTCATCCTCCAATTTTTCCATGATATAGTTGCGCAGATGTGGGATGATGGGATTACTCGGTGTGTAATTGGATGCAATGGGTTCTTTTGCTTTCATATATTCTGCCTATGAAGTATGATGTATTTTTCGAATGCAAAGATACATCATTTTTCGGAGAAAGCATGTTTCTATCAGACTTTTTGTGTGATAGAGCGGATGCTTTACGAGAGAAATGACGGGAGAATAGGAATCCCACACCACCCTCACGGGCAATGTGGGACTGTTTGATGCATCATACCTAATTCTAAAATGAAGCTTAATCTAACAAAACGAGGGATAGACCCTCACATATTTATTATAGATTGCATGTTATATTTTTTAGGTTAGTTGTAGCGGATTGACCTATCCGCCAGGATGTCATTTGAACATGTTTTGCTTGATGAGCTGCTCGATGTCGGTGGGAGTTTGCTTGTACTTGCAGCAGTTCACGATGTGTTTCACGACCTTGTCGGGCAGGGCGACCTTCTTCCAGACATCGTGGTGGTTCTTCCATTTTCCCTTGAAGGTGGTCTTGTCTACCAATACCATCTCATCTGGCTTGACTGCAGGGCGTCCCATCTCGCTATACACGCCGTTCTTGAACGTGTAGGTGCCGTATTCGTGAGGCATCACCACGACTTTTCCCGCCTTGGACAGGGCAATCTCAGCACAGGCATACTCGCCGTCGGCTCCATAGTACTTGAATTGGCTGTAGCCACTCTCCTTGCCACAAACGACTTTCTTCTCACCTTCAAATTGCATGGATTCCATAATCCATGTACCGATAAGTTCCTTGTCGGCGACTTTCGTCTGGGCATTCACTTGCAAGACACCCATGAGTGCCATTGCCATTACAAACAATACTTTTTTCATACAATTTACGTTTTTAATTGGGTTTGACAATAGGTTGATTATCGACGGCAAAGGTAGGGGCATTTGCCGACACGACCAAGGAATCGGCTTTGCTTTTGGTTTGCATTTGCAGTGCAAATGATTGGCAAACCAGCGACGTCTCTACATGGCGAGGATGAAGTCATCCCATTCCTTGGCACCGCCCTTTTTGCCGTACACCTTTTTATACAGGCGGCTGCGGACGGTGCTGATGGTACTCACATCGCGGGATAGGATATTGGCAATGTCTTTCGGGGCGATACGCAGTTTGATGAGTAGGCAGACATGATACTCCAGTTCAGACACGGGATAGAGGCTCCGCAACTGCGTGGTGAAGCCGGGGTAGATGGCCTTCAGGTGTCGCTCCACTTGTCGCCATTCTTCTTCCTTCATCACCTGGCCATTCGTCATGCGTTTTTGCAAGGCAGCGTAGTCATCGGATGCAAAGAATGTGTCCTCCACTGACTTGGCGGCTTGCCTCACAGCCTGTGGGCGGTTCTCCTGTACCTCTTGGATTTGATGCAGCTGGAGTTGTAGTTGCCGCATAGCTTTGCGTTTTGAGATGATGTATTGGGTGATGAGCAGGGCTATAACGATGAAGAATGCGAAGATATAGCCATGTCGTTGGAGCGTTTTTTCCTGCTGTCGTTCTTTTTCGGATAACACATAATTGTTCCTGTCTTTATTGTCTTCATTGTTCAGGTCTTTTGCTATGATGTCACGTATTTCCGTTCCCCATTCCTGATAGATGCTGTCGGCACGTACCCATGTATACAACACGCCATTGCGTTGGATGGTGATGGCCGTGTCGCTATGGATGGTCAGCGGACGCGGGTCGTCGTCTTCCATGTAGAAGTATTCGCCGCCACCCTTGTCTAACAAAGTCACCTGTCTCTTTACGGTTGGCGTGATGAGCAACCCTGATGGGATGGTTGCCAACTTGCAGATATATAGCATGGAGTCGAGGTCGTAGAGTTGGCAGAACGTACCATTGCCCTCAAGGGAATAGTCGTGTTCCACATCATCCATGGGATATTTTACATGACGTAGCGTCCAGGCTCCTTGGAGGATAAATGTCTGCTTGTCTTCCCTTGTGTTTCCACAGGCCAATATGAGAAGGCAAAGTATCAATAGCATTAAACCTTTCTTCATCTTTCTTGCGTTTTCGGCCACAAAGGTACAGTTTAACCCTCAAACGGACAAGAATAGCGGTTTGCATTTTGTTTGCATTGCCTTTTGTTATCGTTATCAATTTCCCCAATCACTTTAACGATTACAAAAGATAAAACTCTTCACAGTTGTCGTTTTTTAACGGTTTCTTTTATCGTTTCTCTTCCCAAATAGGTCGGAGTGTGTACCCGTTCCAGTGAAAAGAAGGATTAGTTCCGTGTCGTGTTGTTCCCATATCAGCAGCCAGTCAGGCTTCAGATGACACTCCCAGCATCCTGCATAATCACCTGTCAGCTTGTGTGGACGATAGGCTATAGGCAACTGTCCATCGGTTTCAAGTAAACGGATAGCAGTTTTGAGCAGTTCCATGTCAAGCCCTCTCTTGCGACACCGTTCTGTATCTTTGCGGAATGTGTGAGTCATCCGAACCTCGTACTTCATAGGTCAAATACCTAATGACTTGAACATTTCGTCAGCGGATGAGAATTTTTCTATCTTTCCCTCACGAATGTCTTCTTGCGACCGCTCATAACTGCTCTTTTGGGAAGGGGAGACTTTCTGGACGAGTACACCCAAAGCTTTCAAATAGGTCATCAAGGCTTTTCCACTGGCAGTCCGCTCATTGAGTGTAATGGTATATGTTGCCATAATCTTCTATTGCTCTTGTTCGATGCAAAGATACACATTTTTCTGCAATACTTATATCATCTTTTTGAAAAAAGTTCATGATAGAATACACATTGTACCCACATTCGGCGTTACAATTCAGTCATTTAGTTCCAGTCAAGCCTTCTCTTTAGTTGTTTGTATGTCTATTTCACGTAGTTTTTCTTGGCATTTTGTTCAGAATAATATACTTTTGCATTTGAATATGCTTGCATTCATTCCTTTCCTCGTATTGATCTTGTTGCTGGTGTGTTGCATCAGCGTGTTTGGCAATGCCACGTTAGACGGTGCAAGCCAGGTGGCATTGTTGGTATCTTCTGCCGTGTGCGTGTTGATAGGTTGGATGATGAAGAGGCTTCGTTGGGAAAACCTTGAAAAGGAGATGACCGACAAGGTGGCAAGTTGCACGCCGTCCATCATCATCCTCCTGCTCATCGGTGCGATTAGTGGCACGTGGATGGTGTCAGGCATCGTTCCCACGATGATTTATTATGGGATGCAAGTGTTACACCCCCAATGGTTCTTGGTGAGCAGTTGTGTGTTGTGCGCCATCGTGAGCCTGTTGATAGGCTCGTCGTGGACAACGGTGGCGACCATCGGCATCGCCCTGATGGGCATCGGCAAGGCATTGGGATTCTCCGACGGGTGGATTGCGGGGAGCATCATCAGCGGTGCTTATTTTGGCGATAAGCTTTCGCCCCTGTCTGATACCACCGTATTGGCATCGAGTGTGGGGGGAACGCCCCTCTTCACCCATATCCGATACATGATGTTCACCACCATTCCCGCTTTTTTCATCGCGCTTGTCATCTTTTTCGTCGAGGGATTGTCGATGGATGTCACGGGAATGGGCAATGTCGCGATGTTCACAGAGGGTTTGTGGCGCACGTTCCATATCTCTCCGTGGCTGCTGCTCGTCCCAGTGGTGGTCGGCGTGATGATTGCTCGGCGGTGGCCGTCGATGGTGGTGTTGTTCCTGGCGGTACTCATTGCCGCCGTTGTCGCTTTGGTATGTCAACCGGAACGAGTGCAGGAGATTGCCGCGATGGGTGGAAGACAAGGGGGATTGGCACTGTATGAGGGCATCGTCCGTGCCTGTTACGACCAGACGAACATCGCCACGGGCGTTCCCGTGTTGGACGAATTGGTGCATACGCGCGGCATGGGCGGCATGATGCCCACCATCTGGCTCATCATCTGCGCACAGGTGTTTGCCGGCGCACTTACCGCCACGGGGCTCTTGCGCGACATCATGTCGTACCTACTGCGGTTGGTACGCGGCACGTTCTCATTGGTGGCATCGACGGTCATGAGTGGCATCTTCCTCAACATCACCACCGCCGACCAGTTCCTGTCGATTATCCTGACGAGTTCGATGTTCAAGGACGAGTATCGCAAGCGGGGGTATGAGTCGCGTTTGCTCAGCAGGAGCTGCGAGGATGGCGGCACGGTGACATCGGTATTGGTGCCGTGGAACACGTGCGGACTGACGCAAAGCACCGTCCTTGGCGTAGCCACAGTCACTTATCTTCCCTATTGTTTCTTCAACCTGTTATCGCCCATCGTGAGTATGACAGTAGCAATGTTGGGGTGGAAAATAAGAAAGCCAGTTACAAACATAAAATAGTATTTGGGTTGTTCATGAAAAAGTTATATAGAGCCAATATGCCTTTTTGGGTGAAAGTTTGATGGTTGTTGAAAAAAAGTGTATCTTTGCATACGATATCTAATATAAAAGAACATGATGATGAATGAAAAAGTGACATATTGGATTGATATTGCTGATTACGATTTAGAAACAGCAGAAACTCTTTACAATGGAGGACGATGGCTTTATGTTGCTTTTATGTGTCACCAAGTGATAGAGAAAACTTTGAAAGCCTATTGGTGTTTTACTCAAGAGTCAGAGCCTCCATATACCCATAACTTAACGCGACTCTCTGAAGGTTCGGGGATTGACGTCTTGATGGATGAAGAACAGATGGATTTGATAGAAACACTCATACCGATGAATATACAAGCAAGATACCCAGAATACAAGGAACAGCTTGCGCGACTTCTAACCAAGGAAACATGTCGGAATATCATAGATGAAACGATAAAACTACAACAATGGATCAAAAACAAGCTCTCGAACTCGTCCGCCAATATAAACAAGTGATTGCGCCACATTTTGATGGGAAGGCTAAAGTATATTTGTTTGGCTCTTACTCTAAAGGATATGCACGACCAGGGAGTGACATTGATGTGGCGGTTATCGTTCCATCGTTTGGAGATAACTGGTGGAAATGGACAAAGAGCCTATGGCATGATGTGAGAAAAGTCAGTACACTCATCGAGCCTGTTCTCATGGAAGAGGATAGTCATTCTCCACTTTACGATGATGTCATGCGAACAGGTTTAGTGGTAGAATAGGATAGCGATTCCATTGGTCACTCCATTCTCTTTTTATCATAAATGGGATTCCATGAATTCTTTCTCATTCAATATGGTTTATTAGCAAGAACCTTGCTTGGAGATGCGCTTTCGTCAAACGATGGACGATGGCGAGGATTGTGATGATGAGGATGTAGATGAGGCATACCTCTAAGGGCGTGACGTGGATGTTGGTGATGGATGAGCAGGGTAGGGCGGCGATGGATGAAAGGGAGGTATTTCCCCATTCTACTACCTGTTCGATGATATGGAAAACGAATGCGCTAATTGATGGGAGAGGCAATAAGATGAGCCATACCACCATGCCGTACAACACGATGTAAGCCATGGGGATGACGATGAAGTTGGTAATGAGGAACAGGCAAGGGAAACTCCCGAAATAATACATAATAAGTGGGAACGTGGCAAGTTGGGCGGCGATGGGAATGACAAGGAACACCGTCGCCATCTTTCCCACAAGGGAATGAAAGTTGATACCCCGATGCCCCAACCATTGCAATACCGAGATGATGGCTGCCACGGAAAGAAATGACATTTGGAACCCCACATCCCAAAGCGTCAAGGGATTCGCCATGAGCATGACGATGGCGGCAAAGGTGAGCGTGTTGAGCGATGTGGTGTGGCGATACGACGATGCCATGATTCCATAGACGGAGAGCATGACGGCCGAGCGTATGATGGAAGGCGACATTCCCGTCAGCACGACGTATGCCCATACGGTAGTGAGAAGGAACGATGGCCTTATAACGCCTCTCTTACGACTTGATGCGGTGAAGAGCAAGATGCCGAAGAGTATGCTCAAATGGAGACCTGAAAGGGCAAGCACATGCGATGCCCCCGTATCGGAGTACAATTCCTTCGTCGCTTGGCTTAATGTCCCCTTTTCTCCCAAAGTCATGGCAACGATAATGGAGCGTGAAGGCGAGCCGTCTGCCGACGAAGGCATCCGTCGGATGATTTGTTCCCGCCATTGCATAGCGGCGAGGCGTGTCCGTTGAAACCATGACAACGAGGATAGGGACACGACACAAGGTCTCCATCCATCCCGGGAAATGAAAGTTTGCCCCGCATATCCATGCACTTGTGCCCATCGTGCATAGTCAAATCCCAGGGAAGAATGATGGTTTTCTATGGGTTTGATACGTGAATGAGCCATGATGCCTTTTCCCAAAGCCAAAGCCTTTTCTTTGTCGGAGAGAGTGTCACGCAAGACGGAAGCCCGCAATTTGAAAGGTTTTCCTTTACTTACCACCAACAAGTCGAATTGTGTCACCTTGCCTTTCACTATGGGTTTGCTGGCGATGACTCCTTGAAATGAAAATGAAGAATGTAGAAAGAAGAATGAAGAATTGGCTTGCGCCATTGGTTTCCAATCGAATGATTCTTCATTCTTCATTCTACATTCTTCATTTCCCACGAGCCATGCACCCAAGAAGAAGGTGGCGCATAAGATGAGGAGCGAAGAACTATAGCGTTCCATCCAGATGGAGACAACGACACTCACTGAGGCACATGCCAACCATATCCAAGGCGGCACATGGATGAAATAATCGCCAAACACAATACCAAGAATCAGCGCTATACCCACCCTTGGCAAAGGGTATCGTTGTAGGTTTTTCATAGCGTTTTTTTAATGAAGAATGAAGAGTGAAGAATGAAGAATCGGCTAACGCCATTGGTTCCCAATCGAACGATTCTTCATTCTTCACTCTTCATTTTTAGAAGTTGTAGTTGAATCCGATGGAGCAATACTCCTTGAACATCCAGTAACCGTGATGGTCGTCGCGGGCGCGGTTGTCGTCGAAGCGCGGATAGACGAAGATGTTGGTCGAGATGTACTTGTTGAATTGGAACGTGAACGTGTTTTCCCATTCATATTCCACGCGCTTGTAGCTGGTGAATCCATACATGCGGCTCTTCCATTTCACGTTTTCCGCCAGCACCCATGTGATGTCTATCGTGAACTGCGAACCGAAGTCGGTGTAATGGTGCTTGCCGTCATCGATGCCGTGGCGTGAGGGGAACCAGGAGAAATTGCCGTTATTGTTGTCGAACATGGTACGGTCTACATAGCGGTAGTTCACGGCGAGCGGGGAGATGTTGGCCGTTCCCGTGAGCTTCTTGTTGAGCCATTCGATTTTGTAATCCATACCAAGACCCAGTTTGAGGTCGAAGGGAGAGAAGAAGTCGGAGTAGGTGCGGCGGTCGTTCACCTTCAGTCCGCGCGTGAATTGCGTCTGCGCAATCATCTGCAAGGTGTAGTACCAATGCTTCGTGGCTTGCAAACCCACCTTGCTGGTGAGACGGATGAGGTCTTCGTTTGCCTTGAACTTGTTGACGGTATCGGAGCGGGAGGTGAGGAATCCGAGCTTCATCTCTAACTTGTTGTCCCACTTCCACTTGCTCTTGTTGTCGTAGTTGGCCTCAAGGGTCAGGCTCGACAATAAGGAGTAGTTGCTCTCGCCACCCTTATACCAGTTGCCCGATACGTAGTTTTGCAGGAATTGCAGGAAACCGTCGCCCTTGAACGTCCAGAACTTCGGCTTTTCCACCACCACTTCCACGGGCTCGGGGTCGGCATCGATGGGTGCCTCGTTGCTCAGTTCGGCAATGGTGGAGGCGACAGAAGACGTCTCCCTCATCGTGGGCATGGGAAGGCTGGCGGTCTCCAGTTGCGCTACCGTGCCCCTTACGAGGTCGGGTCGTGTCAAGTAGATGTTGGCAAGCGTCTCGTTGATGGCTTGCTCTTCCACGTCTTTTTGACGTGAAGAGAAGAGGTCTTTCGTCACGCCGTTGTAATAGAGTACGGGCGAGAACAACTGGTAAAGCCTCGAGTTTGCCTTGGCATAGCCCAATTGTGCGTTGGCGTTCACCACGCTGTCATAGCGGGCCTTGTAGAAAGCCAATGAGTCTTGGTACTTCTTCACGATGGAAGTGTCCGCCTTCGTGCCGTAGTTGCTGGCCGACATTCCCAAAGAAACCATCCAAGCGATGGTCAGGATAATAGGTCTTAATTGTTTCATCATTATTATGATTTAATAATTACAGTTGCAAAGATAATTAAAAAAACTGAAAAAAATTGGTGGAGTGTGAAAATGTTTTTATATTTGTAAGCATCTAACCAATAATAACGATAGGTCATGCTTAATACTTCTTCTTCTATTGCTCCCTGCGATTCTTTTACATTAGAATTGCCTAAGGATGATATTTCTTTCTTTAAGACTATAGCCAAAAAAATGGGATGGACGGTTAAACATAATCGTCGCAAAATGTCTGCATACGAACGTTCGCTTGACGATGTAGCGAATGGGCGCATCAATGAATATTCATCTGCCGATGAGTTTTTTAAGAAAATGGGAATCTGATGGCATATAGAATCACCACTACACACCAATTTGAGAGAGATCTCAAACGTTGTATTCGTCGTGGATTGCCAATGGATGACTTTCAGAAGGTTATCCGCCTGTTAGAACGGGATGGTAAATTACCCTCTATTTACAAACCTCATCAGTTGTATGGCGATCGAAAAGGTCAGTGGGAGTGCCATATCAAACCTGATTGGTTGTTGATATGGAATCAATTTGACGATGAGTTGAGACTGTTGATGTTGAATACAGGCACTCACCCAGACCTTTTTGGGAAAAAGAAACGTTGACGAAAGGGTATCTTGAATTAGAAACTTATCAAATTTTGAAAGGGTTTCTCATGTTGCGAAATTTTTCGTTGCGAAACTTTTCGCAAAGATAGATATTTTATTTGAAACGACCAAACGTGATACGAGTTTGTTGCCATTTTGGGCGGAATCAAAGGATTATATAGGGCGATTTCATCATCTTTTTGCTTGAAAGCGTGGGATTGTCAAAAAGATGTCGTACTTTTGCACATTATTGAAAAAGAATCAAACATGAAAAGAGTATTTTTGTTTATTGCGTTCCTGTGGTTGGGAATCATGGGGGCGAGTGCGCAGACTGACAATTGCGATGTCAATGGTGACGGAGTGGTGAATATCAACGATGTGATTTATGTGGTGGATCATGTCCTTGGCAAGGGACATGCTTCCACTCCCACGGTTGAGGCTATCGACCTTGGACTTCCGAGCGGAACGAAGTGGGCGAACATGAATGTGGGTGCAACGAGGCCCGAGGAATATGGTGGGTATTACGCTTGGGGTGAGACGGAGGAGAAAGAAGTTTGCGATTGGAGTACGTATATCCATTGCGACGGCACGTCTGCCACTTGCCACGACCTTGGTTCTGACATCAGCGGCACGGAGTACGATGTGGCTCACGTGAAATGGGGCGGCGATTGGGTCATGCCCACGTTGGATGAAATCAAGGAGTTAGTTGACAACTGCACAAGCGAGTGGACGACGCTCAACGGCGTGAACGGTCGTAAGTTTACAGGTCCCAATGGCAACAGCATCTTCCTCCCCGCTGCGGGTTATCTCGGGTACCCCGGTCTCCACGCTGTTGGCGATTACGGGTATTGTTGGTCGTCTACGCAGAGCACGAACTACTCGACCAACGCCCACTTCATCCTATTCTATTCGGGTCGCGCCACTTGGACTGACTACGGTCGCCATGACGGTCTAAGCGTTCGCCCCGTGATTAGAAATTAGCGCATCCTTCTCGACACGGAAATGGAAATCAATTCCTTTATTGCCGCATGGATTGCGGTGGGGCGCAGATTTGCCCTACAATTATACACACAAACCATGAATTTTTAATTTTTGTTGCAATGTTGCCACACTTCATATAACTCTCTGAAAGTCAACAAATTGAGGTGTGGCATTGAGGTGGCATTGGTGGCAACAAATGCTGATTTTAACGAAATATTAACACAAAATAGCCGCAAAGACGCAACGAAATAGTTGCAAGTTTGGATGTTTTTTCGTAACTTTGACACCAGAGTCACCGTCTTTGATATAGCTAACACATTACCAGAATCGATACCAGTGCGTGGTAATACTATTACCAGTGCGTGGTAACACCATTACCAGCGTGTGGTAGCGTCATTACCAATATATGGTAATCACATTACCAGCATGTGGCAAATGTACTACCACGCTGCGGTAGCGAATACTTTGTGGCACTCAAATTACACATTTTTCGTCCTATAACGATACGGAAAAACTCAATTTTTTGATTTTGTTGCCACCAATGCCACCTCAATGCCACACCTCAATTCATTGACTTTCAGAGAATTATATGAGGTGTGGCATTGTTGCAACAAAAATTAAAAATTCGTTGTTGTGCGTCAATTTGGGTGATAATACTTGACCTCAATACAATAGTTTTAGCCTTATAACATCAGATTATATTTCACTCAATACACTTCCAAGATGCCTAATGGCATTTTTTATCATGCGATTTTGACATCTTTTAGGTTGAAAGGATGTGAAAGTCAAAAATATGTTGTATCTTTGCACATTATTTTTTTATAGCAACACCATCAATCAACAGGAGAAAGTGGCAGAGACAAAGTATATTTTCGTGACGGGCGGTGTGGTTTCCTCCTTGGGGAAGGGCATCATCTCCTCGTCTATCGGTAAGCTCTTGCAGGCAAGAGGCTACAACATCACCATCCAGAAGTTTGACCCTTACATCAACATCGACCCCGGCACGCTCAACCCATACGAGCATGGCGAGTGCTATGTGACCGTCGACGGCATGGAGACCGACCTTGACTTGGGGCATTACGAGCGTTTCACGGGCATACAAACCACCAAGGCGAACTCGCTCACCACGGGTCGTATCTACAAGGCTGTCATCGACAAGGAGCGTCGTGGCGACTATTTGGGCAAGACCATCCAGGTGGTGCCGCATATCACCGACGAGATCAAGCGAAACGTGAAGCTATTGGGAAAGAAATACCATTACGATTTCGTGATTACAGAAATAGGTGGTACCATTGGCGACATCGAGAGTGCGCCCTTCATGGAGGCAATCAGGCAGTTGCGCTGGGAGATGGGCAAGAACGCCATCAACGTCCACCTGACCTACGTGCCTTACCTGAAAGCGGCGGGCGAGTTGAAGACCAAGCCCACGCAACATAGCGTGAAGGAATTGCAGAGCGTGGGAATCCAGCCCGACATCCTCGTTTTAAGGACAGAGAAACATCTTAACGAAGGAATCTTGAGGAAGGTGGCAAGCTTCTGCAATGTGGATGCTGATTGCGTCATCCAGAGCGAAGACCTGCCCAGTATCTATGAGGTGCCCGTGAATATGCAAAACCAAGGCCTTGACGTGGCTATCCTGAAGAAGTTGGGAGAGCCTGTTGGCGAGAAACCGGCGTTAGGGCCGTGGCGCAGCTTCCTCGACCGCCGCAACAAGGCAACCAAGGAGGTACACATCGGATTGGTGGGCAAGTACGACTTGCAAGATGCCTATAAGAGCATTCGCGAGAGCCTTTCGCAAGCGGGAACGTACAACGACTATAAGACCGTGATGACCTTTATCAACTCCGAGAAAATCACGGAGGACAACGTGGCGGAGAAGTTGGCGGGGCAAGACGGCATCGTGATTTGTCCGGGGTTTGGACAGCGCGGCATAGAAGGCAAGATTATCGCCGCCCATTACACCCGTACCCACGATATTCCCACGTTTGGCATTTGTCTCGGTATGCAGATGATGGTGATTGAGTTTGCGCGCAACGTGCTCGGCTATGCCGATGCCAACTCGCGGGAGATGGACGAGAAGACAGAGCACAACGTAATCGACATCATGGAGGAGCAGAAGAACATCACCAACATGGGTGGCACGATGCGCCTCGGTGCCTACGAGTGTGTGCTGAAGCAAGGGTCGCGGGCTGCCGACATCTACAAGAAGACCATCGTACACGAGCGTCACCGCCACCGCTATGAGTTCAATAGCCAATACCAACAAGAGTATGAGCGCGAGGGGATGCAATGCGTGGGACGCAATCCCGAGAGCGACTTGGTGGAGATTGTGGAGATCCCCGGCATGAAATGGTATATCGGTACGCAGTTCCATCCTGAATACCAATCGACGGTATTGAAGCCCCATCCACTGTTCGTGGATTTCATCAAGACGGCGATAGACAATTCAAAAAAGAAAGATGCTTAGTGTTGTAGAAACGATATTCGATGCAGGATAGGTAACAACAAAAATAAGTTGGCATGATTTTTGTTTTCTGTCGAAATGATAGAGTTGTGCCAAGTTAAAATACAAATATTACTCATAGAAAAATGGATAAAAACAATTTAATTGGATTCGTATTGATCGCCCTCGTGCTGATTGGATTCAGTTGGTACACACGTCCTTCAGCGGAAGAGCAACGTGCCGCCTTCGTACAGGACTCCATCGCACAGGTGCAAAGGGTGAATGCCGAGAAACAACGCCAGGCAGAGGCTGCCGCCAAGTTGGCGGAAGCCAAGCAAAGGGTGGAGAACGACACCACGGCCCTATTCCATTCGGCGATGAAGGGTACGGAGAGCAAGGTTGTCTTGAAGAACGACAAGATAGAACTGACCCTTAACACCAAGGGAGCCACCGTGGAAAAGGCCGTCATCAAGGACTTTGAGGACAAGGACGACCATCCCGAACTGACCCTGTTTGACGAAACCACCCAAAAGATGAACTATACGCTTGTGGCAAAAGAGTCGAACATCGCCACGGAGGACTTGTTTTTTGAGGCATCGGGCGTGACCGACTCCACCGTGACATTCAAGGCGGTGGCGGGCGAGGGCAAGGACATCACGATGAGTTATCGCCTCGGCCCTGACTATATGCTCCATGCGAAGATGCTCGTGACGGGCATGGAGGGGCTTTTCGCTCCCAATACCAACACGATGGACATCAACTGGAAGGACAAGTGTCGCCAGCAGGAAAAGGGATTCATGTTTGAGAACCGCTACGCCACGCTCACTTGGCATGAATGCGAGGGCGGTACTGACTATCTGAACGAGACGAAGCAATATACCGATGAGCCTGTCAAGGAGAAGATTGACTGGGTGGCATTCAAAAACCAGTTCTTCTCTGCCGTCATCATCGCCAAGCACGACTTCCAAGCCAATGCCTTGATGACCTCCTTGCCACAAGAGAAAGGGTCGGGATTCCTCAAGCAATACGAGGCAAAGCTCAAGACATTCTTCGACCCGAAGGGAATTACCCCCAGCGAGTTTGACTTCTATTATGGTCCCAATGACTTCCGCCTGTTGAAGCGGGTGGAGAAGCAATGCGACTTCGGCAAAGACTTGGAGATGGAACGTTTGGTGTATCTCGGCTGGCCGTTGTTCCGTATCATCAACCGTTGGTTTACCCTCTATGTGTTCGACTGGCTCACGGGCTTGAAGATCAACATGGGTATCGTCTTGATATTGATTACGCTCTTGTTGAAGGTCATCACGTTCCCCTTGGTGAAGAAGAGTTATATGAGCAGTGCCAAGATGCGTGTGTTGAAACCGAAACTCGATGCCGCCACCAAGCAATTCGACAAGCCAGAAGACCAGATGCAAAAGCAACAAGCCATGATGGCGGAATATGCTAAATATGGTGTGAGTCCTCTTTCGGGATGTTTGCCAATGCTCATTCAGATGCCTATCTGGATTGCCATGTTCAACTTCGTGCCGAATGCCATCCAGTTGCGCCGCGAGAGCTTCCTCTGGATTGACGACCTGAGTACCTACGACCCGATTATCGAATGGGGTAAGAATATATGGGGAATCGGCGACCACCTCTCATTGACGTGTATTCTCTTCTGCGTCGCCAACGTGCTTTATTCTTGGATGACCATGCGCCAGCAGAAAGACCAGATGGTGGGGCAACAAGCCGAGCAGATGAAGATGATGCAATGGATGATGTTCCTCATGCCCGTGATGTTCTTCTTCATGTTCAACGACTACTCATCGGGCCTCAACTTCTACTATTTCGTCAGTCTCTTCTTCAGTGCCGCCATCATGTGGACACTCCGCAAGACCACCAACGATGAGAAACTCCTCGCCATCCTTGAGGCACGTTACCAGGAAAACAAGAACAACCCGCAGAAGAAAGTGGGAGGACTCGCCGCCCGTTTGCAAGCCATGCAAGAGCAGCAGATGGAAATGCAAAGAAAACGCGAGGAGCTGGAGCGCAAGAAACGCAACTTAGGGAAATAATAATCCCCATCCCCTAAAAACGAACCTATAAGAATAACCCCCAAGAGCCATCAAAACTCTTGGGGGTTATTGACATGGAAAGCGAAGACGAATCTTGTATTTTGCGTTAAAATCCAAGATAGTAACTTGTATTTTCCACGAAAATCCAAGATAGAGTTTGTTTTATGTGATTTATTATCAATATTTTAGATAATTTCTTGTCATTTACCAACAAATTTTGTATCTTTGCGAAAACTTCATATATATGCTACAAAGAATATTAAGCTTAGAAGAAATACAAACAGATAGTATTTTCCTTTGGGGAGCTCGTCAAACGGGAAAGAGTACACTGCTACATACCTTGTTCCCCAATGCCCGTTATTATGATTTACTCAAGCCCAATGAGTATGTTAGGCTCCATCGTAATCCAGAGATACTTATTGAGGAAACAGAGATGGCAGACAAGGGAGAGGTAATCATCATTGATGAAGTACAGAAGATTCCCGCCCTGCTTGATGCCGTCCATTGGCTGATGACCAATAAGGAGTTGCGGTTTATCTTGTGTGGGTCGAGTGCAAGGAAATTATATCGATGTGGGGCAAACCTGTTAGGTGGTCGGGCCATTCGCAAGACACTATATCCCTTGGTCAGTGCTGAAATACCGGATTTTGACATTCATCGCGCCTTGAACCACGGAATGCTCCCTCGCCATTATTTGGCGGAGAGTCCTCAAAAACGACTTCAAGCATATATTGGAGAGTACCTACATCAAGAAATAATAGAAGAGTCAATCGTCAGGAAACTCAATTCATTCACTCGCTTTTTGGAAGTGGCAGCTTTGAGTGATACAGAAATTGTCAACTACACAAATATTGCACAAGATTGCGGCATCGCCGCCGTAACGGTAAAGGAGTATTTCTCCATATTGCAAGAGACGCTTTTGGGCTTTTTTGTTCCCGCCTATAGCAAAGTCGTTAAGCGTAGGGTCATTCAAGCCCCCAAATTCTATTACTTCGATGTCGCCATACCTAATTATCTATTAGGACGGAAGGGAATCGAGCCGGGTACGGATGTGTATGGACACGCCTTGGAACATCTGATCGTCCAAGAGCTAAAAGCGTATCTTGGTTATCGCGAGAGCGACAAGAAACTCTCTTATTGGCATACTCTTGACAACAGATATGAGGTTGATGCCATTATAGGGGAGGCAGAATATGCCATTGAAGTTAAATCGACGACTTTCGCCAAGAGTGAACACTTCAAAGGATTAAAGGCTTTCGGTGGTGAATATCCTGATGCCAAGCTGATACTCGTCTCCATGGATGAGACGCCACGGAAGAAAGATAGCATAGAGATTTGGCCTGCCAAGGAGTTCCTCAAACGCTTGTGGCAAGATCAAGTCATTCAAGTGGTATAAGATACCCAAGAGGCTTGCCGTTGGACACTATCACAAGGTTGCTTGCAAGACAAGCCCGTTTCCTTTCACCTTGCCCCTTTCCGCCTATTGCATTCGCGGCAGAGCATTTGGCAATTCTCGGTGATTGTCTTTCCACCATCTCGCCAAGGGGTGATATGGTCGCCTTCCATTTCGCCCAGCTCAAACTCTTGGTTCTTGTTCGGACAGTCGGGGTTGGCGCAATGATGGTGTTGGCGTTCATAAACTTCCAGTTTGATGTCGTCGGGAAATGCGCGAAGGCCTAATTCATGTTCGTCGCGGGTGAGTACGTATGGGCAGATGCCCTTCTTGTTTTGCACCTCGCTGTCAATCACGAGCCGTCCTATCTCTTGGTCTATCTTCGCCTTGTCAATCAATTCGTCCTTGAAACGGTCGTAGAGCTTTCCCCAGTCCACGCCTTTCATGATGAGCTTTCGCTTCTTCAAGTCAAACGTTGCCGTCACCCATGTGACAACCGCCGAAAAGTATTGCCACAATTGCGCAGCGTTGGGGTCGTGCTGGTGCTTCGCCATATATCCCTCGATGGTCATTCTCTGCCCTGGCTTACTCTGTGAGTTGGCAATCCATTTGAGAGCCGTTTCCAAATAGTCCTGCCGTATCGGCGAGCCGTTCATCAAATACTTTCCCATGTTGTACGCGGCACAATTCGACTTGGAGAAATACCGTTTTGCATCGCTTACAAATGGTCCTGCATAGACGGCGTTGCGCAACTCCTGTGCCGTGAGCCGTTCCCCGGCGATATTGATGGTCTCAAACCAGTCCAGCTTTTCCCTGTCATTACCCGAACAAACATAAACCATCAGTTCATAATCCAGTATTTCCTTTTGTTCGCTATCTGTCAGATTATGAAAGTATTGGAAATCGTAAGCGAAATCGCCATTCACGTATTGGCAAACGCTGATGGTGCGCTGCTGCCCGTCTAAAACCTCAAACGGCACGTCAGCATCTTCGTCGCGCCTCGCCCAATACATCACGTTCAACGGAAAACCTTTCTTGATGGTCGTAATCACCGCCGCCCGCTTCTTCTCGTCGTAGATGAACTCGCGCTGATAGGGTGGGCGGATGTCAAGCCGACCGCCATAGCCGCGTACACCCTGTTCCTCGTTGTCTTCATAACCTTGTGTCAGTTCACGAATGGTAATCTTCTGTAATTCAATCTTCATTCCTATGTTTTGTCTTAATTGGTTCTAAACATGTATTTATGGACGCTAATAATTGTATGCGTGTAG
>JAFRRN010000049.1 GCA_017428055.1 Prevotella sp.
GCAACAGCAAGGACGCACACGCCTTGCCAATGGTGGCGGTGTACCTGCTCGGGCACAAGGTTGGCGACATTGAGGAGCCTGTCCTCTACGTGCAACACCAGTCATACGACTACAATGGCTACGTGGTGACCAAGGGGCTCCCCAATCCCTTTGTGGACAGCCTGACACACAACAGCATCATCGTGCAAATACCTCGGCTTCACGGGCAGATAAACAATAGGCTTGACAAGGTGTTGAGCATCTTCGACCAGACACGCGCCAATAAGTACAATAGCCAAATACTCCGACTGGATGACCATCTCTATGAAAATGACGAGGAAATGAAACCTATTCTTCATCGCCTGTTGATGGCAGCAGCGGATGCAGACGTAAGAATGGACATGAATGTGGAGGACGAGTATTACTCTGCCATCGAGAGTAGAGATACAGAAATCATGCTCAACACGAAAAAGATAGCTGAACAGAGAGCAAGGATTAAAGAAAAAGATAAGCAGCTTGAAGAGAAAGATGCCCAGTTAGAAGAGAGAGAGGCTCTTATTAAAGACAAGGACGCATTGATTAAAGACAAGGATGCCCAATTAGCTGAAATGCTACGCAAGTCTATCCTCGCATTACACCAAGCCAACATGACCACCGACCAGATTGCCAAAAACCTGAATCTTGACACGGAAGTGGTGGCGGCGGTGGTGAACAAGGAATAGAGACATTTAGGGAACACGCAAAAAGAAAGGGCCAGCTTTTGGCTGACCCTTCACTTTTTAGTATCTTCTCAGATTATACATCCCAGAAACCAGTCTTTGCGGTTGGGGCAACGCCTGAGGAGTTGGAGCCGCCAAAGCCGATGTAAGGAATGCTGCTGTTGTCAGTAGAACCGTCCACTTTAGAGAGGTTCACGGCAAACGCACCCTCTGTCAACACTGCCACGGAGTTGGTGCGGGGAGTTACATACGTTTTCTTCATATCTTGTTCCTCCTGTTTCATTATTTCACTAATACTTTCTTTCCGTTCACGATGTAGATGCCCTTCGTCAAGCTTCCACTCACTTGCTGGCCGTTGAGGTTGTAAACCTTGCCGTCATTGCTCTCGGCAACGGTGCTCACCTGGTTGATGTCGGTAACGTCTTGGCTGAATGTCAACCTTACACCCTTAGCGCCATTGCCTTCATCCTTCGCGCCAATGTAGGTCACGTTGAAGTAGCAGAGGTAAGGATTGATCTGCACGGTGCCATTGTCAACCACGTAGAAGTTGTAAGGAACTTCAGCCTGTGGGTCATAGCCGAAGTAGAAGTAGATGTACTTGTAGCCCTTTGGCTCGCTGTAAGGAGCGACATCGAGGGTCTTGCCTTCATAGGTACCCTTCATCTCGACGTTGATTAGGTTGTCGTCATGGTTCACGGAAATCAGGTCTGCCTCCACGGGCTTGCCCGACTCGGGTCCCTCATAGACTGTCAACGTGCCTTTGTCTGCACCGTCGGCAAATTCCACTGCGCGGAACAGGTAGGGATAGTTGGCCTTCATCTCATTCACCGTCTTGAACACGAGATGTGCCTCGCTCCAATAGCTTTCCCTATCAACATTCAACGAAACATATTCCAGGGCCTCACCCTTGATGCCGCCCGGGAGGTTGTTCATATCCTTCACGTCGTATGGCAACACAAGTGTAACCCAACGACCCGCGGTCAAATCTCTTGTTATCACGACATTCTGCTCGACGGGTGCGGCAACTTCCTTGATATAGAGCACGGTGTTTCTGTCGGCAGGCATGGTGTAGCCCTCTTCGCACTTGTCCGTGAAGTTGGCATCCTTATAGAAGTAATCATAGGTACAGCCCTCTTTCTGTGCGTACTCTTCGGGGAAGGCGGGTGTCAAGTTGGAAGAATTCTTCTGCTTAACGATGTCCTTATACCATGTGCCATCTGCTTGGAGAATCTTGTAAGTAACGTGCCAGATGTCTGTAATGGTAGAGTTCTCTGTCACAGGAGTAGCAAAGAAGGCATACCACCAGAGGTTTCTTTTATAATAATTGTTGGAAACCAATTCATTCTTGTCGTTGAGCCAATAGTCGCTGTTTGGGGTTTCGGTGTCAACATAATAACTTACATTCTGCAGACTTGCCAAGTATTTGGCGGTGTTGGGTACACCTAAAGCAACCATACCTGAACCAAACTTAGAGTTAGAGGCTGTGTTCACATACAATTGCCAGCCAAGCTCTGGCTTGGTTCCCAAACGGATAGGAGCCTCATTCCTTGTGGTGCTTGACCAAACCAACCATTGGTTGTTCAAAGACTCATCGTTCACCCGGATGTTGAAATCGTAAGCGTCACCATAGAAAGCCCACTCACGATGGCCTTTCTTAGACACCTGTGTTCCCAAGTTACCTACGGAAGGAACGGTTTTGCTGGCCTTGATTACCTGTCTTGCATATTCATTTTCAGCTACCTGGTTATAATATACATAGTACCTTTCCGTGCCACCGCTGTTGTAAGAGCGGAGGTAGTTCCACGTAGCCTCGCCACCTTCTTCAGACATGATAAAAGGAGGGTCGAACTCATAGTCCACGTAAACAGTAGCGTTCTCGGCGGGAGCTTCCGAAATCTCTTCCGTCAAGTTCTCGTCTGCGTAATACTTATACGTGCAGAATGCACGCCAGAGGTCTTTTGGCATGTTGGCTTCCAGAGCCGCGCCAGAGGCGAGGTTCGCGGTGCCGGTGATGGTCCTGCCATCCACATGCGTTTTCAGTTGGTAGGTGATGTTAGCCGCATTGGCTGTGACCACCGAGCAGAAAAGGACGGCAAGTGCCATCATCATCTTCTTGCGTAAAAGTCTGAAATTCATCATACTTCGGTTTTTAATTTGTAAATATTGTATTTATTAACTCGTTCCTCTATGTAGGGGGTGTTTATGATGTCGCTTTTGTTTATATATTAATATACAAAAGTACAAAAATATTTAATAGGTTAGCAACTTACCTGTGGCATGTTTTGTTTTTTTTTTTTTATATAACATATTTTAAGACTGCAATGGTGTTGGTTTCTTTCACACTATCATCTACTTATAGATATGGGTTGGAAAACTTGGCAATCTCCTTTTGTCCATGCCACCCTATCGTATGGATTTCGTACATACCCCATGTACCATTCGTACATGCCCTTTGTACCATTCGTACATGCCCTTTGTACCATTCGTACATGCCCTTTGTACCATTCGTACATAAGGCATGTATTTTTGGTACATGGGGCATGTACGAAAAGAGAATGTATGGTTTCCTGGAAGAGACCCGTCAAATACTTGCGTGAAAAGGCAATAAAAGGGCAGGATTGGGAGTTACTATTTCAGAAAGGAACGTTGAGATGAAAAGGAAAAGAAGTCCCATTACCGTGCCGGAAGGGGTGAAGGAGGTGCTGCTCCATGCCTGTTGCGCCCCGTGTTCGTCCGCCATCGTGGAGTGGATGCTGGCCCATGAGGTGCGCCCCACCATCTTCTATTACAACCCCAATATCTTCCCGAGGGAGGAATACGACATCCGAAAGGAAGAGAGCAAGCGACATGCCGAGAGCCTGGGCCTTCGGTGGATTGACGGCGACTACGACCATGAGGGTTGGTTAAGGCAAGTGAAAGGGTTGGAAGGCGAGCCCGAGCGTGGCTCACGATGCCTACAATGCTTCCGACACCGCCTCATTGCCGCCGCCTTGCAAGCCAAGCAACTTGGGCTGGGGTGCTTCACCACCACCCTCGCCTCGTCGCGTTGGAAGAGCCTCGAGCAAATCACTGAGGCGGGCGAGGAGGCACAGAATGCCGTCCACGGTACCCTTTTCTGGGCGCAGAACTGGCGCAAGGGTGGCCTTTCCGACCGCCGCAACCAGCTTTTAAAAGAGTACGGATTCTACAACCAGCAATATTGCGGGTGCGAGTTTAGCATGAGGTGTCATTCATATACACAAAACCCTTCCATGTCTGTTATTTATATCCGGGATGAGAAGTTCTTTGGCAAATAGTGCATGTTTTGCGAAAATTATTGTATATTTGCAGTGCCTTTTCTATATACATCACATAGCATCATCATTCAAACATCATGAAAGACATTAAGAGAATCGTTCTCACAGGAGGACCCTGCGCGGGAAAGACCACGGCATTGGTCCGGATCATCGAACATTTCTCAAGCCACGGCTTTAAGGTTTTCACCATCCCTGAGGTGCCGACGCTGTTCACGCAGGCGGGAATGGACTACCTGACCGACAACAAGCGTTTCTTCTATGAGGGAGAGAAGGCGACATTAGAGATACAACTGGCATTGGAAGACCGTTTCTTGCGCATGGCGGAGCAATGCACGGAGCCCTGCATCGTGGTTTGCGACCGTGGCACGATGGACATCTCCGCCTACATGACCCCCGAATTATGGGAAGACATCACCACCGCCGTGGGTACCAACACGGCAGAGCTGCGCGCCCGATATGATGCCGTGCTGCACTTGGTGTCGGCAGCCGACGGCGCGGAGCAATTCTATACCACGTCCAACAACGCCTCGCGCAACGAGGCTGCCGACGAGAGGGGGTTGCAAATTGCTCGTATGCTCGACAAGAAAGTCATCGATGCCTGGACAGGACACCCCCATCTGCGCGTCATCAACAACCACGTGGACTTCGACAAGAAGCTCAACCGCGTGTTGAAAGAAATCTCCAATGTCCTGGCATTGCCGCAGCCCATCCAAGAGGAGCGCAAATACATCGTAGAGTTGAAAGGCGACATTCCCTCTCCCATCACCAGCGACATCACCCAAACCTACCTCGTGGCGGAGCCGGGGTGCGAAGTGCGGCTGCGCCGACGCGGCTGGGACGGCAAGTATGTGTATGTGCATACCACGAAGAAGCGCATCTCCGAGCGCGAACAAATCGAGACCGAGCGGCAAATCAACAAGAACCTATACCTGTCGCTGCTGCAACAGGCCGACCCCTATCGGCAAACCATCCACAAGATCCGCAAGAGTTTCATCTGGAAAGGGCAGTATTTTGAACTCGACGACTACAAGCAACCCATCGACGACCTCATGATCCTCGAGACGAAAGGCATCACCGAGGACGAGACCGTGAAGTTCCCACCGTTCCTTCACGTGGTGAAAGACATCACGGGCAATGACGATTATTACAATTACAATATCGCCTTAAAAAGATAAGGGCAACCATCGGCGGCGATGTTGCCCATAACTTTTCCCTCCCCTAAAAATCAAAGATACTTGCCGACAAACGTCGACACCTTATTTATATATATAAGGCGATAGTCGGTGTAGGAGCGGTTGTGGTCGCAACCCTTGGTAACCCACAGCTCCTTGGGCTGCGGTTTGGCATCATAGCAGGGGTGTACCATCCACGAGGGAACAAAGGTATCGCTGTCTCCATGGATGAAAAGCATGGGCTTATGGCAACGGGAGACGCTCGCCACGGCATCGGCCTCGCCAAACGACCATCCATTGCGCCACTTGCAAAGGGCAGAGGCGGCAAAGAGCAAGGGGAACGATGGCAGGCCAAACTCCTCCCTCAATTCATAGCGGAACTCATCCCATACGCTGGTATACCCACAGTCCTCGACGAAGCATTTCACACAGTCGGGCGTATTCTCGCCCGACACATACATCGCCGCTGCCGCCCCCATGGAGATGCCATGCAGCACCATGCTCGACGGGTACACGCTGTCACGGAATAATTGTTCCGCCACGCCGACCCATCGCAATATATCGGAACGGTCTTTCCACCCCATCTGTATCAATTTGCCATCGCTCTGGCCGTGGGCATGGAAATCGGGCAACAGGATGTTGCACCCCATCAAGCGATGGTAGATATGGCCGATATGCAACATGCCAATGCTATTGTCGCGCCAGCCATGCAACAGCAAGGCGATGCGACCATGGGCTTGAGGATTGGCGACGTAGTAGGCATGGTGACGCTCTTGGCTGGACATGGTGACGAAGGTGTCACGCAACAGGCCGTTCTCGCGTAAGCTATCAAGCCATCCTACCACCTCGGGATGCTCGGAACACAACCGCCCAATCCTGCCGTCCATGTCTGCACGGTTAGGATTGGGCGCAAGGGCATAGTCTATCATATAGAAGCTACCCCCAACAGTTGCCACGACGAGCAACGCGAAGACGAACAAGACAGCCTTACGCATCCGTGCGGTCTTCCACATTGTCGCCCTCGGTGGGAGCCAATGTCTTCTCAAAGTCAGTGATACCGTTGTTCACGAGGATATCATACCACTGGATGAGCTTCTTGATGTCATTGTCATGTACCCGCTCACGGTCGTAGTCGGGCAGCACCTCGGCAAAGAACTCGCGCAGCTCCTTGCCACTTGCCTTCTTGTAATTCAGCGAACAAGGCTTGCTTCCCTCCTTCTCGCCGAGGCTCTTGAGAACTTTCCACAGGGGGACATCCTCTGCGTCGGTATACATGGATATATCCGCAAGGCTGATGATGCGGTCGTTAGCGAATGTCGGCATCCGCCTTTTTTTCTCGTCGAGAGTCTCCACGATGAGGTTTTGCTTGCCTTTTAACAAGAGGCGATAAAGTCCGGGCTTCCCTGCGATTGAAAGAATTGTTTCCATTTTTTGTAAAGTCTTTTGAATGTTATAAATTAGGTTCTTGATTTGAATATCAATGTCATGAGAGCCATCGTTGACGATTTCATGGCTGGAACGGCGCAGTACCTCCTCTTGTGGCAACTGCCGTTGGATCCATTCCAACGTCTTCTCGCGGCTGATGCCATCACGTGCCATGACCCGTTGAATCCGCAACTCCAGCGGGGCGGTGACACATACCACGGCATCGAAGTGAATGCGGCGGTCAAAACCACTGTCAAAGAGGATGGCACTCTCCAGCCATTCATATCCCGATTGCTCAAAATCACGCGCCACGGCGGGGTGTACCACATCGTTGACCCGTTGCTTGTTGCCCTCCGATGCGAGGAGGAATGTTGCCAAGACCTGCTTTTGCAAGACGTCGCCCTCGTAAACGCCCTCGCCCAGCAAAGCCTTCAAAGCCTGTCGCAAGGAAGCAGAGGAGCGCATGAGGCGTTTGGCGGCGGCATCACAATCGTACACCTTGATGCCATATCGTGCCAAGCGCTGGCAGACATAGGACTTACCGCTCCCTATCCCTCCCGTGATGGCAACCCTCATCTCTCTATCAAATAGTCCACCTGACGTATCTCCAACTGTGCCTTGGCAGTGCCATGGGGGGATGTACGCAGGTAAATGTTGCACTTGTCGGATGGCCGCTTCATCAATTCCTTATAGTCGGCGACCACCAGGAACTGCTCTGGCCGTATCTTCTTGAACATGCTGACACCCACGATGAACTTCACTTTCACTTTTGAAGGGAAGGTGCGCAACACCATGCCCGCAGGCATATTGATGGCGGTGATAGGCACCTCGATGCTCCCCTCCGTCAATATGTCGGGATAAAGGGCTATCTTCACCGTGGCGGGTACAATCTTCACCTCGTCCACCTTGCTGAGCGACACGTTGCGAACCACGGTGTCCTCGAAGTTCTCGATGTTGATGTCCTCCGTCGTCACATACTTAATGCTATCAAGTTTGGCCTGCGTGGCATACACCAACACCGAGTCGGGCCAGAAGCGTGTACGTGCAAGGTAATAGCTCTTGGCGGGAACAATCGACCCCATAAGCCGCACAGGCACTTTCTTGGAAAGGCCATAATTGAAGGTAAAGTCCATCTTGTCGGGCTTGACAGACACCACTTTCGACGATCCATAGAGCCTCTTGTAGATGATTTTCTGCAATTCGACCTGCGACACCACTCCCTTCCCAACCTTTTTATTGGCATAAGTAAGGAAATTGACCTTCACCTTCTTCAACCTGTCAGAATAGGTATAGGCAGTATGGAGAAACCCCCTGTCGCGGATGGTGACCAGCACGGTGTCGTCAATCGACTTGGTAATGACGGCATTCTTAGGCACCTTGTCCATTGCCATCGTCACCATATATTCCCTCTCGTATGTCTCGTTGAGCGTCATTCCCAGCCAAAACAAGGCGCTGATGACAAGAAACAACAAAAAAATCAGAAACTCCTTGTTGAACATACCAAACAAGAAGTTCCTGACTTTTGCGTTAATGCGCATCATGGGATAACGCTCCATCGCCTATGCGTTTGTGGCAGTTTGCGAGGCTGCGGCATTGGCAAACACATAGTTCTTGTCTACCGTTACCACCACCCCACGCGCAATCTCCACGTCCACCTTATTGGCGGCGAGGTCAATGCGTTTCACCGTGCCATAGATGCCACCGCCAGTTATCACGCTCGTACCCTCCTGGAGGGAGTTTTGGAAGTTGCGGATTTCCTTTTGCCGCTTCTGTTGTGGGCGGATCATGAAGAACCACATGATGGCGAAGATGGCAATCATCATCACCAGGAACGTCATGGACCCTCCGCCTTGTGCTGCCTGTGCAGCCAATACTACTGTTGTCATGCTATTCGATTAAAAGTTTATGGTTGTTGTTTCGGATTGTTCATCACCTTTTGCAACCTCCCGCTCTTCACCAGGTGGCGCGCTATGGAGTCGAGCATACCGTTGATGTAGCTGCCACTGCGTGGCGTGCTGTAGAATTTCGCCAGTTCCACATACTCATTGATGGTCACGCTGATGGGGATGGTTGGGAACGACATCATTTCCGCAATGGCAATCTGCATGATCACCACGTCCATGTAAGCCAGCCTCCCGAAGTCCCAGTTACGGCTCGTCTCACTCATATAGCGATGGTAACTCTCTGCGTTGAGGATGGCGGCACGGAACAACTTGCGGGCGAAGAGCTGCTCATCCTCGTCTTTATATTCAGGTAGGAGCGGTTGGTTAGCCCCATTCTCCTGGCTGAATTGGTTGATGGTCTTCAGCACAAACGTGTCAACGATGTTCTTATCGTCATTCCAATAGATACTCTTATCCTCAAGGATGACATCTATATCCTCATCTTTCGTGACAAGTTGCTTATAAAGCTTGCGCCACACCTCCTTGTCGGCGGCGTATGAGTTATCGGCAGACTCCATGTAGTCTTGGTACACTTCGCTCTCCTCAATGTGGTTACATAGCTTTCGCACGTATTCGATGTGCTCCTCCCAAGCCTGGTTGTCGTTCTCGAAGAAATCCCTCAGCATCTTGTTCTCCTCCAGTTGCAGGGCAAACTTATTGTTGATGAACTTCTCCGAAGGCTTCTCGCTCCCTTCCCTCTCGGCTCGCTGGGTGGCAACCTCCACGCGATGACGCTCCTCACGCGATACGGCGACGATGAGGAAAAGCAGGTAATTATACAAATAATAGGTTTTGGAAAGGCTGAAAAGCAATTCTTTCTCTGCACTTTCCATATTCTTCTCTCCGTTCTGATAATAAGCGTAGGTTAACTGTACAATTTTAATCCTTATCAACTCGCGATTAATCATCTTTGTAAATCTTGTTAGTTATCGTTATATACCAAATGCAAAAATATAGCTTTTCCCATTAATACGCAAGAAAAGGAGTATATTTTATTTACTTTTTCTTAATTTTATGACATATTTTATACGGTTTTCGATTTTTATTTCTTACCTTTGCACCGCTTTTGAAACGCATCGTGTGATGGTGAATTAAGCATCTTATCATTCACTTAATTTAGAGTAACACATTTTATGAAAGAATTTGCATTGGCCGGCAAGAAACGCGAGGCCGTTGGAAAGAAAGCCTCCAAGGATTTGAGAAAACAGGGACTGATCCCATGTAACTTGTACGGAGAGAAGAAAGGTGAGAATGGCCTGCCCGAGGCTTTGTCGTTCTACATCCCCATGGCAGACCTACGCAAGGCTGTCTACACCCCCCACATCTACGTCATCAACTTAGACATTGACGGCGAGCAGCACACCGCTATCATGAAGGAATTGCAGTTCCACCCCGTGACGGATGCCCTCCTCCATGTTGACTTCCTCGAAGTAAACAAGGTAGATCCCATTACCATTGGCATTCCCGTGAAACTGACTGGTTTGGCACAAGGTGTTCGCGACGGTGGTCGCATGAACCTGACCGTCCGCAAGATCAACGTGACCGCTCCCTATCCACAGATTCCCGAGACGCTGGAAATTGACGTTACCAACCTGAAGATTGGCAAGAGCATCAAGGTTGGCGAATTGAGTTTTGAGGGATTGGAGATTGCAACAAGCAAGGAAGTTGTGGTTTGCTCCATCAAGATGACACGTGCCGCCCTGTCCGCTGCCGCTAATACAGAGGGTGCTGAAGAGGCTGAAGCATAATGGATAAATACTTGATTGTGGGCTTGGGAAACCCTGGCGACGAATATGCCAAGACCCGCCACAACACCGGATATATGATATTGGACGCCTTCGCAAGAGCGTCCAATATTGTTTTTGACGACAGGCGATATGGATTTGTCGCCGAGACATCTCTCAAAGGGAGGAAGATCTTTCTCCTCAAACCCACCACCTACATGAACCTCAGCGGCAATGCCGTGCGCTATTGGCTCAACAAGGAGAACATCGACCAACAGCGACTGCTCGTCATCTCTGACGATGTCGCCCTGCCGTTGGGTGCCTTCCGCCTGAAAGCCAAGGGCAGCAACGGCGGGCACAACGGCCTCGGGCACATCCAACAGCTCATCGGGCAGGACTACCCACGGCTGCGTGTGGGCATCGGCAACGACTTCCCGCAGGGCAGACAGATAGACTGGGTGCTTGGGGAGTTTGGGGAAGAAGACCTCAAGACCTTGCAACCCACCATCGACTTGGGCGTTGACATCATCAAGAGCTTTGTCCTGGCGGGCATCGACATCACCATGAACCAATACAACAAGTTAGGAAAGAAATGAACGAGGCGAGAATCGACAAGTGGCTATGGGCGGCACGTATCTTCAAGACACGCTCCATCGCCGTGGATGCCATCAAGAACGGGCGCGTCACCATCGGCGGCATGAACGTGAAACCCAGCCGTCCCATCAAGGTGGGAGAGGTGGTTAGCGTGAAGAAGCCGCCTATCACCTACTCTTTCCGCGTACTGCAAGCCATCGAACAGCGCGTGGGGGCAAAGCTGGTACCCGAGATTTATGAGAACGTCACCGACCCTAAGCAATACGAACTGTTAGAGATGAGCCGCATCAGCGGGTTTATCGACCGCTCACGAGGCATGGGACGTCCCACGAAGAAGGAGCGTCGCGCCTTGGACTCATTCAACGACGATGCCCTCATGTTCGGCTTCGACGACGATGAAGACTGGGATGAGGAAATAGAATAAGCACAACCTTTCAAGCAACATCATCATGAAAAAGAAGAAAATCGCCATCTTTGTGTCGGGCAGTGGCACCAATTGCGAGAACATCATCCAGCATTTCGCTGGCAGCGACTTGGCGGAAATCGCCTTGGTATGGAGCAACCGCGCCGACGCTTTCGCCCTGAAACGTGCCGGGAAATACGGCATCCCCACCATCGTGATGGGGAAAAAAGACTTCGAGGATACCGACAAGGTGTTGCCCGTCTTGGAGGAATACGGCATCGATTTCATCGTCCTGGCGGGATTCCTGCTAATGATTCCCGACTTCCTCGTACAGGCTTACCACCGACGGATGGTCAACCTCCACCCTGCCCTACTCCCCAAATACGGCGGCAAGGGCATGTATGGGCATCATGTACACGAGGCCGTGAAAGCCGCTGGCGAGCAAGAGACGGGCATGACCGTGCATTGGGTGAGCGAGGTGTGCGACGGCGGTGAGATCATCGCGCAATACAAGACCCCCCTCACTCCCGAAGATACGCCCGACGACATCGCCAACAAGGAACACGAACTGGAGATGAAGTATTTCCCGAAAGTGATAGAACAAGTCATCAATGACATCCTATAAAAAAGCGAGCATATAGTATCAGGGGGTTCCCCGTACTATATGCCCATTGGTGATTTAGCCAATTATTATAGTATACTAACAAATTAATCACATCATTCCAGGTGGCCTGCCGCCGCCAAAGCCCCCGCCGCCGCCAAAGCCGCCACGTGGCCTAAAGTTGCCGGAGCCACCTCCGGGGCCTTCGCCCGGTCCCATCATGCCCTGCCGTGCGCTCTTCCCGCCAAAGGCATTGAATCGGAAGATGACATGCAACATGGCATACGAGTTGACGGAGTTATACCACGTGTCGCTCCGTTGCATCGCATTGAGCGTGCGGCTGAAGTTGGACTGCTGGTGCAGGAGGTCATAAAACTGCAACATCACCGTCAATGGGCGACCCTTGAGAAAGCTCTGTGAGATTTGCGCGTTCCACAACAGCTCGTTGGTATTCATCGACTGGTCGTTGTAACCGCGACGGCTGCGCTCGTGAATGTCCATCGCCACCGATGTTCCCCATGGTGCCGTCAGGTTGACGGAGCCGCCATACGAGAAAATCCATGTATCGAGATTGCCCTGGCTTTGCAGCTTGTTGCGGGCATGGCTGTAACCCAATGTACCGTCCAACTCAAACTCCGTTACCCACTCTCCCAACATCGGGCGGAAGCTCAGCCCGAGACGCTCGTTGACGGAGGTCTCTTTCGTGGTGTTCTTCACGGACGAGGAGGTTTGGTCAAGCGTGAGATAGCCTACATAGTTGCTATATCCCAGGTTGGTGAACGTGTTGACATTCCACACCCCGGCGGTGTCTATCGCCATGTTGAACATGCCTCCCCAGTTGACGTTCCAGTTGCCATTGATGTTCTCAGGGCGTGTGGTGCGCCCACCCGTCTGGTCGTTATATGTCACCTTGGACGAGATGGAGTTGCGCGTGGTCGTAAAGCGGAGGAATGTCATCTCTGTCATCATGTGCTTTTGCTGGTAGCCATTAAAGAAGAGGTTGAGGCTGTTGGTGAACGAGGGTTTCAACCCCGGGTTACCCCGTGATATGTTCAAGGGGTCGCTGTCGTCGTAGATATCGAGCAGTTGCGACATCGAGGGCTGCGACGTGCTGCCCCGATAGTTGATGCGAAGGTTGGAAACCTTGGAGAAGCGATAGCGGAAGTCGAGCGTCGGCGTGACATTCACGACGTTGCGGACGGTGTCTACATAAATGCCCTGGTAGTCCTGGATAAAGTTCGACTTCTGCGGCTGCACCATGAAACCGACATTGAAATTATACTTATCGCGAATCATTCGGAACATCACCTCTATGTCATGCGTGTAGTTCTTGTACTCCGAATAGCGGCTCAAGTCAGCATCGAGGTATGTCTGGTATGGCCGTGAGAGCAAGTTTAAGTAGCCATCCCACCCCCGATAGACTGTAGGCACCGCGCTGAAGAAGTCCTCGCCCAGATTGGAGAAGTCGTAAGTCTGGCGGTCGCTCTTGTTATACGAGTAGTTGAAACGGTAGCTGAACTGTAGGAACGTAGCCTTCCACAACGGCTCGCTATACGTCGCCTGCAAGGTATAGTTATAACTCTTGGTCGGCGTGAGGTTGTAGCGGTTGGTCTGATAGGTGGAATCGTTGCCGAAAAGGTCTTTCACCTGGAACAGATGGACATTGCTCGTGGAGAAGTTCTTCGAGTCTCCCTCGTTGTAGGAGGCCTCTGCGCGAAGGGTAACGTTGCGCCCCTTCGTCCCCAACTTACGGTTATATTGCAACGACCCGCCAAACCGCTTGCTGTCGCTGTAGCTGATGCTGCGGTTGCTGCGCGAGTTGACCATGAGGCTGTCGGCAGCCAATTGCATGATGGCAGCCGTAGAAAGGGGGTCGGTGGCATAGAGATAGGGGTCGTCGTTATATGAGGCGGACGAGCTCCATGACCTCCCGTCGTTCTTGGAGAAACTCAGATTGGGCCTAAACATGATGTTGGTCATCGTGTCGGGCATCCATTCGAAGCGCATCTGCGCATTCCACGAGTCGCTACGGCTATAGTTCTGCGAGTTGCTGTTGGAGAAAGAGCCATTGCGGCTGACGAAATTCTCGCTCGACGAGCGCGTATACGAGTCGCCATCACGATGGTTCCACCGCACGGAGCCGTCCATCTTCAGCTTGTCCTTCTCCTCGAAATTGAAGTTCATGCCACCCATCTTCGACGAGTTCAAGCCCGTATTGCCACGTCCGGGACCGCCACCGCGCCCGCCGAAGCCACGGTCGCCCGTGTTGTTGGCGTTGCCCATGGCCATGATGCGCCACTTGTCCTTGGTGTACATGCCCATGATGCGAGCCGAATAGCGGTCGTGTGTGCCTACCGCCACGTCGTTGTTGGTCATGAAACCCTTGTTCATGCCGCGCTTGACGGAGAAGTCGAGCACCGTCTCCTCGTTGCCATCGTCGATGCCGGTGATACGGCTCAGGTCGCTTTTCTCGTCATATACCTTGATATTCTCGATGATCGACGTGGGCAGGTTCTTCATGGCGGTCTGCGTATCGCCCGTCATGAACTCCTTGCCGTCCACCTTCACCTTCTTCACCTCCTTGCCATTGATGGTAATCTTACCGTCATCATCGACTTGCGCGCCGGGCAAACGCTTCACCAACTCCTCCACCACGGAGCCTTCCGGCACACGGTAGGCGGCGGAATTATATACAAAGGTGTCTTCGCGCAGCACGACTTTCTGCGCCAACGCCGTCACTTCCGCTCCCTTGAGCATCACGGCATCGGAGTTCATCACCACATTGCCCATTTCCAGGTCGTGGTCTTCCTCCATCTCGATGCGCTTCACCGAGGTGATATATCCCACGCTTGAGATACGCAACAGATACTTCCCGCTCTCGGGGGCTTGCACTGAGAACTTGCCCATGTCATCAGAGACGGCACCAGTGACAAACGTGCTGTCCATCTTCAACAACTGTACGGTGGTCTGAATCATCGGCTCCTTGGTGTCTCTGTCTATCAGCGTGCCCGAGATCTTGCGCTCCTGGGCAAACGTAAATGCCGACACCAACGTGAGCATACATAAAATAATCGTCTTCTTCATCTGTCTAATTTATTTGGTTTTTTGACGGAAAAAAGGCATAAGGGTTTAATCAACACTTAAAAAAACAATATCCAACACCCACCATTCAGCCCCTCTGACACCTGGCAAGACAATGAAAAAAGCGGACAAAATGATGCTCGGGAAAAATCGAGAAATAGAATGACTTGTGTTTACCGGATAATCCAGATTATCCAGAATTTCTGGAAAATCCAGGCGAAAGTAGCCATTTAACATTTTTTGGGCGGCATTTATCGGTCACAGATGCCGCATCCGACACCCGTAAATGGGGCATTTATGGGGCGCGGATGCCCCCCAAATAATGTTAAAATGCCGCATTTATCGGCAGGGGAAAATGCCTCTAATTCGCATATCATTGATATTCAACGACTTGCGCCAATAGCGAAAAAAGGGGCTTTTTTTGCCCAAGGTAGAGGTTGGTGGCAAATAACGCAACCACGGAGGCTCATTTTGTGATAAAATTTTGACTTTTCGCCCTATCATTTGCCATAAAGATTTGGCATTGGGAAAGGAATTTCGTATTTTTGCAACGTGACTATAACCTACCGCATCATGGCAAACAAAAACCTGAATGCTGCCAAGACAGCCAAGAAAGATGAGTTTTATACGCAGATGACTGACATCGAAAGGGAGCTGCAACACTATTGGAAACACTTCCGGGGAAAGGTGGTGCTGTGCAATTGCGACGACCCTTACGAGAGCAATTTCTTCAAGTATTTCGCCCTGAGATTCAACCAATTGGGACTGAAAAAGCTCATCTGCACCTGCTACAACGGCTCGCCCGTGCAGGGAAACGAGCTGATGATTGACTGGGGCGACTTCACCACCGAGCCCAAGAGGGTGGCATACAAGGTGGAGATAACGGAAGTGAAGGACATAAACGGCGACGGAGCAGTAGACCTGTCGGATGTACGCTACCTGCTGCAAAACGACAAAAACGCACTCACCACCCTCAAGACAGGCGACTTCCGCGACCCGGAGTGCATCCAACTGCTCAAACAAGCGGACATCGTCGTGACAAACCCGCCCTTCTCCTTGTTCAGAGAGTATTTGGCACAGCTGATTGAATATGATAAGAAGTTCCTGATAGTGGGGCATCAGAACGCGATAACATACAAAGAGGTATTCCCTTTGATCAAGGGCAATAAGGTGTGGCTTGGCTATGGCTTTAGGGGGGCGGCAGCTCATTTCTTTTCCCCATACGAAGATATTGCAACCGCTGCAGATCATAAAAAGGACATGATTCGCGTTTCGGGTGTCAATTGGTTCACAAACTTAGATATACCCAAACGAAATGAAGAATTTGATCTTGTTTGCCGTTATTCCCCCGAAGAATACCCAACTTATTTCAATTACGATGGCATAGAAATAGGTAAGACTGCCGATATTCCTTATGATTATGCCGGCATCATGGGTGTTCCTATCACTTTTCTCGACAAATATAATCCCAATCAATTTGAAATCATTGGCATTGGATTAGAACTCGCCAACATGGATATTGTGCGAAAGCGTCTCGGCAAGCTGAATGGAGGACCACGGTTATATATCGAGAAGGGGAATGAGATTGTACGCCTATACGAAAGAATCCTCATCCGCAACAAGCATCCCCGCCTGTCATCATCGCAAAAAGGGGATGAATGATTTGGAGGAATATGAAATAATTAGTAACTTTGCAGCGAAAAGCAATACCTAAATCGATATGAAGACAAAAGAACAAAACAGCGAAAGACATTCTCTTTCCCAAAGAACAATTCCCCCAATCATGTTTGCAAGGGTTACATCTGCCCGTGCGAGAATCGAGAAAACGAAGGAAAAGCCACAGACGAAGATTGTAAGCAGGGAGGTGTTCGATGGGTGTGTACACTAAAAACATCCTTGATGGATTAGGACGGAAATAGTTGTCGAATGTTTGGCATTTACGAATAAATGCTTAACTTTGCAGACAAAGGATCAGAAAAAGGAAAGAGATATGACTGCATTAAGTATGAAACGGTCGTCGTTGAACCTTATTAACCAGATTGACGACAATGACACATCGCTTATAGAAAAGGTGTATATGTTCCTGAAAACGAATGTACCCATAAAGAAAAAGGAAGAAGAGGAACTTACCTCCGAACAAAAACGCCGTCTGGCATTGGTAGACGAGCTGTGCGGTGCTTTCTCCGCTTGCCAAACGGTGGACTGGAAGAAAGACAAGGAGGAATATATGCTTGAGAAATATGGGCAACAGGATTAAAGTGTTCATCGATACAAATATCTTCCTCGATTTTATTGAGAGAAGACCGGTAGGGGTAAGGGAAGCCCATGCCCTATTCGGATTGGCAGCTAAAGGCAATATTGACATGCTGGTGTCGGATTTGTCTATCGCTAACTTGAAATATTCTACACGTAAGACCATATCCACTTCTGACTTTTACAAGACCATCAAGTTGAGCCGTGAGCTGTTCACCATCGTTCCCGTTGGCGAACAGGCAGTAGATCGGGCACTTGCCCTGGAAGCCCGAGACTTTGAGGATGCCCTCCAATACTTTTCCGCAGAGTTGAGCGGAGCAGACTGCATAGTCACCCGGAACATCAAGGACTTCGATTTTGAATGCTCTGTAGAGACATTGGAGCCGAAAACTTTTCTTTCCAAGTACTTTCCTAATGAGTTCTGAATCCCTATGATGACAATCAAGCAAATAGAAGTGACCGTTGGCGAGATCACCAAGGGTTATGTGAACAACGACGAGCTGGGTGTGCGAGGATATGGTGGGCTGTTGGACATCCGCCCGCCATACCAGCGCGAGTTTATCTACAACGACAAGGAGCAACAGGCGGTGATTACGACCGTGCTGCGCGGCTATCCGCTGAACGTGATGTACTGGGTGAGGCGCAGCGACGATGCCGAATGCCCTTACGAGGTGATGGACGGCCAGCAGCGCACGTTGTCGCTCTGTGAGTATGTGGATGGGAAGTTCTCGTATGACTTCAAGAATTTCTTTAACCAGCCCGAAGACATCCGGCGGAGAATCCTCGACTACAAGCTGACGGTGTATGTCTGCGAGGGCGAGGCATCGGAAAAGCTGGAGTGGTTTAAGACCATCAACATCGCCGGCAAGCCGTTGAACGAGCAGGAAATCAACAATGCCATCTATGCGGGACCCTTCGTGACCGATGCCAAGAGGCATTTCTCCAAGTCCAACTGCGGTGCCTATCGCTTAGGCAAGGACTTGGTGAACGGCACACCCATTCGCCAGGACTTCTTGAAGAAAGCCCTGGAATGGATGGCAGACCATGAGACACGCGAGGGCAAGCGCCAGACCGTCGTCGGCTACATGGCAACCCACCAGCACGACCCCAATGCCAACAACCTGTGGACTTATTTCCAGAACGTGCTGAACTGGGCGATTACCAACTTCGACATGAAGAAAATGAAGAAGGTGATGAAGGGATTGGACTGGGCTTACCTCTACGACCGTTATCACAGGGAGACACTCGACACGGCAGAATTGGGCAGGAGAATATCCACGTTGATGCGCGATAGCGAGATACAGAAGCCACAAGGCATCATCCCATACGTGCTGACAGGCGACGAGCATTACCTGGACCTACGGACTTTTCCCGATGACATCAAGTTGGCGGTATGGGAGCAGCAGGAGCACATCTGCCCACATTGTGGCAAGGAGTTTGACATCGAGTTTATGGAGGGCGACCATATCACCCCGTGGCGCGATGGCGGCAGGACGGTGGTGGAGAATTGCCAAATGCTTTGCCGCGAGTGCAACCGACGGAAAGGTGCGAAGTGAAAATCTTATCCGACTATAGATGACAAAAATAGCGGGCATTTTGCTCATTTGTCCGAGAAAGTTTGTACATTTGTAGTCGAAAACCTAATCATTATGGACAATTATATCGTATCGGCACGTAAGTACCGACCTATGACATTCGACTCCGTGGTGGGGCAGTCGGCACTCACCACCACACTGAAGAATGCCGTCAAGGGCGGGAAACTCGCACATGCCTATCTCTTCTGCGGGCCGCGCGGCGTGGGAAAGACCACCTGCGCCCGCATCTTCGCCAAGGCCATCAACTGCCTCAACCCCACGGGGGAGGGCGAGGCTTGCAATGAATGCGAGAGTTGCAAGTCGTTTAACGAACAACGGTCGTACAACATCTTCGAGCTTGACGCCGCCTCCAACAACTCCGTGGAGAACATCAAGACGCTGATGGAGCAGACACGCATACCGCCGCAGGTGGGGAAATACAAGGTGTTTATCATCGACGAGGTGCACATGCTGTCTACCTCTGCCTTTAATGCGTTTCTCAAGACGCTGGAAGAGCCGCCCGCACACGTCATCTTCATCCTCGCCACGACGGAGAAGCACAAGATCTTGCCCACCATCATATCGCGCTGCCAGATCTATGACTTTGAGCGGATGACGGTGCAGGGCATCACGAACCACCTCAAGATGGTAGCGGAAAAGGAGAATGTGACCTACGAGGACGAGGCTCTCGCCGTCATTGCCGAGAAGGCGGACGGTGGAATGCGTGATGCCTTATCCATCTTCGACCAGGCAGTGAGCTTCTGCCAGGGCAACATCACGTACCAAAAAGTCATCGAAGACCTCAATGTCTTGGACTCCGACTATTATTTCCAAATGGTCGACTTGGCCCTGGAAAACAAGGTGACGGAAATCATGGTATTGCTAAACAACATCATTTCCAAGGGCTTTGACGGCGGAAACCTTGTGCTGGGACTTGCCTCGCACGTAAGGAACGTATTGATGGCACGAGACCCACAGACACTCCCCCTGCTTGAAGTGAGCCAGCAACAACGCCAGAGATTCCAAGAACAAGCTGGGCGATGCCCTATACCTTTCTTATATAAGGCACTGAAGGTGATGAACCAATGCGACATCAATTATCGGCAGAGCAGCAACAAGCGGCTCCTGGTGGAACTGACCCTCATCCAAGTGGCACAAATCACACAGCCTGAAGATGACAGCGCGGGCGCGGGGCGTAGCCCTAAGCGACTGAAATCCCTGTTCAACAGACTGACATCCGCCCCCCAACCGAAACCGGCAGCGCAGGTGGCCGGGGCTGGGGCCATCCCTGCGACACGCAGCAGGGCCAAGCAAGGACAGGATGCCAACACCAAGAGAGAAATAACCATACAGGCTGCTGCCAAGCCTGCCCCCGCCCCCAAGATGAAACTGGGGTCGATATTGATGACTTTCGACTCGCTCAAGCCTAAGGAACAAACAACGCCAGTTGAGGAGAAAGAGCCAGAAAACACACCCTCTGCGGAACAATCGAGGTTCACCGAGGATGAACTACGGCTGCAATGGATGCAGATGTGTAACCGTATGCCGCAGAGCATGGTGGGCATGGCATCGCGCATGAAGAACATCACGCCGCGCATCACCAACTACCCGAATATCGAAGTGGTGGTGGACAACCAAATCTTACTCGACCAGATACAAGGCATCAAGCGAAAGATAAGGGCAACGCTTGTACGCGACCTCCACAATAGCAACATACAAGTGGAATGCCGCCTCGCCGAGGGGCATGAGTTCAAGAAGGCTTTGACCAAGCGTGAACTGTTCGATGAACTCCGAAAGAAAAACTCTGCCATCGAGAAACTACGAAGTGTCATGAACCTTGAACTCACATAGTATGATGATTGAAAATGGAAGATGGAAAATTGAAAATTGAAGATTAACCATCGTAGCGTAATCTTCAATCTTCAATTATCCATCTTCCATCTAAATAAGGGTCATTCCCAACTGGCGACATTCCTCGCGCATGTCATCGGGCCAGATGCTCGCCTGGATTTCGCCAATATGTCCTTTGTGGAGCAAGACCATGCACAAACGGCTCTGCCCAATGCCGCCGCCAATGCTCAATGGAAGCCTATCGTTTATCAACTGTTGGTGGAAAAATAGCTGCAACCGCTCTTCCTTTCCCTCGATTTTCAGTTGACGCACCAAGCTTTCCTTGTCGACACGAATACCCATCGACGACAACTCAAACGACCTACCCAATACGGGATACCATATCAAGATGTCACCATTCAAGCCGGCTTGGCCATTTTCGGCTATAGTTGACCAGTCGTCATAGTCGGGCGCACGACCATCATGTTTCTCTCCATTCGACAACTTGCCGCCAATGCCGATGATAAAGACCGCCCCGTATGCCTGGCAAATGGCATCCTCCCGCTCCTTGGCACTCTTGTCGGGATACATCCGCAACAAGTCCTCGGCATGAATGAAGTGTATCTTCTCGGGAAGGAAAGGTTTGATCTGAGGATAGGTCTCGCATACGAGATATTCGGTGCGAAGAATGGCGGCATATATCCGATTGACCACATCTTTCAAGAAAGCCAATGTACGCTGCTCACGGGTGATGACCTCCTCCCAGTCCCACTGGTCTACATAGAGGGAATGAAGATTGTCAAGCTCCTCATCGGCACGAATGGCATTCATGTCGGTGTACACGCCATAGCCCGGCTCAATATGATACTCCGCCAAGGTTAGCCGCTTCCATTTTGCCAATGAATGGACCACCTCCGCACGAGCATCACCCAAGTCCTTGATGGGGAATGTAACGGGACGCTCCACGCCATTGAGGTCATCATTGATGCCAAGACCCTTCAATACAAATAGGGGAGCCGTGACACGGCGTAGGCGCAACTCCGTGGAGAGGTTGGCCTGAAAGAACTCCTTGATCAACTTAATGCCCTGCTCCGTCTGCTTCATATCCAATAGTCGCTGGTAGCCGATGGGCTTTATCAACATGCTCATGATTCTTCACTTTTCTGTTTTGCGCTGCAAAGGTACACATTTATTATTAAATTGCAAGCATAGCAAGCGTTTATTTTTACAAAATGACAGAATAATACAAATTATACTATCATTTTGACAACCAAAGCACAACAATATCCATCAAGGGTAACTTCCGCCTAACATCTCCACCATATACACAACCCCAAAGAACCATCAACATAAAAACTACAAAAAATTTGGAGGTTACGAAAAAAACATATACCTTTGCATCCGCAATCGCCGATATGGCTCAGTTGGTAGAGCAACGCATTCGTAATGCGTGGGTCCCCGGTTCGAGTCCGGGTATCGGCTCATTCAAGACTTTTCCATACACCTTTCGCGGTAATAGCTCAGTTGGCAGAGCGTTGGCTTCCCAAGCCGAAGGTCGCGGGTTCGAGCCCCGTTTACCGCTCCATATATCATTTTCAAGGTCCCGTAGCTTAGCTGAATAGAGCGTCAGATTCCGGTTCTGAAGGTCTTGGGTTTGAATCCCAACGGGATCACAAAACAAAATCCTAAGTAACTGATATACAACTATTTAGGATTTTTTATTTTCAAAACACTTCACAAATACTTCACAATATTTCTACTCTCTCAAATGCCCAAGCACATCATTACATTATTTAACATTTACGATAAGAACCATTGGGGGGTGGTTGGAAAATGGAATGTAAAATTATGCAACATACTTGTTGGATAACTTTTTATTTAACTCTTTGTATCATGGCTATCATGAAAGATTTCGACATGAGAAAGCCTTTTTCTTATTTTTTTGTTTATCTTTGCATCCATAGAGTTATGTTGACTATTGTACAAATTTTTTGGGGAAGCGAGGTAACCATGTCAAAGGAAAGAAAGGAGGAATACATCAACCCGTACACTGACTTCGGTTTCAAGAAGCTCTTTGAGCAAGCCGAGATCGCCAAGTACACGAATGCAGAACGGCAACAGTACGAGGCAAGCCTGAAAGAGTACTGGGACTATACCAGCACCATGGAGACTGCATTTAGAAAAGGTAAAAAAGAGGGAGAGAAAAAAGGACGGCAAGTGGAGAAGACCGAGACCGCCCGCAAAATGAAATCCATGGGCTTTGATGCGGAGACCATCGCCAAGATTACGGGGTTGACTGTTGAAGAAATTGACTGGTTCTAACTTTTTTTATTGTAATGGCGACTATAAAATCATTTAGCCGCCATTACTTAAACTTAAATATATTACTTATCTTTCCTCTAAAGAAAAGTTATTTCTTTATCTCGACTGGCTTATAAATCCGATTTTTTATCTAAATTTGCACTTGAATTTATTTGATTATTTTTGATTTGATATGGAAGACGATGTTTACAAAGATCCGATAATGATAGATGTTGCACACAACATCATTAACGACATGTTCGTGAACGCAATTAAGGAAAAAAGACCTAAAGAGGAAATTTTCATGTATAGGGAAGAGCTAAATGCTCTGCATGATCCAAACCCTAATTTAAAGCGTTCCGTGTTCGATAAGGCTATCAACTATTACTCACCTATCGTGAAAGCAAGATATGCTCGAAAGTGATGTCCTGAAAATATTTTGGGATAATAAAGAAAATATTATACCCTACAATCTTTCGGTAAGCTCAAATCCAAAGGCAATTCTTTTAGGGGGTCAGGGAGCTGTTGGTAAGAGTTACCTCGTAGACATTATCAAAGAGGATAATGAGGGACGTGATTTTTTATCTATTAATGGTGATGATTTTAGGATATTCCATCCAGGCTTCCATGCGCTTGTCGAGAATGAAATTAAATTCCCAAGGGAAACGCAAGTGTTCTCGAACGTATTCACAAAAAATCTAATAGACATCGGAGCGGAAAACAAACTTAACATGATTGTTGAAGGTACTATGCGCGACCCTTCCGTTCCCATCAGCACAGCTGAAGAATTAAAAAACAAAGGGTATTCCGTTGAAGCATATATAATTGCCGCCCCAAAGGAAATCTCGTCCATCATAGGTTACTCCAGATATGTAGAAGACAGAAGAAATCAAGGGTATGGAAGGATGCTTGACATGAAATCCCATAATCAGGCCGCTAATGGATTACCAAAATCCATTGACGAATTGAGCGATAGAGGACTGGTCGAGACCCTCAACTATGCGGCTGACCAAGCGGACTGGGTCTTCCTCTGCAATGTCCCTGTCTATTCTCTGCGGAAAAGTATTGTCTGATTTTGAGAATACGGACGAAAGTGGTACTTTTGTGATGTTTTATTTTGCATGTTGTAAAGGTAACGAAAACTTTACGACATGACAAAGCCTTGGTCCCAAGAAAGTCGGGGCTTTGAGTAAAAAAATGAGGATGTTCATTGTGAACACCCTCATTATAGTTTATGTTGCCTTTTGAACTATTTATAAACTAACTTCTTGCCGCCTTGGATATATAAGCCGCCACGCTGCGGAGTCTGCACCCTGCGCCCAAACGGACAAGGGCAACCATGCCGCAAAGAACAACAACTTTTTCATAACGCTCTCCCCTCTCATGCGACATCTTGATAGAAAAAATGACCGCTTTACCCCTCCTCATCTGTAGATTAACTTCCTGCCGTCCTTGATATACAAGCCGCCACGCTGCGGGGTCTGCACCCTGCGGCCTTGCAGGTCGTAGACAGCATTGCTGACAGATATGGAGCTGACAGGATTTGATATACTTGATACGGGCTTGGCAAAGAAGTCGTCATACGTGAATATGCACTCATCATTGAAATAACATTGTTGCATGGTATGTCTTGGACCTATCACTTCCCAATCAGAATAATACGTAGGTGTATTACTACTACCTATTCCTTCTATCCAACAAACATCCCAATTCTTTGGATTCTCCTCATCTAATTCCTCTCCATAAACTCCCTTGTAAACCTCAAAATACCAACTGGACATGAACCCTATACGTTTACGGGTAATATTACTGACTTTTATTGAATCTACACTAACCACGACCAATTCATCTTCTTGGAATGTATCACCCACTTTTAAGTCAAAATCATATAGTGTTCTTTCCTTTCCATTTCTTAAAGCAAACACCTTGTTATTTTCCTCACGCACAAAAACACCATCTACAATATAATAAGAATGGTCATTGATGATAGTGTCACCAGAAATCACCCATGTTTGATGTTTGACAATATCTGCTGCCTGCCACTTGACAACCCAACGCTTACCTTCCTCAAAAATTGGCAGATATTGTTGGGAATATAATGGTAATTGCACGTTTAAAGACATAAACATGCAAATTGTAAAAACATATTTTTTCATAAACATCTCCTTCCTAATTAGATATCTTGATCTCAAACTCTGCATCTTCTTTCACTTCAAAGTCACGGGTTATCGTCACGCCATTCGTGCATTCTATAGTGGTCGCCCCATCCTCAATGATAACGGGGCCTTCCTCTTTTTCTATAGTGACGTTGCTACCCACCATGATGTACCCCCCATGGATATGGTTATTTCCATGCATCGTCTCATTTTGGATATAGAGATTTCCTCCTTTCACATACTTATAAACGACAGGAATATAATTATCCTTAGTAATGCAAATGCTCATAGTGTCTGCTGCAAATGGATATGTTTTTTGTCTCAAAGTATCTACCCTGTAATAAGAAAAACCATTGTCATTGGCACTCATCACACAGATAACACATGAGTCCACATTTGCATTAACATAAATGGATTCTTCACCTAATAAAGTAATGATAATAGAATCAAAAGATTTTGGGGTTGAAATTCGAAGAGGCATCTCTGGATCCCCTAAGGGGTTAATAGAATATTGAAGCCACCTATGTCTTTCGCTTGTTTTTGTCATAGTTTGGTATAACGACTTTGACGATTGTACCAAGCGAGCAAAATTAAAACATTTCTCTCCAAATAGTTTATTATAAAAAGATGAACTATATAAATAAGATGTACTAGAAAAGCCCTCACGTGAACTTCCCAAATATGCTATTACACTACTATTTGGATTCTTCAATAATACTATGCTAAATTTATGATTATCATCATACCCATCTACAGCTGTTTTGTCAAAAGCATTTGAATGACAACAAATCGTAGTAACAACAGTATAAGAATTATTATGTAAAGACCGCGCATGGTGATAATCGTATAATGTGTTCTCTTCTAATTCTCCCCATGCATGGCACCATCCATGCCCACCGTAATCTACAAAAGCATAGCCTTTTTCAATTTCACTTTGCAAATGATCTCCTGTCAATTGATAAGATGCCCCGTCTGGATAATCCGTATCAGTATCATAAAACCTAAAACACGGGTATTTTTGATAGGGTTTAATATTTTTTTTATACATATTATCACTTGTCAATCTGACATAATTATTATTACTAAGATTACCCCCGCAAAGCAAAATCCTATTGTTAAATGCAACAGAATCAGTACTAATTCCTTTTTCATAATTTAGAACACGATTGACAAACATATCTACGTCTTGGTAATTACTTAATGGAATTCTACTAACAAAGATAAAGGGGCTTAAATCTACGCTATCCTCAATCTCTCCATATAAACTATCTCCATCTTCATTCCAATCAAAAAAATTGTTGAAACATGCATAATATAAGTCTGTTGGAGTAGTAATAAGTGTATCTTTGCTGAAATGAATACTGTCTGTAATTTTGCACATCTGCGCAGGCACTAAATCCACGTTTCCCCCTAACAAGGCATATTCCAATCCCTCCTCATACAAGTCTCTCAACTTTTTTTTGATTTTCAATTGGGGGGTATCATTACTTTGCGTGGAACAAATCTCCTGCGTCGTGATTATCTTCGCCCTCACCCCCTTGATGGTTTTCCACTCCGCCAAGGGTCTGTATGCCTCCACCAGGCTGGAGTCGGTGATGATGACATACCTGTATTTAGCGTTCTCTCCCAAGGGAGGTGCCAATAAGCCATTTCCATGGGCTTGAGGCGATGTGGGATAAAGAGAGTCCATCTCCTCCTTGTTCACCACGAGGCTCGCCACGAAGTCCCTCATGGCGTTACCTATCCGTGTTGGCATCTCCTGTGTGGGCGACATCGGGACAAGGTTGATGTCAACATCAAGGGACTTGACGAACCGCAGTTGCTTGTTTTGGGATAGATATTTATAGGGGGACACCAAGAAACTCAATACCTTATACCCGGCAATGATTTGCGTTCCACGATATTCAACGTTCTCATCTGGGTAAATGGAATCGGTGTAAGAAACCACGCCCCATACCATCTCCGTAGTATTTAAGTTTGTAGGCAGTGGGATGGGATTTGGGGCTATGTTCACGTTCGTGAATACAACGCTATCCTGGCAGGTGATAGAGGTGCTGGCGTAATCCAATTCAGGGTTTATCAGCACATACAAGGGGAAATAGGGTAAGGCTGGCGCGAGCGTGTCTTCGCCAAGGACGAATGGAAGTATCTCCGAGTCAATGGCCAAACATCCATCGGTGTCATAGCTATAACTAAAGTCAGGCTCATTATACGTCAATGTCAAGTGCTTAACGCTTTGGGCATTCGCTTGTGGCAAGGATAACGATAATAGCACGACAAAATAAAGAATGCGTTTCATGGTCGCCCTCCTCCGTTATTTCACAACTATCATTCTTTTCGTAGCCACCACTTTGCCGTCGGCAATGAGTGAGTAGATATACATGCCGGCATCCATTTTGTCGGCATGGATGGTCATGGTGGTGTCGCCGCGCCCGTCGATGGCATGTTGTTCCACTTGCTTGCCGCTGAGGTCATAGATGTAGAGCGTCGCCATCTTCACAGTCTCAGGTAGGTAAATAGGGATGTCCGTCTCGCCGCTGAAGGGGTTTGGCACGTTCTGATCCATGCCAGCTACGTCGGCAATGGAAGATTCTATGTCCGTGGTCTCGGCAGTCCCTGTCGTCTTTGCCTTTCTGGTTGAGGGCGATGACAGTTGTTCC
Source organism: Prevotella sp. (assembly GCA_017428055.1). Taxonomy (GTDB): domain Bacteria; phylum Bacteroidota; class Bacteroidia; order Bacteroidales; family Bacteroidaceae; genus Prevotella. The sequence continues at coordinate 27,712 of JAFRRN010000049.1, forward strand.
ACCTTGGCGTTGAGTTCCTTGATGCTTTGGATGAGGATGGGTATTAGCTCCGTGTAGTTGACGGAGAGGTAGCCATTGTCGTTCTCGTACACCAGGTCGGGATAGACCTCTTGCAACTCCTGTGCCACGAGGCCAAAATGGGTCTTCTCATAAACGGGGTTGGTCCAAGCCCTCGATGCCTTTCCCTTGTCAAGGTCACCCTCCACAACTTCCTTGGCTGGCTCCATCTTGCTCGCGTCATACTTGTATGAGACCGGTGATAGCATGTCCAGTTTGTCAAGCGTTCCCCCATCGGTCTCGCCTAATTCCCTCACGTCCTGCTTCAGGCGCAGGTCGGAACTGCTGATGACAACGCCGTTTAACGTACCCGTCACTTTCACGTTGCCTGCAAAAAAACCAGCGTAACGACCATCAGAAACGGGGGTGTTATTATAAATGGAACCATAAACTCCTGCTCCACCATATCCTTCATAACTGCCAACAACCCCAAACGTCTGACCTTGGGTGCAGCTGCCCCTGGCAATACCAGTTATCGACTGTGACCTTTCATAAATTTGACCATACGTGTTATCAACAGTAGAAAACAAGCCAAAGCAACTTTTGGCCCCAGTGTGA
>JAFRRN010000050.1 GCA_017428055.1 Prevotella sp.
ACGTAACGCTGCGCCTCGGTAAGGCCATTCCCGCCATGGTCGTACAACTCCACCATCCTGCGCAACTCGCACTCGTCAAGATACACCACCTCGGGCTTCTGCTTCCTGATCCTGATCTGGTCAAACGTCGTCCGCTCGATGTAGCCGTCACGCTTCGCCGCCTCCACGAACACCTTGAACACGGCAAGGTTCTTGTAGGCGGTAGACTCCTTCTTGCCGCCCCTGCGCAAATGGGCAAGCAGCCGCATGCCGAAGTCGTAGTCAATCTCGCGGAACGTCAGGCCAGGCGCGAAGTCGCGCAACACGCGCATCACCGTGCGATACGTGCTCAGCGTGTTGTCCTCCTTCACGCGCTGCACCTTTTTATAATAATGGTTCATGTAGTCGAGAAACGAGTCGAACTCCGAAGGACAGTCCCAGTAACGACGGAAACTCTCCTTCGTGAGACGCTCGTCACGCAAACGGGCCTTCACTAAAATGTCATTCACCTTGGAGCGCATCTGCCCGATGATCAGGTTCTTGTCGCCGGAACCCTTGCCGCGAACCAACTCGCGCTCGGCATCCCACTCGCTCTCAAGAACCTTCACGCCAGTGGCAAGGCGGATGGTCTCACGACTGATGTAGACCACAACATACAGCTGCGACCTACCCTGCTTGTCACCGCCGTTGCGGCGAAACACGGATATCTTTCCCATTTTCCTAACCTCCTGCTCTTTCGTGCCGACATCCGTACATGCACAGCGCCAAAAAAGCACCATCACATGCATACATCCATCGAAGCCGGCCTAACTCGCAATCATGAGGGAACAAGCTAAAAGACAGGAACTTACGAAAAAAAACGGCACCCCCGAAAGACCGCCGTTCCACAGATTCGTAGTGGATAGGGGAATCGAACCCCTATGCCAAGATTGAGAATCTTGTATCCTAACCATTAGATGAATCCACCGTGTTATCGTTATGTTATTTGCTTTAAGTGCCTTGCGGAAGCTGGGGGATTCGAACCCCCGGTACGTTTACACGCACGGCAGTTTAGCAAACTGCTGGTTTCAGCCACTCACCCAAACTTCCCTTCCGTACTTGCATCAACGCTTTAATGCGGTTGCAAAAGTAATATTTTTTTTCATTCCCCTCAAATTATAAGGAAGTTTTTTACCACCAATTAATCTTTATTAACAAAATTGGAAATAACTCAATACCCTATGTGTGAATAGTTATACTTATTGATACATATCATTCTCCACAAATGATAGAGGCAGTAAGTCATTCACACTTTGGATGACATATACGCCTTTAGTACCATAAAGTAAGATTCGGACGGGACTTTGGTAACGATCTTCAATTTCAAGTATCACCTGCCTACAAGCACCACAAGGCGAAACAGGCATCGGTACAAGTCCGTTCTCGTTTTTTGCAGCAATGGCAAGGGCAGTAATGGCAAATTCGGGACATTGAGCTTGCGCTGCAAAAATAGCAGTCCGTTCCGCACAAAGCCCAGATGGGAATGCTGCATTCTCCTGATTGGCACCAATCATCATCCGTCCATCAGCTAATCTGAGAGCTGCTCCCACATGGAAATGGCTATATTTGGCATAAGAGTTTGCTGTTGCCTCAATTGCCTTATCCACGAGTTCCCGATCACCAGACTCCAATTCCTCATAGGAGCAGAAAGTGATATTGATTTCAATTTTGACATTTTTCATGGCTGTTTATTGTTAAGGTTTGTTTTTATCCGTTCAAAACACCCCACATCTGGCCTTTCGTCACGCATCTTTCCATCCCGGTCAAGGGGCAAAGAAGAGGTGGCATCAGCTTTGTCGATGGCAGGACTTATGCTATCAAGGTGGAAATCATACTTTTGTTTCCCATGGTCAATCTTTGCAAAATGTTTCCTCCCATACATAGTTGTATCTTCAATGTCCTCAAAAATGACATACTTGAAGTTCACGCTGTCATCTGTTGTGATGGTTGGGGTACGAATAATGCAATGGTTAAAATGATAATTAAAAGCCATATTGTCGTGAGGCTCTCCCATCATCTCATCATCGGAAAATCCCGTGATAAGGGAATTATGGCAGGAGAAAGATTCCAAAGGAAACTCTTTGGCACTAAACCTTAAAGCCACACCTCTATTGGAATCAAAAGGATAAAACTGTGCCAATGTAGTATTGTTGACCGACACCCTACCTCCATTAACAAAAAAGCAATCATATTGAGTGTTCGTAATTTGGCAGTTCACGATTTGAACCTGACAATAGTTAGCCCTCACCCCATACCCCTGACAATTGTGTACCGTAGAAGAAACCAAAGAAAGCGTGCTCTTTTCCACGTCGCAAGAATCCATAACAATTCCATCGTATGTACTATGTATATCGGTGTAGTTAATAACATTCCCATACGATGACTCATGGATGTAAATGCCCATCCATTGCCCCGACACATCGTTGTATGGCAAATAGTCGAACATATTGTCTATGCGGTCGCCACGAAGGATTACATTGGCATCGGGTGTGCCTTCACACATCAATTTACCATAGACATCTATCCCTGCATCATTATGGAAATAAAGCGTCGTGCCAGCCCCTATCGTCAACGTGGCGAGGCTATCTACGACCAAACCACCATAGATGATAATAGGTTTATGGCTCACCAATGTCGAGTCATTTTGTATATGTACATAATTATATTGTAGTGCATCCCAAGTATAGGCATTCAGATTCACACGCTGCTGTACCCCACTCTCCAGGGTGAATAGTAAATTATCTTCTATTAATTGCGGCGTATCTTCATAGGACATTGTGGATGTCAGTTCCACAAAAATGCGAATGCTATCTTTGTTACGCACCTCCACCTCGTTAGTTTGAAACCCATTCGTCACTCCGAGATACGTGCCATCGACATTCACTCGAAACCCTGTTTGGTTACCATGTTCCAATCGGATGTTGGTACAACGTATGCCGTCTCCAGAACGATTGAAAGCCCATAAAGTCTTTGTGGTGGTAGGCACGTTGCTGAAAACCGTATCCAACGAAACCGTATCTGTGGTAAAAGTCAGTAAATTGCTTCTTGAAGTAGTGAACGAGTCATCATCGCTACACGAAAAGAGCAGCAACAACCCTCCAAAAAACAGAAATGTCTTCAATGTTCTCATATAACGATAACGCAATAAAAGACAAAATATTGTAAAACACCCATCCCTATGTCACACACTCCATGATATAGCATTCACCAATGTCTCATAATCCATTGAGAGATAATTGTGGATAACTAAGTTACAATATGGTGATATAGCATCTTCAGAATTAGTCGTGGAAAGACCCACGACAAACATACCTGCTCCCTGGACAGAAAGTAAGCCATTAAAGCTATCCTCGAAACCCATGCAATCCTCAGGGTTACAACCTAACATAGCAGCACCCGTTAAGTAACATTCTGGCGATGGCTTGCTCTCTTTGAAAGACTCAGCGGTCAGAATCTGGTCAAAATAGTCTCGTATCTCAGAACGATGACGGAAGACCGATTCCATCTTCATACGGTTACTGCTGGTAACTAATGCCGTCTTGATGCCATGAGTGCGAAGGTCTTCGACAAAGGAACTAAAGCCATCCACATAGTTAAAATACATCTCCCGCTCAAAGTCATTAAGCTCTTCCACAATTGTTTTCTGTGCATAGGCATTATCGGCAAAAAAGTCACCCATGATCTGTGTCAACGTCTGACCTTTGATGACATTCTCCATCCCTTCCTTATCAGGGAAATACCGTCGCATCTGCTTACCCCAGAAGACACTGTATTGCGGTTCGGTATCAAACACCACACCGTCTAAGTCAAACAATGCCGCCTTTATTTCTTTCATCTACCACCTCCTTCCTCAAGCAATCGATCCATCAACTTGATACCTTTCTCTGTAGAAAAGCCACGGACAAAGAGAAAAATGATATTCCTAAAAATATGTTCAAGGCTATATTCATTATACATCCTCGACTCCATCACAAAACGAATAGCATCCTCGCCAATACGCGAGATAATATCGTAATCGATATCACTACGGAAAAAGCCCTCCTTGACACCTTCCCGAAAAAACACCACTGCCTTCTTTTGCTGTTCCACATGACGGCTACGCATATATTCCATCACTGTACGGTATCTTTTCAAATCCTCAAAAAAAACGGGATTGACATTCGAGAACTCCTTGATTTGCATCCTGTAAAATTCCATGATGACATTCAAGGCACCATTCTCTTTCCGTGTCGTAAAAGCGTGAAGACATTCCTCCCGCCGTTTCTCCTCATGACAGATGCCCTCAAGCAGCAAAGACTGCTTATCCGAATAGATTTCATAAAGTGTTCGTTTGGATATAGAGAGAAGTCGTGCGATGTCATCCATCTTCACACTCCGGATGCCATTCCTCTTAAACTCATACATGGCAACCTCAAGAATCCTTCCCTTTAACTCCCTCCGATATTCCGTCGGATTCACTGATGTTCGCATATTCTTATTCTATGTCATGGTGCAAACTTACAAAAAAAGACTGACACAGAAAAGAAATTATCAGATTATTTGCTTATCTTTGCATCGTTGAAGTTGTCAATCATCATACCCGTTTACCAAGTTGAGCAGACACTCAGGCGTTGCATCGACAGTGTTCTCTCACAATCGTTCACTGATTGGGAGATGATTTTAGTAGATGACGGTTCCCCCGACGGATGCCCAGACATCTGCAATGACTATTCAAATAACTATGACAAAATCATCGTTATCCACAAAGACAACGGAGGATTGAGCGACGCACGCAATGCCGGGATCAATGTTGCCAATGGCGAATATATCACTTTCATCGATAGCGACGATTATTTGGGGGATGAAACGCTGGCAAAAATCATGATTATCATGTATAATCACCCAGAATATGACATATTGGAATATCCCGTATTCGAGCATTTCAGCCACCTGAAGAAAGAACACCACCTTACTTTTGAAAACCGCGAATATCGCGACATGCGTTCCTATTGGCTTGACGCAAAGACTTACTGCCACACGTATGCATGGAACAAGATTTACAGGAAATCGCTTTTCACTTCCGTTAAATTCCCATTCGGAAAACTTTTTGAGGATGCTTATACTCTCCCATTGTTGTTAAAAAAGGCAAAGGTGGTTGCTACCACCGATCAAGGGATGTATTTCTACACTCACAACGCTGACGGAATCACTGTAAATGCAGACGGCAAGGCGTTGGCAGGTTTGTTGGAAGCCCACCTCAAGGTGTTGCCAGAAATGGCTGATGCCGAGTATTACGCCCACGTTTTGAACATCCAATTAGACGTTTATGAGCAGACTGGCGATGACCCGATTATTCCCATCCTACCCTACTACACCACATGGAAGCTCAAGTTGCTACACATCATCGGAATCAAACGACTATGCAAACTGAACAAAACACTCCACTCGTTGATGAGACGGAAAAGATAAGTTTCATCATCACCTATTATAATATTGATGTTGACCTTTTACGCCAATGCGTAGATAGTATCATAGCTTTGTCACTGCGCCCATCGGAAAGGGAAATCATCATCATCGACGACGGCAGCGAAGTGAGTCCCCTCATCGACTTGGAAACTTATAAAGACAATATTATCTACATCCGTCAACCCAACCAGGGGCTGTCCGCCGCTCGCAATGCCGGCATCCGCTATTCCACAGGTCGCTACATCCAATTTCTCGATGCCGATGACCACCTCATCCAGACAGCCTACGAGCATTGCCTCGACATTGTGAGGTACAAGAATCCCGACATTGTATTGTTCCAACTCACCAACAAAGAGCATAATGATGTCGAGGTGGCATTCGCTGGCCCTGTCGAAGGGGGCGAATACATGAGGCAAAACAACCTACGGGCATCGGCATGTGGCTATATCTTCCGCAAGGCGACGCTGGTTAACCTTCGCTTCCGCAACGGTATCTTGCACGAGGATGAGGAGTTTACTCCCCAACTCATCCTCCGTGCCGAACGACTTTTCCACACCGAGTCGAAAGCCTATTACTACCGCAAGCGCAACAAGTCGATTACCAACAACGGTGACCTCAAATGGCGAGTGCGCCGTCTAAACGACATGGAGCAAATCATCCTTCACCTCAATGAGACGGCCGACCCCTTGCCACAGGGAGACCGCGAGGCCTTGCAACGACGCGTAGCGCAACTCACGATGGACTATATCTATAATATCATCACCCTGACACACGACGGTTCGTATCTCGAGAAGTGCATCGACCGCTTGCACGACAAGGGATTGTTCCCCTTGCCCGACCGTGACTACACCCGCAAATATAAATGGTTTCGCCGCCTGTCAATGACAAAGAGCGGGCGCAAGGTCCTCTTGCTCACCATTCCAAGGAAAGGAATGGTGTCTTGACGGTATTACGTTATAACGAAATATCGACATTACGACATTACGAAAAAATGAAAATCCTACTTCTCGGTGAATACAGCAACGTACATGCCACGTTGGCAGAGGGGCTGAAAGCCCTCGGGCATGAGGTGACAGTTGTCTCTAATGGCGACTTTTGGAAAGACTATCCCCGTGACATCGATCTTTCGAGGCGTTACACCAAATGGGGAGGCATCCAATATCTCGCCAAGGTGTATTCGCTCTTGCCCAAGTTTAGGGGGTATGACATCGTGCAACTCATCAACCCGATGTTTCTTGAACTGAAAGCCAACCGCATATTCCCCATCTTTGACTACCTGAAAAAGCATAACAAAAAAGTCATCCTGGGAGCATTTGGCATGGACCATTACTGGGTAAATACTTGCACGAACATCAAGCCCCTGCGGTACAGCGACTTCAACATCGGCGAAAAAACACGCACCGACGAGCCAGCCGTCCGCGAGCAAAAAGATTGGATAGGCACCGACAAGGAACGGCTTAACAAACACATTGCCAACGAGTGCCATGCCATCGTGGCGGGTCTGTATGAATATCAAGTGTGTTATGAGATGTTTTTCCCGAGGAAGACGACGTTCATACCTTTCCCTATCAAGGGAGAGTTTAAGAAGAATGATGAAAAACCAAGTCCGCAACCAAGCCGCATCAAGATGTTCATCGGCATCAGTAAGGGGAGGAGCGAATACAAGGGGACGGACATCATGCTACGGGCGGCAAGGCGTGTGCAATCGAAACACCCAGACCTCGTGCAACTGCAAGTGGCAGAAGGCATCCCTTACAACCAATACAAGGAAATGATGGAGGGCAGCGACCTCATCCTTGACCAGCTATATAGCTATACACCATCGATGAACCCCTTGCTCGCCATGAGCAAAGGCATCATCTGCGTAGGCGGCGGCGAGCCAGAGAATTACGAAATCATCCATGAAGACACATTGCGTCCCATCATCAACGTATTGCCCTATGAGGAAAGCGTATTCAATGCCTTGGAAGAAATCGTGCTACATCGTGAGCGCATTCCCGAACTCAAAAGGCAAAGCATCGAGTATGTAAGGAAACACCATGACTACATCAAAGTGGCACGACAATACGAGAACCTGTATCAAGGATACAACAATCAATATTGATTATTTCAATACACCCGAAGCTTATCACCTACCTTCAAGTCGTAATCGAGCGGCAACTTGTTTTTCTTATAGAGATACTTCACACGCATCCCATACCTTTGGGCGATGCTATACATGCTTTCCCCGGGCTGCACGACATGCGGATGGTTCTTGTATTGCTTGGGCGCACGTTTTTGTTTCTTCTTCAAGTAGATAATCTCACCCTCCTCTATCGAATCTTTCTTTTTGCGCTCATTGTACTTGGCAATCTTGCGGTAAGAGAGTTCTGTTTCCTCGCCAATCGACTTAAAAGTGTCTCCCTTGCGGGCGATGAGATAATAATTCTTGTTGAAGACATGAATCGGATGGAGGCCAGTACTGCCTCGTTCCGTCTGGGTAGTGGCAGAATGCTGCACCATGAAACGGTCGTAGCTGTTTGCGCGGTCATACACATTCAAATCATATAATTCGATGATCTGAATCAACTTCGTGGCATATTGTGGGTTGGTGGCATAGCCGCAATCCTTCAATCCCTGTGCCCAGCCTTTATAGTCTGTACGTGAAAGTTTAAACAAACGTTTGTATCGTTGTGAATTGACCAGGAACTTACTATGGTCTTCATAACTTTCCAAGGCATCCTTGTAGGCACGGAAGCACTCCCCGGCGGCATCGTCATCATGATAGGTTTTCGCTCCCGTCCACCCATGACACTTGATGCCAAAGTGGTTGTTTCCCTTTCGACATAGTTCGCTCTTCCCCGCACTGCTCTCCAAGAGTCCTTGGGCAAGGGTAATACTGGCTGGAACTTTGTATCTGAGCATCTCATAGATAGCCAAGTCCTTATATTGATAGATGTAATCCTGGTAGTTTTGGGTTTTCTTCATCTGCGCTGAGACCGACAAGGAAACCACAATAGACATCATGAAAAAAATAATCCTGTTCATCATAAAACGTAATGACTTTGTGATTTGCAAAAGTACGGAAAATCATAAAAAAACACAAAAACACCATGGCATTTAAGAATAATTAGTACTTTTGCAATATGGATAAGACGAGGCAAGTGATATTGGCATTGGGAACAAACCACGAGCAAGAGCTAAACATGAGCCAAGCAAAAGAAATGCTTTCGCGGCTCTTGGACGGAATCCGTTTTTCCTCTTTAGCATGGACAGCCCCTATCGGCATTGTCTCTGACCATTTTCTGAACTGCCTTGCCATAGGGGGAACGTCTTTGAGTCTCCCTTCCCTCCTATCTGCCATCAAGCGTATCGAACGGAAATGCGGTGATACTACATCACTCCGACAAGAAAACATCGTGTGCATGGACATTGACATCCTCATGTATGACGACAAACGAATGCACCAAGGCGACTGGCAACGCCCCTATATCCAACAACTAATGAATGAATTGACGGCTAACATACAACACCCATGAAACAGATCATCACGTTTATCTTGGCAACCTTGTTTGCCACCCACATCCAAGCACAACAGTTTGAAGACTTTTTCGAGGACAAGACCCTGCGCATTGACTATACCTTTGCCGGCAACACCTACCGGCAAGACATCTACGTGGACAAGCTCAATGTCAGCCCACGATGGTACGGCAAACGCCAACGCCTCACGGAACTGCCCATCGAGGGTAACGGGCAAATCACCGTCAAATGTCACAAGACGGGCGAAGTCATCTATCGCAACTCTTTCTCAACCCTGTTCCAAGAATGGCTCTCCTACCCTGAATGCCACGAGGTAAGCAAGTCCTTCGAGAACGTCTTTCTCGTTCCCATGCCCAAGGACACCGTGGATGTCACCCTCGACCTACGCAACAACCGCCGCGAGATCATGGCGACCATTACGCATCAAGTGGTACCTACAGACATCCTCATCCGACACATCGGCGAGAAAGGCGTGACACCTTACACCACCGTCCAACAAGCCATCGACACCACCCGTTGCATCCACATCGCCTATTTGGCGGAAGGATACCAACAACACGAGATGCCGACATTCCTCGACGATGTCCATGTAGCCATGGAGTCATTGTTTTCACATGAGCCATTCAAGTCATTACGCGACCGCTTCCACATCGTCGCCGTGCAGTCGCCATCACAAGAGAGCGGCATGAGTGAGCCGGCGAAGGGCATTTGGAAGAACACTGCCCTGCATTCCCACTTCGACACATTCTATAGCAGCCGCTATCTCACCACGCTCCACATCAAGGACATGCACGACCTCTTGGCTGGCATCCCCTACGAGCATATCATCGTATTGGTCAACTCCAAACGCTACGGCGGAGGAGGCATCCTCAATTCCTATACCCTCTCGACCATCCACAACGAGCGGTCGCATCCCGTCGTCGTACATGAGTTCGGACATAGCTTCTGCGGACTGGGCGACGAATACGCCTACGAGGTAGAGGAAGTGCCGATGTACCCCAAGGACATTGAGCCGTGGGAACCCAACCTGACCACCCTTGTTGACTTTTCCAGCAAATGGCAGGACATGATGGAAAAGAAGACTCCCATCCCCACGCCCATCACGGAGAAATACAAGGCCAAGGTGGGCGTATACCAAGGCGGTGGGTATAATGTGCATGACGTTTACCGCCCAATGCAAGACTGCCGTATGCGCACCAACGAGAATCCTGAGTTTTGTCCCGTATGCCAACGGGCACTTACACGCCTCATAGACTTCTACACCAAATGAAAGTTGAAATATTAAGTGAAAACAATAAAAACTTTTATATTCCAAACGAACACGAATAACTCGAATCTAACGAATATTCGTATTATTCGTGTTCGTTCCTATATGGATAAACTATTTGTGTTCACCTACTTAAAAGGTTTAAAAGTTAAAAAAGACTGGCGGCGCATTGTTCTTTTACTTTTTTACCTTTTTACCTTTTTACCTTTAATACCCCAATCATCCGACAGCGAGATGCTGGGCAAGGCCCTTGACTATTTCCAAGGCGGCAAGTTCCATGAGTCGTTGCTCCTATTTGAGAAACTCGACCAAAAGTATAAGATCAATCCCCGCTTCCGTGCCTACATGGGCGTGTGCTATTATTATGACTGGGAATATGAGAAAGCCTGTGAATACTTGGACTCTATCATCCCGCAGATGGATCCTTTCGCCCCACATGAGCGTTCCGTCTATTATTATTCCAATGCCGAGAGTCACTTCAACCTCAACCAATACGAGGAGGCAAAGGCTTATTATGAGCGGATGCTCAACGTCTGTTATGACAACGAGAAATCTGATGGCCTTTATCGTTTAGGCTATTGCTACTTGTTCACCGACGACAAGGAGACGGCATACGAATATTTCGCCTCTGCCCTCGCCTATTATAGACAATATCGTACGGGCGACAGCCAAGCCCGTATCAACCAACTCACACAGATGGTAAAAGGATTCCAAGTTGTGCCATTCATAGAAGAGGAAAACGAGGCCATCCGCGACACCATCCGCAACCGCATCATCCAAGACATCCACTTGGACGACATCTTCCAAAACTACTACAACATTGAGTTGGATGATGAAGGAAGATAATTGTCATGGTGTTGCATAGTTACACATCAGAGAAATGTTGCTTATTGATTAAATGCAACAGGTATTCCACAGCCTTGGGAGCTTTCTCACGAGCCATCAACAACTTTTGAGTGAATTCCTCCTCTGACATATCTGAATTAAAATCATCCACCAACTCTCGGGGTTCGTCAGAAGTCTTCACCAATGCCAATCCCTTACGCTTCATCAGAAACCGAAGAGATGTGCACCCCTTGTTATACTTCGGCTTTACCTTGATTAATTCTTGCATCAAGTTCAGACCAGGGTCTCCGATGTGGAGTTCATTCAGCATGGCAATCATATAAAGCACCTTCGCGTCTGGCGTTGACATGTCGAACACGTCGCCCATCAAAACATTCACGGCATCAGCCTCCTGGTAGCGTTCGAGTTTGGTAAGACAGCGCGACTTCACATAGAGTGCTTCTTGGCACTGATGCTGAGCCAGCACACTATCCACGTAATTCAATGCTTGCTCATACTCCCCAGCATAGAGGCTTAACAAAGCTACAAGGAATTTTGGTGCCCAATGGTTAGCCTCTTTCAGTTTTGTTGGTATCTCCTGAACACATCCATAGAGATTATCATCACAGATGATGGTATCAAGGAAACGCTTTGCCTGTTGCATGGCTTCCTTGATGTCACCATCTTCCGCTTTCTTCTGTACCAACATCAGATATTTCTTGGCAGCCTCGTCGTAGTCATGATGATTGAGTAACTGATAGACAGCCTTTCCACTTTCAATCTCGTTGTTAATCATCTTCTCGTCGTTATACCCAACAGCATACGAAAGTACTTCCTTGCTTGTACGTGCGTATTGGGGGATGATACAACGAGAGAGGAACAAACCATCGAGCGAACGAACACGACTCAATGCTACATAGAGTTGTCCTGCTGCAAACATTCCCTTGCTCAGATCAAGAAACATCTTGTCGAACGTCATTCCTTGGCTCTTATGCACCGTGATTGCCCATGCCAAACGAAGTGGATATTGCGTGAAAGTGCCTATCTGTTCTTTCTTCATCTTACGTGTCTCATGGTCATATTCATAACTGTAAGATTCCCACGAACAACAGGGCACAACGTATGTGTTTTCACCGTCGATGGTAACTTGGATTTCTTCTTGGCTCAACTTGCTTATGGTTCCAATCGTTCCGTTCGCCCAACGCTTAAATTGGTCGTTTCGGGTAAACATGACTTGGGCTCCCACTTTCAGTTTCAAGGTCATTTCCACAGGAAAACGTTTCTCCTCAAACTTTCCCTGCACCGTACCCTCGTAAGTATATTCCTCTGCCTCTATCTCATCAAGTTTGCTTTGGTTAATGGCATCGGCGGTTTTGTTGACAGAAGCCAATGTTATAACCGCCCCGTCTTTCTCTGTAGGTTGCCCAACACGCTCATTCAAGTGTATCAAGATTTCTGGAGTCACCTTGTTTAGACGTATGTTTTCTAAGATATGAAGAAACTTCTTATCTTCTTGACGATAGATTTTCTGGAACTCTATCTTCACTAATCGCATTCGCTTGATGGCATCAGCCTTGTAAAAGAAGAAATCTCCCGTATGATAGAGGTCTTTCATTAACTCTCGCTCTGCACCATACTTCACTACAGGCGGTAATTGAAACATATCGCCCACAAAAACGATCTGTTTGCCACCAAAGGGCTTTGTTGTGCGAAGTACCTTTCGCATCGTATAGTCGATGGCATCAATAATGTCACAACGTACCATCGACACCTCATCTATGATAATGGTGTCCGTGTGGAGCAATGTGAGGATTCTTGTCTGGCTCATCTTACCCATTGTGCCGGGAGTACAAACATCCATTGGCAAACCGAAGAATGAGTGAATAGTATCTCCACCTGCCAAGATAGCTGCTACACCCGTTGGTGCCAAAGTGATAAACTGCTTGTCCACCATCTTCTGAACCTTCCGCAAAAACGTAGTCTTACCAGTTCCTGCCCGACCAGTAAGGAAGAAACTGCTATTGGTGTTGGCAATCAGTTCGTATGCCAACACTTGCTGTTGGTTCTCTTTGTCTATCATGTTTTCCATAGTTATCGCTGTTCTAATGATGGAAGAATTTGAGTTAAACGAGTATTGAAATCAGGATCAAGAAAACTCTTGTAGCATCCGTCAATGAGACTCTTTGCATGTAAGGCTACTTGTTCTTCAAACACGTAAGTTCTTTGTGTCTTTGCAATACCCGTCAAAAAGTCCTTGACCATTTGCATAGACTCTGTGCGGATAAAATCCTCATTACGGAAAGTCTTGTCGTAGTCACGTTTTTGGATAAGTTCCAACTTTGTACCATTGAAAGCATAGAGTTCAATGCTGTCAATATATGTCCAATTGTGGTAAAGACCAACTTTCTCCACCATGACGATACGGTCACAGAAGCGCACTCCACAATAATAGCGATGTCCGCTGGCACTTTCGTGTTCATCGCAAATAAACATTCGTTGGCTTTCATCCCAAACAGGGATATGAATGCGTGGTGTTCCAAATGTTGGCAAAATGTTGTCAAACAGGTTTTTGTTGATTGCTTTTGTTAGTGTTGCCATTGTCTTCTTGGTTTTTGTTTGGTTAAACTTCGTGTTATTCTTCTCACAAGCAGTCACCCTTAAGCCAACTGCTTGCGTTGAGTCTCCTCGATGGCAGACCGTGAAAAGGCAAGGAGATCTTGTTCGCTGACGTATGCTCCCTGCAACTTCAGCTGTCCCTCCAAGAAGTCTTTCAGCATCAGGATGCTCTGCTCCTTGGCAAAGTACTCAGAGAAGTCTCGCCAGTTGCTGCCACCCCAAAACTTCTGTCCGATGATCTTGGCTTTTGTTCCGTCCCAGCAGAACAACGTAATGCCGTTCAAGAAGGTACGGGCATAACCTTGCCCGATATTGTAGAAAACTGCAAGGCGATTTGACAAGCGGATAGCCTTGTAGTACGTGTTTCCTGCTGCGCTGGTATAACCAAGTGTGAGGTACACGTTCTTGGCAGCATTGTAAGTGAGTGACTCGCCCGAAAGGGCTGGAAGGCTTTTCGCTACGATGGTCTGAAGTGCGGTGTTGTTCATAACGTTCAGATTTACGGTTCCCACCACTAAACTTTTGCAGCATCAATCTCGAGGTGGTTTCGATGATTGACGCTACAAAAGTAAGACAACTTTTTCAAGCCAGCAAGAAAAATAACCTTGCGAATGGTTCCGTTCTATTTGGAACCGTTATTTCTATTTCTTCCTTATATTATAAGCTATCCATTTTTTGGGCTTTGTTTCATCATATTGTTCATAACCAGCTGTAAAGAATACTTTGTCACCATTAGAAAAATTCGTATAATTTGTTTTCCTCATTTGCAATGGCCATTTAGCCAAATTACAATGGATGTTTTTATAGCCCTCTGTAGTTTCCACAACAACTCCTTCATACTCCTTACCGGCCACTAATGCAAGGCCTTTTGATTCCCTTAAACTAATCATCTCAGAAAGTTCACTGATATAGGCTTTGAGCATTTCTTTCTGCATATTAGAGAAATGCTCTTGTTCAATAGGATGCATACCATGGTTTATTAGCAGAAGTAATTGTCCTTCGGTCATTGATGTTGGTTCACATTCACGATGGTTGTACATTTGGCGAAGTGCCCTCACCATATTTGAAAAATCTCTTACCAAAAAACCTTCAGGCAGGCTATTGCCTTTGTTGCTTCCTTCATAATAAAGTTTGTATAACGCGCCTGAAAAGGCATCCATTGTGGGTTCATTATAACAAATAATCTTTAAAGTTTCAAATTCAGAGACATCTTCTGTGGAGGCACTAAATGGTATCAAATCTGGATGATACGATTTGTTAACATTGTTGCGGAGGCGCCCTATTTGTTCTACTAAAACGTCAATCTCCTTTTGAACTGTGTCGTCAGGGGTTTCCAGTTCTTTATTATTTCTATATGCAATAAGATAGTCTTTCAAATAGCCCATTGTGATTTTGTAACCATCTCCGACCTTTGATAACAATCCCTTTGACATCAAGGCATTAACACCGTCAGGGATGACTTCAAATTGTTTCGGTCCATCACAAAGAACTGCCAATACATTGCGTTCTGATTCCGACATAAAACGACTATTAACTATTTCACTTAAATAGTCTCGTATTATAGTGTAATCGGGCATAGACACCACGTTCTTATTT
The DNA here is from genome assembly GCA_017428055.1 of Prevotella sp. Taxonomy (GTDB): domain Bacteria; phylum Bacteroidota; class Bacteroidia; order Bacteroidales; family Bacteroidaceae; genus Prevotella. Next base: position 15,287 of record JAFRRN010000050.1, read on the forward strand.
AAAAAGCAAGAGCCAACATATTTTTCGAAATAAGGAACGCCTCCAGTCTTATCTATTACAGTATCTCCTATGTTCATTAATAATTTGCGCAAATGTGAATCCTCTATAAGCATGCATTCATTGTTCCACATGTTCGTGCTTTCCTCTATTTCTAGTGGATATAATGTTACATTCTGTAAGCCACAATTTAATTCTGGAGATCCAACATCTGTACATATTGCACTCCAAGTTGTAGTTCCAGCAATCCAAAACTTCATTTTGCATGACTTATCTGTAGCAGCTCCACGTATCCTTGCAAAATCCGCAGGGCTTTCCAACGCTTCCAGTAACAAATAGTCAATTTCGTCCAATAATAAAAGAACATATTTTCCTGTTTCTGCAACTTTATCAGCTAAAAAGAATATGGCTTCTTTTTGATATTCAGTATTCCACTCCTTCATCTGAATCAACATATCTAACATGTCATTAGATACATATAATTTACAACGGCGAGAAATCTTAAAAACTCCTTCTGGCAACAAGCCATCTGTGCACATTTTTGAGGCTAATAAAGCAGCTAAATATCTGTAGACATCCGCAGTGTTTTTCTTTATTCCTGTTTGGGTCTTTACATCAAAGTATACAGGATAAGCATTATATTCTTTATTAGAATTAATATGGAATTCCATAGCTTTTAACAAGCATGTCTTTCCAAAACGTCTTGCCCCAATTATGCCGGCATTCTCTCTTCTTTTAGCACAAGAAACAAGTGTTTCTATTTGGCGTTTACGCCCATATAAATTAGTAACATCTGTAATATCGACTCCTACAATAAATGGCTCCATATTAAAATTATTAAAGTGAAAATTCAAGACTTAAATCTCTATGATGAACAAACCACCAACGACGAAAGAGATCAACATTTAGCCTGTAGACTTCTCGCGTTTCATCTGTAAACTGACGAAGGACCCTTTTTTCTTCAAGACTTTTTAATGCACGTGTCATATTTAAACGCTTATCATCTGGCAATTTATACTTGTCCCATAATCTAACCAATTCATCCATACTTACGCCACGTTCTATTTGAGTACTTTCCCTTATTAAGTAAGAAATACTGGAGATAAGTTGATGTTCTGCAACATTATCTGGCGATATCTGGTTGTTATGGAAGTTTGTTTCATCTATGGCTTCCCACGTATCACTTTGTTTAGGATGAGTTTCTCCAGTAAGAATCCTAATTACGTAATCAACTTCGTTATAGCCAAGATGACGCTTTTTATGTGCAACAGCATATTTTCCACAATCAAGACAAATCCATTGTATCCAATATGGTACACATCCAGACAATGCCCTTATATATGCTTTCGCTTTTTCGTCAAAAATGAGGGCATCACAAGCATCAATTAATTCATCTGCATATATTTGAGCAATTTCGTTAATATGCATTGGACGAGTATTTGTCATTTGCCCTTCAATTCCAAACTCCTTTTCCTTAGGCAGTTCTTTTATATCATAAGTTCCTGCATATACGAAACATGCTTTCGATTTAAGAGCCAAATCTCTTAAGTCAGACATAAATGTAGCATCTACCAGCCCCTCTTTTAACATGGGTCTGATATTTGAAAATTCATCAATGGTTATCAAAGGAATAATACCTTTAGAGTTTAGCGTGGCAATTATGATGTCCAAATCGGATTGACGAAGCAATTCCGGCAGTTGATTATTAGCATATCTTTGATCAATACAGTCTTGTATGTCTTCTGGCAATTTATTATAGATATTAATTTCAATTAAATTAGTCCACAGCTCTGTTACTGTAGAATTCTTAAATGAAATCTTTGAGAAATCCCATCTGAAAGTTTTAATTGTTTTGGTTGAATCTTCATGTAATGGTTTGCCATCAATCCTTTCGCATAGATAGTCTAATATTGAAGATTTTCCTGTACGTGTCAAGCCATATAAAATATATGTTTGAGTACGGTCTATAGATAGATAATGATTGATTAAAGTTGAGAGTTTTTCTTCACGCCCTTTAAATATATTTTCTTTTGGTGTATCAGATATTTTCCAAGGAATTTGAATGTCATCCAATAAGACGTCTTCGCTTTCAATTTCATATGTTGCTTCAGATTCAATTGGAGTAAGGTCTCTCCCTTGGTATTGTGCGGTAAGTTTAAAAACCACGTCAACAGCCTCCCAATTGGAGAAATCTGCCGAAATAAACTTTTCACCACAGCAATCACCAGCAGCTAATTCTTGGTTATGGGTAATAGAATAGTCTTTTCCGTTTATAGAAGCAATAACATTAAATGATTGTGCTGTAGAATCTCCAATATTCGTCACAACAAAATCTATAACACCTTGTCCTTCTTCTGAAATTTTTATATAACACGGCTCTGGTGATATTTGTAAAATTGGCAAAGTTCTTGCGTCTCTTTCCTCTATCTGCCGTCCAATCTCTCTTAGCCACTTTTCTTGTAAATGATAAAAGAATATCCTACCATAATACGTAGTTGTATCAGATACAAGTTTTTGACTTTTTATTAGAATTTGCTGAGAGCTGACTAAATTTCGATAACGTTCATTTTCTTTTCGACCTGCATAGGGTCGGAGAATGTTTATGATTTCCTGTATAGAATCAAATGCTAAATTGTCGGTTTTAGACATTAAATCTCTGAACTCACTAACCAACTCCCATTTCGTTTCATATGAGACAATGTCACGTGGACTAAAATCCCATGCAAGGCAATCATCCAGCCTTGATTTCAATTCTTTGATCCGTATTTGGCGGTTTTCAAAAGTTTTTCGTAAGAATTCACCTGGAGCATATGTAATATCAACTGATGATTTTTCCATAGTATTGATTATCTCATACGCATTGTCACGGAATCTTATATCTCTCAGTTTATCGTAAAAGGGTCCAGTTCCATCTTGGTCATTTGCCAAAGTGTTCCAAGCCCTTTCAACAGTAGATCCAATAGCTATACAAGCTCTAAAGAGGACTTTCTGACTTTCTACATTATCATCATTAAGGCATTCTTTCAATTTTGCTTTTAAGGTTCCTTTGTACCAATCTGAATCAGGCGTTTTTCCGCCATCGACTTGTGATGCCAAGCTTTCAATTTTTAAATACTTAAGCAAAAGTTCTTGTAGATACCTTTTCAAATTCAAATCATTATATAATCCCAAGGCTTCAAGGTAGTAACTCTTTGCACTATCACATTCAGCTATTAAACGCGCTCTGCTATCTGGATATTGTTGTACAGATTCTGTAATTTTTGATACTAAAGAGTTCCCTTTCATACGAGCATAATGTGCTACACAATGCTTATATTGAATAGATCCGTCTTTGTTTGCTCTATAAAAAGCAGCCGCTGCATCTAAAAATAATTGAGCTCTTGATTCAAAAGTTTTCGTATTATCTTTGCTTGATCCATGTGCTCTGTCATATAATCTATCAAAATCTTGTCCTTCGGAAAACTCGCTGTTGTTCGCATGTTCTTCAACGTCTTGTTGAAGCATTTTACTTACAACAATTTTGGAGCTGGTCATTTCATAAACTGAATCAATAAGGAAAGAAGAGGTTGTTTCAGAAGATATCTGGCTGTTTTTTGCACTATTTATCTGATTACGAAGATTTTCGATAGCGAGGTTTTCTGGTTTTAACCACTTTGCGCAGTCCAAAGCTTGAAGAGCTTCGTCAAATAGCATTATTTTATTCATAATCCTCGCCAAAGTAATATACAAATGACTTAACGTATTTGGTTTAGTGTCTTCTAATTTCTCATTATAAGCAATAAGTTGAGCTAGACAATTCATCGCAGCTTCGTTATTTCCAAGAGCAATTTCAGTATTAACCATTCGATCTAAATAACTTCGCAGATACTTGGGAGTTGGACAGCTAATAGCCAATACTTCATATGAGCGTTTTAGGCATTGTTCACGTTCACCATTACGGATTAATCCATCTAATTCTTTCTCAATTTCTCGACATTCGCTTTCAGTCAATTTATTCTTATTTAATGGTAGGGCTTCTATTGTTGCTTTGTCTGTTATAATTAGAGGTTTACGAGGGGCATTAGAAGGAGTTACCTGTAGGATAGCTGTTGTTGGCACTTCTTCATGAACAGGAATCGCTTTATAAACAGAACGGTTCTTGTAAAGACTTCTTACATCATCCAAATTTAGACAATCCCCAAAAGAATGCTTTATTCTTGGCTTGATTTTTGCACTCAGCCGGACAGACATTTCTTTTGCATCATCGTTATCTGGATATTGCTCCAAAATATCTTCCAAAATATCAAATGCCTTTTGATAGGTTCGCTCATTATCACTTAACAAATCAGCCATAGCAAGTAATTCGCTTATGGGACCAGGCAAACATATGCCAACGGCTTTTGATCGTAAATCTTTAGATCCCTTAGCAGTCCTAACATTAGCTAATGTCTTAGTATACACAACATGTATCCCCAAAAGATTATCTGTTTTAGACAAATCATCATCACATATGTCAAATAATGAAAAATATACGCTATCGTGCAAATTCTGATCCCAAATCCAACCATGCCTCTCTTTCACTGACATTACAAATCCTACAGCTTTGACCATATTTGAATTATCTTCATCTCCAGAATATGCCCTCACAAGAGTTTTTAAAGTTTCTCTAGTTGTGGCTAATGGTTGTGGTCCCAATGCCATAAAAAAAGGATTATTCTTATTTTGTTTAGTCTCTTTTCTTGATATTGGCTCTATTGGTTTTTCATTTAATGCTTGATTCTTTTTCTCATTAACATGAACAGCTTCTCTTTTTCCTGCTTTTGAATCTATTCTAGTTAAGTCAACATACCCTTTTTCATATGCAGGAGCATTCTTTCTAACTTGCACTTCTATGACAGTGCTATTTTTTAATCCGTCTTCTTTGAGAGTGTTTCCTGCTTTCTGCATGGTTTCGTCATTTTGTTCGGTTCTAACGTCTAATGGACGAATAGCTTCTTCAAAATCCATAATACTATCTTCTGAAATAGAAATAGGTTTACGTCCTTCCTCAAAAGGACGTATTTTGATACGGGAATCCAATATCTCAAGTATTGTCCCTTCTTTTATACCAAGACGACAGGTAATTCGAATGGGATCTCCAATCTTGTAATCTTCTTTTATTGCCTCAATATTTGTCATAATAAATGTTTTTAATGCAAAGATACAACTATTATATTATCGGTGCAAGCATTTCCATCATACAAACGGTTCCGTTCTTCGTGGAACCGTTTGGACAACCAATGTTCTCAGTATAATTTGGAACAATATATTAAGAATAGGTATGCATCCAAAAGAATATTGCTGGCTAAATTAACATTTCTTCAAGTTTAGATCAACATGTAGATAATTGAAATTTTGACATATCAAAATTCACATCGATATGGTCTTCTCTGGCACAGAAATAGATATTATTATACCAATGTATCTTCAAATAGTAAACATCAGAAATAAGCATATCATCCAATTTTATATAATAGTCTTTATGTGGCAATACTACTATCTCTTCCAAGTTATCTTTTATTAGCCACTCAACATTTATTTTGGGTTCATTATCTGTTATGGCTTTCCATACAGAAATACTATTTGCAGGAATAACCATTTTGATTTGTGAGTCGTTTTTGAAAACAACCGTATTACCCTTTCTTTGTAAAGAATGAACCTGACTGTTTCCCACCTTATGGTATAAAATGTCACTATGTTCTAATGAATGATACCCCAACAACCTCAATGTCAATCTATATGAATCAAGATAGGGGTTTCGTAAATAGACTTCTGTGTCATTTGGTTGTGTCGCAAGACTATGCCACTTCAAACGATGAGAGTTGAAAATGCCATACCACAGATTTCGGATAAAAGAAAATGCTTGTCCATTTTTGCTGTTCTGCCAAAAACCATGACTTCGTGCATAGCCATTAATACATTTGTCACCATTACATGCTTTACCCGGTATGGCACTTTGTAGACCGCAGTTGAAATACCGCGTTTTTCCGTTTCGATTTTCATGACACTCAGATTTGAGGAAGGCTTGCGTGTTATACTCAAAATGTTGGAGAAGATACATTTCAAAACATCTGCTGGAAAAAGCCAAATTGAGATTCTTATGTAAGTGCCTTTGATGCCGTACTTTTTCAAAAGCTTGCTGATGATGAGGATGATCGTCTTTATCGAACACTACCCAAACCTCAGAGAACACATCCAATTGGGCAATTCCAGAATCGACCCAACATTCAGGCATCGGACCTCTCAAAATAACCTCGTTCGTTTTAGTCGGCATGTTCTCCAATTGACGCTTTATCTTTTTTCGTCCATTAATATCGCTGTCTGCATCTGAAAGACTCGCCGGCACTGGGAATATGCTACACTGATAGTCCAAAGGCCAACGTTCACGTTCCATCCAAGCTATAAGGTCACGGTAGAAATAAGGTTCAGTCTTCTCTCCTTCACAAATTATGCAGATGGAATAATCTGGTTGTAGGTGTTCAATCTTCCTCATCACGGAACATGTTTTCTATCGATTCAATTTTAGGAAGACCACCAAAACGCTTTGCCATATACCACTCTTTAATGTTCGTGTTTTCATCAACACCATCGAAATCGGCAAGTGAATATAACTCTGAAGAACCATCCATTTTCTTTTGCATCAGCCAAATCTGATCAAGTCGAAGACTTTTCTCATCCATTAAATTGATGTCATGAGTGGTTAGTATTAGTTGGGCATGTTTCTTATTGATACGCTCACTCTGGAACATCTTAATAATGAACTCTGTGATATACGTATGAAGAGAGGCATCAAGTTCATCGACAAACAAAGTATTGCCCTTATCCAATGCTTCGATAATCTTTATTCCAAGAAGGAAAAGATGACGAGTTCCCAACGACTCATAAGTAGAAGCATTAAAATCTACAGAAACAATACTTCCGTCGTTTCTGATTTGGTCATGTACGAATATTAGATCCTTGTATTCGGCTTGGTCACCTGGAATCTTAAAACCTTTTATTCCTGTATCAAGATAAGACAAGAATTGGAATAACTTTCCTCCATAATGTTTGTGCTTCATAAGTAAATCCTTGGCATTATCCCACAGCATTTTAGTCATACTCTGGTTGTAGCTATTCACCATTTGAATATTCTGCATCTCCAAGGCAATGTCCGAAACAACAGGAGTGTTCACTGCCTGTAGAAAACTCAATCCCAACTGATTCTTTCGAACCGTACTTTGTGGCAATGTAAAATTGCTTATACCATCCTTAAGTATTAACTTATGTGTGTTATTCGAGTATATCCTTTCAAATAGGACAATCTCTTCTTCACCAATTAACTTTGTCAATGATTCTTCTTGAATCTCGACAGCATTAAAAACCAATTTATACGAATAAAGAATGGTGTTTTTATCCAATAGCCTGATTTTTAATGATGATGGAGCATCTAAAGTATCTTCATAAAGCGAAAAAGGCATATACTCTTTAATACCATCGTTTTCTCCTCTGAAATTACCTTCTATTAGAAGACGCTGAAAACAATAAAGACCACGAATTAAGTTTGTTTTACCTGATGCATTAGCACCGTATATGACACCAACTTTCAGGCATTTACCGTAATCATTGATACGAAAATAATTCTGGTTCTTTGCATTGGTTTCAGTACCCTCCATAGAAAAGACGACTTTCTCTTTAAAAGAATACATGTTCTTAAATTCAATATCGTATATCATGGCTTTGGTTTTTAATTTGAAGGCAAAGATACAAAAAAATTTTTAATATATTGAAAACTCTTCTTTTTTAATCAAAACTTCTTTCATATTGGGCTATTAACTGCTTTAGAGTGTCTTTTATCAGTCTGCGGAGTTGATGAGGTTGCATCACTTCAAGGTTTTCGCCATACATCAGGATGCGACCTCGCAATTCACGATTGGGTTCTATCGTTAATGTGACTTCTCCATAACAGCCATCTTCGTGTTCGCCAAAGGGGAGTGTTTCTTCTTGGCTATGGTGCAAGGGCTTGGTGAGAAGTAATCCATGCTGATATTTCGTCTTGGTGTGGATAACCACTTGCTCTACTTTTGCTCCCTTTTCGTGGGTAACACCTATTATGTTACGAAAGAAGTTCTGATAAAAACCTTTTTCTGCTGGTATGTATTCCACATCATCAACCTCGCAAACCTCACCAACGATTCTATCCAACGGCACATTATAGGCTTGATAAGGTTCGCGCATTCCCGAGCTTTGCTCGCCTACCCGTAGCCTTTCTGCCTCTCCGAACACAAACCATCGGCCATTATACTCCTTGAGGAATTGCGGATGGAAAGTCAAGGTGAACGTCTCTTGGCCGAAAGGTTGATAGTCAAATCTCAACACACGTCGATTCATGATCGCCTGATTGAAGAATGGCAACAAATGAATATTGGTAAGGTTTTGTTCAAGGCTGGAACGGATATAGCTTGTACCGCTCTCCGCCTCTTTATGAGTATCAAGTAGCAACTGGGTGTTCTCGAAGAAAGAAGAAAACCAAGTCGTGGGCAAGATGCCCGCCGATGCCTTGCAGAACGAGACATAATCTTCCAAGGACTTCTGTACCACCGCATTGCGTTCTGCCTCCAACGGGTCATCGTTCTCGCCAACATATCTGAAAGCCTTGCCCTTTCCTCTCTTTCCATTATCCACAATGCAACCAGGGCAAGTTCTTTCCAAAGCATCCAGCACTTCTGGGAAGGCTTTTTTTAATTCCCCATATCCCACCTCACTACTATAGGATATTTTCTCGTAATAACCTTCAGGCCTTCCATAATAAGCAGCGAGGATGTCGGCGTATGCCAAGTAATCCCGCTTCATCAATTCCCGATAAATCAGGTTTACAAACTCCGCTCTCAATCCGCATCCTGCAAAGATATTCTTACTTGGCATTTTTAGTCAAATTGTTTAGGTTGAATAACATCATTTCGTTCTCTTCTTGAACAAAAGTGTATGGTATGTGCCTATGGAAGTGACATCCTTCTCGTCAACGACGATATAGTCGAACACCACCAACAACGAGTCATTGCGGTAGTTCAACAAACTCTCGGGATGGCTTAACAGCTTGGGATTGTCACGTACCATCGAGCCGATGGGATATTCTATCAGTCGCTTATCCCTATCGTAAACTGTCATCACGCCATTGTCAAAACGACATTGAAAATCATCCGATGGAAGGAGGATAGTGTACTCACCTAAGTCGACAGGATGGGTGCGATCCACCGAACTTGTAGTGGGGTCTGACTGACGATCGAAATGAAACTGATATTCGTTCTTATCCCATCTTCCATACTGCGCCTCAAAATCCTCATATCCCATATCACTCCGCACATAGTTGATGATGCTACACGCCTCTTGGTAGCGTTCGCAGAGCAGGCTGTCACGCTTAATGCGTGGCATGTCTATCTCCTCAACGAACTTTCCCGTCTGGGCATCGACCAGTTTCAACTCATGCGCAATATCCTTCAGCCGTTCCTTCTGGCAACGGAAGCCTATACTCTTGGCGGAGATGCCTGGGATATAGGTGAAGACGATGATGGCTGCGCCAAGGATGAGTGCCATCCACTGGAAACGCCGTGTGCGTTGCCATAGCAACATCACGACGAAGAGCGTCATCAACACACCAGCCACCAACAGATAGAAACGGCTCTCTGTGAAACTATACAGGCGGATGCGGTAGATGGAACCCACCCAATACAGGATGAGCGGCGGCAGGGTTATCCATGTCAGATGCCGATAGAACCAATCGAAATAGCGTCTTTCAAGGACATATTGTGCCAAATACCCAACGAGGGCAGCCGTCACAAATCCCATCACCATCCATGCCACGCCTCCCTTGGGCAAGTCCCATGTGAAGACAATCTTGATGAAATAAGCATAGAGAATCACCGTAAAGACAATGATGGCGGGCGACAAGATGAAGTTCAATATGAGCCGCAACACCTTGGCGGGTTCACTCCCGCCGTCCTCCGCCTCCCCCTGACTGATGAGGGTACAACAGACTTGCGGGGCGATGAAAAACGCGATGAACTGAAAGATATGCTGGTAAACCTTAAAGGAATGGTCAATGCCGAAGATGTAAAAAAAGGATGAAAGGATGGCTAACGCGGCAGCATAGAGCAAACCCGAGATGACCAACCCAAAGAACAACTGTGTCACCACATGCAACGCATGGGCGGCAAAGCGTCGGTTGTCCATCTTTCGTATTCCCACGACCAGCAGGATGGCAGCCAGAACGTAGGTAAAAGCGAAGCCGCAAGTCCACAAAAACGGTTTCAGGTTGAGTGCCATCAGCGGGAGAAACAGGAATCCCGATGCCACGTATGCCCATCGATTCACCTTCCCCAACCAAAATGTCAGCACCACGAGTGGCACAAACAGCCAGAGGATGTCGGCATTCACACCGCTCACCATATCGCCTACTGCACTGTCATACGCTAACTTTTCCGTATGCCAAAAGGCAATGCCAAAGAATGCCAAGCCCATTGCCGCCTCCACTGGGAATTCCTTTGGGCTGCGCAATAGTTGTTGAATAATTGTTTTCAGTTTCATCCTATTTATATTTTAATAAGGTAAAAAAAGAGAAAAGGTGAAAAAACTTGCGCATGTTTTTTAATTCTTTCAACTTTCATTATCGTTCCTGATGCAAAAATATTAAAAATATGGCAAACGAATCACCAAACGTACTTTTTTATGTGCATTTTTACCATTAATCGATATTCTAACCAAAAAATCCCCCTTATCCAACAATTATTGCCCATCATTGACAGTAAATCCACCTACTTTTGCATCGATAATTGTAAAAACTAACCAACAAACAAATTTATGAAGAAATCATTACAGCATTCCATGAAAGCCATCATCTTGGCAGTCAGCACTTTGTTCGCTGCCAACACCATGGCTGACAACGTGATTGGTCAACCCGTGACCGAATTCTCCGATCCTGCCACCATGCAATTGGACTATCCTTACACTTTGCAAGGCAGCACACGCACCCTACTTCGCACCAAGCTTCTGACATTCAAGATTGAAGTTCCCGCCGATGGGTTGTATGGCGTAGAGTATTTGGTCAATGTCACAGGTAACAATGTCCAACTCGGTGCCACAGCCTCTACTGAAGCAGACGTTTACTCCGCTCCCGACTGGACAGACTTCGCACATGTCACATCCAAGACCGATGATGATTTGGTAACGCCCAAGAATCCTGAAGATGAGATTATTGAGGACGAAGAAGCCCCTGTGGATTCCACAGAGGCAGTGGAAATAGGAACACCCATCCGCCTCTATTCGGCAGTCAACCTTACCGCAGGTGTAAATTATGTACATGTGTGGATGCATGTATATTGGCGCAACGACAACATCGCCCCTCAAAAAGTGCAATTCAAGAGTGTGCGCCTGATGGGACAAGGATCTGGCGAAGTGGCAGCGTTGGCAGCCCGTGCGAGCCAGAAAGCATACCGCGTCAAATATTTCACCAGCCTGCAAGATGCCACTACCGCCACGATGGTGAGCGACTATGATGCCTTGGTAAGTGCTATTGGAAACGACTACACGAATGTCTCCACAGCCGCCATTGAGGCAGACATCGCCGCCGCAGAAGCCAAAGAGCAGGATGTGCGTCACGGCAAGGGTGTCGTAGTGACACAAGACTCCACACGAATCGACCTGTTGCTCTATCATAGCGAATATAACAACCCGAACACGATGGATCCTCTCGGTGGCTACGATGAGAGCGGAGCATACGAGATGGAAAATGGCTTGGAAGATTACCCTGCCCAATTGGAGTTCACCCGAAACAACTACTTCACCTATAAATTCACAGCTGGCACCAGTGGCAATTGGTTTATCCAATACTACGCCAGCAGCAACAACGCCGCCACCATTGACATGACCATCCTGGAGGATGACAGCACCACGGTGGCTATGCCCCTTTACAAGTTGAGTACTGCCAATGGTTCTTGGACAAACTACGAACTGATGAGCAATCCCGCCATTGCCAAGTTTGCCATGGAAGAGGGAAAGACCTACATCCTCCACATGTATTACAACCAATACACCAACGTGCGCGACATCCTCGTGAGATTCATTCCCAAACAAACTTACGACTCCAACCAATTGTGGGATTTGTGCAATGAGGCAGAACTGACCATCAACAAATACGCCGAGGGTACCGTCTATTATTACACCGTAGCCGACCGTACCTTGCTCGACAACCTCTCTGCTGCCCTTGACCAGGCATACGAGGCATTGGAAAACGAGGATGCGACAGCCATTTCCGAGGCATACGAGAAACTGACAGATGCCATTACCGCCCTTGTCGGCCTCCAGACCATCAACGCCTTCCCCACCGAGATGGGAGAGACCTTCGACGTGACAGCATACGAAGAAAGCAAGAACTGCTCATACAAGACCGATGGCGGCATCATGCAACTTGATAGTTTCCAAAGTGGTGGCTACATGGTCTACAAAGTCTACAACGGCACAGACGCTGAATACAACGTAGACTTTGAGTTCGCACACCAAAGCTCCGGCGCACAGATGGAGTTCATCGTCTATGTCAATGAAAACGATATCGACTTCACCGTAGCCGATGCAAAGACCGAAGCATACGAAAGCACGGGAGGCTGGCAGACATTCGAGCCTAAGAGCCTACACATAGGAGCCATCCCCACAGGATATGTCTACCTGAAAATTACCGGGACAGGTCCTTCATACGTGGGCAATCCCCGCCAGTTCGTGTTCACTCCCATTGAGGGAACAGAGGGTGCCGGCGCAATTGCCTTGGAGGCTGCCAAGCAAGAATATTATTCTCGTTTCACCCCTGAAAACTTGCAAGCACTCGTGAACGAGGCACAGGAAGCCATCGCCCCATACGCTCCTGGCACAGTATACGACTATACCATTATCGACCGCTCCCCCATTGACAACGTGGAAGCTGCCATTGAGCAAGCCAATGAGGCCATCGCAAGTGGAGATGCCGAGGCTCTCACGTTAGCATACAACAACCTTCGGGCAGCCATTGACGGACTGTCTACCATCCGTGCCTACAACTACATTCCAAACACAACGGAAAACACATTCAACCTCGCCATGGGCGACTTTGACCTCTGGCGCATGGAAAGCGGCGGAAACATCGGCTTTGGCTATGCCAACGGAAGTGTTACCTACACCATCTACGCCACCATCGACGCGAAGTACGATATGGAGGTTTCAATGTCCAATCCCGCCGAGGGGGCATCCATCCGTACCACGGTCACCGCTGGCGACAACGAGGCAAGCATCTTCGAACAAGTATTCGATGTTCCCAATACAGGCAGTTGGGATCGCGATGAGATAATACGTGTAGAAGGCATCCCAATGCCACAAGGTTTCGTGAAGGTGAAGCTCTATGGCGAGACCGCCGCAGGGCAATGGGTAGGCAACACATACGGCATCACCTTTACAAAGGTGGATGGCACCGAAGGCGAAGGATCCAAGGCTCTCGCTGATGGCATTACCAATGTGAGAACCACCTATGCCCCCGCCCGTATCTATGGCATCAATGGTCAATACATGGGTACAAGCTTCCGTTCACTCCCGAAAGGTATATACATCATGGATGGCAAGAAAATCGTCATCAACTAACCTTTCTCCCAAGAAAAGACAATTTGTTAGAAATGATAGTTAATAATAGGAAAGGGGGCAAGCCGCAAGGTTTGCTCCTTTTTACGTATTTTCTTTCACATGTTCCCGGTATTCTGATGGCGTGAGTCCTGTCTGTTTCTTGAAACACTTGCCAAAATACTTGGCATCACTGAAACCCACGGCGTATGCGATTTGAGAGAAAGGCTCACTGCTTTTGGAAATCATCTCCTCGGCATGTTGGATCCGAATGTGTCGCAACAATTCCACTGGACTCATGCCCACGATGCTTTTCACCTTATTATAAAATACGGTACGCCCCATATTGACGGCAATCGCCAAGTCTTCTATCCGAAGTTCGGAAACAGAGAGGTTATCTTCAATATATGCCAACAAACGTTCCATCATTTGCTTGTCAGAATCAACGATGTTCGTTGCACGGAGCTTTAATGACAATCCCTCTTCCTTCCTTTCGTCGCTATCCACAACTTGGTTGATTTTCTCCAAGTTGCTCTGTTGCAACAGCCGCTGGTTACTGATGATGTTTTGCATCCGTTGCTTGAGGTAAGTGGCAGAAAACGGCTTGGTTATATAATCGTTCACCCCGGCCTTGAGACCTTCCAATCGGTCGTCGAGCGAAGCCTTGGCGGAGAGGATGACTATGGGAATGTGCGACGTGTCACGGTTTTCCTTGATACGGTGTACCATCTCCAGTCCATCCATCTCGGGCATCATCACATCGGTGAGGATAAAATCAGGTTGCCCGCTCAATGCCTTTTCCAACCCATCTTGTCCGTTGACAGCCTCCGTCACGTCATAATCAGAAGAGAGAATGCTGACAAGAAAAGAGCGGAGGTCGTCATTGTCTTCCACGATGAGAAGCCTTAACATGGGTTGAGGGTTGCCATTCTGAACATGTCCCGACTGAATATGGGACAACGATTGAACCTCTGTTTCCATCTCATTTACGTTCTCATCACTGATGTAGGTGTTATGTTCCTTGCTATACGTCAGCATACGGTTCACCAGCCCCAACATGCGGTGGGCATTGCGTTTCACCATCTCCAAGTGCTGACGCGCAGTGTCAGATAGCCCACCAGCATCAAGAACTTGGGTGACAGGTCCCCCTATGAGCGTTAGCGGTGTGCGCAACTTATGACTGATGTCCGTAAAAAATTCCGTTTTCATGTCATTGAGTTGCCTCTCCATCGAAGCACGGGTGCGTAAGCGATAAATCCACACGGCAATGCCGATGGCGGCAAGAAACAAGAGGAGATAGAGTAACTTGGCCCACCATGTCTCCCAAAAGGTAGGATGTACATAAATATATAATGTCTTGATGTTGTCACTCCATACACCCCACGGATTGGTAGAGCGGATGAGCAACCGATGTTTGCCGGCAGGGAGATTGCTAAACGAAATACTATGCTCGCTTCCCAATTCGTTCCAATGTGGGTCTAAACCATCCAACATATAAGCATAGTGAATCATATAATTGTCATGATAGTCGAGTGCGGCAAACTGGATGGTGAAACTACGCTGGTTGGCTGGCACATCGAGCGAGTCTCCTGATAAAAGATGGGCAGTCGCTTGCGAGCCATGGAAATAGACACTTTTGAAAACCAACGGCAACGTGGTAG
This sequence comes from Prevotella sp., assembly GCA_017428055.1. Taxonomy (GTDB): domain Bacteria; phylum Bacteroidota; class Bacteroidia; order Bacteroidales; family Bacteroidaceae; genus Prevotella. The sequence goes on from JAFRRN010000050.1 coordinate 30,571, forward strand.
CATCCCATTGGATTTTCTCAGGATGGAAACTGACAAAGCCGCTGGTCGTGGCAAACACCAACTGACCCGTACGTGGGTTATAGGCGGGCTGAGCCTCGGTCAATTCAACCAAATCACCTAAATAACTGGGACCAAACCGTCGCGCATGTCCCGTTTTGTCCTCATACATGACAATACTATTCTCATGCCCTATCCAAAGATTGCCAGTCTTGTCCTCAATCATGGAAAGGATGGTTCCATCATCCACACTCTCTTCCAACTGATGAACTCCTCTCATCTGTAACTTCGCTTGCAGGGGGTTGCCCACAATTTCCTGCATTCCGCCACCCACCGTTGCCACCAACACCCTGCCTTGACGGTCAACATGGGTTTGCATCACATCGCTGGTAAACAAGGAGGCAGTGTCGCCCGGCACATGCTTGTGGGCATAGAAACGAATGGACGAGGGGTCGGTGAATTTCTCCGAAAAGACCACCAAGCCATTGGAGGCAGAAACGATGATAGAGCCTTTAGGTGTCTCTGTCAATCGTCTCACCTTATAATAATCAACCACGGGATAGCCTTTCAATTGGTTGTCCGCATGGACAAATGTGACCTTACCATCCTCATCGGTCTGCATGAGGGATATTCCTCTCTCGAAAGTCCCCACCCAAATACGGTGTTGGTGGTCTTCATGGACGGCATAAATTTCATTGCTACAGAGGGAATAGGGGGCGGCTGCATCATGCCGATAGTGGCTGATGCGACCATTGGGCAACAAGCAATACAAGCCATCCCCCTTGGTGCCTATCCACATTCTCCGTTGGCTATCTTCAAAAAGGCAATAGACATGGTGTGAGAACAGGGTCAAACTTTGATGGATTTTCCCGTCAGGATGAAGATAACCCAATAACCTACCTTCCTTCATCACGGCAATATGCCCTGTGATGTCGCCTACCCATAAACGGTCTTCGCTATCGAAACAAAGGCTTCGCACCTGTTGCATCCCATTCATTGGGATATGGTTAAACATGACACGCCCAAAGTTGACCACCGCCATGTCATGCTCACCCGAAAACCACAAGTTGCCAAAGCTATCAGAAAAACAGCGGTCGATGGAAGGCATACCGGCATGGGTACGTATCGAATGGGGAACCATCCGGTGTTCCTGCTCGTCAAAATGACCAAAGAACCCATTTTCCAGACCGACCCACACCGTTCCGTATGCGTCTTCATGTACAAAATTCTGGGTACTCTGAGAGAAGGGAAACAACCGCCCATCCGCCATAAGACGCTCCACATTCTTATCTTCAGGTGTCATGAGGAGTACCTCTCCTTGGTCGGTGAACACCCATACACGATGTTTCTTGTCTACGTAAAGTCCCAAGGGCGACATCTTGGTGGGAAGAGGGGTCTGTACCTGTGAATGGCTACTGACATCGTAAACGTGCAAAGCCTTATCCGTCAGTACAGCCAATCGGCTCTCCCCCACCTTACTTAATCCTACAATACGTTGGCTACCAGATAATATTCCATGCAAAGGGAGAATATCTTTCCTCACAGAGTCATAATAACCAATCTGTCCGTCATGCGAGGCAAAGAACACCTGACCCGCCACCTGCTTGACATAGAGATAGGCAACCTTCGAGTTGACATGTCCCCCGACAAGCGTCACACCACCATTGGTGAGAATCCATTCACGGCCATCCTCATCCAATTCAACACCATAGACCTCCAATCCTTTGAGTTGTCCCTCCTTCTGCCTGTACATTTGCACCGCCCCATCATGAATACCTTGACGCTCATCCACAAAAAAACAAGGGGTTTCCTTGTCGCGACTCAATAGCCACGTATGCCCATTGGGCAAGGCAACGATGCGTTGGCAACTAAACAAGGCACCATAAAGACGATTCACTTGCTCAGAGACATTGACGAATCGACATGACACACGGTCAAAGAGAAACACCTGACGGTCATACGTCAGACACCAGACATTGCCCAATGCAGACTTGGAAATCTTCAAGATGCGGTTGGTGGTCAATGTCCGCTCATGCCCCATCCTGTCACTGAAGGTGGTGAACGTATAGCCATCATAACAACTCAATCCATTCCATGACGAAAACCACATCAGTTGGTCATCACTTTGTTCGATGCTTGAAATGACATTCGACGCAAGTCCATCACGCAAGGTAAAGAGCCGCACATTGCAATACGGCTGTGAGAAGACATGCTGTGTAGTCAACAAAACCAGTAAAGCCAACAAATATTTTCTCATTATGGCTGACCGTTATAGGATTGAACTGATAGATAAAAACGGATGAAACCCATGCAAAAATACAAAGATTATCAGACTTTTGACGAATAAAAGGTGAAATAATCATTACGAAAGGTGTATTTTTTGACGAACCAACCAATTGGGATAATTATTCCACCTCCTCTCAATCAATATATCGTATCTTTGCACAGAAATCATTTAAACAAACAACAACATGAACGTGAAGACCATCCATTCATTCCGCTGGGCATCTCTGATGGTGCTGATGCTCGCCATCACACAGACGATTTGCGCGGTGACAGTAGACATCCCCACCAAGGCAGGGAATTACATTTCCTGGAACGATGCCACAGGCAGCCATTTCACCGTGGAGAACAACGGTGCCAACGTGGGCAGCACGGGAAAGAACACCACATTGAGTTTCAATGTCAACAACACCCAACAACAAGACTACCTGCTCACATTCAAGACGGGGTCGAAGATGGAAGCCCAAATGAAGGTGACATTGACTGATGCCCTTGGCAACGTGGCATTGGACCGAAACGTGAAGATAGAGAACACCAATAGTTGGTCGCCCACCGTCCAACACCAATTCATCCTCGAACAACTGCAACGTGGAACATACACTTTGAAGTTCACCGTGACGCAGACAACGGGAAACTATGCGGGCAACTGGGGCGACTTGGCATTCTACACCCTCGACAACATAGATGCCATCCCCGGCAAGTTGGCACTGGCAAACGGCAGTTATGGCGGCGGGGTGGTTAATGAGGGTGCCAACGTGGGCTACATTCGCGATGGCGGCATGGCATCCTATACCTTCAAGAACACGCAAGAGGGTGTCTATATGCTCGCCATGGAGGTGGCACGATATGGCACGGGCGGCACCGTGGACATTACCGTTTCAGATGCGGAGACACAGGCTGTAGAGGCACAAACCACATATACCGTGGCAGCGGATGCCCCCGGCAGCTATACCCCAGTGGCCATCGCCCTTCCGGGGGAGATAGCCAAAGGCCTGCACATCCTGACATTCCGTTTCCATGATGGTTCGGGATATATCTGCAACTACCGCGAGGTGGAACTGCGTTATTATGCCAAGCACCTGGCAATCATCAACGGGATCAGCATTTCGGGGCAGACCGTCACAAGCGGCAATGACACCGATTGGCAGTGCAACCTACCCGCCTCATACAATGCGCCAACCACGACATTCAAGGTGGATAAAGCTTTCGGAACAGTTTCTTGCACCAGCCCGGACATCGACATCACAGACCTTGGCGATGGCACATTCTCCATCCCCACCCCCGCAAGGGGCGAGGCAGCCATCATCAAGATGGCACTCACCGCCGACGAGGACGCAGGAGCTGCCGCACCCAAGCGTGAATACACCCTCCGCCTTTTCCACATTGGCGACATCACCATGACCGACTTGTCGATTGACGGCACGGCGGTTGACTTGACGGAAGCCATCAACCAACCACCCTACAAGGCCACATTCAACGGCAACATCTATACCCAGTTGCCCAAGGTGGTGGCAAGATTCATCGACGGGACGACGGTCAACGGCCAATGTACAGCGGTTGATGGAATGGAAGCCACATACACCATCGACGGGAAAATGGGCGATGACACCCGAACCTACCAGCTCACTGTATGTGGTTTACACCTATATAATAAAGGTGAAAACGACCAAACGGTGACGCTGAAATACACCGGCGCGGGGAAGAACAATAATGGATGGAGCGACGGCCTCTATGCCATCTCACGCATCGGGGACGGCTGGGAAAACAGCAGTTTCAAGATGGACACTGGCAGTTACACACTATCCGTACCCGCCAATGTGGTGGTGAAGCAACTCATCTTGAAAGACTTCAACGCCAATTACAATGGTGGCGAACTGACAGACGTGGCATCGCAAGGCGCAAAGGCATGGATTCCCACCAAGCATGACTACCAAGAACCCGATGCGACGATGTATGACCTCATCATCAACATCGACAACCATGAGGCAGGACAGCCCATCACCTTCACGCTGAACGGCGGCGGACAGCCCGTGGCATGGTTTGAACTGACCGTCGAACAAGTGGCAATATCCTCTGCCCCCGTGCTGAAAGGAACAAATGTCACCCCCACCACGAACAAAAACCATTGCGTCGTGCAACTGACATTCGACCGCGAAATGACCGACACCGAGGCACAAGTCGTCTCCGACACAGGCATCGCTAACACGCTGAAAGCCCCTGGCGGCTCCACCATCTTGGAGTTTGCCGTGTGGAACTTGCCATACAACAGCCATCACACATTCATCGTGCCAGCCAACAACGCCAAAGACCGTTACGGCAATGGCAACACCGAGGCCATCAGCCTCGACATCAACGTGGGCAACAAGGCAGAAGTGAGGAAAGCCACTTACGACTATGTGGTGGGCAACGTGGCAGAATGGAAGAGGGCATTGGGTGCCGTCAACGCATCCAATGGCAACAGCACGGCGACGCGCAAAACCATCTTCGTGCGCAATGGCGACTATGACTTTGGAAGCGAGGAGCAGTCGCTGAAAGCATATAATGTCAGCATCATCGGCGAGAGCCGCGATGGGGTTGTCTTTCACGGCAACCGTGATGGCATCACGAACCCCATCCTGAACATCAACAATACGGGAGGCAATTACCTACAAGACTTCACCGTTCGAAACGATAAGGACTTTGGCAAGGCCCGCTCAGGCGTGGGTGTCGCCATCTCGGGCGGGAAGAAAGCCGTGATGAAGAACATCGCCATGCAAAGCCAACAAGATACACAAGTGACAGGCGAGAGTGGCTATTACCTGAATTGCAAGATTTACGGGGCGGTAGATTACATCTGCGGTGGCGGCAACCATTTCTACGACCACTGCGAACTGGTGATGACCAACCCCGGCCCTATCACGGCACCCGCCACAAGCAGTATGCTGAAATGGGGATACGTCTTCCAACATTGTACCGTGAATGGCTATGGCAGTTTCAATGCCGACAAGAACTATGACCTTGGGCGACCTTGGCAGAACGAGCCTCGCGCCTATTTCCTCCACACACAGATGAATGTCAGGCCATCGGATGCCGGCTGGCGGGGCATGAGCACACTGCCCACCCATTTCTATGAATACAAGTCGGTGGACAAGGATGGCAACCTGCTCGACCTGTCTGTACGACAAAACTCACCCACCAGCACCAACCACTACTCCCCGATTCTCTCTGACGAGGAGGCAGAAACGTACACGGTGGAAAATGTGCTTGGCGGTAGCGATAGTTGGTTGCCAACAGAAGAGACCGTTACCACCGCAGCCCCCAACGTGAGAGTGAACGGCATGACATTGACATGGGATGACGTGGAAGACGCCCGATGCTACGTGGTGTTCCACGAAGGGGCATATATCGCCAACCTGACAGACCGTACATTCACAGTCAATGAGACTGGTCGTTACACCATTCGCACCGCCAACTTGAACGGAGGCTTGGGAGAGGGAACGGATGTCGATGTCACAGAGGACGAGGAACCCATCACCTTGAAAGAGAAAACACCCGCCTTCCCCGGCGCAGAGGGGTACGGACGATACGTGACAGGCGGACGAGGGGGCGAGGTGTACCATGTCACCAACCTGAACGACTCGGGCACCGGCTCCTTCCGCTGGGCATGTGAGAAGAGCGGGACACGTACCATCGTGTTTGACGTGAGCGGCACCATCCACTTGAAATCACAACTCAAACTGCGCAATGGCAACGTGACCATCGCGGGACAGACCGCCCCCGGCGACGGCATCTGCGTGGCAGACTGGGACTTTACCATCGCCGCCACCAATGTCATCATCCGCTATATGCGCTTCAGGCCCAGCGACACATCGGGCGGCGAGCCCGACGGACTGGGGGGCATGGACGGCAAGAACGTCATCGTAGACCATTGTTCGGTGTCGTGGAGCGTGGATGAATGCCTCTCTGTATATGGCAACGAACACATGACAGTGCAATGGAGCATCATCTCGCAAAGCCTCAGGAACTCCACCCACGTGAAATCCGCACACGGCTATGGCGGCAACTGGGGAGGCAAGGGTGCCACGTACCACCACAACTTGCTCGCCCACCACGACTCACGAACGCCACGTTTCGGCAACCGCCCCACCTTTGTGCAGCAAGACACCACCGACTATCGCAACAATGTCATCTACAACTGGGCGGGCAACGGATGCTATGGCGGCGAGGGAATGAAGGTCAACATGGTGAACAATTACTACAAGCCCGGACCGGCAACCGACGGGCGGGCAACGGGTTCCCGCCAGCCTCTCGCCTATCGCATCTGCGGTCTGGGCGTATCGACCAAGGAGGGAGACGGAAGCTATCACATCTGGGGCAAATACTATGTCAACGGAAACGCAAACCCGGACTATCCCGACTTGGTGAACAAAAACTGGGAGATGGGCATCTACCCGCAAATCACCTCGACCAACTGGGGGTATACAGCCACCACCAAGGACACCATGCGGATAGACGAGCCGCTGCCTTTCATCTACGTAACCACCCATACGCCGGAGCAAGCATACGAGAAAGTGCTGGCTTACGCCGGCGCATCGCTCCACCGGGACAACGTTGACGAACTGGTAGTCAGCGACACACGAAACCGCACGGCGACATACACAGGCAAGGGCAGCGGCGACTGGCCGGGCATCATCGACACTCCGTTTGACCTGAAACCGATAGGTGCGGACGACGACTGGACACCCTGGCCCATGCTTAACAGCACCACCGCCCCGCAAGACACCGACGGCGATGGTATGCCCGACGGCTGGGAGGATGCCCACGGGTTGGATTCACACGACAAGACCGACGGCATCATACGCAACGAGGAGGGGTATACCAACCTGGAACTATACCTCAACTCAATCGTGGCAGACATCACCGCCGCCCAAAATGAGGGTGGTGAACCTTTGGGATTCATCGAATATGCCACGGAAGAGGACATCACGGGGGCATTGGCCATCCCCACCGACGCGCTCAATTTGGACAAGGCAGAGATTAAGTTGAACGCAAACGGCAAGAATGCCGCCAAGGTATTGAACAACTCCTTCGACAGTTTCAGCCACGGCGACATGGCATCGTTCCTCTTGAATTGCACGGAATCGGGCATCTACTCATTCAACTTCGATGCCGCCACCACCCGTAGCGACTTCAAGCTCCAATTCACTATCACGGACGCGACGAGCGGGAAGGTGGAGACCAACAAGACCATCAACATCAGCAACACGGGCAATTGGCAGTCGTATAAGAGTTATTCATTCGACACGTCCGACATGGGCGAGGGCATCAAACGCCTCGACATGACCTGGCTAAGCAGCAATGGGCAATACACGGGCAACGTGAAGAACATCGCCATCACCCTCAAGTCGCCAACCGACATCAAGGCGAAAGAGGATGGCGACAGCCAAAAGGAACAACCCATATACAACCTACAAGGGCAACGCGTGACACAGGCGACCCGCCCAGGCATATACATCGTGGGGGGCAAGAAAACCATCATCCATTAACATCCGAATGGATATGCAATGAAAAATATTGACAAAAACGCCATCGGGATTATGTGCAAAGTAGTAGTTAAACGGTGTTAAACGCCGCTTTCCATACGCCTCGTTGGAGACGAAAATATCCATTTAACATTTTTTCTGTGGCATCCGTCGGCGGCGGATGCCACATTTATCCTCCACAGATGCGGCATTTGTCGGGCGCGGATGCCGCCCAAAATATGTTAAAATGCCGCATCGGTGGACATCAAACAACACCTTCTTACAAACAAACCCTTGACATTCAGCACGTTATGAAATGCGTCACCATTCGCTTATTTACGCCCAAAGATTCAGTTGATGGCAAATAACGCAACCATGGAGACCCTATTTGTGATAAAAAATTGACATTTTCATGCGTCCTTGATGGCACCAATTTCCTGCCGATATTCCGTGGGAGTGAGGCCCGTCTCGCGCTTGAAGAACTTGGTGAGGGATGAGGGATGGGGGAAATTGAGGCGGTCGGCAATCTGCGAAGCTGTCTCATCGCTATAGGCAAGCCATACCTTGATCTCCTTGACGACGGTCTGGTTGACCCATTGCATGACCGTCTTGCCGCTCAATTGCTTGATGAGGGTACTCAAATAATGCGGGGCGATGCACAGACGGTCGGCATAGAAGGGGATGGTACGCTCGCGCGAGGCGTGGCGCGATACCAAGGAGATAAAGCGGCGGAGGGTCTCCTCCTGGTGGCTGGCGGGCTTGGTGGCAGTGCTTTCCGCCTGTTGGAGGCTCACGAAATGCAGCAGCGACTCCACTTGCATACGCACGTTCTCATCGGGAAAGGGTTGCTGCTGGGCAAGCGACCATATCAACGAGAGGTGTTGGTCGATGATTGTGCGCGTAGAATCTTTCATTAATGAAGAATGAAGGATGATTAATTCTTCATTTCTTGACGATGGATGGAATGAGAAGGCATCCAACTGGAAGTCGGGCGAGAGCGACCGTTTCTCAATGAGCGTGTCGCCGAAAAACACCACCAAGTCGCCCGCCACGAACTCATACTCCACCAAATTGAAGGTGTATCTCGCCACACCCTGCCGCACCAACACCACCCTACCGTCACGCAGGAGGTAAGGTTGGGAGGGCACAAGGAACTCCCTGCTGGCGAAACCAAACTCGCGGAGCATGAAGAAGTCATCATGGAGGAAGAGGTGGCCCTGTTCTTTCCACTGCTCGGTATGGCTATACAGTTCGAGGGCGATGGTGTCTATGAGCATAATGATATACGATTGTTTGGGCAAAGATAGTCATAATTTCTAACAATTCTTACAATCGGGCAAGTATTTCGGTGGAAAAGCCAATAAAAAAATGGGGGGAAATGGATAATTTTGCAACCGATTTTATTTGACAAGACAATGAAGAAAACTTTTTTTGCCATATTGGCACTCCTTTCCTGCAACATGATGCTTGCGGGCGGTCTGATGACCAACACCAATTACCACATCGCATTCGACCGCATGATGGCACGGGGCGCAACCTTCGACATCGATGCCGCCTACTCCAACCCTGCCGGTCTGGCATGGGGATACGACGGGTTCCAGATGTCACTCAATTTCCAAAAGCCATGGCAAAACCGCGACATCGAGACGACAATCCCTGGGTTCCTCGGATCGGACTTTTCCAAGAAATACGAAGGAAAGGCTTCCGCACCCATCGTTCCCGCCCTGTTTGCCTCTTATAAGCAAGACCGATGGGCCGTCTCCACGATGATTGGCATCGTGGGAAGCGGCGGTTTCGTGAAATATGACGATGGTGTGCCAATGTTCAACATCCCCATCACCGCCATGATGGCACAGAAAGGACTCATGCCGGGGCAGTACACGTTGGACTCCGAGATGAAGGGCAAGCAGTATATCTACGGCGGGCAGGTGAACTTCACCTATAAGATTGCCGACTTCCTGTCGGCAGCCGTGGGACTCCGCGCCAACTATTACGACGGCTACTATCGCGGACATGTGGTCGCCACCCATCCCCAAATGGGCAGCCTCGTGAATCTCCAACTCGACTGCAACCAGCGTGGATGGGGCTTCAATCCCATCATTGCCGCCGACTTCCACAAGGGTCCTGTCACCATTGCCGCCCGTTACGAGTTCCGTACAAAACTCAATGTGCCGAATGACACGAAAGAACTCATCGTGGGAACGATGGGACAAGACACCGACGTAAAGGCATTGGCAGAGCAATTAGGTACGGAAAAGACCGTGGCAGCTTTGTCGCAGACGGCGTTAGGGAGCATGGCATCGAAGATCACGGGCTACCTCCCCGACGAGAAGACACGTTATGACATGCCCTCGCTTTTGTCTGTGGCCGTGGGTTATGAGTTCACTCCCCAGCTTCGCGCGACGGCTGAATACCACTTCTTTGATGACAAACACGCGAAGATGGCGGGCAACCGCCAAGACGAATTGACTGGCGGAACCAACGAATTCCTATTGGGCGTGGAGTATGACATCAACGATAAGTTCACCGTAAGTTGCGGCGGGCAGCGCACCGACTATGGCTTGAGCGACGGCTACCAGCAGAACACGTCCTTCGCATGTGATAGCTATTCCGTGGGACTCGGTGGTGCTTGGAACATCACGGAGAAGATTCGTCTGAACATGGGGTACTTCATGACCATCTATAGCGACTACACCAAGGCACAAGACCAATACCTTGGCTTGCCCTATAGTGGCAAGGAAGTCTACTCCCGCACCAACTATGTGGTGGGCGTAGGTGTTGACTACAAGTTCTAAAGAGGGAAGATAGAGGTTTACTATCTGCGGAACGGCTTTTCCGCTCGCAATGATACACACGCCAAATACGGGTAGATATGCCGATTTGCCCCTATAATGGGTATGGATGAACGAGGATGAACGAACACGAATGTCTCGAATAAAACGAATTATTCGCAATATTTGATAGATTCGTGTTCGTTCATCGCTTCAATTGAATCGAATGATTCTAAAATTGTTATTTGCTTATCCAAACAAGTCGTCCATGGTTATCTCCTTTTGCACCATGTTGTAGTAGTTGTTATGGACAATGCCGTTTGTTGTTATCATGACAAGGTGAAGGGTACGTTTGTCCTTTGACAATTCTTGGTACGCCTCAATTTTGTTTTGCAAGTCCTTTGCGTAATCCTTGTCGATGGTGAAGATGGTTGTGGAATGCTTCATCTCACAGATGTCGGTAAAGCCGTCTGCCCGTTGTATCACTAAGTCAATTTGCGCCCCGCGCCGTTCATCAGAACCTCGGGCAAACCATGAACACACGTTTGTCTGTACACCCGCGATGCCCAGTGCGGCTTTCATTTGGGCGACATGTTGTAGGCAAACTCGCTCAAAAGCATGACCCTTCCACACATGATGAGATGATGACATGAAAGTGTTTGACCAATAATGCTCATCGGTGAAGGCATTTTTCTTGATGCAGTGGTAATAAAATAATGTGTAGTTGTCTATCAACTGATACAGTGCGTTTGTTTCTGCGGTATCGGCAGAGGCAAAGCGACGGATGAAACCGCACTCTTCCAGTTCTTCCAGAATGGTGGAGAAAGTTCCTCCGTCTGTGAGTTTGCTCGCCATAAGTATATCTTCCCTTGTCATGCCAGACTTTTTGCCGTTGCTCAAGCATTCGATGACTTTCAGGTAATTTCCCGGATTTCTAAACAGAATCGCATATAGAGCCTCAAACTCATCGTGCAACTGTGCCGTCTCATTGAAGAACAATTGGTCAACATTCTGTGCCACGCTCAATCCTTTCTTCAGGAAACTCCAGTAGTAGGGTATGCCACCAAAAATCATATAGAGTTCCAATATGTCCTTCCTGCCAAGAGCGAGATTGGCACCCTTGGCAAAGAGTTCACACTCACGGAGCGTGAATGGAACGAGTTTGATGCGGTTCGTCAGTCTTCCGCGAAGCCCTCCCTTGTCCTTCATGAGTTTCTTGCTAATCCATGAAGTGGCACTTCCGCAAACGATAAGTACGATGTCTTTCTCACGTCGTGCCGTTGCCCATCCGTTCCAAAAATTTTCCAATGCACCAATTAGGTTTCCCTTTGGTGTGTCCATCCAAGGGAGCTCATCAATGAAAATAACTTTTTTGCCCCCTGGAGCATTATTGATAAGTTGCTTTAACAATTCGAAGGCTTCAATCCAAGTCTTTGGTATGGCACACTTCATGCCAACCGCCAATAGAGAGTTGCGGAACGCCGTCAGTTGTTGGCGGAGCGTTCCTTTGGCAACTCCCGTGTGCTGAAAGCAGAAATGGTAGTTGAAGGTCTCTCGGATGAGATACGTCTTGCCCACACGCCGTCTGCCATAGACGGCACAAAATTGTGACTCTTCTTTATCAAGCAGCCCTAATAGTTCACGTCGTTCTTTTTCACGTCCGATAATCATAGATGTATTATTGGATAAATTTCCGCTGCAAATATAGGAAAAATTAAGCTATATTCAGCGGAAAATGGCATTTTTATTTGCTTTTCCGCTGGAAATAGCTCATTGTTGACATATTTAGCATGAATAACGTTTATTCAAAATCTGAATAAAAACCGCTCTATTTGTCCATAATTCTGTCACATTATTGTTATCATTGAAGAATGAAAAAGAATGAAAACTATAAGTTAAATGCCACGTTGACCAGTATGGAAGAACTGGAAACGTGGTATTTTCCGTATGCTAAATTGAGTTTGAAGCGGTCGAGGTTGATGCCGCCGCCAAGGGTGAAGCCCGCGCCATGGGAGCTTTCATTGCCATCAGCCGACAGGACGGTAATCTCGTTTCCCCTCCGGAAGTTATATCCCGCCCCCACCCATATCTGCGGGGAGAGGATGATGTCGGCACCTAAGGTGACGTGCTTGATGAATTTGTAATCCCAATGGTTGAGGTCTACCAACGTGAGAGAGAAGCGGAAAGGCGTATGCGTGAGCCGCTTAGACACTCCCGCCTGTAGGTCGATGGGCATCGGCTCATAGTCATCATTGTATGCCTTGAGCTGTCCGCCAAGGTTTTTCACCACCAAACCGACGGAAAAGTCCTTCTCCGGGTCATAGTAATTGAGTCCCAGGTCTACACCCATGGCGATGGAATTATACTCCCCGATGTAGGAAGTGATGAACTTGGCGGTGATGCCGCCCGTCAACTTATTCGTCAACAGATAGGAGAAATAGCCACAGAGGGCAATGTCCTTGGCGGAGAAGTCGCCCACCTGCACGTTGTCGGCGGTCATCTCTTTCATCTTGCCATAATTGATATACTGCGCACTGGCGGCAACTGAGGCTTTCTCCTTGATAATCTTGGTAAACGCCGCGCTGGCTGTGTTAGCCCCCGACATGTAATTCATGTAATTGAGGAGGACAGTCTTGTCCTCCACCGTATAGAGCAAGGCGGGATTATGGAAGATCAGGGAAGCGTCGTCTTCTATCAATGTCACGTTGTCACCACCCAACGCGGCGGCATGGGCACTGATGGGAAGGCGCAGGAAGTTATAGGATGTCTGGCTCTCTTGTGCGTCCAACGATGACACAAAGACCAACAGCAATATGGAAAAAAGGACTTTTTTCATTCAAATTCATCAATTTATCGGCAAAGATACACCATTTTTTAAAATATCTGCATTATTTTTGCACTATCTTTTACGATGTAACGTTATTCATATAACGGAAAGGCATCACTTTTAGTATATTAAGACCATCGATGGAAAAGAAGAAATCAGACAAGGCGAACTTGGAAAACAAGCGAGGATTGTTTTTCTTGTTGGGGGTCGTCTTCGGCATAACACTGCTCGTTGTCGCCTTGGAATGGTCTTTCGAGACGGACGACTATGCGCTTGATGAGGTGTTCTTCGACGAGATGGCACAAGACCTCGAACTCTTACCGTCACAAGATGGCGAGGAGAAGGAAATGATAAAGCAAGCCTCACCCGTGACTACACAAATCATCGCCACGGAAACAGGCCAAGATAATACGGAGGTAGCAGAGGCAAAGACAGACATCAATACCATTGCAAGCACCGAACCCATCGAACAAACGGAGGACATTGAGTCCATCCCCCCTACCCCAACGACGGAAACGACCAACGACTCTGTGGTCCATTTCCGCATCGTGGAACAAATGCCAGAGTTCCCCGGCGGCATGACAGCCTATATGAAATGGCTCACCAAGAACCTCAAATACCCCGACATTGCCCGTGACCAGCGGTTGCAAGGGAAAGTCATCGTGCAGTTTATCGTCAACAAAGACGGCACCATCGCCGATGCCAAGGTGGTGAAGTCGGTCACGCCGTCGCTCGACCGCGAGGCGATGCGCGTGATACGGATGATGCCCGCATGGAAGCCGGGCATACAAGACGACAAGCCCTGCCGCACGATGATTGCCGTCCCCATCGTATTCAAACTATAAATCCATTCATAAACCATGTACACAGCAGACGAAATCCTACATCAAGTGAATGCCTACATCGACCACTTGCCATACGACCGCAAGCCCGAGTCGCTCTATGCACCCATCAAATATGTGCTGTCATTGGGAGGAAAGCGCATCCGTCCCATCCTAATGATGCTCAGTTACAACCTCTACAAGGATGACCCCGAGCGCATCCTCGGGGCGGCCTGCGCCATCGAGACCTACCATAACTATACGCTCTTGCATGATGATTTGATGGATAACGCTCCCATTAGGCGCGGACACCAGACCGTCCATGCCAAATGGGATGCCAATACCGCCATCCTCTCAGGCGACTCGATGCTCGTGACAGCCTACCAACAGATGCTTGAAACCCACAACTTCCAAGCACTGGAGCTATTCACGGAGACGGCCCTTGAGATTGGCGAGGGACAGCAATATGACATGGACTTCGAGACACGCATGGACGTGACAGAGGAGGAATACATCGAGATGATTCGCCTGAAGACCAGCGTATTGCTTGCCTGTGCCATGAAAATCGGTGCCATCCTCGCTGGCGCAACCGATGAAGATGCCAACAACCTATATAGATTTGGGGAGCAAATCGGGCTTGCCTTCCAGTTGCAAGACGACTACCTCGATGTCTATGGCGACACGGAAGTGTTTGGCAAGGCGATTGGTGGCGACATCACGTCGAACAAAAAGACCTATATGCTTATCAATGCCATCAATCGCGCAAACGACAAACAACGCGAGGAACTGGGCTATTGGCTGTCGGCAACAGACTTCGATGCCAAGGAAAAGATCGATGCCGTGACACGATTGTACGACGAGATAGGCATTGACCGTCTCGCCCAGCAAAAGATAGAGTATTATTTTGAACAAAGCCGCAAATACCTTGATGCCGTCAACGTGCCGGAAGAACGGAAAACGGAACTGCGTAAATATGCGGCGGAAATGATGAAAAGGAGGTTCTAATGCCATACAGAAGACTACCCAAGACCGACGCAGCACGGCTCAAGGCTCTCAAAACGCTGTTGGAAAGCGACGTACTGTATTCCATCAGGAACAGGTTTCTCGACTACCAGCTCGTCAATCGCGCCCAACCAGCATACGAGAGGCTGTTTACCGCTAACGAGCAACTCAAGCTCAGCAACCAAGCACAGATGCGAGTGACGCCCAAAATAGAGAAAGCACAGCGCAACGCTGCCCTCTTCGTGAGCCATTTCATACAAGTGCTGCTCATGGCGGTTGAGCGTGGAGAAATCCCCACAAAGGCTCTCACCCTCTACCAATTGCCTGAAGACACGACGGCTGTGCCCAACATCAAGTCGATAGACCGCCTCTTGGATTGGAGCGACAAAATCGTCCAGGGCGAGAAGGAACGTATCAAACAAGGCGGAAGACCCATCTACAATCCCGCCATCGGTACAGTAACGACTCACATCGAGGTTTTCAAGGACACGCTTGAGCAACAGAAAAAACTACAAGCCCGCACCCAACGGGTGCAAGACGAGCTGAACAACATCCGCCCAGAGGTGGACGAAATCATCCTCGAGGTATGGAACCAGGTGGAGAAACACTACGAGAACGAGCCGCCCGAAGTACGTTACCCCGAATGCAGAAAGCTCGGTATCGTGTATTATTACCGCAGGCATGAGCCACATGATTATTGAAAAAACTCTTTTTCATAAACGTAGAATGAAGAACCGTAAACACACGATTCTTCATTCTTCATATATCTACCTATAGGTATAACCAATATCAATCTTGATTGAGCACTATCTCAACCAATGTCACCACATCTGAAATATTGATTGTACCATCGCCATTCACATCGGCAGCGGCATAAATGAATGGGGCTGGATTCTTCTCCAACACATAGTTGGTGAGGAAGACAACATCGGTGATATTGACAAGACCGTCGCCATTGACATCGCCCAACAACACTTCAACTTTACCCAAGCGGAAATAACCTTGTTTCCATCTAAAGAAATCACCCGACGTGTCAACGCCAAAATCGAAGCCTTCGGGGGCGAACAACTCACAAGGAGCGGCGGCTGTGCCAATGCCCGAACAAGCGCTTGCTGGCAAGACATTCATGCTCTCATGGATATAGAGCTGTGTCAACGCATTGCAACCATAGATCACATTTGAGAAACTTGCCGCATTGGTCATGTCAAGATGGCTCAAGTCAAGGCTTGTCAACGCACCACAATTATAGAACATCTGTGTCATATTGGTGACATTCGTCGTATTTAGGTAAGCCAAGCCATTTATGCCAGTTAGATTTGCCATACCAGAGAACCAACGATAAGTGGACGTTGGACGGGCATTGGCGAAAGAAGCATCAAAGGCTACCTCGGTAATTGAGGCATTCGACGCACTCCATGCCGGGTTGCTTGTAGCGTTCATGGCCATAGGCGTGACATCCCGATTCCAAGGCTGGTCATCGTAATAGAATGTCAACTTGTCATCAGTAAGCGTTGCGTATGCTACCTCGGTACCTGGCAAATAGAATGTACCCGAATTCCATTTAAAGGACAAATTGGAAGTATCTACACCAAAATCAAAACCTTCTGGGGCATAAATCAGACATGGCGCAGTGGTTGCACCTATTCCTCCGCACACGCTTGTATATGCTGCTACCCCTGTCATGCCCCCTGAAATATGTAGTTCTTTCAACCCCTTACAATTATACAACATGGATGCGGCATTCGTCACACTGCTCATATCAAAGCCACTCAAGTCAAGACTTGTCAAGCCTGTACATCCATAGAACATCTTTTCCATGTTTTCCGTTGCCGATGTGTTCAGGCTTTCCATGCCCTCAATGTTTGTCAAATTGACCATACCTACAAACCATTGACTGGTGGAAACAGGACTTGTCGCCGCAAAGGACTCATCAAATACCACTGTTGTTACAGACTCCCTAACGCTATACCAACTCGGTGAACCAGAAACATTGATGCGATACTTCATCTCTGGACGCTCCCAAGGCTTTTCATCATAATAGAATGTCAATGCGCCATCGACCAATGTAGTGTATGCCAACGTTGTTCCATTGAGGAAGAAATAACCACTATTCCACCTGAAATACAAAGCCGACGTATCTACTTCCCCAAAGTCAAAGCCCTCGGGAGCATGGAGGATGCATGGGGACGCTGCCGTGCCAACGACATTACATGCGGAAGTATAGACTCCCGTCATGGTAGCAGGGATATACAAATCCCTCAAGCCGTTACAATTACCGAGCAGATAATTGGCACTCGTTACGTTAGACATATCGAAAGAGCTAATGTCAAGGATTGCCAATCCACTACAACCAGAGAACATGCTATTCATCGTAGTCACGTTAGAAGTGTTGAACTTACTCACATCAAGGCTTTCCAAGCTGCTGCAACCATTGAACATGTTATTCATCGTGGTCACATTGGAAGTGTTGAACTTATCCAAATCAAGACTCGTAAGCTGACTACAATTATAGAACATAGCTTCCATGGTCGTGACGTTAGACGTGTTCAAGTATTCCAATCCCTTGATTTCCGTAAGGTTGGTCATCCCATAAAACCATCGATAGGTACTTGTCGGACTCACCTCCGCAAAGGATGGGGCAAACTCTGCGGTATTAACTTCCGTGTTGGAAGAATACCAAGCAGGGGAATTGGTCGTGTTCAAGGTCATCGGGATTGTGCCGTGTAACCAGAGTTGGTCATCATAATAGAAAGACAATGTTCCATCTTTGAGAATGGCGTATGGTGTCTTTGTTCCTACCAAATAGAAATAACCGTAATACCACCTGAAATATAGTCCAGATGTTTCCACGCCAAAATCATAGCCTTCAGGGGCATAGACCATACAGGGAGACGTGGAAGTTCCGATGCCATTGCAACCGTATGTCCCTATATCAGGAACGCCCAAAGGGATATACAGGCTTTTCAAACTGGCACAACTTGTCAGCATATTTGATGCCGAAGACACATGAGACATGTCGAAAGACCTCAAGTCAAGACTCGTTAGCCCACTACACCCATAAAACATCGTATTCATTTCTGTCACATTCGTTGTGTTGAAATGACTCACGTCAAGGCTTGTCAAGCCACTGCATCCCGAGAACATCGACCTCATGGTTGTCACCTGAGACGTGTTGAAATGGCTCACGTCAAGGCTTTCCAATGCACTACATCCATAAAACATGCAATACATTGATGTCACTTCAGAGGTGTTAAGATTCTCTATGCCAACAACATTCTTCAAGTTTGCCTGGTTATAAAACCAATATGCTGTGGTTTGGGGACGTGCTTCGGCAAATGAGCTGTCAAAGACGACATCGGTAATGGTGTTCATGGTATACCATGATGAATAATAATTTCCTTCATTCATCTCATAGAGAGTGCCATTCCGGGTGTCCTTCTTCGTGTCGTGATAGAACGTTAAGGTTTTCTCATCCGTTGACAACACGGCATAGGTACTCTCCTCAAATGGCTGGATATTGATAACAGCATACTTATTCTGGTTGTAATCATAATAGGAAGGATTCAAGGCTGTCATGGCATACCATCCGTCACAAAAGCCACCCCAGCCCCAGTTGATATGGTAAGTGTCATCATTGGCATCATAACCATCGCAAATGAAAGCATGGCTACCATTGCCACTGCCACTAATTATCACAGGTTTTCCATCCGTCAACTGACCATATACCATTTCATCCCATTCCGATGCGGTATAATCTTCCTCCTTGACCATAGACATTCCAATATTGTAGCCAAAGTTGTATTTGAGCGCATGGACGCACTTGCCAAGACTTCCACTCGTGCCATCCGCATCATAATCAGCTTGTATGGCCTGGCCACAGTAGCGGAACAGTTGTGAAACGGCAGCCTTGCTTGCCGTAGTGGTGGGGGTGTCATCTGTCATATCTGCCCAGTCGAAAGAATCAAGGGCATCAAGGGCACTAACATAATACCCATTCTTTGCGGTGGTGTAGGCATCCAAAGCCTTCGATCCACAAGGGAAAGTCTTGCCATCCTTGCCCTTTGTCGCCCAGAAATATGTCATCTGCGCCAATACTGTTGCCATGCAACCCGTCAAGCATCGTGTCCCATTGAAGATACATTGGTCATTAAATGGGGCATTCTGGTTCCACGTGGAGGCAAGCATGTAATCGATGTTGGTGCGGCTTTTCTTGGGAGCCATTCGCAAACCACTTGTCCCTGCTTGGTTAGACTGTGCCCAACCAATTTGTGCCGCATAGTCATCGAGCAACGCCTTGATGTTTGTCGGGATGTTGCCAGCATCAAAACTACCCTTGTCGCAATAACCAAGGATAGGCACAGCCACATCATCTCCCGACACGATGACAAAGCCATTGCCTTCGCCAATGTTAAAGGCATACAACGCCGCATCCTCATCGCCATTCGCGACAGATGTTGATGGGGATTTCATGGTAAATGCGAGCGACAGAGGCTGCTTTCCCTTGACACGCCTTGCCTTGGTAGAGGTGAAAAACTCCTGTGCTTTCTGCTTGGCATCATCCACCGTGATAGGATTTGCCAATACGACATTGCCCGACAATGCCCATACCATCGCCAGCAATGACACTTTCAATAATCCAAGTCTTTTCATAGAAATCGTTATTATGTTTAAATATATATGGTCGATGTTGGTATCTATGAACTATTCTTGATTAACTGCCAATAAGGGTGATAAAACCATATTAATCCTGCCCAAGTATCTGATTAACCAAATCCACAACATCCGTAACATTAACTATACCATCCGCATTGACATCTGCAGCATCAAGGATAAATAATGACGGGGTGTTTCCCAAAACATGATTGGAAAGACAAACGACATCGGTGATATTTATAAGACCGTCACCGTTGACATCGCCAACCAATGGGTCATTAGCCAAGCAGAAATAGCCTTTCTTCCAAATGAAATAATCCCCTGAAGTATCTACACCGAAATCAAAATCATCAGGAACATGAATCACACACGGTGAAGATTCTGTTCCTACACCATAACATAAATCTGAATTGCATTTACTCGAATTGATGTAGGGTAATGAAAGGTCTTTAAGTTTTATACAATTAGCCATCATTTTAGTAGTATAAAAAGCCGCAGTGATTTTTGACATATCCCACATGCTTATATTAAGACTTCCCAATTCACTACAACCATTAAACACGTACATCATATTTGTGACTTTGGAAGTTTCAAAATTGCTTACATCTATCTTGGAAAGATTACTGCAATTTGAGAATAGCCCTGCAAGATTCTTCACATTAGAAGTATTGAAGCTTGATAAGTCAATCGTTGAAACCCCAGAACAGCCAGAGAACATGTATTCAAGGTTTGTGACATTAGTAGTATTAAAGTTATTCAAATTCAAGCTTGACAATCGACTACATTTACTAAACATATATCCCATATCGGTTACCTTTGATGTTTCAAAATGACAAACATCAAGGTTTGTCAGAGTGCTACATCCATTAAACATATATCGCATATTCCTAACCTTTGATGTAACAAAACAGCTAATATCAAGATTCGTCAAACTGCTGCAACCAGAGAACATGTAACTCATATCAGTGACATTGGAAGTATCAAAGTTTCTCAAGCCTATATTCGGCAAACCGCTGCAACCAGAGAACATACTACCCATATTTGTTACTTTTGAGGTTTCAAAGTTGCCCAAGTCTATACTCAGCAAACCACTGCAACCAGAGAACATACCGCTCATATCTGTAACTTGGGATGTTTCAAAGTTGCCCAAGCCTATACTCGGCAAACCACTGCAATCAGAGAACATACTACCCATATTTGTAACATTGTAGGTTTCAAAGTTGCCCAAGTCTATACTCGGCAAACCACTGCAACCAGAGAACATACCGCTCATATCTGTAACTTGGGATGTTTCAAAGTTACTCAAGTCTATTTCTGACAAGCCACTGCAACCAGAGAACATACCACTCATATCTGTAACTTTGGATGTTTCAAAGTTACTCAAGTCTATTTCTGACAAGCCACTGCAACCTGAAAACATGTAACTCATATTAGTCACATTGGCAGTTGTGAAGCTGCTCAAATCTATACTTGACAAACCATCACACCCTTCAAAAAGCCCACTCATGTCTGTCACATTTGAAGTGTCGAAAAAACTCAAATCTAAATCTAAGCTCCGATAATCCCAATATCCAAAATCACCAAGATCTACATAATTACTTGAACGAAAACAACCAGCAAACATGCGACTCATATTGGTAAGTTTAGGTGTATAAAATGCACCAAACCCACTATACTCTAAAGATAATTGGCTACAATTATAAAACATATAACTCATATCTGTAACATTTTGTGTACCAAAATAGTCTAAAGGAACACGATATAGTTTAACACAATTAGCAAACAGATGACTCATGTCTGTAACATTAGATGTGTCAAAATTATCATACCCACCAACATCAAATGATTCAAGATTAAAACAACCACTAAACATGCCACTCATATCTGTAACCTTTGACATATTGAGATTTTCCATATTAAAGATGTTAACTAATCCTCTTAACTCCGCAAACCAATTGCTTGTTGATGTGGGACGTGCATTTGCAAACGATTCATCAAACACGACATCAGTAATAGTCTCAATACCATACCATCCTTGATGCTTATCAGGAGTTTGCCACCAATATTGAGGTGTATAATCATACTTTATTTCAAACACAGTACCTTCACGTGAATCTTTCTCATCATCGAAATAAAAAGTAAGTGTACTCTCATCAGCTGATAATACAGCATATTGTTTTCTTTTTTCAGGTTGAATATTAATTATTGCCTCTTTTGCATATTTTAAATAAACCGCACCATATCCTGCATGCATTTCGTACCATCCATCCAAATTACCATCCCATCCCCAATTGAAGTGGAACTTCCCTGTATTCGCATCATATCCATCACAAATAAACGCATGAGAACTACACGCCATAAGGACAGGTTTTTCATCTGCCAGTTGATTATAAATAATATCATTCCAATTTAATGCTTCTTGGTTAACAGAATCCACATAGGAAATATACTCAAACGACATACTGGAATAATATCCAAAATAATCACTTAATGCTGAAGTTACATCTTGCATATAGGCACCTGATCCATCTTCTGGAGTATAATCCATCTTTACAGACTGCCCACAATAACGCATTAATTGGGCGACGGCTTCTTTACTGGCAGCGGTTGATGGATATCCATTATTCATGGTCATGTTTGTCCAATCAAAAGAATCAATTTGATCAAGTTCTCCAACTGTATAATGATTAGTTATTGTATTATAAGATGGAATAGATTTGGATCCACATGGATAAGTCTCACCATGCGCACCTTTAGTCCCCCAGTAATACATTACCTGTGCCATAGCTGTTGCCACACAACCTGTTGCACAATAATCTCCATCAAACACACATTGATAATTGTATGGACTTCTTTGTCCCCATTCTGAATCTACCAGAACATCAACGGACGATTTAGCCTTTTTGGGAGCAATGGATTTCTTTGATGTAATAACACCATGAGCTTTTGCACTTGCAATTTCTTCTGCATAACTATTGAGCCAAGCCTTCACATTGCACGGTAGGTTATCAGCATCAAAGCTACCCTTGTCACAATAGCCAAGGATCGGCACTGCCACATCGTCGCCAGAGACGATGACAAAGCCATTGCCATCGTTGATGTTGAAGGCATAGAGCACGGCTTCGTCATCCGTGGCTGTGGCGGTGGTGCCTTTCATGGAATAAGCGAGAGAGAGATTGAGATTTCCTTTGACGCGCCTTGCTTTGCCCGAAGAGAAGAACTCCAAGGCATTTTGCCTTGCATCATCCACCGTAATGGGATTAGCCATCGCCAAATTGCCTGGCAACAAACACATTGTTGCAAGCAATAACACTGTAAACAATTTCATTGATTTCATGGCTTTTGTATTTGAATAATGAATAAAAACTGACAGAAAGACATATTTAAATATGATTTTACAAAAATAGTGAATTTCCTTGAAAAAACCAAATGTGTCTTAGATTTGCATAAAAAAAGTTATCCCTGTATAGACAATGGGCTTGTCTTATACATGGATAACTTGAGATAGACCCAACGCTATTCTTGTCCGAGGATGAGATCCACCAAGGCTACCACATCGGAAATGTTGATGCCATCGTCGCCATTTAAATCGGCGGCAGCGAGGATAAACGGGTCAGGATTCTTGCCCAAGACATAGTTGGTGAGGCAGACGACATCGGTGATGTTAACCAAGCCGTCGCCATTGACATCACCAATGAGGACATCGGGTGTGCTGCCGGGCAACTTCCCCTCGTCGAGCAGCACCACCGTCTCGCCATTTTTCTGCGTCGTAACGGTAGCATCGCCCGTGGTGTCGAAATAGAATCCCGTTGCCGTCATCTTCGACCCGTTGGCATTGACCACGTATTGGCGACCCGCATAGACGGGGAACTTGATGACCGACAAGCCGCCAACACTCAGGTTCGTCCATGTACCGGAGCCATCCCATTCCATATAAATCTGTTCGGGAGTCATCACGCTGGCATAGCCCGCATCCGCCAGGCTATAGTTGGAGCCGCTGCCCTTCAGCTCATACCCATATTGTAATGGCAATTTGTCATCGTCTCCCTCGGCGGAGAAGATATATCCTACTGCCACGCCTTCCTCAAACACCGTGTATGCCTTGTTGGAAGAGGCGCGGTGGGTCACGTAGAGATAGCCGTCGGCTGTGACATCAAACGTGAAGAACGCACCTGTTACAGGTACTGCCAACGTACTCGAAGGGGTACCATTGTTGGCATCTTTCGGGTTTCCATTACCCTGGATTCCTCCTGACCAAGAATATCCTGCCACGTTGATGGGACCGTAGGATGAAGACCTGAACGTGTCGTTAGCCCCCACACGTGCCGTCACGTATGCCGTCTTGCCGATGATGGTGCTGGCGGAGAGTGCCGTGCCGGAAGACGAGATGTTCAGTGCGGCAAACTCCGGGTTTTCCTTCGCACCGGTCTCGGCATTCACGCTGGCGTTGAATGGACAATAAGGCTTGTCGTCATCCACCACGGGGTCATCCGGCTCATCGGAAAGCGAAGGATAATACTCACTCACGCTGCTGGCGGCATCGGCATTGCCCGCCTTCATGATGTCCTCAACCAGGGCATTGAGATAGACCTCCAAGTTGGTGTACCAGCCCTTGCTGTCAAGGGTATAAGTCTTCCCGTCGCTGGCATTGTTGGGATTCAATCCTTGGGCGGTCTCCCATTCGTCGGGGATGCCGTCTTGGTCGGTATCAAATCCTGACGCACGCGACCCCGTCCCGAAGTTATCCTCCGTGTAGCCGTTGACATCCGAGACGAGGTCGATGCGCCCCGCCTTCCCCGTCACAGAGCCCTTATACGTTGCCGTACCGTTCCTGGCTTCCGTGGCATAACGCTCATCCACATTGTCGCGGACGAGCGATGCGCCGGCGTATGCCAGCACCTTGTTGAACGCCGTGGCGGCACTATGCGTCGTCACCTCGCCCGTCGGGGCGGGATTGCTCATTTCGATAGGCACGCAGTCCGTGCCATCGGAGTTCTTGTAATAGGTCACATCGCTGCCATAATAATGATTGGGGTCAGGGCTGCACCGTTTCCCGTTGATGGTATACGTGCCGTCGTCGTAAGCGACATACGACCATCCCGCATTGGCGGTCGAGTTGATCTGGTTGCCGCTGAGGTAATAGCGGCTCGTCATCGTCCAATAAATGGGATTATCACTCGCATTGCCACTCGCGCCAACGGTGACGGTCGTCAATCGGTTGGTGGTGGCTGCGGGGCCCGTCTTGAAGTAATTGTTCACCATGTTGATTTGCCCGCCGCCGGGTCCGCCATAGCATCCGTTGCCGCAGTTGTACACCACGCAGTTGCGAAAGTCCACATTCTCCGCTTGCACGGCATTCTCCCATTGGTACTCGCTGTATTTGGCATTGCTGGTGAACCCCTCCCAATTGTAACGCGCACCATTGAATCGCGGCGAGCGGTTGTTGACATGGCAGATCATGTTGTGATGGAACGAGGCGAGCTTGCCGCCCCAAATCCCACCATATCCATGCGCTCCCTTGCCATGCCCCGCATTGTTGAGGCTCTCGCCGATGGTACACCATTGCATGGTGAAGTTGTTGTTGTCGTAAAACGATGCCACCTCGTCGATGCTCCAAGAGAAGGAACAATGGTCCAGGATCATGCCCGTCTTCTGCCTTTGCCACAAGGCGTCGGCCCCGTCATCCACGTCTTTTTCCTGTCCTCGGCGGATGCGGATGAAGCGGATGACATTGTTCGCCCCCGGGCGCACGGTGTAATAACGAATCGTGATGCCCGGCGCAGGGGCTGTCTGTCCCGCAATGGTCGTGTTGTCGCCAATGGTCAATTCCTTGGTGAGGGCTATCACGCCACCCACATCGAACACCACGGTCTTCTTCGTTGACCCATTCACTGCCCAACGAAGCGTCCCTTGGGTAGTTGTCTTACCGTCATCCACGAGGGATGTCACGTGTCTCACCTCGCCGCCACGGCCTCCCGTGACATAGCGTCCATGCCCTTCGGCTCCCGGGAATGCCGGCACATCGTCTGCCCAGCCTTGCAAGGCACACATCACCAACATCACCGTTGAAATAAATGTCTTCATGAAAGAAAAAATAGTTTATTATCTGTTAGAATTTTTGATTTGTTCACTTTTGGCTTACAAAGATACAACAAAGTGTTGAAATGACCAAAAGAATAAGGACGATTAGCCTTTTTTACCCCCTCCATCCCTCACTTTCCGCTTGCCTTCATACGTCTCTTGGGGGCGAATAATGACACCATACTGCCTGACAAACGTTTTGTTTATGGTCGCGCCATCTATCATAAACAATTTGTTTACCATGCAAAAACAACTTGTTTACGTATCGAAAACAAACTGTTTACCATACGTAAACAACCGATTTCACGTACATCCCCTGCCAAGTTGCTATGTGTCGAATATGCCCATTGCATCGCATGAAGGAAACAGTTGTTACATTTACGATAGAATACGATACACCATCGGTGGGTGATTCGTATATCTTTTCGTATCTTTGTGGCGTTTACGAAAGAACTATGATCATGAGACATCTATCCTTTGCCTTACTTTTGCTTGCCACATCGTCTGTGGCGGCACAGTCTTTCCCAGCGGTGGGTGGCGGCAACAATCCGTTTATCCACGACCAGTTCACGGCAGACCCCACCGCCCGCGTCTTCAACGATAGGGTGTATGTTTACCCCTCACACGACATTCCCGCACCTGAGGGGCAGCGGCAGGACTGGTTTTGCATGGCAGACTACCATGTGTTCTCTTCCCCCGACCTGTCGCACTGGACCGACCACGGTGTCATCATCACCCAAAACGCGGTGCCCTGGGTACGCCCGGACAGTTATTCGATGTGGGCTCCCGACTGTGTCTGCAAGGACGGGAAATATTATTTCTATTTCCCCTCAGCACCCAAGGAGGGGCGTGGGTTTGCCATTGGCGTGGCAACAGCAGACCGCCCCGAAGGGCCTTTCACGTGCGAGCAGGAGCCCATCAAGGGCGTGATGGGCATCGACCCATGTGTCTTGGTCGACGACGACGGCCAAGCCTACATCTACTGGTCGGGCATGGGCATCCGTGGCGCACGTCTCAATGCCGACATGAAGAGGCTTGACGGCGAGCTCACCACCATACAAGGCGGAAACAACTCATTCGTCGTAGGCGGGCAAGCCATGGAAGGACTGCCCGAGGGATTCAAGGAGGGGCCATTCGCCTTCAAGCATGACGGGCATTACTACCTCACCTTCCCCTGGGTAAGGAAAGAGAATGGCACGGAAACCCTCGCCTACGCCATGTCGAAAAGCCCACTCGGACCATGGGAGTTCAAGGGCATCATCATGGCGGAGTCGGCAACAGGCTGTTGGACCAACCACCATAGCATCGTGGAATTTCGTGGCCAATGGTACCTATTCTACCACCACAACGATTATTCCCCCAAGTTTGACAAGCTACGCTCAGCCCGTATCGACCGCTTATCCTTCAATGCCGACGGCACCATCCAAGAGGTAAAACCCACCTTACGGGGCGTGGGAACGAGCAAGGCTACCGACCGCATCGACATCGACAGGTACAGTGTGGCGGGAGGAGATGTTGCCCTGGCATACAACGACACGCTCATGCCCACCCGTGGCTGGCATGTCACGTTGTCACAAAAGGACAGTTGGCTGGCTTATACGGACGTGGATTTCCAAGGTGTCAACCCCTCATCCTACCTTGTTGCCAACGTGAAGGCAGACGACAATGCGACCATCATCATCCGTGAGGACAACGCCAAGGGAAAGGTGATTGCCCGCATCCCCGTACAAGTGGAGAGCAACGGGGCTTTTCGCCGCGACCTTCGCAACCGATGGATGACTGTCACCTCCACGTTGGAGTACATCCCCCGCGCGACGTGCGGCCTGCATATTACCGTCGAGGGAGCGAATGTGGGCATTGACTGGCTGCAATTCAAGAACAGGGAAAGCTACTTCTTGCCGGCAACGGGCAATCCTGCCTCGCCCGACCAAGAGGGCTTTATCCGCAGATGGTCGTTGCTCGAACCCATCGACAAGCCCAACCGCAGCAATACCGCCTTTACCGACAGCTACCTGCGGGAGGCTTTCGCACAGCAGTATTTCCCTAACCAGATGACCATCATACCCAAGGACGGACAGAAGGTGAAAGTGGGAAAGCAGACATTGGCATGGCACACCCTCGATAGCCAGTTGTTCAATGTCAAGCTGTTCCGCTTTGCCGACCTGCTCCAAAAGCAACTCTATGGGGTCCTGTTTTGGGCTGTCACGGTCATAGACTGCCCTGAGGACATCGAGAATGTACGCTTGGCGGTGGGATCGAATGGCGCATCGATGTGGTGGCTCAATGGCGAGGAGGCACTTTTGCTATCGGGCGACAGGCGTATGGTGAAAGATGATGGCGTGTCACAGCGTCTGTCATTGCACAAGGGGCGCAACGTCTTGCGTGGCGCGGTCATCAACGGGCCGGGCATGAGCGACTTCTGCGTCCGTTTCATCAATGAAAAAGGAGAACCCGTCACGAATTATGAAATAAGGTTTTAACGTTACTATTATGAAGACAAGAGCATTATTGTTGAGTTTAGCGTTTCTCACGTCGTTTGTTTCACAGACCATAGCCCAAGTGGGAGCGCCCTATATCCACGACCCTTCGACCATTGCCGAATGCGATGGCAAATATTATACGTTTGGCACAGGAAGCGGCGGACTCATCTCCGACGATGGATGGACATGGCACGGAGGAGCTGTAAGGCCTGGCGGAGGCGCAGCCCCCGACGTGTTGAAGATTGGCGACCGCTACTTAGTCATCTACGGAGCGACGGGCGGCGGGCTCGGTGGAGGCCACAACGGGCGGATCCTGACGATGTGGAACAAGACCCTCGACCCCAACTCGCCCGACTTCCACTACTCCGAAGCGGCCGAAGTGGCAGCATCCGACGGGATGGAAGACAACGATGCCATAGACCCCTGCCTCCTGCTTGACCCCACGACGGGACGCTTGTGGGCGACTTACGGCACATACTTTGGCGACATCCGCCTCATAGAGCTTGACCCCGCGACAGGCTTTCGCATCAAGGACAACAAGGAGAAGTCTATCGCCATCGACTGCGAGGCAACCGACCTCATCTTCCGCGACGGCTGGTATTACCTGCTTGGCACACATGGCACATGTTGCGATGGCGTCAATTCCACTTACAACATCGTGGTGGGACGATCGAAACACGTCGAGGGACCTTATCTCGACAATGTGGGACGTGACATGTACCACGGAGGAGGGCGACTGGTGATTGCCGCTGGCGACAGGGTGACAGGCCCGGGGCATTTCGGCCGAACCATCATCGACGAGGGGGTGGAAATCATGTCATGCCATTATGAGGCAGACTTCGACCAAGGCGGCAGGAGCGTGCTTGGCATCCGCCCCCTGCTATGGAAGAATGGTTGGCCTATCGCTGGCGACAGATTCCGTGGCGGCTCATTCGAGATTGAGTCTGAACGACGGGGATATGCCCTTGAACTGGCTGTTGACTTCGTGCGCATGGCACAAAAACGCGAGGCATGGTGGAACTTAGACCCCAACACTCCCGTCGTCCCCATCCCCTCACAAACACTCTCCGAGGTGGTTGAAACCTGGCCCAAAGGCAACATCCCCGTGCGCTGTGGCGACTATATGTTCCGCCCACACCAACGATGGACCATCACCCCTGTGGCAGAGGCAGGTGGTTACTTGGGAAACACCTATTTCCGCATCGCCATCGAGGGAACAGACCGTACGCTTGCAGCCACGGCAGACATGGAACTCACCACCCTGCCCAACTTCACAGGCGAGGACGAACAGCTATGGCGCATCGAGCAACTGACCGACGGAACCTATCGAATCATGCCCAAGCGCATCCCGGGACATGATGAGCTTAACACCCATTATGTCTTGTTCTCGCCAGCCGACAGCACTCCAACCCTTTCCGAATACGATTTCAACAGCGACAACTCAAAATGGAATTTCCGGAATCATTGACCTTCTGCAATGGTTAATTCAAATAACAATTTATCCCGGATTAGAGTTTTAAAGAATTGTACACCTACAATCATTCTTTAATTCTCTAATTCGGGATTATCTTATAGAATGCTTAATGACCATCCAGTGACATTCCCATTAAGCATCAAGCATTACTAAACATTAAGCTTTCAACATTAAACATTATAACGCCCCCTTGGTGGAAGGCAGTTCGTAATGGTAGATGTCACGCCTCACAGCCATCTTCAAGGCACGTGCCAATGCCTTGAAGATGCCTTCAATCTTATGGTGTTCGTTGTCGCCCACCGCCTTGATGTTGAGGTTCATGCGGGCTGAGTCTGAAAGGCTCTTGAAGAAATGCAAGAACATCTCCGTAGGCATATCCCCTACCTTCTCGCGATGGAACTCGGCATC
The DNA here is from genome assembly GCA_017428055.1 of Prevotella sp. Taxonomy (GTDB): domain Bacteria; phylum Bacteroidota; class Bacteroidia; order Bacteroidales; family Bacteroidaceae; genus Prevotella. The sequence continues at coordinate 60,869 of JAFRRN010000050.1, forward strand.
CCACACCAACCACGGTCTGCCGCCGAAATCCAATGCCACTTGGCAGAGGCAATCATCCATCGGGAGGCAGTAACCATACCGCTCAATACCCCTCTTGTCGCCGAGAGCCTTGCCTATGCACTCGCCAAGTGCTATCGCCGTGTCTTCAATCGTATGGTGCTCATCCACAAAGAGGTCGCCATGGGTGTGTATCGTCAAGTCCATCTGCCCATGCTTACCAATTTGTTCGAGCATGTGGTCAAAAAAGCCCAGTCCCGTCGAGATGTCGCATTTCCCTGACCCGTCGAGGTCTATGCGCACGTGGATGTCGGTCTCCTTGGTAGTGCGACGCACCTCTGCAACCCTCTCACCAGCGAAAAGGATTTCAGAAATCTTTTCCCATGTCATGCCATCTTGACCCAGTATCAATGCCTTGCAACCGATATTCTCCGCGAGCTGGCGGTCGGTGTCGCGGTCGCCAATCACGTAACTACCCGCGAGGTCGTATTCCGGATTGTCGAGGTATGCCGTCAGCATCCCCGTCCCGGGCTTACGCATGGGGGAGTTGTCCTCGGGGAAATGGCGGTCGATAAGCTGGTCGTCAAAGGTAATGCCTTCCCCTGCCAAGGTCTGCAACACGAAGTTATGCACTGGCCAGAACGTCTCCTCGGGGAATGATGGTGTCCCCAACCCGTCTTGGTTGGTCACCATGACAAAGCGGAAGTCAAGGTGCTGGCGGATGAACGACAAGTTGCGAAACACCCCCTCTACGAATTTCAGTTTCCCAAAGGCATCAATCTGCTCATCCTCCGGCTCGTGGATGAGCGTGCCGTCGCGGTCTATAAACAATATTTTCTTCATGGAATCTATATTCTTTAATGCTTAATAACACCAATTAGAGAAGTATACACCTAAAATAATCTTTAATTCCCTAATTCGGGATTATCCAACATCTTGTTTTTTGCCTTGGCTTCCCTGTCAAGTTCGTTTCGCTTGATGGAGCCATAGACGTAATATATGACGAAATTCTCCCACACAAGGAGCATATAGAGAATGCAATAGATAATGGTGACTGTCACGAAAAAGAGCCACGGGAAATAGGAAGGGAGCCCCGATGGGTCGCCCAATGCCATTCCGCGGAGCGATATCGCCTGTGCGGAAGTGAGGATTATCAAGGGCATTGCCAGCACCACCGACAAGACGAACATGATGAGTCCCAATACGAGGAATACGACAAAGAGGAATCCCCAATGCCTCAATCCCACCTTATACGCAGGGAAGAATGTACTTCTAAACGATCCCTCTTCCATCATGTAGGCGAAATAGGAATAGACGAAGGGAAGCAACAATAGACCGAGGATAATGGTAAAAAACATAACGACACCTATTACCTTGACCACCAACATACTGATAGCCCCGGGCTGCTGCGCGTCTATCGGTCCCGACATGAAATAATAGGCGGCGACAGCCACACCCAAGACGATGCCCAAGACAACCACCAGCACCAAATACGCCAGCACCACTTTCGATACCTTCACGACATTACGCTTGAGGCCTTGGGCATTCAGCAAGTTGAATAGAGCCGACGACAACCACACATAGACGACAAGCCCCAAGATGATGGCGGCGGGGGCAACATACGGGATGACCGAGGCATTCCTGCCAAGGCGGTCTGCGGAAAAAGAAATCGTCATGTTGGCCGCCATCACTATCGCCCCAACGAGAATGGGAAGCCAGAGGGCAGAGACTATCCTCCTGATGTTGCCGTTAAACAATGCCAAGGCAGCACTGACACACTTGGCAACATTTCGTGACTTAATCAATTCGTGATCCATATTCTTTCATGCTTAATTCATAATTGCTTAATGATTCATTTCCTGCAAAAGATTAATCCTTCGCGAAAACTCACTACAAGTGATGGCGGTAGCGATCGCCACGTTGAGGCTCTCGGCGGCTCGACGGCCTTGCGCGAAACATGGTATCACCAACCGATGGCTGACTCTCGCGGCAATCCCTGGCGAGATGCCGCTGCCCTCATTGCCCATCACAATGACACCATGGGGCGAAAGCGATTGCCCATAGATGTTCTCGCCGTCGAGAAACGTGCCATAGACGGGGAAGTCCCCAGACAACGTGTCGAGCCATTCCGCCAAGTCGAGATAATGGATATGTACGTGGGCAAGACTGCCCATCGTCGCCTGCACCACTTTGGGATTGTACACGTCAGCGGTGTCGGGGCTGCATACGATATGGTCGATGCCAAACCAGTCGGCTATACGGATGATGGTACCGAGGTTGCCGGGGTCGCGAATGCCATCGAGGGCAAGAAACAGACGCGCTGAAAGAGACTCGCCGACAGACGACCAGTCGCCATTCGCCGCCACGCTCCCCCCATCCATGAGCGGAAACACCGCCAACACCTCCTGCGGATGCTGCAAGAAACTGACTTGGCTAAGCTCATCATCCGTAACGGCGACAACCTCTCCGCCCAAAGACGGATGGCTGCGAAGCCAGCCATCCGTGGCGAGAACCATCCGCGCGGGCAACACGCCCAGCAACTCGCCTACCACCTTAGGACCTTCTGCCACGAAAGCACAAGCCGACAAACGACCCTTCTTGCGACCCAAAGAGCGGATATACTTTGCCTTCGACTTACTCAACATATATCATAAATTTGTGCAAAGATACACATTTATTTATGAATATGGACGAGAAAAAGGACAAATGTCCACAAAGACAAGGCTATTCTATCTCCGGAACTTCAATTTGCGAGCCATAGCGATGATACTCATTGGCGATGGATTGCTCCTTGATATAGAGAGCCAATTCCACACGCCCGTTTCTCACAGGTGCCGACTGGGCGATATACTTATCATGGTTGGCAGCGGCAACGAACACCTCATCAGGCACAGACGCAGAGATGGTGCGTATGCGCTCATATTCGCCAATCGCTTGGCAGAAGGCATCCAGGCTTTCTTTCTTAATGGTGCCTGAGAGTTGCCCGACAAGTGGATGGTCGTTGTCAACGGAAATCGTCAACGGGGTGCCTACCGTCTTTGCGGCAAGTTGCACCATGTCCACCTGCGTGAGGGTTTCGTCGCCAAAGAGACGCAACACCATCCCGCCCTTGAGGGGCAGATAGCGGAACACGTTCTGTTCGCCCCGGATCTTGGGTTGGATATTGCGGGCGTGCTTAAACTCTTTGTCATACCACTCCGAATACGACTTCTTATAGTCGGTAGTGGAATCTTCCTTGTCAGCGATGGCCATGAATTGCATACAATAATTGGGGCCTCCCGCTTTCAACCCCGGGCCGAAAGCCGACAATTTCATGCCCCCGAAAGGCTGGCGGTTGACGATGGCACCCGTGATGCCCCTGTTGATATATAGATTGCCCGCCATGATGTGGTTCTTCCAATAAGCCTGTTCCTGCTCGTCGAGCGACTGGAGTCCCGAAGTCAACCCATAGTCAAGGCCATTGACAAGCGAGACTGCTTCCTCAAGCGTGTCGTATGGCGTTACTGCCAATAGCGGGGCAAAGAGTTCTGTACGGAACGTATACGAGGCGGGCTTCACGTTGATCTTGACCGTCGGTTTCAAGATAAACTTCTTTTCGTCCACAAATTCGGGGGCGATAAGCCATTTCTCGCCTGGTTCCAACTGGAACGCCCGCTGGAGTTTCTCATTGCGGTTGGTAATCATCGGTCCCACGATATTACCGGCATTCCATACACCGCCCACCTTCAATGAGGACGCACAATCCTTCAACTTCTCCATGAACTCCCCGCTATCATACACAGACCGCTCCACCAACAGGATGGAACAGGCGGAACATTTCTGTCCCGCATTGCCGAATGCCGACCGACAGGCATTCATGATGGCATGGTCGCGGTCGCCCTTGGCGGAGAGGATCATCACGTTCTTACCACCCGTCTCAGCCGACAATGGCTTGCGGGGATTGTTGTGGGCAATGGTCTGGGCGGTCTCCGTGCCGCCGGTGAGGATAATGTGCTTGACGACTGGCGACGATGTGAGGAGCGGGGTTGCCTCCTTATCCGTAATGACCACCTGCAAAGCCTCCTTGGGTACGCCGGCATCCCAAAATGCCTTGGCGAATAGCCATGCCACGGGTGCGGCGACGGTAGCGGGCTTTAGAATACACGTATTGCCAGAGGCGAGGGCTGCTACAACGCCGCCACAGGGGATGGCACACGGGAAATTCCACGGCGAGAGCACCAGCACGGTACCCTTGGCCTTCATCGTGACATCGGTCAGGGCGGCATACTTCTTCATCGTGGTCGTGTAGAAACGGCAATAGTCGATACCCTCGGAAACCTCCACGTCGGCCTCCTCAATGGTCTTGCCCGTAATGGCACACATCGAGCCATTGAGGTCGCCCCGCATCTGCCCGAGGATGTTGGCGGCTTGGTACATGATACGGTGCCGCTCTTCGATGGAAGTCTTGCGCCATCCTGCCGGGTCTTCGTCGGCAATCGCCAAGACTTGTTCGGTCTGTTGTTTGTTGGCCCTTGACATCTCACACACCACCACATCGCCCTCTTGCGAGCGGTCGTAATAGCTTGCATGGTCTTCGTTATAAACCAACTCATCGCCTATCTGCGTAGGCAACAAGTCGCCGGGCTTCCAGTCTCCCCATTCGGATTTATTACCCGTCATCTTGCCATCCGACTTCCACTTCTTAAAGATTTTCTCCACCCATTGCTGGTTGCAGAAACGGTCGAAGTCCGTGTCCGGCTCATTGACCATCTCTTCTTGGGGTTCCTGTCCTTGGTAAGGTTTGTTGCGGTCTTGTGTACGGGTTGGCACATGGGTGATGGAGTCCTTCATGCGATAGGCGTCGATGAACTGCTGTTCCAACTCCTTCCATTCCTTCGTGTCTGGCCTCAATGAGAACGAATGGGTCAGGAAATTGTCGGGTGCGGTGTTCTCGTCCATGCGCCTGACAAGATAAGAGATGGCATTCAGGAAATGCTCTTTCTTGACAACTGGCGTATAGAGGATGACATGGTTCCCAAACTTCTTCTGCGCCCGCCATACATGGTTGGCCATTCCTTCGAGCATTTCAAAGCAGAAGCAATCCTTGGGCGTATGGTACTTCTCGGTGAGCAGATAGGCATACGAAATCGTGAAGAGGTTGTGGGATGCCATACCAATATGTAGAACCTTGGCATTCTCGGGCTTCAACCCCCGCTCGATGATATGTAGATAGTTGGCATCTACCTCCGTCTTGTTGGAACGGACAGGATTGGGCCAACCGCGCAGGTCGCTAACGATGTTCTCCATGTCGAGGTTGCAACCCTTCACAATACGCATCTTGATGGGTGAACCACCGTCGGCGACACGTTTCCTGGCAAACTCAAGCAACTCGGTTTGGAAATCCCACGCGTCGGGAAGGTAAGCCTGAACCACGATGCCCGCCTCGTATTTCTTAAATTGCGGCAATGACAACACATCCTTAAATAGCTTCATGGTGAGGTGGGCATCCTTATACTCCTCCATATCGAGATTGATAAACTTCGCCCTCTTCACTCCATCGGGACCGGTATAAGGGTTGTCGATGGCAGCTTGATAAAGCTCCGACATGCGCCTGATGAGTTCCGGGAAGCATTCCTTGTAGTTCAGCGCATGGGTCTGGGCATAGATGCCGGAGATCTTCACCGAGATATAGTTGATGTCTGGCTCCTTGAGTGCCTCCAAGTAGGAGTAATAACGCTTGTCTGCCTCGCCGTCGCCAAGTACCACCTCCCCAAGGAGATTGACGTTTTGGCCTATATCCTGGTTGAAACGTGTGGCAAGGTGCTTCGTGAGGTTAGGACGGGCGGCATTGATGATGACCCGGCTCGTGTCGCGCCGCAACCGCCACTTGATGATGGGCACGGCAGCCCAGTTGAAGAGTGGCAGATAGGCAAACTTCTGGTACATCCAAAAGAGGCAGTGGTCGGTCGTCCCGAGGAATTTCGGGATTCCATACTGGTCGATTAAGTCCTTCACCCTGACGGCGAGTTTCTGTGTGTCCCTCACCTGGCTTGTCTCATCAAGCATACGCACGATAAACTTCTTGTCGTTGGGGGTAGTGACCATCGTACCATACATGTGCTGTTCGTCTTTCTCCAGTTTGGTTAGGCCGGCATAACTCTCATCATAGAGTTTTCTCATCCATGAGAATACTTCCTCTATGGTTGGCAATGATTGCTCTGAATTGTAATTATCCATAGGTAATGTAATTATTTAGGTTTAACGATTGTCTATTTTATTTTAGCTTCATCCGATTCTGAGCGTAAAGATACAACTTTTTCTTGATTCTTAAATGGAAACGAAACAAAATTCCATCAAACATCAAAGCAAGGACTCTGCCTGTGTCGCAAGCTGCATCTTCTGCTCTTCAGAGAGAGTAAGAATGTCTGTTGCCCACGCCTCGGCAGGTACGGCGATACCTGTCTGTTCAGCCAATACGTCTGCCTTGATGAAGGTAAGCAGCTCCGTCAGCTTGGCACGGCAATTGGCGGTGGCGGCTTTTCCCCCAGCACCACTGATGGCAACGCGCTTGCCATTGATGCAAGTGGGTGTAGCATAATCCATCGGCTTCACAGGACGGGAGAGCCAGTCGAGCAGGTTCTTCATACCACCAGGGTAACTGAAGTTGTATTCGGGCGTGAAAATCCATAGGGCATCCGCCTCGGCTACCGCCTTGCGAACACGTGCCACGGCATCAGGCTCGGGCTGTTCTATGTCTTGGTTCATCAAGGGGAGGTCGCTGTAATCGAGTTCTGTCACTTCCGCACGGTCGCCAATGATTTCCTTGGCAACGCCCGCCAATTGTCTGTTGAACGACTTGGCTCTCAACGAGCCGATAACAAATAGGATTTTCTTCATTGTTTCAAGGTTTGTATTATGTTGGAATCGTTAAAAGGTCACTATAGATTGTAAAAACATCTCATATCGCAAAAGTAGGCATTTCCCTTGAATTGTGCAAGAGTTTGAGTTGGAAAAAAGACGTTGTACTCAAAAAACTGCCCAGAACATTTCGACAGGGCAGATGAATTTGATAATCATGATCTTGTATGTATTCAAATACGATTATCTTCAAGTTGCTAAAGAGCAATGCTTTATACGACACAAAGCAATGCTTTATACGACACAAAGCAATGCTTTATATGACACAGAGCAATGCTTTATATGACACAGAGCAATGCTTTATATGATACAGAGCAATGGTTTATATGGCACAGAGCAAAGGTTTATAGCGCGTAAACCAACTGTTTGTATCTTTCAACAAATAGCGATAATTGAACTTTATTTTATTCCTGCCCTATAAAGCCTAAGATGCCGTTAGGCATCATATAAGGTAGCCAGACATATAGCCGTGCCGATAGGTACGGCGAAATGGCTGGTAGAACAACACACGGACGGAACACATGCCGTTAGGTATGTGACAGGTAATTGTTATCGCCTACCCAAGGGCAGGCTTTCCCTCGCGCCATCGTTTCCACCAGCCATGCAGAAACACCCAAGGGCGTTTCTGCATGGCAGGCTACCCCTATTGAATGCCTAACGGCATTTCAAGTGAAGAATCCCATGGCAAAGAACCAATGGCTCAAACTGATTCTTCATTATTCATTTCATCTATCAGGCATTTCAATGGTTTCGTTATTCTTTTATCGGATACCAATACCTTTATTACCGTCTATTTCAGTCTCAAAATGCGCTTTTTGCCACAAAATAAATATTTATGTTTTTTGATTTCATGCCAACTTTCTTGCCAAATTGTTTTTGTTTTTTTACTTATGAGCTATTATTTCTCAAAAATCTTTTCCAAAATAGAGAGCAATTAAAGATTTTATCGTATATTTGCAAACGTGTTCTTAGGAACATATCATTTTATTTGCTCATTCGCCACTCGAACTGCAACCTCTGACGTGAACGAGCAAAACCAACCACAAAGAGGCTTGCGCTTTAGCGCAGGTTTCCCATAAGTGGTTGAGGTTGTTGCAGACCTGAGTGGCGTATGGTGAATGCCTGCGCTTTTCTTATGCCCATAGGTTAGTGCAGAATTATCCAGAGAAGAGAATTAAGTATTAACCTAATAAAATGAGCAAATGATGAAACGAGCAATTTTAATTTACATGATGCTTTGCCTTATTGCGCCAATAACGATTGAGGCAAAGAAAAAGCCTTTTGGGAATGGCTTGTATTGGGAATTAACTGACGATGGAACATTAACTATATCTGGGCAAGGTAGGATGCCTGATTTTACAGAAAATAAAAAGAAGTCCAATAGCCCGTGGTGTAAATCATTAGAGGAGGGTAAGATTTCTAATGTTGTTATTGAGGAAGGTATCACTCATATAGGAAGCTATTCGTTTTGCTGGTATATGCCTGTTACACGTTTAAAACAAACAGAATATAACACAGAAGGATTGAGGTCTGTTAAAATACCTAATAGTGTATCATCCATTGGAGAAAGTGCTTTTAGAAGATGTTCTAATTTGCAGTCTGTTGTGATACCTAATTCAGTAACATCTATTGATAAGAATGCTTTTTGGGGTTGCATTAATCTGAAATCAATAAATATACCAAATTCCGTTGTTTCAATCGGAGAACTTGCTTTTGCTGGTTGTATAAATTTTGAATCGATACTTGTTCCTAACTCTGTCACATACATAGGAAAGAGTGCCTTTCGCAGCTGCCATAATTTGTGTTCGATAATTCTTCCCAATTCTATTACAGTCTTAGAAGACACTATTTTTGGAGATTGCAAAAAACTTCAATCTATTGACATTCCAAATTCTGTAAAAACAATTGGTAATTGTGCATTCGGCGGTTGTGAAAGCATGACTTCTGTGACTATCCCTAACAGTGTTACAGATTTTGGGTGGTTTGCATTCGACATTTGTATTTAGAGACCTCTAAACAACCACAAACAATGAAAAACACATAGAGATAAATCTCTGTATATCAACTACTTTTAGATTTTAACACTTCGGGCTTGCTTTTTGGTGGTTCTCAAAAATCCGCTTACCTTTGCTACGCATTTCTACCGCGGAGATTTTTGAGGGCTTTTATTTTGCCATCTCGTGGACAGTGTTGACAAAGGTTGACAAGAGTGGACAACGGTTGACTGATGAACGAGAGGGAAAGGAGCAAGGAAGTGACCTCATTTGAAGAACGTGACATCGTGGAATGAGTTGACAAGGATTGTCAAAGATTGACGAACGTTCAC
>JAFRRN010000051.1 GCA_017428055.1 Prevotella sp.
ACTCGACACCTTCCTCTCCAATTTCCATTTCGGGGAGAACGGCAAGGAGGGCGGCGCGGACGGCAGCAACGGCAGCCTCAATTTCCTCAGCGTTTGTAGCTGCATCAGCTTGTGCATCAGGGGTAGTGGTATCCAAATCACCATTTACAGCAACGCAAGCAGCTTTTACATCATTGTAACGGCTAAATGTAGCTTGGAGAGCCTTGGCTGTTTCTGTAGCTGTTTTAATTGCATTGATAGCTGCTTCATATTCTTCGGTCGAGTTGTAATCTTTGTTATTTTCGGCAACTACGGCAGCAAGAGCTTGGTATGCAGCGGCAGGAATAGTTCCTTCAAGAGCTTCAGCGGCAGCAACTGCTTCAGCAAGACGAGCTTGGAATGAAGCAAAAGGTGATGTTCCAAAGTATTTCAAGTTGAAACTGCGCCAACACATCCAATGGTCACCATTTGAAGTGTCTGCGGTAAGACCAATTTCAAGACCTGAAGTTGGTTCTTCGAGTTTGAATGATAGCTCATTAACACCATTGCCATTAGCAATCCAAGTGTTGCCTTCTGTGCGGTTGTTGACAGTTGAACTTGCAACGCCCACAATGTTCATCGTATTATCCCCAGCATTCAAGACCGCCGTCATGTTGTCGCGGGTATAAGCGATAGCGGTCAAAGTATAATAACCAGCGGGAAGAGTTGTAGCAATGTTTTGTTTGGTGGTACCACCTGCTACATTCCAATACTCATAGAGATTGGCCTGTAAAGTAGGGCTACCTGAATTAGTCCAGTAGGTAAGTGACCCACTATTACCAGGCTCGGCATTGTCAATAAGGGCATTTGTCAAATCAACACCTTGGTCACTTATCGTGGCATCTTTCAAATATTCGCCCAAAGCATTACGAACATCTTGAACAGCCTCTTCAATTTCAGCAGCTGTAGTGGCCGAATTTACTTTTGCATCTGGTTCAGTAGTATCCAAATCGGAATAAACAGCTTTACAAGCAGCCTTGATATCGTTGTAACGAGCTATTGAACCGAGTAATGCAATCTTAGAATAAGACAAAAGCTTCCATTGAGCGTTGACGGATGTTCCGTCTGTGCCAGGTCCAACAATTGTGCTGCTTCCTCCCTCTGCGGTGAGATATGCACCAGCACCACCACCATGGTTGGCTACAGAAACAATGTTATAGACAGGACCATTGTCGGTAACAACTTCTACAAAATTCCAAGTGGAATTCTTGTTGCGAGACTGGTCAGCGTAAACGGTTCCACCATCCAAATGCTCTACACCATAGCCTGATCCATTCACGTCAGTACGAAGCTTGTAGCTTCCGTCATAAAGTTCCAATTTCAATTTTAAAGCAGCATTAAGACCTGCAGCTTCAGAACCTGTGGTAATACTGGCTCGTGTACCCCAGTTATTACCTTTTGTAAAATACTGACCAGTGCCTACGTTGTAGAGAACGAATTCGCCCTCTGCAACTTCCTCTGGAATCCAGCTCTGTGCGTTTACGCCCAAACAGAATACAGCTGCGATAGCAGCAACAAATAGTCGTAAATGTTTCATAAAGTTATAATTTGTTAGTAAAAAAATAATCCTTTAGAAAAGAATAACGTTATAAAAGTGTAAAAATCAATTGATGTTGCAAATTTACATGTTTATTTTGAAATGTCAAAATATTTTAAGTACTTTTATCAAAAGGAATGATGAGTTGTGTCAAATTCTGTTAGGAATTGCTCTGATGTCATGATGCGTATTGTGTCCGTTTCTTTGAAATCGTTGGTGTTGTTTGTAATAATCATGTCGCATAGTGCCATTTTAGCGCATTGGTACTGCATGGCATCTTCAAAGTCTGTTAGTTTTGATTGCATGGCGAGTGTGAATTGCTTTGCGTCCATGGGCAATATTTCTATGCCTGTGGATAGTGTTTTCAAGTATTTATATAGCAGATCCTTTGGTCTTTTTCTCAATATATATGCGATGTTGATGTATGAGATGATGGCGGCACATAAGGATAATTCGCCGTCTCTTCCCATTTGGAGGATGATTTTCGCTTCTTCTGTGTATCGCCTGTTTTCGATGGCATCTATTAATATATTTGTGTCGAGAAAAACTTTTTTCATTTGTTCATGATGTATTTAGTCCTTTCGTCGTTCAATTCATCCTCCGTCAGTGAGATGGGGTTGTCTGCAATCCATTGCAAGTCGGGGTCTAATGGGCGATGATGCTTTCTTTTGGTATTGTTCCTTTCGTCACGTGTTTCTTCTTTTTCTTTTCCGATTAGTTTGTCTGCCAGCCAATTCCTGTCTCTTTGTGGGAGGGACAGGCTGTCAATGTATTGCCAAAGATGATGTAATGCTAATGTTGTCATTATCGTTGGTGTTTATGGTTTATCCTTGCAAATATATATGTTATTATTGGATTTTCCAATAGTTTTTATGCTTTTTTATCATTCCCGCATCCGAATGCCCGTCGTGTTACTTCTTTTTGTATGGGCAGGATTTCGAAGAAGTAATCATGTTCGATAGAGTAAACCATGTCTTCTGCCGTTTTCCATCTTTTGTTGCCCCATCCTTTTGCGTTATATGCGACGATGAGTTCTCGTACTGTTGTCCAATATATGTATATATTGGTGTCAAGTAGGTATCTCATATTTTGTTTATGGGGTTTAGATAAGCAACATGGGATCCTTGACCCATATTTCTCCTTGGTGCTTTCTTGCTGCTTCGACATATTTATTGCGTGCAGGCATGGCAGCGTACTTGATTCTTCTTTCCTCTGGTGTGAGTTTCCTTGTTTTCTTTTTTGTTGTTTCCATTTTCATTTGTATTTAAGGTTTCTGTTTGCAAATATACATAATATTATTGGATTTGGCAATTGATATGGAATGGTTTTTATGCTTTTTTATCTTTTTGTGTCTATAATAATTATGTTCGTGCGTACATAAGTGATATCAAATGATGAAGGCAGGGGAGTATTGGGAATGAAAAAGGGGGCGAGCCACATTGTTTGGCTCGCCCCGATTGGTAGTTATTCTTTGTTAGAAAGAATGTCGCTTAAAGATCCCAGAATCCAAATTTTGAACGAGGTTCATCTTCTGTTTCATCATCATCGCTAGGATTTATTACTTGCGACCAAGTTCCATCGCCGTTGTTGACGAGGCTACCCATGATGAAGTTCTCGATGCCAGCGTCCACTTGCGCTGTCCTGGGTTTCATATAATTCTTTTTCATAATCAGGATATTTTAGTTAAGGAATTGTTGTTACTTTACCAGCACTTTCTTGCCGTTGACGATGTTCACGCCCTTCTGTGCCTTCTCGATTCTCTGGCCATTGAGGTTGTAGATGCCCTCGTTGATGTTGTTCATCAACTCAACGGCAGCGATGCCGTCAACGATGTTGCCATCGAAGTTGAATGCGATCTTGGCACCCTCTGCGGCAGCCTCTTTCTTCATGTAGGCGCGGTAAGCAGCCAAGCGGTTGCCGCCCTTAGCCTTCTTGAATGCCGTTGCGCCAGCCACATAGTCGCCGCTCTTCACGACATCATTACCCTTTGCGATGTCTGTATAAGTACCTACGAAGGTGAAGTTGTCGTCAGCCACGGTGAGATCCTCTGCGGGAGTCACTTCCTTCATCTCGAATGCGAGAGGCTCTGCGGCATCTGCTGCCATCATCACAGCATAAGGAACGTTTGCGCTGAGCGATTCGGTCTCGGTGAAGTTCAAGGTGATGGTGCCGTCAGCCTCAACAGTTGTACCTGTATATTCGAGTACGGTGGCTGCGCCAATCTCTTCCTTCGTTGTCTCGAATGGGAGAACGAGCGTATTCAGGCCCTCCAGCAAGATGCGGTCGGTTGTCACGGTGCCGGCAAATTGCTCCTCGGGAGCTGCGGTGTCGGTGCTGTTCAGCACGAGGTCGGTCAATACGGCCTTCACAATCTTCACGTCTGTGAATGCGGTATTACCGTTGGCATTGATTGAAAGGATGAAGTCGCCATCTTCTTCAGGAGTGAAGTACATCTTCACGGCCTTCAACGAGCCAGCAGCATTAAGGCCACCTTGAACCTTGCCGAATGCCTGTGAAGCAACGGTGTTGCCTTCCTCATCAAGGATGGTAGCGGTCAAGTTGTTGTTGCTGCCATTCTGCCATGCGCAGTACTTGAGAGTCAAGATATACATCTCACCACCATCGAGAGGCATGGTGTAACCCAATGTGCGTCCATACTCGTATGTTCCCGGGTGTACGAAGAGGGCTGCGCCAGCGTCGGCGTCTGCCACTGCGGGGTAGGCCTCGGTGTCTTTGAGGATGAGGCGGGTGTTACCGCTGACGGTGGTCCATCCTGGCAATACCACGTTGTCGCCACTCTCATGTGCTTCTTGGATTGCGAAGTCACCATCATAAACGGCATTCAACTCTTCCTCGTTGGGTGTCACGACGAGTGCTTGAAGAGCTGCGGTAAGCCCTTGGATATACTCCTTGGTGTACTCGTGGTTTTGGATTTTCTCTCCGTCAAGATTTCCAACCTCCTCGCTGAGCAATACGGCGTCAATGTTGTTGTAGGGAGCATATTCATCCACGTCGAAGCCAAGTACAGCGTCCATGTAATATGATGCTACTTCAAGCAATGCTGCATAGTCATCGTCGTCAGCCATGGGAACTTCAATCTCTTCGAGCTGCACGAGGCGGAAGTCGGAGATGGAGAACCACTCGTGGATGGTGCTTGACGTTGCGGTGACGAGGATTTCCACGTCTTCGCCATTTGTCTCAAACTCTACGGAAGCATCGCCCCAGCCACGGTCGAACACGTTGCCGGTGCTGCCTACGTGTGGTAATTCCACGCTGTTCTCGCCAACAGCCATCGTGAGGGTGGTGTTCACTGCGGCGCGTCCCTTTGCGGTGAGCAGGTATCTACCAGCGGGGAGGCTGATGGTCTGCTTCATGGTTGTAGTCCAAGAGCTGCCGTTCCAGTTACCACCGTCGAAGTATTTATGTTCGCTGTTGCCGTCGGCATCCGTCCAAGGCTCATTGCTGGCAGGATTGTTCTTGTTGCCAGTCCATGTCCAGTCGTTGTTGCCGTTCTCTGCCTTGGGGTTAGCGATGACATCGTCCATGACGACTGCACCGTCAACACCCTCTGCCAAGGCGTTGCTCTCATAGTAAGCGCGGAGAGCGGTGTAGATGGCAGCGGTCTTCTCCTGTGCGTCGGCAGCGGAGGTTGGTATTGGTTCGCAAGCCTCTTCCAATGCTGTTCTCTTGTCAGGATCGGCATAAGCCAATTCCGGATATTCTTCAGAGGAAACGTTTACCCAAGTGTCGTAAGCATCCTTCGCGGCAATGAATGTTGCGGTAGCCTCTTGCAAAGCAGCGGTAGCTTCCTCATATCCCTCTTGGGTGGTAGGTTCTTCCTTGTTGATTTCAGCGTACAAGGCATCGTTCTCCTCACCGCTGACGTTGGAATATTCAGGATTCCCGTAAGCATCTTGTGCTGCAGCGAGAGCCTCTTCCCACAATGCCTTCACGCCATCAAGCAGTGACTGGTAGGTGAGTGTCAGGTGGCTCACATAGAGGGACGGGGTACCACTCGAAGCAACATTGTTGCTGCCTGTGCCATAGCCAAGGCTGATGGTAGCGGCGGCTGGCTCGTCAATTGTGAAGTTGATGGTGTGGGTCGTCCAGCTGCTCTTTCCTTTCATCCATTCTGTTGAGCTGTCGGTGGTTTTGTTGTCACCTACTTGCACATAGAAGCGATTTTCATAAGATTTAGATTGAGTTCCGCCATTCACGTTTTCCACATCGTAGGTAAGTGTGTAGACACCGGCGGGCAGTTCCTGTGTTGTCTGAGTGAATGAAGCATAGTTGGTTGACCAACGGCATTCAAGTCCAAAACAATACTCTGTGTCCAAGTGTGTGTCATCAGCAGTAGCAGGGGCGGTGTAATTGGTCCATGATCCAATCAGTCCATTGCCATAGTTATTGTATTGGGCTGACACAACAGCCGTCCACCCATCGGTGGAAGCCATGTCTGCATTTTGGATGTACGTTTCCGTGACATCCGTCTGTGCGTTTGCGCTCACCGCACCGAATAGCGCGAGAGACGCGAAAAGAAGTTTGAAATGTTTCATAAACAAACGTTTTTAGTTAATAATAAATTTAAAACACTATGCCGCAAAGTTACTGCTTTTCATCGAAAGTGGCAAATGTTTTCTATATTTTTTTTAATAATGTGTCATAAAACGTAATTGGCGCGTGGGTTGCCTTCCCGTGGTCAAATGATTCTTTCTTGGCGTGTAATTCTTGCGAAAGATGTTGACAAAAAGACACTCGGGAAAATTTGTGAAATAGAATTGCATCGGACGGATTTATGGTCGGAAAACGCCGAAATCTTCGATTATTCAGGGCCAAGATATGCTTTTAACATTTTTTCTGTGGCATCCGTCGGCGATAGATGCCGCATCCGTCATTCGCAAATGTGGCATCTACAAGCGATAGATGCCACAGAAAAAATGTTAAAATGCCACATTTATCGACAACAAGAAACGTCTTCTTTTTCCAAGTCTATGGTATTCAGTGAGTTAGGGTAACTGCCAAAAACGGCATCATTTTACCCCAAGTTGGGTTTTGTTGGAAACGATGGCATTCTCGTGGGGCTGTTTTGTGATAAAAATTTGACATTTTTATCAAACACCCTCCATGTCGTCAACCGATAGCCCGGTGATTTCGGAAATGTCGTATTGCCCCATGCCCTTCGCTTTTAGCTTACGTGCGATTTCGATAAGGCTTTCCTTTCTTCCTTCTTTTCTTCCTTCTTCGATACCTTCCTTTCTTCCCAGCATTTTTGCGCCGATGATGGCATTTGAGATGTCACGGTATGCTTTCATGCTCTGTTCGTAGCCACGTCGGTCTTCCTTATTGAATTTGGCGATTTCCGCTTGTTCAAACAGTCGTGTGAAGATGCGCTCCTGCAATGCTGCGGGCTTTTCCATCAATCGAGTCAGGTTGCGCAAGACGAAAAGCCATTTGTCAAGCATGGTGACGAGTTGGTCTTCAGTCTTGTTGAATTTGGGCATCTCGATGTACATGAATGTAAGCTTATCGAAGAACACATGCTTGTCTTCTGTGTCCATGAGTTTGATTTCATGGTAGAGGCAATCCTCGCTATATTCGTCTTCTGGGAACACGAAGTTGAGGATGCCGATGGTGTAGACGCTTTTCAGTTCAAAATTCCAGTTTCCCATGTTCGCTTGTTCGCGTATGGGAAAGGTGGAATAGAACACACTGCGGTCTTTGTAGAATGGTTGGTAGACATTTTGCATCTCGACGATAAACTTCTCTCCGTCAACGGTTTCGCAGTACACGTCAAAGATGGCGCGTCGTGATAGTGCATTGATTCCGAGTTGTTCGCTGTTCAGGTAGCGAATGTCGGAGACGACCTGTTTGCCTTCGAAAAGTGCATTGAGGAAGCTGATTAACAAGTCCTTGTTCAATTCCGTTCCAAATAGTTTCTTGAACCCAAAGTCTGTGTACGGGTTGATGTAACGTTCTTTAAACATGTTTTCCATTTTTAGGCTGATTGAATTTCCACAGGCAAAATTACGAATAATTCTTGACATGAAATAAAATATCTTTACATTTTTTTTCTTATTTCCCGATATTTTGCCTATCTTTGCGAAGAAAAGTATGATTATTCTAAATAATAAATCTAATGATTATGAAAGAAGAAAGTCTATTTCGACCCGATGAAGGGCAGCGCAGAGTGATTAACGCACAGGGTGGTTACCATTTGGTGCTTGCGCCCCCGGGGTGTGGCAAGACGCAGATCTTGACCGAGCGCATCCGCTATGCCCATGATGAGTATGGCGTGGAGTATGGCGACATGCTCTGCCTGACGTTTACCAACCGTGCCGCCCGTGGCATGTTGGAGCGCATCCGCGAGCATATCGACGATGTGGGAGTGGATGATGTGTTTGTGGGCAACGTGCATCGTTTCTGCTCCAAGTTCTTGTTCGACTATGGGTTGATTCCCGCCGAGTCGTCGATTATTGACGAGGAGGATGCCGTCAGCATCCTTGCCCGCTATTTAGACGAGGATGAGTTGGAGGTGATGACCCATGCCTCGCGGCGCAGGGTGTACGATGAAATCGTGCATTTTTCGCATTTCATGCACCAGATTATCCACCGCCATCCCAAGGAGTTGCGCCTCCATCCCGAGTGTGTGAATGGTGATGACATCACCGCGATGAAGCACCTTTGCGACATCCAGCAGATGACATTTGATGCCGATGGAATGGGCGATATTTACTTACGTTCCGACTTTTACCTTGACCATGTCGTGACGGGCGTGAGTGACTATGGCACTCGGCAGGTGATGGAGCGTGTGTTGCGCAAGATGGCTTTGGCTCGCCAGTACGAACAATACAAGGAAAGGAACAAGTTGGTGGACTTTGAGGACTTATTGATCTTTACGTATGATGCTCTCGCCGACGAGCATTTCCGTCTGACGATGGATAAATTGTATCGATGGATCCAGGTGGATGAGGTGCAAGACCTCAATCCCCTCCAGCTTGCCATCATTGATGCCATCACGGATGTGGATGGCGGGAAATATACCGTGATGTATCTTGGCGACGAGCAACAGGCGATCTTCTCTTTCATGGGAGCGAAGCTCAGCACGTTGGACTTGCTTCGTGGCAGGTGTAGCCGCAATCTCCATCATCTCTACGTCAACCACCGGTCGCCCAAGTATCTGTTGGAGGTGTACAATGAATATGCTGCATCGGTGTTGAATATTCCCCGTGCGTTGTTGCCCAAGACCGATAATGTGACGGATGCCCGTGGCGGGGAGTTGCGTATTCTGCGGAGTAGCGTGGTGGAGACGGAGTTTGTAGACGTGGCCAAGATGGCGCAGCGTTTCTTCATGGACTATCCCAATGAGACTACAGCCATCATCATGAGCAGCAACCGTGATGCCGACCAGATGAGTGATGAGCTGAAAAGGCTCGCCCTTCCCCATTTCAAGGTGTCGGGCGTGGACCTTTTCGCCACGGCTGAGATGAAGTTGCTGATGGCACATTTGAACGTCCTTGCCAATGAGCATAACTTCATCGCATGGTCGCGGTTGTTGAGGGGCTTGAAAGTGTTTGAGGGCAATGCCGCCGCTCGCCAGTTTGTTCGTTCCTTGATTGATTGCGGGATGTTGCCGTCGGATGTCCTCTTGTATGGCGACGGCAGTTATCTGCAAGACTTTGCCACGGTGTTTTCTTCCGATGAAATCGTGGTTTTTGACACCGAAACTACCGGGTTGGACATCTATGAGGATGACATTGTGCAGATTGCCGCCGTGAAGATGCGGCAAGGCAAGGTGGTGGAGGGCAGCGAATTTAATATGTATATTTCCACCGACCGCGAGATTCCACGGAAACTGGGCGACATCGACAACCCCATTCTTGCCGAGATGCGCAAGCACCACTTGCATTCGCACGTCGAAGCCCTGCAACGTTTTCTTGACTATGTGGGCAAAGACGTGTTGATAGCCCACAATGCCAATTTCGATTATCATATCTTGGAGAACAACCTTCGCCGTTATCTGCCACAGGTGAAATTGTCGGAACGTTGTCCCAAATACTTCGACTCGTTGAAGTTGATACGCTTGGTGGCTCCCGACCTACGACGGTATAAGTTGAAATACCTGCTTGCCGTGTTGGAGTTGCCTGGCGAAAATTCCCACCTGGCAGATGCCGATGTGAATGCCACCTGTGGCTTACTCAACTATTGCCATGCCAAGGCAGGGGAATTGATTGTGGCGCAACGGGAGTTGATTTCACGACAAAATGTGAAAGAACGCATAGACTTGTTGCGTCGCAATTACCGGGATGTATACCTTTCTTCCATCAAGAGGCTCTATGAGCCGATGCCTCAGGAGAAGCCGATAATAGTCGATGAAATCGAGGGTTTTTATCGTTATTTGCGGGAGGAGGGCTTGATAGGTGAGATTTCCCATCTACATTACGCCGTTCGATATATCACCGATGACATGGTAGATATGGAGAGGGAAGCGTCGCTTGCCGCCCAATTAAGCCGCCATGTGATAGAAATGAACACGTTGAGGGAGGCAGACCTATGCAATAGCCGTAGCATCGACGACCGTATCTTTGTCTCCACGGTGCATAAGGCGAAGGGGTTGGAGTTTGACAACGTGATAGTTTTCGATGCCGTCGAGGGGCGTTACCCCAATTATTACACCCAGAACAATGCCGCATTGGTGGCAGAGGATGCGCGTAAGTTCTATGTGGCGATGTCGCGGGCGAAGAAGCGGCTGTATGTGTCGATGTGCCAGACGCGCGTGGACTATCGCAACCAACCGCAGCCAAGGAAACTGACGCGGTTTATGAATCCTATCGAGAAGTTTTTTGATTGAGAGGAGAGATGGGGTGTATGGGCTTAATGGGCTTAATGGGGTGAATGGGCATTTGGCATAATCCCATTTACCCCATTTACCCCATTAAGCCCATTCATCCCATTAGCCCCATTATGCTCATCTTATCTCTTGGCAGCCCTGATGAAGTAAGCGATTAAGAGGATGTAAGCTATCAGCGAGCATACCTCTGACATGGGGTTTGCCAGCCAGCTTTCGCTGATGAAATTCAATCCCCCGAAGCGGAGCAAGGCACTCACTACGCCCATTAAGGCACCGCCAGCGATGAATCCGCTGGCAATGAGCGTTCCTTTCTCGCCGCGTTGCTTGTTGACATTTTCATCCTTGGAGCGACTCGTCACGTACCAATTGACAGCCCCGCCTATCAGCAAGGGGATGTTCAGTTCCAAGGGAATGAACATTCCCAGGGCAAAAGCCAATGCAGGGATGCCGAAGTAATTGAGGATGATGGCGATGACGGCTCCGATGCCATACAATACCCACGGCGCACCGGCACCGTTCATCATCGGTTCAATGACCGCCGCCATGGCGTTGGCTTGCGGTGCCACGAGGTGTCCTTCCACATTCGGGTCGAATCCGTAGGTCTTGTTAAGGAGCATCATCACGCCTCCCACGGTTGCCGCACTCACCAATGTACCGAGGAATTTCCACGACTCCTGCTTTTTCGGTGTCGTTCCGAGCCAATATCCAATCTTCAAGTCGGTGATGAAACATCCCGCCATGGAGAGGGCGGTGCAAACCACGCCACCCATGATGAGTGCCGCCAACATGCCGTTGGAGCCGTTCAGTCCCACTGCCGCCATCACCACGCTGGCGAGGATGAGCGTCATCAGCGTCATGCCACTCACGGGATTGGACCCCACGATGGCAATGGCATTCGCCGCGACGGTGGTGAAGAGGAAGGCAATAACCGTGACAAGGAGGATGGCGACGATGGCAAACACGAGGTTGTGCATCACGCCAAACCAGAAGAATATGAATGTGATGAGGATGGCGGCGATGGCACCGATGGCGATGAACTTAAACGACAGGTCGCGCTGGGTGCGTATCTGGCTTGCCGAAGAGTCGTCCGCACTGCCCTTCAGTTCCTTGGATGCCAGTCCTACGGCATTCTTGATGATGCCCCAACTCTTGATGATGCCGATGATGCCTGCCATGGCGATACCGCCGATGCCAATGCTGCGGGCGTAGGTCTTGAAGATTTCCTCGGGACTCATCTGCCCAACAGTAAGCGATACCATCGACCCTCCGATGTTGAGAACCTCGTCATGGAAGAGCATCGACATCCCCGGCACGATGAGCCACCACACCGTCAACGACCCCAAGACGATATACATGGCATACTTCAGGCCGATGATGTAGCCCAGTCCCAATACCGCCGCGCCTGTGTTGACCTTGAAGACGAGCTTTGCCTTGTCGGCAACCATCACGCCAAAGTCTGTCACGCGGCTGGTGAACGTCTCACTCCACCATCCGAAAGTCGCCACGATGAAGTCATAGAGACCGCCAATCAGTCCCGCGATGAGCAGGGGCTTGGCTTGGTCGCCGCCCTTTTCTCCTGACACCAAGACCTGTGTTGTCGCCGTCGCTTCGGGGAAAGGATATTTCCCATGCATGTCGCTGACGAAATACTTGCGGAAAGGAATGAGGAACAGGATGCCCAGGATGCCACCCAATGCCGATGCCATGAAAATCTTGACAAACGATGCCGTCATGTCGGGGTACTTCGCT
>JAFRRN010000052.1 GCA_017428055.1 Prevotella sp.
ATTTGCCCCTTTTTTGCCAACTTATTCTGCATTTAGAACGTGCAAAACATGCACAAAAAGAACAAGGGCAAGTACCTGTTTCCCAGATACTTGCCCTGTATGTAGCTAATTTTCAGCACTTTCCGTTTATTCTTCTACGGCTGCCTGGGCGGCTGCCAAACGTGCGATGGGTACGCGGAATGGGGAGCAAGATGCGTAGTTCAAGCCTATCTTGGCGCAGAACTTCACGGATGAAGGCTCGCCACCATGCTCTCCGCAGATGCCCGTGCGTAGGTTCGGACGGATGGAGCGTCCCTTCTCCACGGCATATTTCACGAGCTTGCCGACGCCATTCTGGTCGAGCACCTGGAATGGGTCTACCTTCAGAATCTTCTTCTCCAAGTAAACGGGCAGGAAGGACGCGATGTCGTCACGCGAGTAACCGAAGGTCATCCGTGTCAAGTCATTCGTTCCGAATGAGAAGTACTCTGCCTCGGTGGCGATGCGGTCGGCGGTCAAGGCGGCGCGAGGAATCTCAATCATCGTGCCAATCTCGAATTCCACTTCCACGCCATACTCCTCAAAGACCTCTTTAGCGGTCTTCTGGATGATGCTCTTCTGTTGTTTCAACTCATAAAGAATACCAATCAGCGGCACCATGATCTCAGGCTTCGGGTCCTTGCCTTCCTTCTTCAGTTCGCAAGCGGCACTGAGGATGGCACGGGTCTGCATGGCAGTGATTTCGGGGAACGTGATACCGAGGCGGCACCCACGGTGTCCGAGCATCGGGTTGTTCTCTGCGAGCGAGTCCACGCGACGCTTGATGGCATCGACGCTCACACCCATCTCTTTTGCCATCACCTCCTGACCGGCAGGATCGTGGGGAACAAACTCATGGAGTGGTGGGTCGAGCAAGCGGATATTGACGGGACAGCCGTCCATTGCCTCCAAGATACCCTTGAAGTCAGCCTTCTGGTAAGGCAGCAACTTGGCGAGAGCCTTCTCGCGACCCTCTGGTGTCTCGGCAAGGATCATCTCGCGCATGGCGATAATCTTCTTATCCTCGAAGAACATGTGTTCCGTACGTGTCAGACCGATACCCTTCGCACCGAAGGCACGAGCCACCTGTGCATCGTGTGGAGTATCGGCATTGGTGCGTACTTGCAACTTGGTGTACTTGTCGCAGAGGTCCATCAGTTCCTTGAAGTCACCACTCAACTCGGCAGCCTTGGTGGGAACCTCGCCAGCATACACCTGTCCGGTCGTGCCATTCAATGAGAGGTAGTCACCTTCCTTATATACCTTGCCGTCGATTTCTACGGTCTTTGCCTTATAGTCAACATTCAATGCGCCAACACCCGACACGCAGCACTTACCCATACCACGGGCAACAACGGCAGCGTGTGATGTCATACCGCCGCGAGCGGTCAAGATACCCTCTGCGGCAGACATACCAGCGAGGTCCTCGGGCGATGTCTCGATACGGACGAGCACCACCTTGTGGCCATCGGCATGCCAAGCCTGTGCATCGTCGGCGTGGAACACGATCTGTCCACATGCGGCACCCGGCGATGCGGGGAGGCCCTGTGCAATCACCTTTGCCTGTGAGAGAGCCACCTTATCGAAAACGGGATGCAGCAGTTCGTCAAGCTTATTAGGCTCACAACGCATGATGGCGGTCTTCTCATCAATCATTCCCTCGTGCAAGAGGTCGATGGCAATCTTCACCATGGCGGCACCCGTGCGCTTTCCGTTACGTGTCTGGAGGAACCAGAGCTTGCCCTCCTGCACGGTGAACTCCATGTCCTGCATATCGTGGTAGTGCTGTTCCAGCTTCTCCTGGATGCCATTCAACTGGGCATAGATTTCGGGCATTGCCTCTTCCATGGAAGGATACTTGGCGGCACGTTCCTCTTCGGAGATGCCGGCACGGTCTGCCCAACGCTGTGAACCTAACTTCGTGATTTGCTGCGGTGTACGAATACCAGCCACGACGTCCTCACCTTGTGCGTTCACAAGATACTCACCGTTAAACACATTCTCGCCATTGGCGGCATCGCGACTGAAGCAAACGCCCGTTGCAGACGTGTCTCCCATGTTGCCGAATACCATTGCCATGACGCTAACTGCCGTACCCCACTCGTCGGGAATACCCTCCATCTTGCGGTAGAGGATGGCGCGCTCGTTCATCCAGCTACGGAACACGGCGCAGATGGCACCCCACAACTGCTCGATAGGATCATTGGGGAAGTCCTTGCCTGTGCGCTCCTTGATGGCAGCCTTGAACAACTGCACGAGTTTCTTCAGCTCGTCGACGCTCAAGTCCTTATCCAACTTCACGCCGCGCTCGGCCTTGACATTCTCTATAATCTCCTCAAACGGGTCGATGTCTTCCTTGTTCACGGGTTTCATCTCCAACACCACGTCGCCATACATCTGCACAAAGCGGCGGTAGCTGTCGTAAACGAAATGAGGATTGTTGGTCTTTGCCACCATTCCCTCTGCCACCTCGTCGTTCAATCCGAGGTTGAGGATGGTGTCCATCATGCCAGGCATGGAGGCGCGGGCACCCGAACGGACGGAGACGAGCAATGGGTTCTCCTTGTCACCAAACTTGGAATTCATCAGCACCTCAATGTGCTTCACGGCTGCCATGACATCATCGTTGAGCAGTTCCATGATCTTCTCCTGCCCCACTTCATAATATTCGTTACAGCAATCGGTAGTGATGGTAAATCCTGGAGGAACGGGAACGCCGATTAAGTTCATCTCGGCGAGGTTTGCACCCTTGCCTCCGAGTTCCTCACGCATCTTTGCATTACCCTCGGCCTTACCGTTGCCGAAGGTATAAACTCTTTTTTGACTCATAATAGAATTAAATAATCAAATATTAACATGTTAATTGATTGTTGCGCAAAGATACTATATTTTGTGCAATTCCCCAAATGATTTAGTAATAATTTGCAATCTCCACATGACATTTTAGTTTTAAACGAACTCATCCACAAACGAAGAAAACCAGGGACACAAAACACAACTTTCCATAAAATGTCAATTATTAGTCACGAAAAGAGCCTCCATGGTTGCGTTATTTGCCATCAACTTCTACTTTGGGCGAAATTAGCCCGTTTTTTTGCGTGCTTTATAACATCCTGAATGACAACTACTTACAAAAAAGAGGTATGATTCACCACCTATAAATATGGCATTTTAACATTATTTGGGCGGCATCCGTGCCATGAAAACGCCACATTTACCAGTCATAAATGTGGCAGTTATCGTCGACAACTGCCACACAAAAAATGTTAAAAGGCTATTTCCGTCCAAAAAGCAGGGATTTTCCACCACAAACAGAGCATTCTGTCATCCCTTGCAATTCTATTTCATAATTTTTTCCGGAAGCGATTTTGTCAAGAAAATTCAACAGCTATTTGGCAGCATCGAGGCTGCTCCGCTTTGGCCGGTGGTAACTGCGGTAATCGTCCAAGGGGATTTCCACGTCGGTTTCCGCCAACTCCCCCTCATGCGGGAGCTGGAACTTGAGGTACTTGATGCTCAATCCCCGTTCCATCCACATCGACTCATAATAGGTCTGTATGGACAATATCTTGCGCGTATCGTCGTCGAGGCCTTCCGCATGGTAGAGGTCGTCGGTGGCGAATGGCATGGGGAGGCGGTTCTCCTGCACCATCAAAGTGGTATAGGTATAAAGGAAAAGGGAGTCGGTCTTCACATGGACAAGTCCCCCATCGATGAGGAAACGGCGGTAACGTTCGAGGAAATATGTGGAAGTCAACCGCTTGCGGGGGTTCTTCATCTGCGGGTCGCTGAAGGTGAGCCATATCTCGCTCACCTCATCGGCACCGAAGAAGCGGTCGATAATCTCGATATTCGTGCGCAAGAATGCCACATTCGATAGTTTTTCCTCCAAGGCTTTCTTCGCTCCCGTCCACATCCGCGCCCCCTTGATGTCCACGCCGATAAAGTTCATGTCGGGATAAAGGCGGGCCAACTCCACGGTGTATTCGCCCTTGCCGCAACCCAATTCAAGGACGATGGGGTTTCCATTATGGAAATACCATTCATTCCATTGCCCTTTCATGTCAAACGGCCGCTCTTCTATGACAGAGAACGGATATTGGAACACGTTGGAGAACGTCTCCATTTCTGCGAATTTCTGTAATTTTCCCTTACCCATAACTACAAAGTCAATAAGTTTGATAAAGCTCCATCAAGAACTCATAATAAGAAGAGTCGCTATACATAACCCTTGCCGACTCTGCTATTTTCGAGTAATCGAACTCCTGCCCCATCATCATTTTTATCTTTTTCACCAGGTCTGCCACATTGCCACTCTCGAAAGTCATCCCATTGACACCCTCGTCTATCAGTTCCGGGATGCCTCCTATCCTTGCCCCAAGCACGGGGGTGCCTATACATTTCGACTCGATGACCGACAATGGGTTGTTTTCAAATATCTCCGAGGCAATGACACTGAACTTCGCCTTGCGTTCAATCTCCTTTATCTCGTCCCAGCCCTTATGTCCGAGAATCTTCACGTGGTCTTTCGCCATCATTCTCAATTCCCGTTCCATAGGCCCTTTCCCGATGACATACAGCTGATAAGGCAGCATGTTGGCAGCCTGTATCAATGTCTTGACACCTTTCTCACGGCTCAACCTCCCCACAAAGCAATAATAATCCTCCTTGGAGAAATCGGGTACTTGGCATTTGTCTATGTTGATGAAATTGGCATGAACCTTTAATTGATGATCTGAAAAGCCGCCCTCTCGCATCTTGCTCGCCATGAAAGAACTGGGACAGACGAAAAAGTCGGTGCATTTCTCCAACCTCTCCCTATTCCATTTGACAGCCTCTCGATAAGCGATGTAACTTGCCACATACGACCCTTTCATACATCTGTGCCGAAGGACATTGAGTTTCTGTTTCTTGGGGTTATCGAAGGGAGGGGCAAAACAAGCATTGCAATGAGTACCGTCATTCCGCAGGCAATCGTAACGAGGGCATACTAACTTGTAGTCGTGCATCGTCCAAATAACCTTGATGCCCCGTTTGTGGGCCAGCTCCGCCACGACGGGCGACAATTGGGAATGGATATTGTTCAGATGTACGACATCCGGGACGAAGTCGTCAAGCAATGCCTGGAATTTATTGATTACCTCCTGCGTGCCGAAAGGTCGGGTAAAAGCATCAAGCATGTGGCGTCCGGGACGGAATCTCACCTCTGAAACAAAATATTTACTCCACGGCGTGTCAAGGGTACGGGGATGTTGCATGGCGAAGACCGCCACCTCATGCCCTTGTTTCTTGAGGAGTGTTTCGAGGTTGACCGTGTACACACAATCGCCACCACGGGGATAATAAAACTTATTGACCAATAAGACTTTCATCTCTTCAAGACATTAAGCTTAAAATATGCCCACAAAGGCCGTAAATAATGATAAAGAAACCAGCAGAGAGGGTATGAGAATCGGTAAACCTTATCCAGCATCCCACCATCATACTTGGGGTATCTATCATCGACAAACGCCATGAAACCATTCATGCTTCGTTCACTATCCTTGCATGGAAGGCGAAGCAATTCGACCAAAAGCATGTTAATCCTCACGTCTAAGATATTCCTCAACTCAACATCTTTCGTCATCGATGTGACAGGGTGCATGGAGTAAAAGTCTATCATCGACATCTCAGACTTTGCGAGGAAGCCGAGATTCTTGATCCTTACATCGTTGTTGACAGACTGCCCCACCCGTCCTAACAAATAATTATATAACGCAAAATCAAAATAGGTGAACGTTTTTGCCACACACAACGGCATCACCATCAAAATCTCATCATCATAGAAGATCTTTTCCAAGAAGAGTGGATGAAACTCTTTCAACAAGGATGTCTTGTAAGTACATGCGTGGAAATTCGTGAAATTCGTGCCTCGGTACAGAGGCCTTGCGCTTTTCCAGTCAAAGGTGTTGGCATCACATTCTTTCATAGGGGGCAACTTGGCATTGGTAAAGACCTCACTTCTCCCCGTGTCTTCATGGTAGATACAGACATCTGTAAAGACCAAGTCGCTGTTGCAAGTAGACAAACGCAGCAGAAATTCGGTGAAATTGGAAAGCCAGTCGTCACTATCCAAAAACCTTAGATACTTGCCCGTCGCCTCCTGGACACCACGATTCCATGCCGAGCCATGCCCTCCGTTCTCCTTGTCTATTACGCGGAAAACGTGTGGAAAACGTTTCTCATACTCCTTCGCCATCACAGCGGAGTTGTCGGGGGTGCCGTCATTGACCACAATAACCTCCATTTGCCCCATCATCTCTTCAGGCACAATAAGCGATTCTAAGCACTTATTGATATACTTTTCCACCTTGTAGACGGGAACGACCACTGTCAAGACTTTTTCCATCACCTCTTAAAAAGATTCAATACATTTTCTATAATCGGCGCCATGTCGTAATACTTGTACTCGGCAAGCCGTCCGCCGAAGATGACATGCTCCTCCTTGCTCGCCAATGCCCTGTATTGTTCTGCCAACGCATTGTTGCGGGAATCATTCACGGGGTAGTAAGGCTCCATCTCATCTGTCCATTCCGTACTATACTCACGCGAGATGACGGTCTTGGGGCATTGGTCAACCTCGTTGCCGAACATCTCGAAATGCTTATGTTCTATAATCCTCGTATAGGGGATTTCTGCTTCCGTGTAATTCACCACGGCATTGCCTTGGTAGTTGGGGGTATCGAGCGTCTCTTCCTCAAATCTTACTGTTCGGTAATTGAGCTTTCCGAAACGATAATCATAATATTCGTCGATTTTCCCTGTGAAAACGATGGTCTCGGCCAAGCCTTCCCAATACTTTCGATTGTCAAAGAAGTCTGTGTCAACGGAAGTCTCCACCCCTTCCAACAAGCCGTCTATGAGCTTATTGTACCCCCCAATGGGGATGCCCTGGTATCGGTCGTTGAAATAATTATTGTCGAAAACCATGCGCACAGGCAATCGTTTGATGATGAAAGCAGGGAGGTCGGTACACTTTCGACCCCATTGTTTCTCTGTATAACCTTTGATAAGCCTTTCATAGATGTCACGGCCAATCAGCATCAGAGCTTGCTCTTCCAAGTTGCGAGGCTCTTTTACCCCTGCCTCTTCCATTGTCTTTTTCACGTCTGCCCGCTGTTGTTCGATGATGGCATTGGCGGCTTCTGGTGTCGTCACGCCCCACATCTGATGAAAGGTATTCATGTTGAAAGGCAAGTTATACAACTTCCCTTGATAATCTGCAATAGGTGAATTGGTATAACGGTTAAATTCCACAAAGGAATTGACAAAGTCCCATACCTCTTTGTTGGACGAATGGAAGATATGCGCACCATACTTATGGACATGGATTCCCTCAACATTCTCGCAATAGACATTGCCTCCCAAATGTGACCGTTTGTCTATTACCTTGCATCGCTTGCCCCCCTGTCTTGCCTTATAGGCAAAGGTTGCCCCAAACAACCCTGACCCAACAATTAAGTAATCATATTCTTTCATCTTTTGCAAAGGTAAGAAAAAAAGTTGACATATCAAAGCTCGTAACAACTTTTGTCTGGTAGGATCTTCATGAAGGCTTGGTTGATTACTTTTTTTGCCTTCTCGAAATCATTTAATTCCAAACTATCATTGATGACAATGACATTCTTCCGCTGCGAGGAGATGACATGGGAAACCTCATCCACGTTGACATCATTGGTAAGGAAATATTTACTGTCACTGGTCAAGTTGAGAGGATGAAAACGTCCCGTGGCCAACTGCCAATATCTCATAACCCAGATACATACGTCGTCTTGGCATCTGAACTTATGGGAACAGGTGTCCTCAAAAGATTTCCTATTGTGTTTCCATGCGTCTTCAAAGGTTTCTTTCAAATAGCCCTGCGGTAGATGATGGTCATAAAAACCCGTGAAATAAGAGTAACCCACATCAAACAGATTGCGTATCAAATAAGTTCCATATTGGGGATGGAACCATTTAAGCGGGTTTTCTTTTATGACAGTTCTCTTCTTAAAAAAGGTATTGATGATGTCAAGTGCGTTGTACACCGTATGCCCATGCATTCCACCAATAAACATGGGTGAAAGAATGGCCATGTCACACGGCAACCCATCCACGAAAAAGCGGGTGGGCTTGACATCATTAATAAGAAATGTGTCATCATTAAAATAGACGAAACGGTCAGAAAGTCCCTCTATACGATGCAAGCAAAACTCTATGGGGTGCGAGCTGAACGTAGGTAAATATTGCCCATCCATATAGTCACTATGACTGATTACCCTCAACTTTGGGGCATCCACATTCAGCCATTCCGGCACATGCCCACATGTGATAAAAAAAATCTTATTGACCCAAGGGGCAAATTTTTCCACCCCCCTAAACCAAAACCTCAAACTATCCCAATCGCGGTATCGGATGGAGTCATCATCAGTCCTCCCTGAAAATTTCAAATAATCCGCTCGCCAAGAAGGGTCATTGTTATCAACCCAAGTGATGACAAAATCTATCGGTTGTGTCATGTAATATCATATAAATAATGTGTCACAATTGTCGCTGTCTTACGGCTTCAAATAGCAAGATGGCAGCACTTACCGAGACGTTGAGCGAGTCTAACTGTCCCAACATGGGAATGCGTATGTGCGCATCTGCCGCCTCACGCCATTGCCGAGTGAGTCCCGACGACTCCGTTCCCAAGACTATCGCCGTAGCACCCCGCATATCTGTGTGATAATAAAGGTGCGAGTCCTGCAACTGAGCAGTAAGGATTCGTATGCCACGCTCGCGCAAAAAGGCTATGCACGATGCCGACGTACAGGCGACGCAGGGTACTGTGAACCTCGCCCCTATGCTGGAACGGATGAGGTTGGGGTTGTAAAGGTCTGTCAAAGGGTCACAGACAATCACGGCATCCGCCCCAGAAGCATCGGCACTACGCAGGATGGCACCCAAATTGCCCGGTTTTTCCACACTTTCGATAATAACGAATAAAGGATTTTCTGGGAGTTGGAGATCTTCCAATCTCAAGTTTTTTGACCTAACCATTGCCAAAACACCCTCCGTTCCCCCACGGTATGCCATCTTCTCATATACTTGTGGAGAAACCTCAACACACGGTAAACCGTAAGGCAACGACATGGAAAACTCGTTAGGGAACAAAGACGGGCAGAGAAACACTGTCAATACTTCATACCCTGCTTGTAAACAATGGTTTACCTCTCGCCATCCCTCAACGACAAAAAGCCCCTCCTTGCGTCGTTCAGAAGATTTCTGCTGCAAAGCCATCATCTGCTTGACCTTGGAATTCTGCAAACTTGTGATTGTCTCCCCCGCCATGTTTTATCACCTTCACACGTTAATTTTTTACAAAGTTAATGATTTCATTCCATACTGCCAAATGAATAGCCTTGAAAAAATGTTCAGCCTCCTTGCCATCCCCCCATTAGACCAACAAGAGAAAGAAAGCCTATAATAGAAAAAGAGACAACTTCATGTCGTCTCTTCTGTTAAGTTGCGGAGGCAGGACTCGAACGTGCGACCTCCAGGTTATGAGCCTGGCGAGCTACCAACTGCTCCACTCCGCGATGTTTATTAAGCGGGTGCAAAAGTAATTATTTTTTTCTTTTTGCCCAAATAAAACTGCATATTTTTGCATTTTGCAGTTGAAAAACCATAAAAAAACACCTTTTTCTTGTTTTTTTGAAATAAAAAGGCTACTTTTGCACACGTGACTTACGATGTGCAATTTAATGGGAGGAAGGAAGATGTCAATATCAAAAACCAGACAAACCCTTGTGGATGTGGCACGTCAGCTCTTTGCAAAGAATGGCATAGCCAACACGACGATGAATGACATTGCCGTAGCTTCCGGCAAGGGTCGCCGTACCTTGTATACCTATTTCAAGAGCAAGGAGGACGTATATTTGGCTGTCATTGAATCTGAGTTGGAACGTCTGAGTGACAAGCTGGATGAGGTGGCAGCCAAGAAGATCCGCCCACAAGACAAGATTATTGAGTTGATTTACACCCATCTCAGTTCCATTAGGGAAACGGTGGTTAGGAACGGAAACTTACGTGCGGAATTCTTCCGTAACATTTGGACAGTCGAGAAGGTACGCAAGAATTTTGACGATGCAGAGATCGAGCTTTTCCGGAAGGTTTATTCTGAGGGTAAAAATGATGGAGAATTTGACATTGACAACGTAGACCTCGTTGCAGACATCACCCATTATTGTATTAAAGGCCTTGAGGTGCCTTACATCTATGGACGAATCGCCCATGGAATGACAGAGGAAGCCACCAAGCCACAAGTGGCGAAGGTGGTTTATGGTGCTTTGGGAAAGCGCATGAAGTGATTTTGAAAAATTTTTAATTATTTATTATATGGGATTACTGGAAGGTAAGACGGCATTGATTACAGGTGCCGCACGCGGAATTGGAAAGGCCATTGCCTTGAAGTTTGCCCAAGAGGGCGCAAATATTGCATTTACAGACCTCGCCGTGAACGAGGAGACACAAGCAGAGATCGCCGCCCTTGGCGTGAAAGCCAAGAGTTACGCCAGCGACGCCTCTGACTTTGCGCAGACGGAAGAGATTGTAAAGACCGTGAAAGAGGAATTCGGAAGCATTGACATACTGGTCAACAATGCCGGCATCACCAAGGACGGACTGATGCTCCGGATGAGCGAGCAACAATGGGATGCCGTCATCAACGTCAATTTGAAGAGTGCTTTCAACTTCATACACGCTTGTGTGCCTATCATGATGCGGCAGCGAGGCGGTTCCATCATCAATATGGCATCCGTCGTGGGAGTACATGGCAACGCCGGGCAAGCCAATTATGCAGCGTCGAAAGCGGGGCTAATTGCCCTCGCCAAGAGCATCGGACAGGAAATGGGGCCGAAGGGAATCCGTGCCAACGCCATTGCCCCAGGCTTTATCGACACCGCCATGACGCAACAGCTACCCGAAGAGGTGCGTAAGGAATGGTGCCAGAAGATACCCCTTCGCCGTGGTGGAACGGTAGATGACATCGCCAATGTCGCCACGTTCCTTGCCTCCGACATGTCGAGCTACGTGAGTGGGCAGGTCATCCAAGTGGATGGTGGTATGAACATGTAACGGAAAAAGCATGAGGGGATTTGTCTTATTGACTTGTATCATGGCTTGCCTTGGCGCAAATGCGCAAATGGTAAGCCATCAAGTGACGGCTTTCAAGCAATTTGAGCCTGCCACGGTACATCTTTCCAGCGGTAAGCCCCTGAAGGTCAAGGAAGCAAATGTGTTCCTGAGAAACAGCCAACTGCTTTATAAAAGTGGCGGGAAGGTAAAACAGGCTTCGATAGACAATGTGATAGGGGTAGACTTTGCGTCGCGTTCGTATGTGAAGATCGACTCTATCTTGGCATACCGTGTGGGGTCTGTTTCACAAAATGACCTCTACTGCGCTACCCTCATTGACATGGAGACCTATAACACCAACATCCTTAACAATAGGCAAGTAACAAACTTTGAGATAGGTTCGCAGGTAAACCTGACAACTTTAGACACCGAGACCGACGAAGAACGTGAATACCCCATTCAAAACCATTATTTCTTCCAATACAACGGCAAGTTTATCGAGGCACACGAACTCTATGTCTTACGAGCTGTGCCTAAAGCGAAACGACGGATTTTCTGGACAATTGTGCGCGAGCCAGGATTCTCTTGGACTCAAGAGGAAAGTCTTTTGAGGTTATTAAAAGGTATCACAGAGGGAAGCTTAGAATAGGCTTCCCTCTGTCGTTATGCTTTCATTGTTGCCATATCGCTCAATGAACGTATCCTCGGAAATGATTTCAATGCCCAGTTCCTTGGCTTTCTTATTCTTTCCCGACGTTGAAGTGATGTCGTTGTTGATGAGGAAGTTGGTTGAACCACTCACGCTACCCGCTACCTTTCCGCCTTGGCTCTCGATGTAAGCTTTCAAGGCATTGCGGTTTTTGTAATGATGCACATCGCCCGTGATGACAAATGTCAGCCCCTCGCAATTCTTACCTTGCGGTGCGGCGTCTGCCTGTGAAACGCTAACCTCCTCCAACAACCGTCGCACAATCCTCTGGTTTTCCTCCACCTTGAGCCAATTGATGAAAGAGGCCGACTTCTCCGGGCCTATCCCTGGGATGTGTGCCAGGTAATCATTCTCCTTGGCATCTATGGCCGTTCGGATAAGTTCCATGAACGGATAGGCAGAAAGCAGACGCTTACAAACATCTATGCCACATAACGGGATGGACAAGGCATATAGCAATTTTTGCGCATCAACATCACGAGACTTCTCGATAGACCTCATGATATTTGAGGCAGAACGTTCACCAAAGCCCTCGAGCCTCGCCATTTGTTGGATATAGTCCCGTAGATGATAAATGTCTGCATATTCGCTCACCCATCCCAGATTGATAAACCGTGCCAATGTTTGTTCAGAGATGCCATCGATGTCCATGCCTTCCTTTGAGACGAAACGGGTGAATTTCTTTAGTTGCTTGGCAGGACAGGAGGCATTGGTGCAATGCAAGGTGCGTGTACCGCTGTTTGGGCTCGTCACTATCTCCGTATCATGATGGCAGACGGGACATTGCGTGGGGATCTCCAATGCTCCGACGGTCTTTTCCACCTTGATGACTTTGGGGATAATCTTATTCGCCTTAATGACGGAGAGTTGCGTTCCCTTGCCACCGATGCCCAACCGCTCGCATTCGCTGATGTTGCATAGCGAGGCGCGTTTCACGGTCGTACCTTCCAATTCCACTGGCGTGAAGATAGCAACGGGCGAGATGGTGCTGGCGGCACACGACCATTCAATCTCTTGCAACTCCGTCTGCGCCGACTCATCTTGCCATTTGAAGGCAAGGCCGGCCTTCGTGGCATGATGCCCTGTCACAGAACCTGTCTGTGCGAACTCGGTATCATCAAAGGCTATGACCAATCCATCTACAGGGAAAGGATTTTGCTTGCTGGTCACACGCTCCGTCCATCGGGCGATAGCCGTCTCTACACTGTAGACATCGGGCATGGAGATCAATTCGTGTTCCACGGTCGCCAAGCCATTCTCTTGGAGGAAGTCCATCCGTGTACCCCATGATGGGATGTTCTCATCGGTATATACCAGCGTGAAAGGAATCCATTGGATGTGACGGGGTTTCACTTCCTCGGGGTCTTTGAGTGACAAGGAGCCTGATGCCAAGTTGCGGGGATTGGCGTAATTTTCGTCTGATTCGATGAGGAAACGGTTGAAATCGTCATAGCTAATCACCGCCTCTCCTCTGATCACGACGTGCCCAGTGTATTTGATTCGCTCGGGAATGCCCTGTATGGCATGGGCCAAATGGGTGATATTGGTGCCGATATGGCCATTGCCGCGTGTCACCACCTTGGTCAACCTGCCATGGTCGTATGTCACCACGAGCGTCAAGCCATCCAACTTCCATGAGATCCAGATGGGTTTCCCCTCTGCCCACTTCACCAATTCACCCACCTGCTTGGTCTTCGCCAAGGAGAGGGCGGCAAACTCATGTTCCTCCTTTTGTCCTTCGGTTGTGTCTTCGGAGACTCTTTGGGTAGGGGAGCCTTCCAAAATCTGTCCTGTCTCCTCCTCTAAACGCTTCAGTTCATCAAACTTCGCGTCCCACTCATAGTCAGTCATCAATTCCTGCCGACCATTGTAATAGGCATCTGATGCGCGGTTGAGCTGGTCAACCAATTGCTGCATCCTGATTATTTTATCATCCATAATACCGTTCCATTTATCATTTCTCTTGCAAAAATACATTATTTTCCGTAATTTTGCATCAAAATAACTGATAACATGAAAGTTTTTGTCAGCAATGAGATTGCAAAGGTATGCCCCAACTTCGTGGGAGCTTGCGTCGAGGCGAACGTGGTGAACACCACTTATAGCGAGGGTTTATGGGAGGAAATACATGCTTTAGAGGAGCATTTCAGGGAAACATTGACCACCGAGAGCCTCAAGCAACTGTCGGGCATCGCCGCCACAAGGCGCGTCTACAAGGCATGTGGCAAAGACCCCTCGCGTTATCGTCCCGCATCCGAGGCTCTCATCCGCCGCATGTTGCAGGGCAAGGAACTATATCAAATCGACACATTGGTAGACCTCATCAACCTCGCCAGCATCAAGTTTGGCTATAGCATAGGCGGGTTTGATTCCTCCAAGTTTGTAGGCGACACGCTTACATTAGGCATTGGCAAGGCGGGCGAGCCATACGAAGGCATCGGCAGGGGCATGATCAACATCGAGGGTCTACCCGTCTACCGCGATGCACAAGGCGGCGTTGGCACTCCCACCAGCGACCATGAGCGCACGAAGATTACCATTGACACCCGCCATCTCCTCGTCCTCATCAACGGCTATGACGGCAATGAGCAATCGGTACGCGCCAACGCCGAGTTCATCATCGACCTGGTCAATAGATATTGCTCTGCAAGCAATGCCTCCTATTATATATATTGAAAGAACACTCTCTTTCCTTTTTCAAAAAGAATCCAGGCGATAGCCCTCTATTAGGAGAACTATCGCCTGGATTCTTGTGATTTCTAAACTCTTTATATCAAGAGCTTATTTCTATTGTTTGTATTTGATATAGCGGGCATCTTCCTTGTTATCGGGATTCTGCACAAGGTCAGAGTTAGCACTCATGTCGCTTTTCGGAATCCACCACAGGTGGGTCTTACTTGGAACGAACTCCAAAGGAAGTACTTGGTTGAATGACATCTTATTATATTTCTGGACGAAATATCCCACGCGCTTACCCAAGCGGTCGGTACGAAGCTCGTCATAATAGATGACACCCTCTCCAATGAATTCCCATCCACGCTCCACAAAGATTGCCTCGTCAATGGCATCAGCCTCATTACTAATGTCTGCACGTACATCGTCCTTGTATTTCGCCATCGCATCGGCTGCGGTCACAGAGGGGAGACCTGCACGTTGGTGTACCATGTTCAAGTATTGCAAGGCACTTGCCTGATTGCCCAAACAGTTTTGGATTTCAGCATAGTCAAGCAAAACTTGTGCGTAGCGCATCATCATGAAGTTGTTGCCAGAACCTAACGCGGTGCGAGCCTCCTTGGAGAAGTCATGGAACTTGATGTTTCCCGGGCAGCAGCTGCCCCATCCCTCAGAACCTTTCAGCGAACCTAAATCCTCTGGGTGATAGATGCAATGAACCATGCTGCCACCCTTGCTGTATGTCCCTTCGGAGATAAGAACCTTCAAACGCTGGTCGGCAGCGTCGTAGCTTAACCATGCCTCTACCGAAGGACCTGTACGCAGGTAATAATAGCTACCGCCACCATTCGTGGAAATCGTCTTGCCGAAAGAGACAAATTCTTCGGGGTAGCACGAGTCGGCAAACATACCGAAGTTCTGGTGCATACCATTCCTCTGTCCTGAAATGGTAGAGAATTGCAACTCGTAAATCGACTCCTTGTTGTTGCGGGCATTATCACCATTGAGCGAGCACCAGAGGTTGGCAAAGTCTGGCTCCAACTCATAGACCTTGGAGTTGATGACCTTCTCATAATAGCCCTTTGCCTTCTCCAGCAAAGCCTTGTCGAAAGTCTTGTAGCCACCGCTGCCAGCCATCGATGCGCGATAGAGATAGAGGTTGCCCAAATAGGCTTGTGCAGCCCCTTGCGATGCTCTCCACACGTCATAGCCACTCGTTCCTTTCACGGGTAGGTTCTCCTCTGCGTATTCCCAGTCTTCGATGATGAAGTTGTAAACCTCGTCGGCTGTTGCACGTGGGAAATTCAAATTACTAAGGTCTGTTGTGACGGTTTTGATGATGGGCGCACCACCAAACAGGCGCACAATCCAATAGTAACTGCAACCCCGCAGGAATCGAGCTTGGCCGATGGCACGTTTCTTCAGGGTCTCATCCATGGTAGCTGCTTCAAACTGGGCAATCACGTTATTGGCACGATTGATGCAGGTAAGGGCATTGTTCCATACGTTGGTGAACGTTCCGGCGTTGTTTTCCTGGTTTTGGTATTTCCAGGCATTGATGTCATTGATATTGTTCTTATTGCCTTCACGGTTGGGTTGTCCGTAGTCGGTACACCCTTCCAGTCGCATGAACGTTCCGCCATTATTTGACAATGAGCGGTAGGAATTATACACGGTGTTCAGTGCAGAATTCAGTTGGTCTTCATTCTCATAATAAGAACTGGGGTCTATGAAAGTATATGGATGCTCGTCTAAGTCTGTGCAACTGACGAGAACCACTGCGCCGAAAAGTCCTGCTACGATATATTGATAAAGTTTCATATTGCTTATACTTT
Organism: Prevotella sp.; assembly: GCA_017428055.1. Taxonomy (GTDB): domain Bacteria; phylum Bacteroidota; class Bacteroidia; order Bacteroidales; family Bacteroidaceae; genus Prevotella. The sequence continues at coordinate 16,372 of JAFRRN010000052.1, forward strand.
AATAAATGTTTAGGATTAGAATTTCAAATCAACACCGAGGATGATAGACTTTGACCATGGGTTGGAGATGTCACCATTCACGGGGTTGTAACCGCGATGGTTGGCGAAAGTCACGAAGTTCTGGAAATTAAGGTTCACCTTGAGACCCTTGATGGTCTTGACATTCAGCAGTCGGGTAAAGTCATAGTTCAATTGGATATTCTTCAAGATGAAGTATGTCCAGTCTCCATTGGTGCGGTCAGAGAGATATGTACCCCTCGACCCTGCACGTGGGTAGTCGCCATCGGGATTCTCAGGACTCCACATACGTTCATAAGCATACTTGGAGGGGAAGTACATACGCTCTTGGATGTTGTTCTCACCCCAAAGCAGGTAACTGCCGTTATCGGAGAAGCTCAAAGCCCATTCCGTGCCGCTGTTGCCACTATTCTCCGCACCCGCGATGGAGGCATACTTGAAACCGCCTTGTCCGAAGATGCTGACAGAGAAATCCTTGTATCCTGCGCTCAAGTTGATGCCATAGAAATATTTAGGCTGCACAGACCCGATGCACTTATAGTCATCATATCCGATGCTGCCGTCACCATCCACATCCTCATACATCTCATCTCCGAGGGAAGCATTTTGCGCTGTTTTGGGAACATACTCTTTATACCAGTCAAGTTGTTCTTGGGTCTTGATGATACCCAGGGAGTGGCGGGCATACAATCCGTCAACGGGCTCACCAATTTTCAAGCGGCGGTCAAGTCCCGTACCGTCCTGCCGCAGGATAATCTCTTCGGTCTCCACGCCGTTCACATTGTAGAGTCCCTTAATCTTATTGGAATTGTATGTCAGGTTGACACTTGCATCCACAAACCAGTCGCGGTTCTTGAAGACATTGCCACCGATGGTCAATTCCCAACCTTTATTCTGTGTGGAACCCACATTACTTAATAATGTGGAGAAACCCGTCTCGCGAGGCAGTGGCACTTCATACAACAATTTATTGGTGTCGCGGATGTAATAGTCGAAGTTGATGTTCACCCGGTTGAACAATCCAAGGTCAACACCGAAGTTCCATTGGTTAGTGCGCTCCCATTGCAAGTCAGGATTGGCAAGCTTGGTCTGGGCATATCCCACCAATTCCGTACCATTGAAGACATAGTTGGTGCTGCTGCCACTGCTCTCAAGCTTTGCCAACGACTGATAGTTGCCTATCTCTTGGTTACCCGTCACACCAAAGCTGGCACGCAACTTCAAGTCGCTAATGGGCTTGACATCCTTCATGAAACTCTCCTCGGAGACACGCCAAGCGAGACCAACAGAGGGGAAGAATCCCCATTTCTTGTCGGCACCGAAGCGCGAGGAGCCATCCCATCGGGCTGTGGCGGTAAGCAAGTAACGGTCGGCGTATGCGTAGGTGACACGTCCTGTGTAGGAAATCAGGCGGTTACCATAGCGGGTGGAACTGGGAGACCAAGTGTCGCGCACGGCATTGGTGATGTCCCAAGCCTGCAACTGGTCAAGGGTAAAGCCCGAACCTGACACGCCCGTACTCTGATAGTCATAGTCTTGCCAGGAATAAACGCCCGTGGCACTGAAACGATGCTCGTCCCATTGCTTGGCGTATGTCAGGATGTTTTCCATCAAGCGGCTCGCACCCCTGTTCCAAGAATGGCCACCATTGCCTGTTCCCTTGGCCATGTTGCCCACCAACTTGCTCGTGTTGTAGCTGTAACCCCGATTGATGCGGGTGTCGTAGCCGATGCTCAAATGGTAAGTCAGTTCGGGTAAAATCTTTGCTTCGGCAAATGTATTAATGATGACACGTGTCGTGTTGGTACGGCTGGTATGCTCTGAGAAGTCCATCAAGGGATTCCATGCGTCAGATACATACGGGTTCTTGGGTACGGCAAGATTACCATTCTCATCGTATGGGGAGTCGGTTGCCCATCCGTAACGGGCAGCGTTGCCCATCGCGTTGTCTTCGGCATTGCGGATGGAATAGGTGAACTGTAGGCTTCCGCCTATAGTCAACCAACTATTGAATTGATGGCGTAGGTTGCTGTGCATGGAGAATTTCTCGAAACTCTGCGTCTCCACAAGGCCATCCTGCTTATAGTAGCCGCCCGACAACATGTATTGTGTATCGGCAGTACTGCCATCAAGACTGAGGTTGTAGTTCTGCAACCAGGCATGGTCTCTTAGCAACAAGTCCTCCCAATCCGTATCGGCATTCGGGTTGGTACACCATGAGGTGTCGCCATTGGGGAAGGGAGCTTTCGATGCGTCATTGTTGTAATTGGTATAGGCGGCATTCATGAAGTTGATGAAGTCCTGCCCTTTCAAGATGTTGAGCTTGCGCCCGGGCATCTGCGTTCCCACGGAGCTGTTGAAAGTCAGGTTCTTCTTGCCCGCCTTACCTGTCTTGGTGGTAATCATCACTACGCCATTCGCTCCACGCGAGCCATAGATGGCGGTGGCGGAGGCATCCTTGAGGATTTCCATCGACTCGATGTCGGCGGGGTTGATGTCGCTGATGTCACCATCGCCCATCAAGGGGAATCCGTCTACCACATACAATGGGGCATTGCTGGCATTGATGGAGCTGCTACCACGAATACGCAGGGCAGGACTCTCGCCAGGCTTGTTGTCATTAAACACGGCGACACCCGCCGCCTTGCCTTGCAGAGCCTCCAAGGCATTGCCTGTGACGTTGGCCATGATGGCATCGGTCTTGACATTGGCGGTCGTTCCCGTCAAGTCAGACTTCTTCATCGTACCATAACCTACCACCACCACCTCGTCAAGTCCCATCAGGTCGGGTTCCATCCTGACCACCATGTTGGGAGTGGCTTGCACGGTCTGGGTCTTGTAACCCGTGTAAGAGAAGACGAGGGTGCCTTTCCCCGATGGGATGTTCAACGAGAAATGGCCATCGAGGTCTGTAATTCCCCCCTCGCGTGAGTTTGCAACTTTGATGGTGACACCTATCAATGGTTCACCATTCTCGTCCACTACGCTGCCTTTCACCGTCTTCGCCTGTTGCACGGCGGCTGGCTGGCTTAATGTGCTGACACCCTCTGCGTTTGAGGCTATGGGAGTAAGCAAGGCAGCCAAACCAAGAATCCAAAAGACTCTTTTCAAGTTGTTACTTAGGTTTCTTTTCATAAACATAAAGGTTTAAGTTAATAAAGGTTTGTATTATTGTTTAGAATGATGTTAGCTATTACTGTTCTCACGAACAATGGCTTTCGCGTTTCTATATAGTCCTATAAATATAAATAGGTGTGTCTTCGATTATTCATCTATATCAATTCAAGCAATTTCCTGTCCGCCTCCGTCCAATTCAAGGCTTCCATCTCCTCGCGCGTCAGCCACTTGTGGTCAAGGTGCTCAAACAACTTAAACTCGCCGTCGCCTCCCTTGCAGAGGTATGCCGTCAATTTCACCTTGAAATCGGGGTATTCATGGGAAACGCTACCCAACTTCCTACCCACATACACATCCCAGTCCATCTCCTCCTTGATCTCCCTGACCAAGGCTTCATGGTACGACTCGCCCTGCTCCACCTTGCCGCCGGGGAACTCCCAACGCTCGGAGATATAGGGATAATGCGACCTGCAACGTTGCATACACAGATACTTGTCGCCGTCTTTCACCACGGCTGCCACTACGCGCGATTCCTTCTTTTCCATAATAGATTGTTTAAATAATTTACAAATATAATGGTTTTTATCCTCTTTTACAAATATTTATGAAGTTTTTATGTATAAATACCGAAAAGATAACTATTTCACATTATCAAATAAAGAGGTTTTGTATAGAAAATGTTGTATAATTATATAACAATTCGTATCTTTGCGTCCGATGAAACGAATTATTGAAAAAGAAATGATTTATGATGTGAGTGCGGAACTGGAACGAGAGTTCGGTCCAAAAGGTTCTGCAACAAGGAAAGCTGCTGAAGACAAAGCATGGGAAGAATATAATGCGCAAATCCTTCTTGATGCAAGGAAGAACGCTGGACTGACACAACAAGAATTGGCAGACAGAATAGGGGCTGATAAAGGTTATATCTCACGTCTTGAGAGAGGACTCACCATCCCAACCGTATCGACCCTTTACCAGTTGGCTACCGCTATGGGATTGACCATCGAACTAAATCCAGCTATTTAATCTTTCTAAAAAAACAAGAAACCAACAACCGGCTCTTGCGAAGAAATACGAGAGCCGGTTGTTGGTTTGTGATTTCAATCATCCCATGCGCTAAACCCCTTGCCCAATGCGTCCTCGGGCCACACGCCGTCGTCGGGGTCGGTGTAGACGGGCGGGCCGTCCACATTCTCCTCCTCGGAGAATCCCGCGAAGTCTTGCAACACGTTGTCCGTATTCATGTCGATGACCATCATCTCTGGTCTATCATATTCTTTGTTCATCTTCATATCTTAAACTCCTATTCATTATTTATTATACATTCTCATTGTCTGTGATTTGCTTGTAGGGGCAGATCTGCGTATCTGCCCGCAACCTCGTCATTCATCCACAACGGTTATTCACGGGCGGAAACGCTGTTCCGCCCCTACAAGCCCATCATACATTATTTATTTACGACTACTTTCTTTCCATTCATGATGTAAATGCCCTGCTTGCTTGGCAATCCCTCATGGCGCACACCCTGCATGTCATAATAGCACGACGTGCCCTCCTCTTGCGTCGTCACGCCACCGATGGCGGTCGCCTCATCGTCAAACTCCATGCCGATGAACTTCGCACCATTCGCAATCAACCTCGATGGCACTTGCAGATAGGCGCGATGGGCTGCCAATGTCCCCGACCCCTTCAGGCAATAGAAGCCAAGGCCGTTGTTGCCATTCGCCAATACGAAATTGGTCATGCTCCCCTCCGTGGGATTCAAGGTAGTACCTTCCAACACGCCAATGAGCATGTCCATCACATAATTGTCGCCATCGGTATAAGGAACTTCATAGTCACCAGCACCAGCTTTCAGCAACAAGCCAGTCTCGGCGGGAACGATGCCTATGCGCGACAGTTTTGTCACCTTGCCGTCATAGCCCACAACGATGTAAGCCTTCATGCCCTCCACGTTGGTGAAGTCAAGCGTCTTGTCTGAACAATAAGTGATATATCCCAAGTCGGTAGTCACGTTGATCTTCTCCATGTCAGAGACACTTTCCGTCAAAGTGAAATAGCCACCGTCCCACAGGAAATAGTCACCAGAGGTATCTACACCGAAGTCAAAACCATCGGGTTGGTTGATAAGGCATGGGCTTGTTGCTGACCCAATGCCTACAAGATCATCATCACTTATTGTATTTATTGTATTGCCTAATGATGCAGAAATCTTTAAATCCTTCAAAGAGGAGCAATAATAGAACATCCAGTACATGCTCATTACGTTACTTGTGTCGAAGCTACTTAGGTCAAGGGAGGGGAGAGAGGAGCAACCTGCGAACATAACATCCATTGACGTTACATTTCTTGTATCAAAACTACTTAAGTCAAGGGAGGTTAGAGAGGAACACTCTGCAAACATGTAAGCCATTACCGTTACATTTCTTGTATCGAAACTGCTTAAGTCAAGGGAGGTTAGAGTGGAGCAACCTGCGAACATATAATACATCCCCGGCCCTTCTACATTTCTTGTATCGAAGTTACTTAGGTCAAGTGAGGTTAGGGAGGAGCAATAATAGAACATCCACATCATATCCGTAACGTTCTCTGTGTCGAAGCTACTTAGGTCAAGGGAGGGGAGGGAGGAGCAACCTGCGAACATACCTTCCATGTTTGTTACTTTCTGCGTGTCGAAGTGGCTCAAGTCAAGAGAGGTAAACGATGAACATTCAGAGAACATACCTTCCATGTTCGTTACATTCTGCGTGTCGAAGTGGCTCAAGTCAAGAGAGGTGAGCGATGAACAGCCAGAGAACATTCTATACATATCCGTTACATTCTGCGTGTCGAAGTGGCTCAAGTCAAGAGAGGTGAGCGATGAACAGTCAGAGAACATTTCATACATACCCGTTACATTCTGCGTGTCGAAGTTGCTCAAGTCAAGAGAGGTGAGCGAAGAACAGCCAGAGAACATACCTTCCATGTTCGTTACATTCTGCGTGTCGAAGTGGCTCAAGACAAGAGAGGTAAACGATGAACAGCCAAAGAACATACCTTCCATGTTCGTTACATTCTGCGTGTCGAAGTTGCTCAAGTCAAGAGAGGTAAACGAAGAACAGCCAAAGAACATACCTTCCATGTTCGTTACATTCTGCGTGTCGAAATGGCTCAAGTCAAGAGAGGTGAGCGATGAACAGCCAGAGAACATACCACTCATATCCCTTACCTCTTCTGTGTTAAGATATTGAATACCTTGAATGGTGATTAATCTCGACATACCTGAAAACCAACTATTGGTGGTAGTGGGTCTCGCATCAGCAAAAGAACTGTCGAATTTAACTGTAGAAATAGTATTACTTTCTGATTCATCATCTTCTGGGTCATCACTTTCAGGTTCATCTTCATCTGGGATATTCCAAAACCAGCTAATCCAATCAGGACTCTGACTATAACCATTCTCAAAATTATTAAGTTCAAACGTTTTTCCCTCTCGGGATTCCTTTCCGTTGTCATAATAGAACGTGAGGGTTGTCTCGTCTTCCGACAAGACGGCATACGCCTCCTGTGCATTCACGCCTACCACGCTGGCAAGCATGACGAATAGTAGTAATAGTTTCCTTTTCATGATTTAATACACTTCGTCCGTGTCGTGCGCAACTTCTTGGTTAATAATTCGATTGATAATAATGGTCATTCGCCAAGTTGAAACAAACGGTAAGGACACAAAGAATGGCGTGGCCACTCTTATGCACTTACCTAAGGGGTGAGCGTAGGAAATCTGGAACCCCCGTCTAACTATAAGAATGCTACCACGCCAAAGCGTGGAGCAAAGCTGTATGCGTTAGACAGAGGATGCCAAACCTTGGCTTCCCCTCGTTATTAAATCGAACTATTCCAGAATAAGTTTCCTACGCTTCTTCGGTAAGTGCGAAATAATAAGCTATTGCATCAACGGCACGGGATTTATCTCCCGATACCGATTGCAAATATAGTCAAAAACCACAAATCGCGCAAATAAATACGCGAAAAACCATGCTTTCCCGGTCGAAAAAGCATTCCCGCTGCTGTTTTCCATGCTGGTCGAGGGGTACAAACATGTCCTTTCCGTCCCGTCCAAGCCCTTTGGACGGTGTGTCCAAGCCTTTTGGACGACCCGTCCAAGATGCTTGGACGGATGGTGAATTGGTGTGTGGAAAGAAAAATAATTGCCCTAAAATTTGCGTAACATATTAAAAACCACTATTTTTGCGATTAATCAAAACATCGCTATCTATACATCATGAAAATATTTGCCATAGGAATGAACTATGCCTTGCACAATAAAGAGCTGCATGGCACGTTATTAAAGACAGAGGAACCCGTGATCTTCACCAAGGCCGACTCGGCGTTGCTCAAAGACCACAAGCCGTTTTTCGTCCCCGACCATTTAGGGCGGGTGGACTACGAGACGGAGGTGGTGGTGCGCATCTGCCGCCTCGGCAAGTCGATTCCCCGCAGGTTTGCCCACCGCTATTATGATGCGGCGACGGTGGGCATTGACTTCACCGCCCGCGAGTTGCAACAGAAGTTGCGCGAGAAGGGCCGTCCGTGGGAGATTTGCAAGGGCTTCGACGGCTCGGCTGTCATCGGCGAGTGGGTCGGCATGGAGCAGATAGCAGACATCCAGTCGCTCCATTTCCACCTCGACATCAATGGCGAGACGGTGCAGGAGGGCTTCACGGGCGACATGATGTACAAGGTGGACGAGATCATCGAGTACATCAGCCAGTTCTTCACCCTCAAGACGGGCGACCTCCTCTATACGGGTACGCCCGCCGGTGTGGGTCCTGTCCACATCAATGACCATTTGGAAGGTTACTTGGAGGGGCGGAAAGTGCTGGAGTTTAATTGCAAATGAGGTGATGAAGTCACGTCATGACGAAATAACGTAATAACGTTATAACGAAATAACGTAATAACGACATCCCGAAATAACGAATGACAACAACATCCGACATGGAATGAAAATCATGGATAATGGTTTAAGATTTATCAAGATATTACTCCTTCTCGCCCTCCTGCCTTTATCGGTGGGGGCGCAGAAGTTCTACAACCTGACGGCGGAGGAGGTCGCCATCGACTCTCTCCTGCCCCATTTCGGCTGCTCCATCCCCCTTGGCGACCGCTATCAAGACAGCATCTACACCGTCTCCATCGCCTATCCGGAGTTCATCGAGATGTCGAAAAGCGACATCGCCCGATACAACGCCATCTCGGGAGCGGCACTCCCCGCGCTGCCCACCGTGAGCCAGACGATAGGCGTCAGCCGCAAGAAGGCATCGTTGGAGGTGGGATTCTGCCCTTTGGTGTTCAGGGACAACAAATACCAGATATTGGTTAGTTTCATGTTGAAGGTTGATGCCCAACCGCTGAAACGTTCTGCGCGACAGGCAAAAGCTCTTGCCAACGGCACCGATGCCGCTTCTCGTTATGCTAACCACTCCGTCCTCGCCATGGGGACATGGGCGAAAATCCGCGTTCCATCGACAGGTGTCTACCAACTGACCGACGCATTGATACGGCAGGCGGGCTTTTCCGACTTGAGCAAGGTGAAGGTCTACGGCTACGGAGGTGCCTTGCAGAGCGAGCGACTTACCGCCGACAACCTGATTAAATACGATGACTTGAAGGAAGTTGCCACCTGCACCGTGGGCGGCAAGCGGCTGTTCCATGCCCAAGGCCCTGTATCGTGGGCGAGCAACACCACCATCACCCGCACCCGCAACCCCTATTCCGACTACGGGTATTACTTCATCACGCAGAACGACAGCACCCCCTTGACGGTAGACTCCGCCACGTTTGTCCGCTCTTTCTATCCCTCTCCCGACGACTACCACATCTTGCACGAGGTGGACGACTATTCCTGGTACCACGGGGGGCGCAACCTGTTTGAAAATTCCCCCATCAGCAGTGGCTCGTCAAAGACCTATACCATCGACTCACCCATGACAGGCACCACCGCAAGGATGTCAATTGCCGTCTCTGCCGGCACGAACAGCACCGTGTCGATAGACATCAACGGCGAAGAGAGGGGGGCTTTGAGCATCAGCCTCGGCAGCTATGACAAGGGAAACTCGAGCACCCGCACCTTCACGATAGACAACTTGCAAGCCAACAACCAAGTGAAGATCAACTGCACATCGGGCGGTCCCGTGCGCCTTGACTACATCATCGTTACCCTGCCCAAGGCAAAGGATGCCCCCAACCTCCTTGCCAACACGTTCCCAACGCCCGAATACGTCTACAACATCACCAACCAAGACCACCATGCCGACGGCCCCGTAGATATGGTCATCATCATCCCGACGAGCCAGAAGCTACTCACCGAGGCACAGCGGCTCGCCACTTTCCATGAGCAACATGACGGATTACGGGTGCGTATCGTACCCGCCGACGAACTCATCAACGAGTTTGGCAGCGGCACACCCGATGCCAATGCCTACCGCCGATACCTGAAAATGCTCTACGACCGTGCCGAGAGCGATGCCGACATGCCCAAATACTTGTTGCTCTTCGGCGATGGCGCGTGGGACAACCGCATGAACACCAGCGACTGGAAGACCGCCACACCCGACGATTACCTGCTTTGTTTCGAGAGCGAAAACTCCTTTAACGAGATCACTTGTTATGTGGACGACGGATTCTTTGCCCTCCTCGACGATGGCGAAGGCTCCAACCCACAGAGTTCAGACAAGTTGGATATGGCGGTGGGACGATTCCCCGTCGCCACCGAGAGCGAGGCAAAGGTGGTGGTAGACAAGACCATCGCCTATGTAGAGAACGCCAACGCGGGTGCTTGGGAAAACATGCTCGTCTTCATGGGCGACGATGGCAACAAGAATATCCACATGCGCGATGTCAACGCGGCGGCAGAGGAGACCGCCGCCTTGCACCCCGGCTATACCATTAAGAAAGTGATGTGGGATGCCTATAAGCGTGAATCGTCGTCTACGGGCAACACCTATCCCGAGGCATCGAAGGAAATCAAGCAATACCAAGCTGCCGGCGCACTCATCATGGACTATGGCGGGCATGGGCGCGAGGACCAGATGTCGCACGAGAACGTATTGCGCCTCACCGACTTTGAGTCGTTCAACAACGCCAACCTACCATTGTGGATCACCGCCTCGTGCGACATCATGCCGTGGGACGGCTCCTCCGCTACCATCGGAGAGACCGCCGTGCTGAACGCCAAGGGCGGCGCGATGGCCTTCTTCGGCACCACCCGCACGGTGTATGCCAATTACAACTCCGTCATCAACAAGTCGTTTATCAAGCATGTGTTAGACATTTCCTCTGGCAGGAAGAACACCTTGGGCGAGGCGCAGATGCTGGCGAAGAACGAGATGATCACGACGGGCAAGGACCTCACCACCAACAAGTTGCAATATTCCCTGTTGGGAGACCCCGCCATCTCGCTGAACCTACCCACCAAAGGCATCGTCATCGACTCCATCAACGGCATCGCCACCACATCCACGACATCGAAGCCCACGCTCAAGGCAGGAAGCATTGCCAAGGTGGTGGGGCACGTGGAAGACGGAGAGGGGTTTTACGGCATCGCCTCCGCCATCGTCCGTGACTCCCGCGAATTGATTGTCTGCCGCCAAAACGACAAGACGCAGGAGGAGATGGCAGACACCGCCTTCACCTATTACGACCGAACGAAGACATTATACAACGGCAGCGATAGTGTGCGCAACGGGAAATTCACGTTCACCTTTGCCGTTCCCAAGGACATCAACTACAGCGGTGCCTCGGGACTCATCAATGTCTTCGCATACAACAACGCCCGCACCATTCTCGCACATGGCTCCAATGACGATTTCACCATCGGTGGGAGCGCGGTGAGCGGCAACGACTCCATCGGTCCCTCCATCTATTGCTATCTCAATTCGCCCTCGTTCACCAACGGCGGGAGCGTCAACCCCACGCCTTATTTCGTGGCAGAGGTGAAAGACCAAGACGGCATCAACGCCACGGGCAATGGCATCGGACACGACATGGAACTCATCATCGACGGCGAGATGTCGAAGACCTACGTGCTGAACGACAACTTCCAGTTTGACTTCGGCTCCTATACCAGCGGCTCCACCCATTACCAGATACCGGAATTGACCGTCGGGCAGCATAAGTTGTTGTTCCGCGCGTGGGACATTCTCAACAACTCGTCGACGGCAGAGCTGACATTCAACGTGGGGCGGGGCATCGAGCCCACCCTGTTTAACGTCAGCTGCACCAACAATCCCGCCACGACCACTACCTCGTTTATCGTGACCCACGACCGCATGGGAAGCAATGTTGACGTGGTGTTGGATATTTTCGATGTCAGCGGACGGCTGCTATGGAGCTATTCGGAGAGCGGTCTCTCCACGACAGACGCTTACACCATCGACTGGAACCTAACGGTTGACGGCGGTCGGCGGTTGGGTACGGGCGTATACCTTTATCGTGTCAGGCTGTCGAGCGACGGCAGTAGCCAAGCATCGAAAGCCAAGAAACTAATCATCATAAGCAATAAATAGCAAAGTTTTACGTTTACAATGATGACGTATTAGCAAAACAGAACGTAAAAAGAATGAATAAGATACATAAAATATGGGTCTTGATTGCCATTGCCACCCTCCCTTCATGGGTGTTGGCACAAGATAAGCGCGACATGTTCAACCCCGTGAACTATGCCATCATCTCGCAAACCATCGCCCCCGACGCACGCTCGGCAGGTATGGGAGACGTGGGAGCCGCCACCGACCCCGACGTGAACTCACAACATTGGAATCCCGCCAAATATCCTTTCACCATCTCCCGCGCGGGTATCGCCCTTAACTATACGCCCTGGCTCCGCCAGTTGGTGAACGACATCGACCTTGCCTACTTGGCGGGTTATTACCGCATCGGCAGTTACTCTGCCATTTCTGCGTCGTTGCGTTACTTCTCCTTGGGAGAAGTGTTCCTCAGTTCGAGCCTGACAGACGACAACAACATGAGCATCCATCCATACGAGATGGGGTTAGACGTGGCATACTCGCTGATGTTGAGCGAGCATTTCTCTCTTGGGGCTGGCGTAAGATGGATTTATTCCGATATGCGCTACGACTATTCAGAGGACTCTTCGCCCGCCTCGGCCTTTGCCGCCGACCTGTCGGCATATTACCAGAACTACCTTAACCTTGGTTCACGGGAATGCCAGTTGGGATTGGGCTTGAACATATCCAACATTGGCAGCAAGATTACCTTTAGCGGCGACGAGGAGAGCCAGTTCATTCCCACCAACATGAGGCTTGGTGCGTCGCTGATGGTGCCCGTCGATGATTACAACCGATTCACCATCGCCGCCGACGCCAATAAACTACTGGTGCCGACCGTGCCTAAACAGAATGAGGGCGAGACAACGGAGGACTACCGCCAGCGTGTCATTGAGGAATATAGCGACATGTCGTCTATCACGGGTATCTTCAAGAGCTTCGGCGACGCACCCAACGGGTTCAAGGAGGAGTTGGAAGAGATACAATGGAGCGTAGGTGCGGAATACATCTACCACGACCAGTTCAGCCTCCGCGCGGGCTATCACCACGAGGCAGCCAACAAGGGAAACCGCAAGTATTTCACCGTGGGTGCGGGTTTCCGCATGAACGTCTTTTCATTGGACGCGGGCTACGTCATCTCCACGGCGAAGAACAACCCACTTGACCAGACGCTGCGCTTCACCCTGTCGTTTGACATGGATGGCATCAAGGACCTGTTTAAAAGGTAAATAACATGTGCAGACTTAATTGATTTCTTAACCTTTTATATTATAATTACACATGAGGATTGGCATGGGATATGACGTACACCAACTTGTGGAAGGACGCGAGTTGTGGTTAGGCGGCATCAAGATAGAGCATTCGCTCGGCCTCTTGGGGCATAGCGATGCCGACGTTCTCATCCATGCCATCTGCGATGCCCTGCTCGGGGCAGCCAATATGCGAGACATCGGCTATCACTTCCCCGACACATCAGCCGACACATTGGACATCGACAGCAAGATCCTACTGCGCAAGGTAATAGAGTTGATTGCCACCAAAGGCTACCACGTGGGCAACATCGATGCCACCGTTTGCGCCCAACGCCCGAAAATCAACCCACATATCCCCGCCATGAAAGCCTGCTTGGCAAAAGTCATGGGCATCGACGAGGACGACATTTCCATCAAGGCAACCACCACGGAGCGGCTTGGATTCGTGGGAAAAGAAGAGGGAATGTCAGCATACGCGGTTGCATTAATTCAGAAAATAAGATAAATCCTTGGCAAAGTCAAGGGTTTTTCTTATATTTGCCGAAAATCTAACTATTAACTTATTTAGACTATTATATAACATGAAAAAGATTTACTTGCTTTTGCTATGTTTAGCTATGCTTGCCTTCACACATAACGCACAGGCAAGCACTGTCACGCTGAATACTGACAAAGCCGTTGGCGAGACATTGACATTGGCACTGAATGCCGATATGAACGTGACTCTCACATGGGGCGATGGCACTACCATCGAGTTTTATTCCAACGGGCAGCCACGCGACGTGGAGGTGAAAGCGGCAACGCTGACCATCACCACCGACAAAGACATCACCGCCCTCTACGTGTGTGAGGACGGACTGACAGAGTTGGATGTCACGGGCGCGGCAACATCCTTGGAACGGTTGTTCTGCTCGGACAACTCCCTGACGCAGCTCGACCTCTCCAAATGCACAAACTTGACAGACTTGGACTGCCAAGACAACCAACTAACCACTCTCAATATCGTTGGCTCAGGGATGAAATATGTCAACATTGCGGGCAACCAACTCACCGCAACAGGACTCAGGAGCAACAACGTGGGAAACATCGTGTCGCTGGTTTGCGCGGGCAACAAGATGACAACCATCTCCTACTTGAGTAGCATGACCAAACTTGAGACGCTTCTCTGCCAAGGCAACCAGCTATCTTCGCTCTCCATTTCCAAATGCAAGGAACTGGCCAATCTGGTTGCCAACAATAACCAATTAGTGGCACTCAACGCACCCGCACTAACAAAACTTAACGATTTGTATATCGACAACAACCAATTAGAGACCTTGGATTTGTCCAATTGTCTCGACATTTGGTTTTTATCTGCAAGAAATAACAAGTTGAAAGAATTGACATGGGCCAAGAAATACGAAGGCATTTCTTATGTGAACCTTGCCAACAACAACTTGTTCTTCAACTCTTTCCCCACCATTTACAACTATTCCTCACAACAGTATACACTGAATGCCATCCTCACGCCACAACGCCCGTATCACCTGATGGACGTTGCCAACATCAATGAGACCTACGCTCTCCGCGATGTGTTTGTCATCAATGGCTGGTCATCAGGTGTGAACGCCACGCTCACCATGACGGATGCCAACGGAGAAACGCTTGTCAGCAATACTGACTACACCTATAAAAACGGACAACTGACATTCCTGAAAGCACATCCCGGCGTTGTCATAAGTGCCGTTTCCAGATACTACCCGGACATCGTCCTAACAACAGAGCCATTTAATGTCATTGATCCTTTGGGCATATTCACCATAGATGATGGGGAAACGAAGGATGCAGTAACAGTCTACGACTTGCAAGGCCGCAAGGTATCCCATCCACATTTCCAAAAGGGAATCTATATTGTCAACGGAAAGAAAACCATCATTCGCTAACTTGAAAAGACCGAAGATATGAAAACATCAAGAATATTCATTGGGGTACTCCTCATGACTTTGTCTTACACCGCAGCCCAAGCGCAGACATTAAAGTTGGAACCCGACAGCAATTGGACAAGCCTCATCATCTCACATCCAACAATCACTTTGGGTTACAACGATTTTGCCACGATAGCCGTATCGAGCAACTATCTATACAACCAGATCAGCAGCGACGAAAACTGGCTGTCATGGAAAATCCAGAGGAACGGCAACATCGCCATCTTTGCAGAACCGAACTACAACCTCAACACTCGGTCCACCACCCTCCACATTGAAAGAGACCCACAATATGGTAATCTTGGTGGTACTGTAGGAATCAATGTATCAGTCTTTCAAGCGGGCAAGAACACCTCCGACAAGAAACTCACCATCAAGAGCGGAACGGCAAGTCAGGCAGAATCGGGCTATGCCATCACCCGCTCGTTTGATGGCGACAACAGCACATTCTACCATTCGCCGTGGAGCTCTGCCACGACGCGCTTCCCCGTAACGCTTACCTATACCTTGGCAGAGCCATCGCATGTGGACTATGCCATCTATACGCCCCGCCAAGACGGCAACAACAACGGAAACTTCCAAGAGGTGATGGTATCATACCAAGTGGAAGGGTCGAGCGAATGGGTGACATTACGCACCATGAACCTCAGCGGCAGCGGCAGCTCGTCGTACATCAGCTTTGGGGACGATGGCATAGACAACGTAAGTGCCGTGCGATTCACGGTGAACAGCGGTGCCAACGGCTTTGCCTGCGTGGCAGAGATGGCATTCTATGAGAAAGACTCGTTCTTCAATGACATCGTGAAAGGGGTGTTTGCCGACAACCTTTGTACACAGTTGAAAGAGGGCATCACGCAAGAACAGATCGCGCAAATACCCGTTGACGGCATCAGAGACCTCGCCTCCGCCATTTACGACGGTACATATTCGATGACATACCGCGTGGGCGAGTTTGAGGCATACCGCCCCGTCAACGAACTACTCAACGAGTTGAAGAACAGCTATACCTACAACAACCACGAGAACCCCACGGGCATCTTCTTCGAGATGGGAGAGAACGTGATGGTCGTGGCAGAAGGCATCGGCGACTATCCCGTGACATTGCAGATACGCAACTTCGGGCCAGTGGACTTCACTACCGACTACTACCCGCTCACCAACGGCATCAACGTGATCAATTGCAAGCACAAGGGGAACGGCTACATCAACTATTACACCAGCGACTACCAAACAGCACCGAAGGTGAAGTTGCATTTCGTCAACTGCATTGAGAACGGCTACTTCGACTTGGAACGCGGAGACACCAATGCCGACTGGCAACGCCTCCTCGCCAACGCCAAGGGCGACTGCTTCGACTTCAAGGCAAAGAACATCCAAGGCGTGTTCCCCGTGGCGACATTGAGGCAAAACTGCCCCACCAACGGCAGATGGCTCGTGCAGACATACGACAGCATCGTCGCCCTCGAACATGAGGTGATGGGACTCGACAAATACAACCGCAAGCCAAAGAACCACATGACAGTCATCACCGTGGCGACGAGCGGCGGCCTCTACCATGCCAGCAACGACGGGTTCTGCGTTCCCGTGAACGCCTTGCGCGACCCGACATCGCCCACCTACTTCGACTTCTGGGGCGCAGGGCATGAGTTGGGACATGTCAACCAGACCAACGGCGTGCTGTGGATCGGCCTCACGGAAGTCACCAACAACATCTATTCGGCATACGTGGAACACAAGCTGCGGACAAGCGGGTATCACCGCTTAGAGAACGAGTCCAACGCATTCCGCTATTACGACTTCATGGAATACAACATCATGAAGGGCGGGCAGTTCCTGCCACACGCCAACAATGACGTGTTTGTCACGCTGATACCATTCTGGCAACTCCTCGTCTATACCCGTATTACAGGGTTACAACCCGATGCCTACCCCGACCTCTTCGAGAAGATGCGCACCATGAACCTATCGGGCATGGACGACGGGCAGAAGCAAGTGAACTTCATGAAACAGTGGTGCCATGTCACCAAGACCAACTACCTACCCTACTTCGAGAAAGTGGGCATGTTTAAGACGGTAAACGAGTCTATCAGCGACTATTCCACACGGCAAATCACCATCACGCAAGCGATGCTCAACAGCCTCAAGAGCGAGATAGAGGCATGTAACTACCCCGAGCCGCCAGCAGCATTGTATTACATCGACGTGAACAACATGCCAGCATTCCGCGACAAGGCGACAATTGTTGCCAACGAACTCAACGCCGGATGCTCACGGCAGGGCAATACCGTGAAGATTACCCATGCCTCCTGGCAGAACGTAGTAGGTTTCGAGACGTATGATGCCAACGGCAACCTCCTCCACTGCACATCCTACGGACACGGCTCTCCCGACTATACCCCCACCTATACTAACGTGGTGTGGAACACATCCGAGAACCCCGCATACATCATGGCAGTAGGGTATGATGGCACGAAAATAAAGTGTTACCAGCCGTAGCATCCCATCACCATCACCAAAAAATGACCGTTCCCGTATAGAAACGCCATGTTTCCATACGGGAACGATTATTTTGCCTTCAACAACCTAATGCTTTATCTTTCCCATAGGGATTGATCGACTATTCACTCGAAAGATGTTACGTTCCTTTTGTCATCGAAGAAGTGTATTCAATCACAAACTCGTATCGTAGATTGGAAAGACTTCCCTGATAGATTCCGATTTTGTATATCCCGTCGGTCAACCCATTGACCAAGCACTCCACATCAAACGGACAAACACAATTTGCGGAAACATCATCACCCTGCTCGATGATGTTGATATTCCTACCATCAATCGTAGCAGAGACCTGTACCTCATCTGTCCCACAATTAAAGATAGCATTGACATGTTTTAGGTACAGTTGGCTGTTTTCCTTTTTTTCATATTCAACCAATTCTTCGCCCCAAGGAAATGCACTCTCACCCTTGGCCTTCACTAATTTGGGTTCAGACTTGCATCCCGACGACCGATGCCATGCCAAAGAGGGATTTACCTCTCCTTTATCACTACTGCACCCCATTACACCCAAGGCAGATAAGAACGCAAACATCATCCATAATCTTGTCTCTGTTCTTTTCATTGTTTCAATATCATGATTTCGTAAAAACTATTTCACCATGATAACCCCAACACCTGAAAAAACTTGCAACAAGCAACTGTTATTTAACGATTATTAAAATGTAGATTAACTTCCTTCCGCTCTGGAACCATCATCCCCCACGGCGAATAACCTTACCGAATGACGACTTTTCGTATTGTGCCATTGTCATACTTAATGATATGGATTCCTTTTTGACCAGAGTCGATGCGATGACCAGAGAGAGAATAATGGACTTCCTGCGTATTCGTCGCACCATTCAATGGTAAGATGCCCATTGCCACCTCATCATTTGTCAGCGGAACGATTTCCTTGAACTTGTTCCATTGGCTACCATTACGATACAATTCTATTGATTGAGCGGGAACATGGAGCGTCTTATCCTTCACATTACCAAAAATATTGTAATTGTAAACAGGATTTTCCAAATGGCAATAGACATCATTTAAATCATCCGTGAATGGTCCAACTTCATCAGGATGATGGTAAGTAGTACCATGCCAAAAAGCATATCTGCCGATTTCCTCCACACTGGCTGGTATCACCAATGTATGAAGATTTCTATGTGAATTACGTGTAAAACTAAATGCAAGCTCTCCGATGGTTTTCACGGAATTGGGCAGGATAATCGACGTCAATTCTCTTATCTCAGCAAAAGCATATTTCCCGATATGTTTCAATGATGACGGCAACTTGAGACATGTTCCGTCCTCCGGGGTATCTTGCCCTAACGATGTGGATGGTTCTATCCTACTGAAGGAGCAACTATAAAAAGCCCAATCACCAATAGACTCCAAAGACTCAGGCAACTTAATTGTCTTCATACTCCCACAATCACGGAATGCGTTATTTCCTATTCGTTTCACGGTATTAGGGATGGTGACGTAATCCAACTTTGTGCACATAAAAAACACCTGATCTTGTATTTCCATTAAACCATCAGGTAAATTCACTCTCATCAGATTCCAACAACTCATAAATGCGCCACTCCCCAGATATGTCAACGTTTGAGGAAGTTTAAAGAAAGAAAGTTGCTCGCATCGCATGAAAGCAGAGTCACCTATACTTGTAAGCGATTCGGGAATATTGATGTTTGATAACTTGAGGCAATTCATGAAGGCTTTTTCACCAATGGCGGTCACCGTGTTGGGCAAGTACACATCACGTAGGTTATTGCATCCGGAGAATGTCATTCCAGTTCCTGTAGTTCTTCATCATAGTTTCCATATTCATTGAAAGTTAGTAAGTTAAACATATAAGGATAGGTCTTTCGCTTGCAAATATACATTTAATAATGTGTCATTCCAAATATTCCCGCATTCTTTTTTCTACACTTTTTATACACATTCGGGGCATTTCCGATGCAAAGTTACGACATTATTTTGAATGTTATATCAGTTGCCCTATGGAAATAACACTCATAAAATAAAATCGGAAACTACTGCAAATCAATCGATTATGAAAAATATATACTCTTAACCCTAAGGAAAATTATTGGCAGAGGTATGATTGAGGGTTGGCAACAATCCATACCAATTCTGTTATGATGAATTATATCCCCCTGTGACAAACAGTTTCATTATCTTCGTCGGATATACTTCTTGCCATCGCGGATATACAACACGCCACTCTGCGTGTTTTCCACTTTGAGTCCTTGTATATTGTGGATGGCAGCTGGCTCATTGGACCATCTTTCAGAGAAGCCTTCTTCCATATAGAATTGGCCGTACTTGCCAAATCCCACGTCCACGACGTAACCTAAATAGGAGTCAATAAATCCAAACCTCAAGTCCACCCATTCCTCAATGCGCTCTATGCTATCCACATAACCTAAGCTGATATACGGTTTCACACCCTTGTTGTCTGCCGTGGCCTCCCATTCGCACTTGTCAAGGCGACAGATATCTCCTTTCTTATAGTCAGCAGAAGGATCCCAATCAGGTAACTTATGGTAGTGATACCACTTATCTACGGGTTTCCAGCACCAGGAGTATTGTGATTCGTGGATACACTTACTATCTGGCCATCGATTCCACTCCTCAGCATAATTCTGTTCGCCAATTCGATGATACCAATTACGCACAAGATCTTTCACGACTTCGCTTCCAACCACGCCATCGCGTCTCAACTGGCAGTAGCGTTCCTTGACTTGATCCATGAAGTAGAGGTAAATCCAATACACAGGTCCTTCGGTATATATAGCCGTATAAGGGTCTACTCCCGTCCGTTCCGCAGGGAAGAGCACCTCTCCCTTGACGGTATTGCCGAATGTGCAGTCAAGGTCGTATGGGGCAACAAACCATTTCACGCCATCGTATGTAAACCATTGCCAGTTCTTGGCAAACCCGTCAAAATTGGCAATGAGGAAACTCAGACATATATAATCCAAAAGGGTCTGCACATCAAACCTGCGGGCAAATTCTGCACGGATTTCACTTACACTCCGCCTCTCCGCGCTCATCTGCTGCAACTCACCACACACCTGCGAAAGTGAGACAATACATTCTTTCGTTTCCTCAGACATCTCCTTGGGATTCCGTACCTCAAAGGCCGTCCAGTCAATATTGCCGTTCCAGAACGTAGCATTCGATATCGTTCCGTCTAAATGGATGTGCCTTGGCTCATTTTTGCGTTGTGCCATGTTGGCACGGTGCTTTTTCAACTGCCAGCTATATATGCCATAGAAATCACCATTCAGGTATACGGCACAGGGAAACCCGTCAGGATGGCATAGGGCCAAAGGCTCTTCCTTGGCAAGACCTCCAGAGCGAACCCAAGCACGCCCTATATCAGACGCCATCAACTCGTAAAGCCTATAGCCTGTCACGGCAACACCTCGGAAATAATCGTTATAGTATGCCTTGAGGTGAAAGCCATCTTGTTCCACCCAGTTGCCGATGGCGATGGTGGGCGTATTGGCATCCCCCCATTCGTCATCGCAAAAATCAACCTTCACATTCCTCTTGGAAAACATCATCGAGGAATTGCCTTGAGCATCCAAGATAACACGCTTACGAAAGTAGTTTCCCTCTCCGTCGTATACCTCCATCCAGCAATGTAGAGTGTCACCTTTGTACTTGGGCATCCGCATCGTACCCGTTATGTTCACATAGGCACATTGTGGTTCAGGGATGGATACGTAAACATCATTGCTCCAATCATGCTCCACCATATCAAGCCCCAGCTCCAGTATTCTTTCAGAAAAAGGAATTCCTGTGGTGGAATATGTAGGCATTGGGGCAAACCACAAGACGAAAACCTGAAGAAATAATGGCAATACCTGTTTTCTCATAACAATTGAAATTTTATCATACCACAAACTACCTTACCATTGATTTTTTGATGGTACCATCGCTATACTTGATGATGGCCATGCCTCTGTGGTTCTTCTTAACCCTTTGTCCATCAAGTGTGAACCGCCCGATTTCAAACATATTATCATCATGTATACCATTTACGCCCAATAATACCTCGTCGTTCTTGAGAGGGACAATATTCTTAAAATGATTCCATGGAGATGTTGCCTTATATAGTGTGACAAATGCCTCCGGCACATGCAGGGTGGCTTTCACGTTAAAGAAATTATTAGGATTTATAAGCGGTAAAGGATAAAGCCAGAAACAATAAACATCTTCTAAGGCACTACAATTATTAAAGGCAAATTCAGAAATATCCGTCACACTTGGGGAAAGGATAATTCTGGAAAGTTTCACGCAATTATTAAAGGCGTAACCGCCAATGCTTGACACGGAGGACGGTATTGAAACTTCCGTCAAAGACATGCCGAAAAAAGCGTATTCGTCAATGGATGTCACACTACCCGGTATAGAGTTTTGGCAACCTGCTATCAGCTTGTTGCTGCTTGTCTCGATGATGGCGTTGCAGCCGCCACGGGAGTCATAGACAGGATTTCCATCCTCCACCGTCAAGGACTCCAGCCTCTCGCAATTACATAATATTGACTTGCTAATTCGACGCACACTCTTGGGAATCGCCAGGGAAGAAAGACTCTTGCAATAGCCGAACGCAAACGACTCTATTTGCAGAAGGTTGGGAGGGAGTGTCACGCTTTCGAGCGAATCACAATATTCAAAGGCGTATGGTCCTATGTTCGACAAGTTGCCTGGCAAGGATATCGATTTCAAAGACTTGCATCCGCCGAATGCCCGGGCGTTGATGCCCTTGACACCACCAAGTGTCACTTTTGACAACTGGCTACAATGGAGAAACGCTTCTTCACCTAGCATTTCCATTCCATTCCCAATGACTACCTGTTTCAGGCTTTTGCATTTTTCAAAAGCACGTTTTCCTATCGTCTTTACACCATTGGGGATGGTTATGCTTTCTAAAGTGGAAAAACAAGAAAAAGCACCGTTCTTGATTTGTTCTGTCCCCTCTGGAATGACCAAATCCCTTACCTTCTCACCATTGAGGTATAAACAGGTTTCCACGTTGTCATTTGCACATAAGGGGTTGCTTCGGTATAATTCAGTATCATATACATAATACATTCCAGAAGAATAATAACTATATAGACATTCTGTGAAATCAACCTCACACCAAGCGGAGAGATCGCTTATGTATACGGACTCCAATCTACTGCAACCATAGAAAGCACAAGCACCAATGCTTTTCACGCTTTTGGGAATAGTGATACTTTGTAGCCTCCGGCAATCAAGGAAAGCAAACCATCCGATGTGGGTAATCTCATCGGGCAAGGACAACGATGATAGCTGATAGCAACCTCTAAAAAGATTGTCAGCAATGGTGTCTAATGGGTTGGGAAGGGTCACGGAGGTTAATTTACGGCAATCTTGAAACGCACCCCTACCAATATGGTCCAAATTCTCCGGGAACATGACGGTTGTCAGTTCGGAGCAATTCTGAAAAGCCTCATCACCAATGGATGTCACGCTGCCTGGAATCTTCACGGAGGCAAGATTGGAACAGTATTTGAAAACCCTATTACCGATGGAAGTCACATGGTTGGAAATCGTCACCGAATTCAATGTACTGGCATAAAAGGCATAATCTCCGATGGAAGTA
This sequence comes from Prevotella sp., assembly GCA_017428055.1. Taxonomy (GTDB): domain Bacteria; phylum Bacteroidota; class Bacteroidia; order Bacteroidales; family Bacteroidaceae; genus Prevotella. The sequence continues at coordinate 39,452 of JAFRRN010000052.1, forward strand.
ACGTTATCGGGAATCGTCACAGAGTTGAGCCAACAGCGATAAAAGGCAAATTCACCGATGGAAGTCGCACCTTCGGGAATGACCAAATCTTCAATTAACGTTCCATTCAGGAATAAGCGATGTGCATAATACAGGGGATTGTAGGGATAGCCTATCTGGTCTAAATACTCGATATTGCACCAAGCCACCAAATCTGTGATATACACAGCTGAAAGTTGATAACAATTCTCAAAAGCATAACTGGAAATGTACTTGATTGTTCTGGGAATGGTTATGGATGTCAATTCATCACAACCAGAAAAGGCACTTTTTGAAATCCTATCCACAACATACATCTTTCCATCGTAGGGGATGGACTCAAGAATGACCAAGTCACCGCTATACTTGCCAGAGGGATGTCTAATGACAGATGCCACCCCTTCCTCGTCCACATGGTAATATATGCCATTCACAAAGACATCACCCGCATCTAATGCAAACATTGCATTAGAGATGAAAAGAAACAGCAATGATAATAATGTTTTTTCCATGATAAAAGACATAAATGTTTGTTCGCAAAAATACATAAAAAATTTGGAAATGCAAACAATAGGTAAAGAAAAAACTTGACAAAACGACATCCAAGAATAATCGCATAATAGAATCATAAAAGACGGATAAAGACTCCAGACGGCCTACGAAATCCGACTTTTTTGGGCAGAAACATGCCTTTAACATTTTTTGTGTGGCATCCGTCGGCGGTGGATGTGGCATCAGTCGGGTGCGGATGTGGCATTTATGGGGCGCGGATGCCGCCCAAAATATGTTAAAAAGCGGCATTTATGGGGCGCGGATGATGAACAGAAACGGCAAGTCGTTGGCATTCAGCATGTTATGAGAATGCGAAAAAACGGGGCTATTTCCCATCAAAGTCGGGGGTGGTGGCAAATAACGCAACCATGGAGGCTCATTTCGTGATAAAAAATTGACAAATCCCAAAGGCAAAAAAGCCATGAGGGTGTGTCAAAATAGGCACATCCTCTTTTTCTTTACTCAAAATAGCGGTCCAAGTTTCACATTGTACTTATGCCGCCATTTTCATGATTTCGGTGTTGTGTTGCCTCTTTAGGTGCCATATTGTCCAGTATGCAGCGATATGGTGCGCAAAAATCCCTTGATTAATGGCCTCAACGCCCTGTTTTCGGAGTATTGCAGCCATTTTTTTGACATTGAAGGCAAAGGCGAAGAAGGCAAAGTCCATAGTGACCTTGTCCTTGCCGAAGTGACGG
>JAFRRN010000053.1 GCA_017428055.1 Prevotella sp.
AACTCCTGAACTCCTTGAACTCCTAACTCAATATTTGCGTTAAGAAGACATCAGAGAAGAGGATGAGTACGCTGGAGCAGACCACCGCATCGGTCGATGCCTTGCCTACTTCCACCGAACCGCCCTCCACGGTATATCCGAAGAACGAGCTGACCGACGAAATGATAAAGGCGAAAAATAGGCTCTTGATGATGCTCATGTACATAAACCACGACTTGAAGGAATGTTGCAGGCCCTCCGTTAGGTCCGACGGCGTGAGGATATGACCCACGTATGCCGTGCCGTAGGCTCCGAGGATGCCTGTCGCCGACGAGAAGATGACGAGGATGGGCATGATGGTGATGAGCCCGAGTATCTTTGGCAAGATTAAATAGCTGGCAGAGTTCACCCCCATGATTTCCAATGCGTCGATTTGTTGCGTCACGCGCATCGTGCCAAGCTCAGATGCGATGTTCGACCCTACCTTTCCCGAGAGGATGAGGCACATGATAGACGAGGAGAACTCCAGCAGCATGATCTCGCGGGTGGTATATCCCACCACCCAGCGGGGCATCCACGGGCTCTCGATGTTCACCTTCATCTGGATACAGATGACCGCCCCGATGAAGAAGGAGATGAGCAGCACAATGCCGATGGAGTCGATGCCCAGTTGCGACATCTCCTTGACATACCGTTTCCAGAACATCCGGAACCGCTCGGGGATGGCAAACGTGCGTCCCATGAGCATGAGGTAGCGTCCGAAAGTGGCTAATGCGTTGATGATAAACATACTTTTAATTATTTCTTATGTTTTTTGTCGAACAGGTTGGAGTGTGTTCCCGTGTTTGTCATAATGAGGATGAATCGTCATGTTGTTCCCAAATAAGCAACCAGTCAGGTTGGATATGGCATTCCCATTGTCCCCGACGGTCGCCCTGTAGTTTGTGGGGTAAGTATTGGCCTGTAACTTTCCCGTTTCAGAAAGAATTTTGATGACTTCATGTAATAGTTGCATGTTATAGCCTCGACGTTGGCAAAGGCGCATTTCACGTTTGAATTGCCCAGTATATTTAATCCTGTACATTCCGACTATCCTAAAACCTGTTTGAACAAATCATCTACGTCCTTTGCTTCATACACCCGTCCTTCCTCAATGTCTTTTATGGATAGTTCGTAAGCAGAGTAACGCTTACGTCGAGGCATGGTGATGTGGCCTACGCCCTTCATGATACTGATGGCCTTTTTGATGTCTTTCATCATTGACATGTCGTCGATGTTTATCAGCATTTGGTTTTCTGCGAGTGCAATTGTTGTTTTTGCCATAATGGGTTGATATAAGAATCTTTGTCTGCAAAGATACAATTTTTTTCCAACATACCACTTCCATGGTCATGAAAAGTGCGAAAACAACGGGGATGTGGCGTTATTTTTCAGCAATTATAATCATCGTGTCAGTTTTTTTCGTATTTTTGCAGACAAGTGTAATATGCAAAAGGCTACTCACGATATGCAACCAAATCAGGAGGGAATGGTGCTCCGCACGGAGGGACTGGTGAAGATTTACGGGAAGCGAACCGTCGCCAACGGCGTTTCCATCAATGTCAGGCAAGGGGAAATCGTAGGGTTGCTCGGCCCGAATGGGGCAGGGAAGACCACCTCTTTCTACATGACGACGGGCTTGGTGGTGCCCAATGCGGGCAAGGTGTTTCTCAATGACGAGGACATCACCGACTATCCCGTCTACCGACGCGCCCGTAAAGGCATCGGCTACTTGCCGCAGGAGGCGAGCGTTTTCCGCAAGCTGAGTGTGGAAGACAACATCATGGCGGTGTTGGAGATGACGGGCAAGCCCCGCCAATACCAATTGGAGAAGTTGGAAAGCCTCATTTCGGAGTTCCGCTTGGGGCATGTGCGCAAGAACAAGGGCGACCGCCTGTCGGGAGGAGAGCGTAGGCGCACGGAGATTGCGCGGTGCCTCGCCATCGAACCCAAGTTCATCATGCTCGACGAACCGTTTGCTGGTGTTGACCCGATTGCCGTGGAGGACATCCAGCACGTGGTGTGGCAACTGAAATACCGCAACATCGGTATTCTCATTACCGACCACAACGTACAAGAAACGCTCACCATCACCGACCGCGCCTATTTGCTCTTCGAGGGAAAAATCCTCTTCCAAGGCGTTCCCGAAGAACTTGCCGCCAATCCTATCGTGAAAGAAAAATACCTCGGCAGCAACTTCATCCTTCGCAAAAAGGACTTCCAACTCATCGATGAGGAGCGGAAGCAACGGGAGAAGGCGGAGTGATTTGTCACAATTCAATTGTTTAACTCGTAAAATGTTTGCCTATGGTTGAATAATCATCAATGACATATAGAAAATGAAGCGTTAGCTTTCTGTTCTTGTAATCTGATAATTGGGGAATTAAAAGATGTAATCATGAATGAAAGTTGATGCTCATGCCGTAAGGCGTGGGCTTTTACTCGAATATGATTGCATAGGTTTCCCCAATACCTCAGATTACGTAGACGAAGTTAAACAGTCCACGTTTCTTTTTCTGTCTTACCCGAAAACCTTTGGACTTATTAAAACCTTATTAATGTATTAAAACAAGACGAACAATGAAAATAAGATTATTTGTGATGTTGATGGCATTATTTGTGCTATCAAACAATAATAGAGTGAATGCACAGGAATACCATTATGATGTGAATAATGATGGTGATGTGAACATAACCGATGCTATATTGCTGGTGAATTATATCCTTGGGAAAGATAATGGAAACGATAAACCAAATACTTCACCAGCGGAGGCAATTGACTTAGGGCTACCCAGTGGCATTAAGTGGGCTTCGTGTAACGTAGGTGCAACCAAGCCAGAGGAATACGGAGGGTATTACGCTTGGGGTGAGACAGAGGAGAAAGATACCTATACTTGGGAAACCTATAGCCATTCTTCTACTTATCATGACCTTGGCAAGGACATTAGTGGGTCAGAATATGATGTCGCCCACGTGAAATGGGGAGGCAGTTGGTGTATGCCGACAAATGATGATTTTGAAGAACTTAAAGAATATTGTGATTGGGTATGGGAAGAGTATCAAGGCGTTTTGGGCGCACGTGTCATTGGACCTAATGGTCAATATATTTTTCTGCCGGCTGCTTCATTCAAAGATGGTAATCTGAATGTAACAAACTATGGTAGCTATTGGGGATGTATTTGGTCTGATAAGGCTTATCCTTCTGAACTTATATTTGGAACTGTTGAACCTTCAAATTCATGGAGAGCATGTAATTTCTATTATAGATCAGGGAGTAGTGCTTTCCACTACTGCGGTCGGAGCGTTCGACCCGTTATCAGAAATTAGAGCGTCCTTTCCCAATGTGAAAATGCAACATGCCGAAGATGCCGTTAGGCATCAGATAAGGGTAGCCAGCCATACAGAGACGCCATAGGTGTTTCGAACCAACGGTCGCTATTCGCGATAGCGAGGGAAAGCAAATGGTCGGTCATGATGGGCAATGATTATGTGTGCCTCTACGTGCGCAACAATGTCTAAAACGCCATTAGGAACGAACACGAATCTACCTAATAACACGAATCATTCGTTTTATTCGTGATATTCGTGTTCGTTTTCCCATAATGATTATCATGACATTCGAGTTCGTTAGAACATAGTAACTGTTCTTTCCACTTAATATCGGCATGTTTTCTGTAAAAACACGCCACAAAGTATGAAAACTTGCCGACATCGGCAAGAAAAGTAGCGGATAAGTGAAGGCAAACTATAGATGCTCGGTGGCAGGAAACTATGCGTATTCAAGGATAAGGTTGGCATCAATGCCCAGCTTGGAATGGAGGCGTTTGGCGAATGACATGGAGATACGGCGGCGACCGGTCATGATTTGGCTGAATTGGGACTCGTTGACCCCCAGCATCTTTGCCCCATCTTTCTGTTTCATGCCATGAGTATAGAAATACTCTTCGATAGTAGTTATAAGTGGTGATTTTTGTCGCAAGGGGAGAATGTTGAGATAATCATCTTCAAAAGCCGCCATCTGTTGGCTCAGCGATGCTATCTCGCGAGTGTATTCATTGTCCATGTCAGGCTCGAGCAACCCTTTCTGTGTCGCCTCCGCTATGAGCTGTTCCACACGGCTCTTGGTTTCGTCATACTTTTCCCGTGTCGTAATCTTCTCCATTATCTGTCCTCCCGCTATTATATTGTTGAACTATCTATCTTATCATACTCGGCATGAGTGCCAATGAAACGAATATTCACGACCCCTCCAACGAAAATGACTACTGCCACGAGGCGGTAATTGTTGCCCCCTATATTGAATACGTAACGCCCGTTCTTCACATAATCCGCCGATGGGAACATTGCCTTGATGTCGTTATGCCGATGCCATTTTGCTTTCATAACATCGTCTAACCACTTGTTTAAGGGCTTTGCAGCTTGTGCATGTAATTGGACGAAATCATCGAGAATCTCTTTGTTGGCAATAGTCATCTCTTTCCCTTTTATCGGTGCAAATATACGGTTTTCTTTTCAAATATGCAATTTAATTTACGAAAATGTAAAGTAAGAAGATGTGTCGGCATGTAATCATCAAGTATAAAGTCAAAAAATCCAAATATTTATGCAATTGTTAGGCTTTTCGATAGAAAATGCGTACTTTTGCAGTCACTTTTCATTTTTGTGAACAACTAAAGTATTAAAATAAAGTATAGAAAAGAGATGAAGATTTCATTCGAGAATCCCGACAAGGTGAATGGTTTGTTGACCCTCACCGTGGAAGAGGCTGATTACAAGGACAAAGTAGACAAAGAACTGAAGGATCTTCGCAAGAAGGCGAACATCCCCGGCTTCCGTCCCGGCATGGTGCCGATGGGGCTGATTAAGAGACAGGCTGGCTTGCAGACGAAGATGAATATCGTGAACCGCGTGGTTGGCGAGGAGTTATATAAGTATATCAAGGACAACAACATCCAGATGTTGGGCGAGCCGTTGCCATCGGAAAAGCAAGTTCCCGTGGACTTGGAGGGCGAGGCACCCTATACCTTCCTGTTCGATGTGGCGGTTGCCCCTGAGTTTTCCTTGGAGTTGACGGGCAAGGATAAGGTTGACTATTACGATGTGAAGGTGGATGACAAGCTCATCGACCAGCAGGTAGATATGTATGCCTCGCGCTCTGGCCACAATGAGAAGGTGGAGACCTTTGAGGGCAGCGACATGCTGAAAGGCGACTTGCGCGAGCTTGACGAGGATGGCAACACCAAGGAAGGCGGCATCGAGGTGGAAGGCGCCATGATGATGCCTGAATATATTAAGGTGGAAGAGCAGAAAGCGTTGTTCCAGGGAACGAAGTTGGGCGACATCATCACATTCTGTCCCCGCAAGGCTTATCCCGACAATGATGCCGAGGTGTCGTCGTTGTTGAAGATTGACCGTGATGCCGTGAAGGAGCATGAGGGCAATTTCAGCTATCAGATTTTGGAAATCAGCCGTTTCGTGAAGGCAGAGGTCAACCAGGAATTGTTCGACCAGGTCTTTGGAAAGGATGCCGTGAAGGACGAGAAGGATTTCCGCGAGCGCATCGCCGAGGGCTTGAAAGCACAGTTGCAGGGCAATAGCGACTGGAAGTTCTTGCAGGACCTGCGCAAGTACGTGGAAGATAAGGTTGGCACATTGACCTATCCCGATGCCATCCTGAAGCGGGTGATGAAGCTCAACAACAAGGACAAGGATGACAAATATGTTGAGGACAACTATGAGCGGAGCATCAAGGAACTCACTTGGCACTTGGCTAAGGAGCAGCTTGTCGCCAAGCATGAGATCAAGATTGATGACAAGGAGGTGAAAGATGCTGCCATTGCCCAGGCTCGTGCGCAATTTGCCCAATACGGTATGACCGATGTCCCCATGGAATATTTGGAGAACTATGCTGACGACTTGCTCAAGAAGGAGGAAAACTTGCAGGGATTTGTTGACCGCGCCATCGATTCCAAGCTGATCGCCGTGTTGAAGAATGTGGTGAAACTGAATCAAAAAAGCGTGTCTCTTGACGAGTTTAATAAGCTGTTAGGATAATAATAACTTTTTTTAAGGAAAAAAACACCTTATATTTTTAGGATTACCGACTTTTTTGTTATCTTTGTTCCTAAAGAATCATGGACGACAAAAAAGTCGGTTGTTTTTTAGTGTATTTTTAATAAGGATAGACATGAACGATTTTAAGAAGTATGCAACCCAACATCTGGGTATCAATAGCATGGTGCTTGATGGTGTCATCAAGTCACAAGCCCATTATCTGAACCCTTATATCTTGGAAGAGAGGCAGTTGAACGTGACACAGATGGACGTGTTCTCACGCTTGATGATGGAACGCATCATCTTCCTCGGTACGGAGATAGACGACTATACGGCTAATACCTTGCAGGCGCAGTTGCTTTATTTGGATTCTGTGGACACTCGCGACATTTCCATATACATCAACTCCCCGGGCGGCAGTGTGACGGCAGGGCTTGGCATCTACGACACCATGCAGTTTGTCTCCAGCGATGTGCAAACCATCTGTGTGGGCATGGCAGCGTCGATGGCAGCCGTCTTGCTCGTGGCAGGCCAGGAGGGTAAGCGACAGGCATTGACCCATAGCCGCGTGATGATCCACCAGCCTCTTGGCGGTGTGCAAGGCCAGGCCAGTGACATCGAGATTGAGGCTCGTGAGATACAGAAGTTCAAGAAGGAACTTTATACCATCATTGCCAACCATTCCCATACGCCATACGAGAAAGTGTGGCAAGACAGCGACCGCAACTATTGGATGGATGCGCAAGAGGCGAAGGAATATGGCATGATAGATACGATTTTGGTGAATAAGCCCGTCGCCGGTTGACGGCCTTCATTGACAGAGAAAGGGAATCCATGCAAAAGAAAGTATGTAATTTCTGTGGGAGAAATGAGCGGGAGGTGAAATTGCTCATCTCGGGGATAAACGGTTTCATTTGTGAGAACTGTTCCGCGCAAGCGTATGAGATAGTAAAGACTTCAGGCTTGGATAAGGCTGATAACAGCGGTGGGTCTTTTAAGATGAAACGCATTCCCAAGCCTATGGAAATCAAGGAACACCTTGACCAGTATGTGATAGGCCAGGATGAGGCGAAGAAGTTTTTATCGGTAGCGGTATATAATCATTATAAGCGATTGCAACAACCCGCTGACAAGAGTGGCGTGGAGATTGAGAAGAGCAACATCATCATGGTGGGCAGTACGGGAACGGGCAAGACATTGTTGGCTCGTACCATTGCCAAGATGCTTGATGTGCCGTTTACCATTGTCGATGCCACGGTGTTTACCGAGGCGGGTTATGTGGGTGAGGATGTTGAGAGCATCCTGTCGCGTCTATTGCAAGTGGCTGATTATGACCTTGAGGCAACCCAGCGGGGCATCGTCTTCATCGATGAGATAGACAAGATAGCCCGAAAGAGCGACAATCCCTCTATTACTCGCGATGTGAGTGGAGAGGGTGTACAGCAGGGATTGCTGAAACTCCTTGAGGGAACGACGGTGAACGTGCCACCCAAGGGTGGACGCAAGCATCCCGACCAAGACTATATCCATGTGGACACTCGCAACATCCTGTTTATCTGCGGTGGGGCGTTTGATGGCATTGAGAGCAAGATAGCCCAACGGTTGAACACGCACATGATTGGTTTCAACTCCGTGAAGAATGCGAAGAAGATAGACAAAGGAAATCTCATGCAATATATCTTGCCGCAAGACTTGAAGTCGTTTGGGCTGATACCGGAGATAATAGGTCGCTTGCCCGTACTCACATATCTGAACCCGCTTGACCGTGAGGCTTTGCGGCGCATCCTTGTAGAGCCGAAGAACTCCATAGTGAAACAATACGAGAAATTGTTTGAGATGGATGGGATTAAACTGACTTTCTCCGAGGATGCCTTGGAATATATGGTAGAGAAAGCTGTGGAATATAAGTTGGGTGCGCGTGGGCTGCGCTCCATAGTGGAAGCCATCATGATGGACGCCATGTTTGAAATCCCTTCCAAGAAGGTCAAGTCTTTTGAAGTGACAATTGAATATGCCCAAGGACAACTGAACAAGTCGCATTTGCAATCAGCATAAATAGAATCTCATTACTACAATCTCCAGACCTAACACCTATTATATTATTATGGCAAAGAATCAAATCAACCTTACCGAAAAACTCAAACACCATTTCGGCTTCGACAAGTTCAAGGGCGACCAGGAAGCTATCATCAACAATCTCTTGGAAGGGAATGATGCTTTCGTCTTAATGCCCACAGGTGGCGGTAAGAGCATGTGCTACCAACTGCCGTCGCTCATCATGGAAGGGACGGCAATCGTCATCTCGCCATTAATTGCTTTGATGAAGAACCAAGTGGATGTCATCAATGGCATTAGCGAGGAGGAGGGTGTTGCACATTACTTGAACTCGTCGCTCAACAAGGCGGCGATACAACAGGTGATAGAAGATGTGAGAATGGGGAAGACGAAGCTGCTCTATGTGGCACCGGAGTCGTTGAACAAAGACGAGAATGTGGAGTTCCTGAAAGGTGTGAAGATTTCTTTCTATGCCATCGACGAGGCCCATTGCATCTCTGAGTGGGGTCATGACTTCCGTCCAGAATACCGAAATATCCGCCCCACCATTAATAAGATTGGTGTTGCTCCTGTCATCGCCCTCACGGCAACGGCTACCGACAAGGTGCGTACTGACATCAAGAAGAGTCTGGGAATTGTGGACGCGGTAGAGTTTAAGAGTTCGTTCAATCGCCCGAACCTTTATTACGAGGTGCGGCAGAAGGCGAATGATGTTGACCGCCAGATCATCAAGTTTGTCAAGCAGCATGAGGGTAAGAGTGGTATTATCTATTGTCTCTCTCGGAAGAAGGTGGAGGAGTTGGCGGCAGTATTGCGGGCCAATGACATCAAGGCGTTGGCTTATCATGCCGGGCTTGACTCTGCCACTCGCTCGCAGACGCAAGACGAATTCCTGATGGAAAATATCGATGTCATCGTGGCGACCATTGCCTTTGGCATGGGAATAGACAAGCCTGATGTGCGTTTCGTCATCCATTACGACATACCCAAGAGTCTTGAGGGATATTATCAAGAGACTGGCAGGGCAGGACGTGATGGCGGAGAGGGTATCTGCTTGGCTTTTTATGCCTATAAGGACTTGCAGAAGTTGGAGAAGTTCATGGAGGGAAAGCCCGTGGCCGAACAAGACATTGGTCGTCAGTTGTTACAGGAGACGGCGGCGTATGCAGAGTCTTCCGTTTGCCGCCGCAAGATGCTGCTCCATTATTTCGGGGAAGAGTATCAACCCGATAATTGTGGAAATTGCGATAACTGCCTCCATCCCAAGGAACGTCATGAGGCAAAGGATCTTTTGGTCATTGCATTGAACGCCATCCTTGCTATCAAAGAGAATTTCCGCCAAGATTATGTGGTTGATTTCATCGAGGGGCGACCGACCGATGACATCACCACCCATAAGCACGACCAATTGGAAGAGTTTGGGTCGGGAGAGGACGAGAACCCGAAGTTGTGGAATCCCGTGATACGACAAGCCCTTATCGCGGGGTACATCAAGAAGGATGTGGAAAACTATGGCTTGCTCAAAGTGACGGCATCGGGTAAGCGTTTCATGAAAAATCCCCATTCTTTCATGATTGTGGAAGACACCGAGTTTAGCGATGACAATTACGATGATGTTGGTGAGGCTACGGGTACAGCCCTTGACCTTACGCTCTCGGCCATGCTTAAAGACCTACGTAAGGATATGGCACGTAAATTGGGCATCCCTCCGTATGTGATATTCCAGGATGTTTCCTTGGAACAGATGGCTACCATTTACCCTGTCAACCTATCGGAGCTGCAAAATATCCAAGGTGTAGGTGCTGGAAAGGCTAAACGATACGGCAAGGAGTTTTGTGAGTTGATAGAGAAATATTGCGAGGAAAACAATGTTGAGCGTCCCGAGGAATTGCGTGTCAGGACTGTTGCGAAGAAGTCGATGTTGAAGGTGAAGATTATCCAGAACATTGATAGGCAGGTGGCTCTTGATGACATTGCCCTCGCCCAGGGGTTGGAATTTGAAGAGTTGCTCGATGAGGTCGAGGCGATTGTTTATAGTGGCACGAAGTTGAATATAGACTATTTCTTGGAGGAGGTGATGGATGATGACCATGTGGATGACATCTATGACTATTTCCACAGCAGCGAGACCGATGACTTGGAGGTGGCAATGAAAGAGCTTGGTAGTGACTATGAGGAGACAGAGATACGTCTGGTGCGAATCAAGTTCCTCTCAGAGATGGCAAATTAATATAGGGAGATACGGCTATGAGCAAGACTGACAATATGATTTTGCAAAAATACTTAGATGAGATTGGCGGAAAGCAACTGCTTTCCGATCAAGAGGAAAAGGATTTGGCGAATAGAATCGAGGCGGGAGACGAAGAAGCCATTGGTGCCTTGGTGAGTGCCAATTTGCGTTACGTGGTAACTGTAGCACACCAATATGCCAACCAAGGACTTCCAATCGATGACTTGGTGAGTGAGGGCAATGTGGGAATGATGAAAGCTGCTGCCAAGTACGGTACCTCTAAAGGCAAACGGTTTGTTGCTTTCGCAGCACCCTATATCCGTGAAGCGATGGAAAAGGCCATTGACCAACAGACGGGCTTGCGCCGTGTTCCCAAGACAGAGGCGGCGAAAGTCGATAAGTTACGTACCCGAATCATGTCGATGGACGAATCCCTTCCCGTTGGCAGCCAGAACAATTACAGCCTGCTGAGCATTTTGGAAAACCCCAATGTCATTCCCTCGGATGCACAGATAGAACGTGAGACCCTGTCGGACGAACTTCTTGGTGTCATGAATGTGTTGAATGAACGTGAACGCCAAATTCTTAAAGACTATTATGGATTGACAGGAGAAAAGTTGACCATGGCAGAGATAGCGGGAAAGATGAATCTCAAAAGGGAGCGCGTGCGCCAAGTACGTGATACGGCACTTAGGAAATTGCGCCGCGCATCACGCCAATCTCATTCATAGCTTGTTGGTATTCTCTCTCGTACGGTAGTTTCAATTTGTCTATCATGTTGGGAAAAACCAAGTTGAAACTACAATAATAATATGCGATAAATTGGTGGTAGTCCATCTTTAAGTCAGGAATGCTTTGGATGGTATAGCATTCTTTTAGGTTTTTGCCATCCTGCCATATCATGGCCATTTCCATGGCTGCCATCCTTACTTGGTTTATGTCAAGACGTTTCAAGTGGCGAATGGCAAAGAACATCTCCTTAGCCAAGATGCCTGAATCGATGGAGAAAGACACTTGCTCTTGATATTCATCCATGGGTACGTCGTCTTCCGCAAAGGAAATCATCCCTTCTTTGGGCTTTTCCTCAATTTTGGTGATTTCGGATCCCGACATCTCCTCATGTGAGAACAACAACATTGAGAGGTCTTGCCTCGCTTTCTTTTTCTTTCTCCGTATCATTCCTCGTCTTCTTCTTGTTTGCTTTTCTTGCCTGAGCCGAAAATCCAGGCAAGCAAAGTCTTGCCAATCGTACGCTCCAGTCCCGCTTGTGTGGTGGGGATGCCTGTCTCCTTGGTGAATTTCCGTTTCATGGCAGACAGTCCGTATTCTTTCTTGATATACCACCAAAGGTCTTTCTTCTTCTTTGCCATATTGAATGGGGATTGTTTAGGTTTCTTGTTTTGCAAAGATAGAGAAAAATATCCAAATGGGGTGTTTTTCTGAGATTTATTTTGCTATTTAACGAAATTAACTTATCTTTGCCAATATATATAATAATGTATAACAGAAAGGATTATGAGAAAACTGAAATTTTATCTGTTAGGATTGGTTACAGCCATCCTCGTTTCCGCTTGTGGAACTTCACGTACCGTTCCTATCACGGGACGCAAGCAGACATTGATGGTGTCTGACGAAGAGGTGTTGAGCCTCAGTACGCAGGAATACACCAAGTACATGCAGAGTGCCAAGAAGTCAACCAACGCCACCAACACCGCTATGGTGCAGCGTGTGGGGCAGAAGTTGGCTAATGCCGTCACTACCTATCTTTCCAACAATGGGCTTCAGAGTGAATTGAGCCAATACAGTTGGGAGTTCAACCTTGTGCAAGACAACAACGTCAACGCCTTCTGTATGCCCGGTGGGAAAATAGTGGTCTATGAGGGATTGCTCCCCGTCACGCAAGACGAGGCGTCGCTCGCCGTCGTGCTGGGGCATGAGATAGCCCATGCCGTTGCCAAACACTCCGCCGAGCAGATGTCAAACCAAGTCAAGCAGCAGTATGGCCTCCAGATAGGCAGTGCTATCGCCGGGGCTTTAGGAATGGGGCAGAACACCCAAAGCGTTGCGCAGCTTATCGTCCAACAAGGATTGCAGTTCCGCAACCTCAAATACTCACGCGACCATGAGACGGAGGCCGACCGCATGGGGCTTATCTTCGCAGCCATGGCTGGCTATGACCCCAATGTCGCCGTGTCATTCTGGCAACGGATGGCAGCCAGCTCAAGCAACAACACCGCTGAGTTCCTAAGCGACCACCCCTCCGATGCCACCCGCATCAGCAACATCCAAAAGAGTTTCTTGCCCGAGGCCTTGAAGTATTATACCCCGCCACAGGCTACTGTGACAACAACGACGGCAAAGAAGGCGACAACAACAAAGAAGACTACGACCAAAAAGACAACGACAAAGAAGACGACAACCAGTAAAAAGAAGTGAAGAGAGGGGGTAGGGCAAACTTTTGCAAACTCTTATTTCAATTGCGAATTATTGCAAACCAACATTCTTGTTTGGTTTGCAATTTTCTTTTATCTTTGCAACATGAATCAATGGTTTGACATATTGAACAACAGGGAATGGTTCCTTTTCATCTTGGCAAGCGTGACATATATCGTGCTTTTTGTCGTTGCTGTGCAAAACAGTCGTCGGAAAGTCTTGTTATTGCAAGAACGGTTGAATAAGGTACACGCGATGAAAGAGGAACAATTGGCCAATAGCAAGCAAAGCATCGAACAGAATTTAGAGAAGATTGCCCAATTGGAAACGCTTATCCAGAAACTTGGCGACGAGAACTCGATGCTCCGTTTGGAGTTGGAAGAGAAAAAGGCACGGCTTGACTATGCCAATACCATGGCGAAGATTGACCATGAGAAGCGCGAGCAAGCCGAGACGGTCATCTTTGGCAGCGACATCTACGCGAAAGTCAACACGTTGCTCGCACAAGGAAGGAGCATGACAGACCAAGACTTCACTCAATTGGCACAGTTGGTCAATTCCGTGTATGCCAATTTCACGGAGCGGCTTTATAGCCTCTATAAGCTCAACACACAGGAATATCGTGTGAGCCTGTTGGTCAAGGCAAGGGTGCAACCCAAGGACATGGCAACCCTAACTGCCCATTCCAAGGAGAGCGTGGCATCCACTCGCAGCCGCCTCTATCAAAAAGTATTTGGCAAGAAAGGGTCATCGAAGGACTGGGACGATTTCATTCTCTCTCTCTAACATCTGCGACACCTATTTAAATAATATATATATATATGATTGATTTCTTATCACAACATCTTTGGCAAATGTGGGCAGTGATAGCTGTCCTGTGCCTCATCTTGGAACTCACGGCAGGTGACTTCTTCATCATCTGCTTCTCCATCGGTGCCGTGTTCGCGGCGGTGTGTGCCGCATTGGGTGGCGGGTTCTATGTCCAGCTCACCGTCTTTGCGGTGTTGACACTGGTGAGCTTGTTCTTGGTACGGCCATTCGCGTTGCGCTACCTTCACCGTAACGATGAGCAGCGGGTGAGCAACGCCGATGCCCTCTTGGGGCGGCAAGGCCGTGTGGTGGAGGCCATCGAGAAGGATGGTTTCGGATATGTCGCCATCGATGGCGACTTGTGGAAAGCCGTGGTCAATGGCAGTGAGGCTGTTCCCGTGGGAACGATTGTCCGTGTCATTGGGCGCGAGAGTACAATTATTACAGTAGAAAGAATTAACAATTAACATCAAAACAACAAGTATTATGGACCTTATGAGTTATGTATTGATAGCCATCATTATCCTCGTGGTTATCTTCGTGAAAATGGCATTGGTGATTATCCCGCAGTCGGAAACAAAGATTATCGAGCGGCTTGGCCGTTACTATGCAACCCTTAAGCCAGGTATCAACATCATCATCCCCTTCATCGACCGCGCCAAGACCATCATCACGATGTCGCAAGGTCGCTATGCGTATTCCAATACGATAGACTTGCGCGAGCAGGTGTTTGACTTCGCGCGGCAGAACGTGATTACCAAGGATAACATCCAGATGGAGATCAACGCCCTCTTGTATTTCCAGATCATGGATCCGTTCAAGGCTGTGTATGAAATCAACAACCTCCCCAACGCCATCGAGAAACTGACGCAGACCACTCTGCGTAACATCATTGGTGAGTTGGAACTTGACCAAACGCTTACGAGTCGCGACACCATCAACACGAAGCTGCGCGCCGTCCTCGACGAGGCTACCGATAAGTGGGGTGTGAAAGTCAATCGTGTGGAGCTGCAAGACATCATTCCGCCGTCAAGCGTGTTGCAAGCGATGGAGAAACAGATGCAGGCAGAGCGTAACAAACGTGCCACCATCCTCACCAGCGAGGGACAGAAACAGTCGGCAATTCTCCAGTCTGAGGGTGAGAAGACATCTACCATCAACCGCGCAGAGGCTGCCAAGCAACAGGAAATCCTCCGTGCAGAGGGTGAGGCTCAAGCCCGCATCCGCAAGGCGGAGGCAGAGGCTATCGCCATCGAGAAGATAACCGAGGCGGTGGGCAAGAGCACCAATCCCGCCAATTACCTCCTCGCGCAGAAGTATATCCAGATGATGGAGGAACTCGCTGCCAACAACCAGACAAAGACTGTCTACCTACCTTTCGAGGCAACGAACATGTTGGGCAGCATCGCTGGCATCAAGGAATTGTTTAAAGGAGAATAAATATGCTACGTAAAGCTTATAAATACATTCCTTTCCTCATTGTGTCATGGGCTTTGATGTCATGTTCCGAGAACTATTCACGAGGAGAGAAAGTGGGAACGGTCATCGAGTTTGCCCAGTCGGGCTTGATTTGGGAATCATGGGATGGACGGCTCAATCTCACCCAGACGGGCATGAACACCGCTGGCGAGCCTTTCACGTTCTCCCTTGATAACGACCGCGATGACCAACAACCTTTGGTGGACTTGCTTTACCAAGCGCAAATAGAGGGGTGGAAAATCAAGATCAAGTACCACAAGGTGATGGGATGGAACTGGTTTGGCAATCGTGGACGCTCCGACTATTTCGTTGATGAGGTCACCATTCTTGATAAGGACTTCGCCAACCCCCTGCGCAATGTTGGCGAAACCCGCCAAGGCCATGTCATCGATACCGTCTATGTGGTGATTGACAAGGCAGAATTATTCAAAAACAAGCATTAGGGATTCCCAATTGTTATTCGGAAAAGAAGGTGTGTCACATGGCACACCTTCTTTCCTATACTCATTCTTCATTCTCTTTCAACCTTTTTCCATGATGATGTTCACCAAAAGGGTGGCATCTAATATGTTAATGCTATCATCGGCATTGATGTCGGCATTGGCTTTGATGAACGATGGGTCATTGATGCCGAGGACATAATCTACCAATAGCACCACATCCGTGATGTTCACCAGTCCATCTCCATTGACATCGCCAAGCAATCCCACGCGAATGGGTATGGACGTTAGTTGGTCGCCTTGGGCTATGGCGGCGGTAAAGTAGGCGTGGCTGGCTTTTACGGCGGCATCTTGCGTAAGGACGAAGGTGTCGCCCTCCTCGTTGATGAGGTAAGCCGTGGGTAGTTCTTTGTCAAGTGACGTGCCGACATACGAGTACTCAGCGGTCACCTTTTCGCTCGTTGCCGTGGGCATTACCTTGGCATTGGTGGCACTGAGTACCATCTGCTTGCCTACGAGGCCGTTGTCGCCATCACCCACTGCCATGATGTATGGTTCATTGGGTACCCATGTTTCCACATTCTTGAAGATGACTTGTCCGTCTTTCACGCCGGCAAATTCTTTCACCCATAAGTTGCCCGTGCCGTTTCCCGATGGATGCTGCCAGTCAACCTCCTCGCCATCGGTCGCATTCGTTACCTTTTGCACGGCAAAAGGCAGTGCTATTGTGCGCCATCCCTTCCTGCCATTGCTTCCCTTGGTGGGGATGCGTGTGTAACTGACGGTACCCTCCACGGTGATGGCTTTAGGGATGTAATAGTTGTAGCCGTCGGACAATGAGAGGTTCGTCGCCTTGTAGCCTGTCACCACGTTCTTCCCATCGAGTGACGAGGGTACGGTGGCATCGGCATGGAAGATGTAAAGGGTGTTTGGGTTGCTGTTGGGGATGATGTTGCTGACAGAGGCGTTGCCAAACGATATGGCTGTGGCATCGTCGGGAATCGTGATGTCCGACGTGAGTTCCTTGGCGTCGCACTCGCCCTTCCCGTTCCAGTAGGAATAGCCGTCAACAACCGTGAACCTATTAAATGCGCCGCCGTCGCTGATGGTATTCCCGCCCACGCTCAACGAATACCACACCTCCTCGCCGATGCTGGCTTGCGAGTTTCTTACGATGACCTCCTTTGTCTCGCCCGCCTTGACTTCCAACGGCGTGTTCTCTGTTCGCCAAGAAGAACTGACAGAACCATTCTCGTTCTTGCTCTTCAAGTAATTCAAGGTGAACGTGATGCTTCCCGCAAAATCCAGTTCCGACTCGTTCTTCAACGTGAGTGTCCCCTCGATGGTATTGCCATAGACTTTCTTGGCGTTGGTGTCTACGCAGCGCATCTCCGATGAGACGAGTGTCAATTGGTTGGTGGTGGGTGTGCCGGTAACGGTGGGAATGTTGTCAATGGTTTCCTCATAGAGGGTGGTATAGCCATTGTTTTCGTAGATTTTGACCATCACGGTATCGGTTGTGGTGTTGTTGTTCAGTTCAAGGTCAACGAAGTCTTCCTTTCCCGCCGACACGAAGAGGCGTTCCACCACCTTGTAACTGCCATTGATGTAGAGGTAGACATTGCCCTGGTAGTCGCATTCG
This sequence comes from Prevotella sp., assembly GCA_017428055.1. GTDB lineage: Bacteria > Bacteroidota > Bacteroidia > Bacteroidales > Bacteroidaceae > Prevotella. The sequence goes on from JAFRRN010000053.1 coordinate 17,162, forward strand.
CTGGTGTTGACAAAGGTGGTGCGGAGGAAGTTGGTGGATGAATGGTGAACCCTGCTTACGTCTGTGATGCCGATGCCCGTGGCATTGTCGTATGCGGTGAATGTCGCCTTGCCGTCGGCAATCACCACCTCCACGAAGGCATTGTCGGCATTGACGCTCTCCTGCCATGTGTCGCTGCTGGCGAGTTTGCTGATGCTTTTGATTTGATAAGTGCCGTCATCCAAGTTAGATCCCATGCCCCAAATGTTGAATGTGATGGTATAGGTATAGCCGTCGGTGATGGAATAGGCGGAGTAAACTGTCATGCTCTGGATCTTCTCGCCGTCCTTGTACAGGCCGATGCCGTAAGAGAATGGGTCGGGAGAACCCGCCGTGATGTTCATCTTCAACTTGATGTTATAGAAAGAGGATGAGCCTTTGACATAGTCGATCTCGTTGCTCCCGCTGAAAGAGAATCCCTCGATGCGAGCCCTTGTCATGGGAACGATGTCGGTGAATGGACTCACGATTTCATCGGTGGGCGTGATGCCGAGAACCATCGACTGTGACCGGTTGTAACCTCCCGTATTGAGCATACGACTGAAGCTGCCGCTGTATTGGGGGAAGAGCGACTGCAATCGGTAATAACCATTCCAACTGCCATCCCAACCCCAATTGATATGGAATAGGCCATAGCCGTCATAGCCATCGCAGATGAAGGCGTGACCGCCCGCACGGCTGTTGCCTGAGTAGATGATGGGTCGCCCGTTATACAACTCGTTATACACAATCTCGTCCCATTCCTCAGTGTTAAAGCAATTCCTATTGATACTACAGACGGAACTGCCATAGCCAAAATAGGTTTTGAAGGCCGTCGCGGCATCTGCCGTGGAAGCACCCGATGACCCCGTTCCATAACTCATGCTCACGGCATGGCCGCAATATTCCATGAGCTGTGCCACGGCAAGATTCTCCGCGTCGCTGTTTCCGCTGCCATACGTGTCCATCATGTGTTGCCAGTCGAAGGCGATGGCGGGCAGGGCATCGTATGTGCTATAAGCGGGAATCTCTTGTGTCGCCTCTTGCGGCCATTTATGTGAATACATGATTTGTGCCATGGCGGTGGCGACGCAACCCGTCACCGCTTGCTTATCTGTTGTGGTGAAACAGAGCTGGTTGTACGGGGCGTCCTGTCCCCAAGTGCTGGGAACGAGCGGTGGGATGACCTGCCGTGCCACGTTGTCCACCTCGTCGGTGGTGGCAGCTTTGGCACGTTTCAGGTTGTTGGCACGGGCAAACGCGATTTCCTCTTGGTAATAGTCGAGCAACTCCTGCATGTTTTCGGGGATGTCGTTCACGTCAAAGGTACCGCTTTCTGAATATCCGAGGATTTCCTCCGTGGCATCATCGCCCGAGATGATGACGAATCCGCCCTCCTCCGTGTTGTTGTAAATGTAGTAATAGGCGTTCTTCGCCGCCACGCCCCTGCCTTTGGCGGCGAGAGGTCTTGCCCCTTGGTAGGCCAGCGTGAGGCCTTCGGTTTTCTTTTGGCCATGTTTGTCCATGAATGTCTGTGCTGTCTTTCGTGCCACATCCTTGGTGATGGGGTCGGCGTTCATATTTGCCGCGCTAAGCAGCATCATAATGATGAATATAAATTGTTTCATAGGTTTGAGGTGTTTGTTTGATATACTTTATTTTCATAACAATTCATCCGCTTTCGTCAACATTATTGGGCGAAAACGGATGATTCTCTATTTCACCAACTCTACGATGCGGCTCATCTGGTTGGGAATGCGGATCTGCTGCGGGCACTTTTTCAGGCACACCTCACAATCCATGCACTTGTCTGCCCAAGCCTTCTTGTCGAGTGCTTTCTTGTAGCCTTTCTTGAACTCGCCAATCCTCTTGTCGTAATCAGCGGAACTTTTATGGGGCAGGGGCAATAGCTTGTCGTTGACCGCCTTATTGTAATAGGCGAAGTTGCCGGGGATGTCCACCCCGTAGGGGCAAGGCATACAATAGGCGCATGCCGTACAGGGAATGGTGGGATAGCCGCGCATCCCGTCTGCCACCTGTGCCAGCAGGGCTTTCTCCCGTTCCGTGCAGGGGTCGAGGGGCGAGAATGTCTTTACGTTGTCTGTTAGGTGGTCCATGTTCGACATGCCGCTGAGCGTGGTCAGGATATTGGGCAAGGTTCCCACCCAGCGGAAAGCCCATGAGGCGATGCTGTCGTTGGGGCGTTGCGCCTTCAGTTCCTTGGCAAACTCGTCGGGTACATTGGCAAGCCTTCCGCCGAGGAGCGGCTCCATGACGACCGCTTGTATGCCCGCCTTGTCGAGCTTATTGTACAGGTATTCGGCATCGGCATCCTTTTTCCATCCGCCCTGTCCGAGCGAGGCATGTCGCCAATCGATATAATTCAGTTCGATTTGCACAAAACTCCAGTGGTATTCTTCTTGGCGGTCTACCAGCCAGTCGAACACCTCCACGTTGCCATGGTATGAGAAACCGAGGTTTCGGATGCGCCCCGCTTCCCGCTCCTTGACAAGGAAGTCAAGCAACCCATTGTCGATAAATCGCGAGCGGAACTCATCCATCCCGCTTCCCCCGATGGAATGGAGAAGATAATAGTCGATATAATCTATCTGCAACCGCTCAAACGACTGCTCATACATTTTCTTCGACTCGTCAAAGGAGTGTACCCTTCGGTTTTGGTTAGACATCTTTGTCGCGATGTAGTAGCTGTCTCGTGGATGTCTTTTCAGGGCGATGCCCGTCACCACTTCCGAGTTGCCGTAAGCGGGGGCGGTGTCAAAATAGTTCACTCCGTGTGCAAGGGCATAGTCTACCATCTTGTTCACCTCATCTTGGTTCTTTGGCAGTCGCATCATCCCGAAGCCCAAGAGCGACACCTTGTCGCCCGTGTGGCGATTCACGCGCATGGTCATGGCGTTGCCCGAAGGTTGTGGGGCTTGTGGTGTCTCGTCATCCGCAAGGGCTTGCAGGGGGTCTAATGTCATTAGTGCGATGGCGGAGAGTGTTCCCTTGCCGATGTTCTTGATGAACTGGCGGCGGTTCATGTCGTTGCTTTTTTCTTTCATGTCAATGCTAAATTGGTATTTACGCCGCTAATATACGAAAAAAGAATCATAAATGTTAACTTTCCATTGAAACTTTTAAATGGGATAGGATATTTTTTTGTACTTTTGTAAAGTATTCCGATAAAAATCTTCATGTTCGGTTTACTGTTTCTTTGCAATCGTTCAAAACATTATACTCAATAACATGAAACGCTACAATCAACGGTTTATTTATTTTATCTGCCTCGTCTCAGCGATGGGAGGGTTGTTATTTGGCTACGACTGGGTGGTGATTGGCGGTGCCAAGCCATTCTATGAGTTGTTTTTCGGCATCAGCGAGTCGCCCGTGATGCAGGGAGTGGCCATGTCTACCGCATTGGTAGGGTGCCTTTTGGGGGCGATGGTGGCGGGTGCGCTTGCCGACAAGTACGGGCGCAAGCCGTTGTTGATTGTCGCGGCGGTGCTGTTCACGGTGTCAGCCATTGCTACGGGAATGTTCAGTGATTTCACGCTCTTCAATATCGCACGGTTCGTCGGCGGCGTGGGAATTGGCGTGGCATCGGCCCTTTCGCCGATGTATATCGCGGAGGTCTCGCCAAGTGACATCCGTGGGAAACTGGTGTCGCTCAACCAAATGACCATCGTCCTCGGCATCCTCGCCGCGCAAATCGCCAACTGGCTGATTGCCGACCCCGTGCCGGAGGCGTTCACGCCCACCGACATCCTCGCCTCGTGGAATGGCCTGATGGGCTGGCGTTGGATGTTTTGGGCGGAGGCGTTGCCAGCGACCTTATTCCTTCTTCTCGCCTTCTTCATCCCGGAGAGTCCGCGATGGCAGACTCTTCATGGCTTTGCCGATAAGGCACGGGAAACATTGGGCAAGATTGGCGGCGCAGACTATGCCGATGGGGAGATGGCTGCCATTGGTCATGCGGCGCAGATGGACCGTGAACGGGAGCGTGGGGGCTTACGTACACTCTTCTCTCGTCGGTATGCGCCCGTGTTGGTGCTGGGCATTTTCATTGCCGTCTTCCAACAATGGTGTGGCACGAATGTCATCTTCAACTATGCGCAAGAGATCTTCTCCGCCGCAGGGTATGCCGTTGGCGACGTGTTGTTCAACATTGTCATCACGGGTATCGCCAATGTCGTCTTCACCATCGTTGCCCTCTACACCGTGGATAGGTGGGGTCGCCGCTCGCTGATGCTTTTCGGGGCGGGTGGATTGGGCATTATCTACCTTATCCTCGGTACGTGTTACCACTTCCATGTCACGGGATTCTTCATGGTGATATTGGTGGTGGCAGCCATTTCCTGCTATGCCATGTCGCTCGGACCTGTCACTTGGGTTCTCTTATCGGAGATATTCCCCAACAGGGTGCGTGGCGTGGCGATGGCGACATGCACCTTCGCGCTGTGGGTGGGATGCTGTACGCTCACCTTCTCGTTCCCCTCGCTCAATGCCACCCTCGGCTCGAGCGGCACGTTCTGGATTTATTCAGCCATCTGCCTGTGTGGCTTTGTGTTCTTCATGCGCCGCTGCCCGGAGACCAAAGGCAAGAGCCTCGAGCAGTTAGAGCGTGAATTATTGGAGGGATAATGGCCGGATAATCCGAATAATCCAGAAATCCCGGACAATCCGGGCAAACGAAAACCCAAACAATTAAAATCATCAAGCAATGGTCAAAGCATGGAAAGAAACCGTCGTCATCCCAACCTATGAGATTGGGAAGGCGGAGAAAAACCCTATCTTCTTGGAGAAACGTGTGTATCAAGGCTCATCCGGGGCCGTCTATCCCTATCCCGTCATCGAGTCGATAGCCAATGAGAAGGTGGATAAGGAATGGAAAGCCGTCTTCTTGGAGAATGAATACATCAAGGTCATGATATTGCCCGAATTGGGCGGACGCGTGCAAATGGCTTACGACAAGATACGCCAGCGGCACTTCGTCTATTACAACCATGTCATCAAACCCGCCCTCGTGGGCTTGACAGGCCCGTGGATCTCGGGAGGAATCGAGTTTAACTGGCCGCAGCACCACCGCCCCTCCACCTATCTTCCCGTAGACTCCACCATCGTGGAGAACGAGGATGGGTCGGTCACGGTGTGGGTCAACGAGATGGAGAGGATGACTCACCAGAAAGGCTCGGCGGGATTCACGCTGCGCCCGGGGTGTGCTTATCTTGAAATCTACGGCATCTTGTACAACCGCACCGACGTGCCGCAGACCTTCCTGTGGTGGGCGAATCCCGCCGTATCGGTCAATGACGCTTACCAGAGCGTGTTCCCGCCCGACATCAATGCCGTCTTCGACCATGGCAAACGAGCCGTCTCGTCGTTCCCCATTGCCACTGGCACGTATTACAAGATGGACTATTCGGCGGGCATAGACATCTCCAATTACAAGAACATCAAGGTGCCGACCTCGTATATGGCGGTCAACTCGAAGTACAACTTTGAGGGGGGCTATGAGAATGACACACAGGCGGGAATGCTCCATGTCGCCTCCCACCATCTCTCCCCAGGCAAGAAACAGTGGACATGGGGCAACGGCGACTTCGGACAGGCATGGGACCGCAACCTCACCGATGCTGACGGGCCATACATCGAATTGATGGCGGGGGTGTACACCGAGAACCAACCCGACTTCACGTGGCTCATGCCATACGAGGAGAAACGCTTTACCCAATATTTCATGCCGTATCGCGAGCTCGGCATCGTGAAACAGGCATCGCGCGACTTCATCGTCGCCATCGATACCATGCCCTCTACCGATGGAAAATCCCTTGCCCTGTTTAAGGTGTTTGCCACCTCCAAACGCCAGGTGCGCGTCGTCTTGAAAGATGATGATGGTGCAATCTATTATGATAAGGTGGTGAACGTCTCGCCAGAGAGCATCTTGGAAGAGACTGTTCCAATAGGCTCGGCGAGCATGGAGGCTTTGTCGCTGACGCTTTTACCTCCCGCCGATGCCATGATGACCAATGGGTGTCATCTCGTTTGGCATGGCGAAACGGATGAGATACGGCCCATCCCCGACGCGGCAGAGGCGGCGTTGCCACCCGAGGAGGTGAAGACCAACGAGCAATTATACCTCACAGGACTCCACTTGGAGCAATATCGCCATGCCACGTTCTCGCCCCTTCACTACTATGAGGAGGCGTTGCGGCGCGACCCGTCCGACTATCGGTGCCTCAATGCCGTGGGACTTTGGTACATCCGCAAGGGATGTTTCCGCAAGGCGGAGAAATATCTGCGCAAGGCGGTGGCGGTCATCACGCGCCGCAACCCCAACCCTTACGATGGCGAACCCATCTACAACCTCGGCTTGGCGTTGAAATACCAAGGGAAGTTGGATGAGGCATACGACCGCTTTTGGAAAGCCACATGGAACAAGGCATGGGCAGATGCCGGCTATTTGGAGGCGGCGAAAATCAGCGTGGCGCAAGGACGATACGAGGATGCGATGGATGAACTTGACCGCTCCCTGCAAAACAACTGGCACAACCACAAGGCTCGCGCCCTACGCGCCGCCGTGCTGCGCCGCCTTGCTGCCGTCACCCCCTCCGTCCAGTCTGTTGAAGCAATGCCACAACAAACAGAACTCTTGGCATTTATCGACGAAAGCCTTTGCTTTGACCGTTTCAATTATGGCTGTCTCTATGAGAAATACTTGCTCACCAAGGATGCTTCGGTATTGGAGGAGATGAAGACTCTCCTGCGCCAGAGTTGTGACAATTATGATGAGGTTGCCCTCGACTATGCCCAAGCGGGGCTTTGGGATGAGGCGAGAGCCATCTGGAAGATTGCCGAGAGCGAGGGTGCCACGTCGCCCATGACCTATTATTATATGGGCGAATATGGGAAGGCGGAAACACTATCGCCCGACTATTGCTTCCCCAACCGCCTTGAGGCGGTCGTCGCCCTGCGTGATGCCATCGAGAAGAACCCCGCCGGGGCGCGGGCTCCCTATTACCTCGGTTGTCTCTATTTTGACAAAAGACAATATCAACAAGCATGGGAACTCTGGACGAAGTCAGCGGAAAACGACCCGTCGTTCCCCACTGTCTGGCGCAACCTTGCCTTGTTGGAACTTAACAAAAAGGACAATGAGGAGAAGGCGATGGTATATATGGAGAAGGCGTTTGCCCTCGATACGACCGACGCGCGGGTGCTGATGGAACTTGACCAATTGTATAAGCGCTTGCAGAGACCACATCAGTTCCGCCTCGACAACCTGCTAAAATATCCTGAACTTGTCGAACAGCGCGACGACCTCGTGTTGGAGGAGATTACTTTGCTCAACCAATTGGGGCGTTATGAGGAGGCAAAAACGAAGTTAGACGCTCACCAGTTCCACCCCTGGGAGGGAGGCGAGGGCAAAGTTCCCGCACAATACCAGTTCGCAAGGGTGGAATTGGCAAAGAAGGCATTGAAGGAAAAGGCTTGTGACGATGCCATCTCCTTGCTCGAAGAGTGTCTCGTCTATCCTCACCACTTGGGCGAGGGCAAGCTTTATAATACTCCCGAGAACGACTTTTATTATCTTCTGGGAGAGGCGTATGCGCAAAAGGGTGACGAGGAGAAAGCCCGCGAGTGCTGGGAAAAGGCTGCACAGGGCAACCTGGAGCCCGCCGCCGCAATCTATTACAACGATGCCAAGCCCGACAAGATCTATTACCAAGGACTGGCACTCTTGCGACTCGGCAGGGTGGGGGAGGCTCATGGCCGTTTCCATAAGCTCGTCAACTATGGCAAACAGCATCTCTTCGAGAAGCAAACTTTGGACTATTTCGCCGTTTCCCTTCCCGACCTACTCATCTGGGAAGACTCGCTCGACCGCAAGAACCAGGTGCATTGCCACTACATGCTTGCCCTCGGCTATGCAGGGCTTGGCGAGGAAGTCAAGGCGGAGAAGCATCTCGCCATAGCCGAATCCCTTGACATCAACCACCAAGGCATACAAGCCTTCCGCTCGTTGTGGGTTTAAGAAGTAGAATTGCCTAACAAGCACATAGCCCAGGGCAACGCCCTGGGCTTGTTGTTGGTGTTGCGAGATGCACCTTGAAAAGGCAAAAGCGGTGCTGTCGATGATGCTTTTGCCCCTTTGGGGCGTTTTCTTCCGATGCCATCATCCCCAGGGTGTTGCCCTGGGCTATGTGCTATTGGTCTTTCAGACCGCTTATCTTTGGCATGAAAGCATGGTTTGTCGATGATGGATGTGGTGCTTGTCGGGAACGTACGCGGCGTTCAGCGGGAACAAATGCCGCATTTATCGCCTTTCGGCTATAGCCAAAAGGGTTTGCGCCTATAGCCGAAAGGGTTTGCGCCTATAGCCGAAAGGGTTTGCGCCTATAGCCGAAAGGGTTTGCGGCTATAGCCAAAATAAAATGAAAAAAATGTTCCCCATAATTATTTAAGAAGAAAAAAGGAACAAAATGAGTCGTTCTCCCAAAAACTTTGTATCTTTGCAACGTTCTCATAGCCGTTCCAACAATGTTGGCTTGCTACAGACAGGGTGCAAGAGTGCCGAAGCTCAAGGGTGGAAGCAGCGGGGGAAGAGAATCTATATATAGGAAAGGCGTTACTTGACGCTTTGTGCTTGACCTTCAGGAATCTGGCAGTTCCAAAATGTTCGTCAAACATCAAAGCAACAATGACGTCCATGGATATGTAGTATTCGATATGTGATATGCGGATAGCCATTATAGGCGAAGACGCAATCATGGTCGTTTAAATACATATCGGCGTGGGCTTCGGCGTTGCTCGTTTCGACGAACAGGCAATGCCAGAGCCTCTGAAGGTGGGACGAGCAACAAGAGGACTCCCACGCTTCTTTTTATGTATGGTTTTAACTCATCCATTTAAAACGCCTGATAGGGAGTTGATGGCATAAAAAAGGAAGTATTACCCTATATGGCAAAACTGTACTTGAGTAACAGAGACTCTTTACTCTGTATAGACTTGGAGTCTATTGCATTGTTGAAAGCAGAAGGGAATTATACAAGGTTGTATTACATCAATCAACATGACACTTTGCTGGCATACGGCATAGGTTATCTATTTGAGGTGTTGAGTAAGATGAGTCCTGGCAATTATCATTTCGTCAGGTTAGGCAGGAGCATCATTATCAACCACACTTACCTCCAGAAGATTGACCTCCAGAAGCAAATCCTTGAATTGGCAAACCAAGGGAAGGATAAGGTCCGTATTTCTATACCTAAGAATGTGTTGCGTAGTTACAAGACTACTGTGGAAAAGAGTGTTGTCATCAAGAAGAACGGGCACAATTAAGCAAGATGGCTATGAATATAATAATAGGTCGCGGTGGACAGCAATGGTTCCCGATTAGGGGAAGGAATGTCAGCGAGGAACATGCTGAAATAGAGATTGATGAGGAAACGGGCGTGTGGATGTTGCGGGATTTGAACTCTACGAACGGAACGTTTGTCCGAGAAGAGGAGACGGGCGAGTTCCGTCGTGTCTCTTGTGTGAGGATAAATCCTCTCACCTTTGTGTGCTTAGGCTCCGACAATGATAAGGGATGTTGCTTCTATGCACGGCAAATCGAACACCCCGGTAATTTTAATGAAGAAATACGCTACCTGAAGAAGAAAGACAGTGAGTTTGCGAAAAAAATATCCAAAGCGAAGAAGAATACCACCATTATAAGCAATGTGAGCTGGGTGTTGACATTGCTTGTCATAGGATTCTCCCTTGTTTTTTCCGCGAATGAAGGTAACTTGAATGTTGGCAGCTTACGTTATTTGTTGGTATTGGCAGTACCACCCTTGACGAAATTATTGACCCACGTGTTTGATACAAGGAAGAAGATAGAGGCGAGAAGGGAACTCTTTAGCCATTGCCCCAACCCCGAATGTAATTACAAGCTTCGGCACCAGGACATCGAAAACGCCGAATGCCCTCATTGCCACAAGATTTGAAACAGGTCTTCTCCATACGGCATGGGGCGTATTAGGTGGGAAATGGGGTTTCGTCATGTGTTGTGTGGGGTTTCGTCAAAGATGTTTGGCTCTTCATCCTATATGCTGGAAAAAGTTAGGAAATAGTATTGAAATGGCTTAATTTTGCACTCACAATCTCAGTAATTATCATTCATATAAACCATTTGGATTATGAAAAAACTATTTCTATTAGCAATGATGCTCATCTCCCTTTTGGGAGTTCAAGCGCAGAGAACTTATGCTTTGGTGTGTGGAGTGTCACAGTATGATGACCCCACCGGGCAGTGTGTTGACCTAAACTATCCCGCCAAGGGGGTCAAGATGATGAAGAATGTCTTTCAGAAAGCAGGATTTGTTACTTCTGTCCTGACAAGTAGGCACGTTACGGAAGAGAATGTCATGGACAGGCTGAATGCTATCGTACAGATTGCCCAACCCAATGACAAGATCATCTTTCAGTTCATCGGACATGGAAGCACAGGAAAGATCCATCTCTATCAGGGGCTTCCTTTCTACTACTCGAAACTGATGTCAACACTGTCGAAAGCTCGGACAGACAAGGTGTTTTGCATCATCGATGCCTGTCAGTCGGGCAGTGCCATCGGCGTGGCGAAAGAGTTGAAAGAGGGTCACCAGGCTTTTTTGATGGCATGTAAAGCCGAGGAATACACGATGGAGACATCTGTCATAGCCAGCCCTGTCTTTACTATGTCATTGTCGAAGGGTCTGCGAGGGCGTGCCGATATTAACGGCGACCGAAAGGTAACGTTAATGGAACTGTTCCGATACGTTCATAGCGACTTGGGCAATAGGGGGAGGTCATTTGGTATACAATTACATCCCCAGTTGTTAGGAAACGGTCAATTGTTTGAGACGGTCTTAGTGGAACTCAAGTGATTATCTGTTATTTTGCACTCATAATAATCATCATAAATAATACTGTCATGGAAACGAAACCTATAGATTCAAAGCAAGAAAAGAAGAGAGTGTTGTTTACACGTGGAAACAAGAAAGTGTCTTTCTCTCATGTTGGCACAACAGTGGTGGGGTCAGCTATTGGAGCTACCATCAGTAGGATAATACCTATTGATACGGCTCGTGATTCAAAGCCTACACCCGAACCGACTCCAGAGCCTAAACCAACTCCCGAGCCAACCCCTAATCCCAAACCAACCCCTGAACCAACCAATTCTCCCGAACCAACTCCAACCCCTGAACCTTCTCCAGATCCTGTTGCCAAATCGGAGCCAACTCAAGAACCGTCTGTAGAAAACCCCCATCAAGAAGAAATTGATGAAATTGCAGAGGCATTGGTGAGGGATACGAAAATTGATGCGAGGGATGCAGCGGAGGTGGATGGCTTGTTGCATTTTACAGACCGCGTCACCATCAACTTGCCGAATGGCTTGGAAGCCGATGGCTTTGTCTTCAATCTTGGCGGAGAGGACTTGGTGTTGGCGGATTTGGATGGTGATGGTGTCTATGACAATGTGTTGGCGCATGTTGACGGTGTGCTTACCGATGTTGAGATTCCCTTGATAGGGGACGACGGGATGATTGTTACCACCTTGAATCAATTTATTGCCCAGCATCGGCTGACGGAGAGCGATGTGGAACAGATTGTGAATGCGACAGGAGGAGATGTCAACTTGACGATTACCGACATTGAGCGTCGCCAAATAGAGGCTGATGATGCCCATAATGATATTCATGGGACTGACCGGGAAGATGGTGCCACCCCAGAGACGGACAAGGGAGATACGGCTCAATTGTCGCCAGAGGAAGAAAAGACGCTATTGGATGACATACTGGGAAGGAATGATAATCCCGTCCAAGGGCAGCCCGCCCCCCTCTCCCCAGAGGAAATAGAGATTCTGCGAAAGAGCATCCTTGGTGGTGATGTGTCGCAGAACGACCTCACGCAGCTTTCCTCAGAGGATATTGAAACGTTGCAAAACAGCGTCTATGGAGAGAACGATGATTTGGGATTCTTCGACACCCAACAGACGGATGATGTCTATGGTGGCGACGAGGATATCCTTTTTGACATGGATGGATTGGTGTAGAGGGAATGAATATGGATGATGTTAAACATCTTGGCGAGGTGAAACATGTCAAAGACCGCATGTACTCCGTGAAGTCAACAGCTCGCGTGGGTTGCACATACACCTTGACTTGTCCTGTATGTGGGAAAACCCTGACCACTACCCCTTCTGAAGAAGGAGTGAAGCATGTCAGTTGTGACACCGACTCGTGTGGTGTCGTGATAGGTTACAAGGCAATTAGGGTTACAGGGGTTAATGTCGTGTCCCCACAATCCAAGAATGGGATGTTGGAATGGGGTGGTATCATTTCCCGAAATAGGTATGTCTTGCGCTTAGGCAAGAATGTCGTGGGTCGGAAGGACAAGGATATGCCGAGCGATGTGGAGATAGACGATCCCGATGCCTATGTCAGCCGCCAGTCTTTTGAAATCTTTGTCTGTGTGGATGATGAAGGGGGTTACAGGTTCATCCTGTCAGTTAAGCGTTTGACCAACCCCTTGTACTTGAATGGCAACCAGAAGATTGTAGGCGAGTCGATGGACTTGAAGTTTGGCGACGTGATACAGGTGGGTAGTGTCAAGTTGAAACTTAAGGAAAGTAAAAAATGAAAGTAGAAATCAGGCATTCATACTCCTTCCATCAACTTGGCAAACGCCAAAACCAGGAGGACAACCGCTTTCCCGATAGAGATAGCATCGATGGCGACCAGCGTTTCTTCGTCGTGTGTGATGGAGTTGGCGGAAACAGCCATGGCGAGCTTGCCAGCGAGGTGGTCTGTGATGCCATTGGTAGGAAATTGGCGGGATATGAACTTGATGAGGTTTTTGACGATTCCGATTTAAGTGATGTTCTGAACCATGCTTACGATGCTTTGGATGAGATTGCCAACAGGCAAAATGCTGACATGGGAACGACTCTGACTTTGGCGGTGTTTGACAGCTGTGGAGCGGTGTTGGCGCATATAGGCGACAGCAGGATTTACCAACTGCGTCCCGGTACTGGGATTATGTATCGCTCGGAGGATCATTCATTGGTCAATGAGATGGTCAAGGCTGAAATCATTACAGCGGAGACCGCTGCCCATCATCCGCAACGCCATGTGATCAGTCGGGCAATGTCCCCTTCTTCCGCAGGGCGAGGGCGCTGCGCAGCTACCGTCGCCCATGTTGCGGATATCATGGAGGGTGATGTGTTCCTGTTGTGCAGCGACGGTGTGACAGACCTCTTGACAGACACGGAACTTGCAGAACAGCTTCTTCAACGTGTTCCCTTGCGGGATCGTGTTTCCCAGTTGGCTCGTGTATGTGCCGACAGCGATGACAACAACACATGTATAGCCGTAGAGATTGGGTCTACAAGAAGTGGTGGCAAGAGCCAAACAACCATCTCCCAAGTGACTCCCGAATCGTCTCATGCCCATTCATGGTGGGAGAAAATATTGATAGCTTTAAATTTTAAAAAACAAGAACAATGAAAAAGTATATAACAATCATGATTGTGGCTTTGACCTATACCTTTGCTTTATGCAATGCCTGCATGGCTAAAGATACCGTCAAGCCGAAGACTGTCAGCAAGGTGGACTCTGTCGCTATGTTGATCCAGAGGGCAGACTCTGGCAATGCCGTAGCGCAAAACTTACTTGGCTATTGGTACTATGTAGGGAAGAATGTGAAAAAAGATTACCAAAAGGCCGCCAATTGGTGGGCGAAAGCCGCCAAGCAGGAGAATGCCCATGGTGTGGGCAACTTGGCGATGTGTTACCAATTGGGACATGGCATCAAGGCAGACTCCGTTATGGCTATGAAGCTCTATCTGAAAGCTATCGAACTGGGTAACAAGGACATCATACCCAAGCATGAACGAGCCATCGCCAAGGATAGGGGAAACCTCTTCAGCACCCGGCTGCTTTACCATTGTTATGAGCGTGGAATTGGCGTGAAGGCAGACCCTAAGAAAGCGGAGAAGCTCTATGAGGTACTCGCAGAAAAAGGGGATGCAGATAGGCAATTCAATCTGGCATTGGACTACATCAACAAGCAACAATATGAGAAAGCAATCCCTTGGCTCAAGAGAGCCATGCAGAAAGGGCATGTCGGTGCCACATTCTATATGGGCAAGCTGACATTCCAAGGAACGGGTGTGGCGCAAGACAAGAAGCAAGGCATCGCATGGATGGAGAAAGCCGCAGAGACGCAATTCCCTGGGGCATGTCTGGAACTTGGGAAGATTTACTTGAAAGGCGATGGCGTGGAAGCCAATGCCCCAAAAGGTGCCGAATACCTGAAACAAACGGCGGGTGTCAGCAGCGAGGCGGGTTGGCTCTTGGGGCTTTGCTACCTAAAAGGGGAGGGCGTGGCGCAGGACTATCATTTTGCCGCGCAATGGATAGCGGAATATGTAGGGAGCCACAAAAAGGAGTTTAACCAGTTGTTTGAGGACGGCAATAAAGATGAGGCTTTCTCACAGTATCTTTGGGGATTGAAACATTATTATATATATAAGGATTACGACAAGGCGGTGGAAAGTTTCTCGAAGGTGTCGAAGGCGAAACATCAGGAGGGAACGATGATGACAGCCCTTTGCCTCGCCCAAAAGGAATATAGGAAGCATCATGCCAAGAAAGCGTTTAAGCTGATGGAGAAAGCCGCCAAGGCTGTTCCTGCCGCCCAATACCATTTGGCAATGATGTATGGGAAGGGCGAAGGAGTGAAAAGGGATCAGCAGAAGTCCTTGGAACTCCTGCAAAAAGCCGCCGATGGGGGTGTGGCGGAAGCGCAATGCGCCCTTGGCGACAAGTATATGGCGGGCGACATCGTGGCGCGTGACTATGTGAAGGCGGCCAAACTGTACCTTGCCGCAGAATCCCAAAGACAACTTTCGGAGAAAGCTGCCAAGGGATTGGCGGAGTGTTATAAGAAACACGTGTTGGCTCTTCCTGACTTGGATAATGCCAATGCCCGTGTGGAGAAACTGAACAAGCACAAGTCGAACAGCAGATTGGCAGACTTGCTGAAAATCATGGAGAAGTGACGATGAAACTGAAAGAAGGCAAATATACAATCAAAGAGAAGTTGGGGCAAGGTGGGTTTGGCATCACCTACCTTGCCACGACACTTGCGGAGGTGAAAGGCAAGGTCAATGGGAAGAATAAGAAGATGTACGCCAAGGCGCAAGTCGTCGTGAAGGAGTTTTTCATGAGCGATTATTGTAAGCACGGGGAGGACAACCAGTCGGTACTTGTCAACTCCGAGGGAAAGACTGAACTGGTGGAGGCTTATAGGAATAAGTTCAAGAAAGAAGCATGGAAGTTGGCAAAGATGGATCACCCGAACATCGTGAAGGTCACCGATGTCATAGAAGACGAGAACAATACCAGCTATTACGTGATGAGTTTCCTCGTTGGCGGGACACTTTACAAACTTGTCAGACCAGATGACAAAACCGTCCAGCCCCTCTCGGAGGGCAAGGCCGTGAAGTATGTCAAGCAGATCGCCGACGCGCTGGGCTATATGCACAAAAGGATGATGTGCCACTTTGACGTCACACCCAATAATATCATGCTTGACGACGAGGGCAATGCGGTGCTCATTGACTTTGGCATGGCAACGAATTACTCCAAGAATGGCAAGAAGATGAGCACGGTGCGGGTAGGTGAAACCGTAGGCTATGCGCCGTTGGAACAGCACACCGCCACCCTCGACACTTTCTCGCCGCAAACGGACATCTATGCGCTTGGGGCGACGCTGTATTTCCTCCTGACGGGGCATAGCCCCAACGCTGCCACTTTCGATATGGAAGCCGTACTCCCGAAAGGTCCTTGTGGCATGTCGGAGCATCTATGGACGGTCATTCAACGATGTATGCAAGCCAACCCGAAAGACAGACCCGCCAACATCGATGCCTTCATGCGGCTGATGGATGTGGATGTGAATGCTACCCGTCCCATGCCCCCTCATCTTTCCCCTTCAAGGAATAAAGTTGCCCTTTCCATCAAAAAGTTTTTGAGAGATGTCGTGTTGTGGGTCGTGGCAGGCTTGTCGATTTGGACGGTGAAACATTGTGATTCGGATAATACCCCAACACCAACACCTCCCGAGCCTGTGGTTGTGGATACTGTCATCGTTAATAATATGCAAATAAAGGATTCTATCGGAAACTTGCTATATACATATTCAGGGGAAACTTTGGACAGCGTACCCAATGGGAAAGGAACGGCTATATATCCAGACAACGACCCAGATGGAAGAGTGAAATTTGAGGGGTACTTCAAAGGCGGGTGTAAAAATGATGGAACCCTCACATGGAGTAATGGGAATAAGTACGATGGGGCTTTTGTGAATGACTGTTTGAAGGAAGGTAAGTTTACCCTGAAAGACGGCAGTTATTATCAAGGAACGTATGAGGACAACAAACCCTATAATGGAAAATGGTATAACAAAGACGGAAGCTTTGACGCTGATGTCGTAAACGGTCAATAAAATGAAACAATTATTTTACATTCTAATGATCTTTGGGCTTGTAATGGGAACGACAGCCACAAATGCACAACCAGGCGACATTAAAAAGAAAGAGAAAAAACCTATCCCTCCAAAGGGCTATAACGTTACTTTTGAGTGTAATGCATCATCTGCAAACTTGACTGTTGACGGAAAGAGAAAAGGCTCTGCCAACGGCACTTATTACCTTACGACTGGCAAGCATAGTGTCAAATTGAATGCATTTGGGTACGTTAGCTTATCGAAGACCATCACTGTCGATTCAAGTCACAAATATTATTACCTTTACATGGATCGTGTGGAGAAAGATGGCTATGATGTGTATTTTTCCTGCAATGTGCCATCTGCCTTGATGAGTATTGACGGGGTGGCGAGCGGGACGGCCTCTGGCTCTCGTTTCTTGAAAAAAGGGTCGCATAGCATTCAACTGACCGCCAACGGATATGAAACCCTAACACGCTCTATAGTCGTCAATTCTGAGAACAGCCGATATTCATTCACCATGGAGAAAAGGCAAGAGTCGCCCCAACAAGCAATATTGAAGAATCTTGTTAGCAACATGGTCTATGTGGAAGGCGGCACTTTCATGATGGGTGCCACCAAAGAGCAGGGTAAAGATGCTTATGATGATGAGAAACCCTACCATCAAGTAACCCTTTCCTCTTTCTCTATAGGGAAGTTTGAGGTGACTCAAGAAGAATGGGAAGCCGTAATGGGAAGTAATCCCTCAAAATATAAAGGGGCAAAGCTACCCGTGGAATGTGTTAGTTGGGAGGATTGTCAGACATTTATTGAAAAGTTGAATGCTTTGACGGGTAAAAGTTTTCGTCTGCCTACGGAGGCGGAGTGGGAATATGCCGCACGTGGTGGTAATCGTAGCCGTGGCTACAAGTATGCCAGTGCCGGTGACAATACACTTGGCAATGTGGCATGGTATAATGCAAACTCAGGAGGTAAGACGCATGAGGTTGGAAAGAAACAGCCCAATGAACTTGGCTTGTATGATATGTCAGGAAATGTGTGGGAATGGTGCCATGACAAGTATGGAAAGTACTCTTCATTAGCCCAGACGAATTCCACGGGCTCCGGCCGCGTGCTCCGTGGCGGCAGCTGGGGCAGCGACGCGGGGCGCTGCCGTGTGTCGTATCGGCGCGGCAGCAGTCCGTCGTGCCGCAACAACTACCTCGGCTTGCGCCTTGCCCTATAGTTCATTCCCTGCAAGAGAGAGGAAAGAGGAAAAAGTCCTCATGCCGTGCTTTGCGTAAAAGGCGGCATCAAGCCGCCAAAAAAGCAAAGCACGGCATGAGGACTTCACGAGACATATAAAAGACAGACATGCAAATTAAGTTGTATACCTTGCCCGTATTTGGGTCGGAAGGGATAGAGGAGGAGATGAACCGCTTCCTCCGTGGGCATCGCATCTTGCAGGTGGAGCGTCATTTCTGTCCTGATAGCGGAGGCTATTGGGCTATCCTCATCGAATATGTCGATGGCGACCCTATAGCCGAGGCAACTCCTGCCAACCGCAGGGACCGTAAGGACTTTACCGAGGGACTGACGGAAGAGGAGAAGGTGCGCTTTGAGCGATACAAGGCCATCCGCAAGGAACTGGCCAACCGAAACTCCATGCCCGCCTATCTCATCTTCACCAACGAGGAATTGGCATTGTTGGCGAAGATGCCCGAGCTACGGGAAGACAACACCCGCCAAGTGAAGGGCATCGCCCCACAGCGGTTGCGCGATTATGTGAGATACTTTTATGTTGAGACAGATGGTGAAACGGGTGGGCAACCTCATGCCGAGGATAGCGAGTTTGGAAAACCTGCATGAGGCATTCCTACGGGCGGCACGTGGGAAGTGCGGAAAACGGGAGGTGAAAGACTTCCGCTGCCATCTGGAGGAGAATCTCCAACGGATGGGCAGGGAGTTGCTTGAAGGCAATTACCGATTTGGCAGTTATCACTTCTTCACCATCCACGACCCGAAGGAGCGGACCATCTGCGCGGCGACATTCAAGGACAGGGTGGCGTTTCATGCGATGATGCGCATTTGCCATCCTGTGTTTGACAACTACCAAATTAGTGACAGTTACGCCAGCAGGATAGGGAAGGGAACGTATAAGGCGTTGGAACGGGCGCAGCAGTTATGCCGCCGCTATGCTTGGTTTGCCAAGATGGATATGTGTAAATACTTTGACTCGATAGACCATGAGGTGATGCTCCGCCAGTTGGGTCGGCTGTTCAAAGACCCACAGTTGCTCATCTACTTCCGTGACCTCCTCGATGGCTATGAGGTGACACGGGGGAAGGGCTTGCCCATCGGCAACCTGACCAGCCAGTATTTCGCCAACCATTACCTGTCAGTGGCAGACCATTATATGAAACAGGAGGTGGGAGTGCCTGGCTTGGTGAGGTATATGGATGACATTCTGCTATTCAGCAATGACAGGAAAGAGTTAAGGGGATATGTCTCTCGGTTAAAGGAATATGTGGAGAAAGAACTCCGTCTGACCATCCACGATCCGGTCATCAACCGTACATGCCACGGCATTCCTTTCTTGGGATATGTGGTGTATGGCAAGGAGTTGCGGTTAAACCAGCGCAGCCGAAAGCGTTTCCGCCAACGGATGGGGGATTTGGAGAAAGACTTGGCAATGGGGATGATAAGTGATAAGGAATATGCCATGCGGGCATCGTGCCTGTTCGCCTTCATCGACAAGGCGGAGGCTGCCGATTTCCGCTACCGTGTATTCAACCAAGCAATGCGTCCGCAGGGGCTCCAACCGCGTGAACCGTGGCGGCAGCTGGAACAACAACGCGAGGAACTGCCGTGTGTCGAATCGGAACAACAACAGTCCGTCGAACCGCAACAACAACCTCGGCTTGCGCCTTGCCCTATAGCTCAGCCTTGCCCGGAAAGGTTATTCCATAGCAGGGAAGAACAGGACGCATCTGCTGCCCATATCGACACGGTCGGTATGGCGAATAAGAAGAATGAAATGGTGTATGCCTTAGTAGCTTCGGGCGAAAGGGCTGCACCACTTTGTAATGGAATCAAAGTGGGATGTCTGTAGTGTCTTTATGTCTATAGGCATGAAATCTTCGTAAAAAATAGCCGAATAATCAAGGCTTTCTCCAAATATTTCGTATCTTTGCACCCGACTTACAGACTGTAAGTTAAGGGGTGTCCGTCTATTGGCGGGCTGAGATTAGACCCTCTGACCTGATCGGGATCATGCCCGCGTAGGAATTTCTTTCTCTCCCCCTTATTGTATATTATATAAATAAGGTAAAAAATCATGAAAAGATTGGTTTTAATGTTGATTGTTGAGTGTTTAGTGTTGAGTGTATCGGCGCAAAACACACTCAACAAAGTTGACTCCCTGCGGTTGGAACAATTGCAGGAGGTGGTGGTGAAGGGTGTCCGTGCGCAAAAAGACGCGCCGTTTGCCATTGCCAACATCAAGAAAAAGGAGTTGGACGCATTCTCCAAAACGGGCAAGGAGCTGCCGTTCCTGTTCTCGCAGACCCCTGGCATCCTGGCATGGAGCGAGAACGGAGTGGGTACGGGAACGACGTACATGCGCATCCGTGGTGCGGGCGACTCGCGTATCAACGTCACCCTTGACGGTGTTCCCCTCAACTCTCCTGAGGATCAATGCGTGTTTTGGGCAAACATGAACAGCTATGGGTCGTTGTTGGGAAGTGTGCAAATCCAGCGTGGCGTGGGAACGTCCACCAATGGCGACGGTGTCTTTGGCGGCACGGTGGCATTGACATCGAAAGCCCCGACCGAACAAGCTTGGGGCGAGTTGTCCGCCTCATACGGCTCTTACAACACGTATAACCTTGGTGGAGCCTTCTCCACGGGGTTGTTGGGTAGGCATTGGATATTCGATGGCGCGTATCATGAGACCAACACCGATGGCTTTATCCACGGCACGGGCGGTCGCTCGGGGTCGTATTATGGGGGATTGAGTTATGTGGGCGACAAGATTGCCGTCCGCTATAAGAACTTCGGCAACTTCGAGAAGACGGGACAGGCATGGAATGGCGTGACGGCTGGTGACAACGACCTCTCCATCATGGATGGCACCTACGGGGCAAAGACAGGTATCAAGACCTACAAAGACCTGTACGACGCTGGCTTCGGACAGTATAATACACTCTATGAGACCATGGCATACGGGGATGACGGAAACCCCGCCAAGGATGACAATGGCAAGTATGTAGCCAACAGATACCAGATGTCTGACGGCTCGTATTGGAACAAGACCACCGATAATTTCTGGCAGAGCCACAACATCCTGTCGGCAGCGTGGACCATCAATTCCCGTTGGAACACGTCTGCATCCTTGCATTACACGCATGGTTATGGCTATTACAATGAGTTTCGTTTTAACAATAAGTTGAAGAAGTTTGGCTTGAGCAATTACACCGCTCCCGACGGCACGACGGTTAAGAAGAGCGACTTTGTGCGCAAGAAAGGACTGAAGCAAGACACCTACGGGGTGATATGGAACGCCAACTACAAGGATAGTCATCGGGACATCATCGGGGGATTCGCCCTGCAACAATTCTCTGGCAACCACTTTGGCTATCTGACCTACGTCTCCAATGCCGCCTTGGGCAATTACCTGTTGGGCAATGGCGATTACCAGTATTACGATTCGGATGCGAAAAAATTCGATGGTAACGCCTATCTGAAGGCTGCCTATTACTTTGATGAACATTGGAACATGTTTGCGGAAGTGCAATATCGTCATGTTGGTTATAAGACCGATGGCTACAACGATAAGTTCATAGACAACAAAGATGGCACATACGGCAAGCACTATTTAGACATTGACAAGAAATATGATTTCTTCAATGGCAAGGTAGGGTTCAGCTACCGCTTTGGCCAGCATCGTGTCTATGGTTCCATAGCCCAAGCGCATCGAGAGCCTGAGCGCAACAACTTCACCGACAACGGTAACTACCCCACTCCTAAGGCAGAGCAGTTGCTTGACAATGAGCTGGGCTATCAATTTGATAATTCAAGCTTCCGTGCCGGCGTAAACTTCTATTACATGACCTACAAGGATCAGTTCGTGCAGACGGGAGCGTTGAGTGACATCGGCGAGAAGTTGACCACCAATATCGATAAGTCATATCGCATGGGCGTGGAGCTGACGGCGGGCTGGGACATCGCCCCTTGGCTTACCATCGAGGGGAATGCCGCGTTGAGCAAGAACAAGGTCAAGGATTTCACTGAGTATGTGGAAGACTGGGATGATTGGCAGGGCAACCCCGATGCCGCCAAATACCATTGCGACGGCAATGGCGATGAGTTGCGTGAGTTCCATTATGACAACTCCACCCTCGCTTTCTCTCCATCGGTGATTCTCAATGGGTTCGTCAACTTGCACTATCAGGGGTGGCAAGCCGTATGGCACACCAACTATGTGAGTCGTCAATACCTCGACAACACGGAGAACGCTGACCGTTCCTTGCCTTGTTACAGTGTGTCAAACCTCAATCTCAGTTATACTTCCAAGGTGAAGAAAGCCCTTGGCATCAAGGAGGTGACTGTCGGTATGAACTTCAATAATGTCTTCAATCGACGCTATGCCGCAAGTGGGTGGGTATATTCTGCCATAGCGGAAAGCTATGGCCATGCCAACGACAACCGATATTACCAGATAGGGTTTATCCCGATGGCAGGGTTCACCACGATGGGGACACTCACGCTTAGGTTTTAATAATTCTTCATTCCGATGGCGTTAGTCGATTTTTCATTCTTCATCCTTCATTCTTCATTTTTGCAAGAACATTGGCTCGACATCACCACCACCATCCTTGGGCTTGCCTACATAATCTTGGAGTATAAGGCAAGCATCTGGTTGTGGTTGGTGGGATTCGTGATGCAAGCCCTTGGCATCGTTCTTTATTACCAGAAAGGACTCTATGCCGATTGTGGCATGGAGTTCTATTACCTCTCGATGACCGTCTATGGTTTTGTCACATGGAAATTCGTCAAGGGAGCAGATGGCCATGAGAAGAAAGAGTTGCCGATAACCCATTTCAAACGCTCTCTCATCCTCCCGTGGGTCGTCGCGACGCTTGCCATCTGGTTTGCCCTCTGGTGGTTCTTGGTGACCTATACCGACTCCCGTGTACCCATTGCCGATAGCTTCACCACCGCCTTGAGCTTCGTGGGAATATGGGCCTTGGCCCGTAAATACTTGGAGCAATGGCTCATTTGGATTGTCGTGGACGTGGTGACATGTGCCTTGTATTTCTACAAAGACATCCCCTTCAAGGCATCGCTCTATGCCCTGTATGTGGTAATTGCCATTGCTGGCTATTACAGATGGAGAAAGGAAGTTCAAGGGTAAGATAGAAAAAATGTCAGATAGATTTTGTTTTTTTGCTTTTTCTTCGTACATTTGCAAATAAAGTGTTAAACATAACCGAAGAAAACCATGGACAAAACAAAGAAATTCGTGATTACCGTGAATCGCGAGATGGGGTCTAAAGGAAGGACCATAGCCGAGAAATTGGCAGAGAAGCTGAATGTGAGATTCTATGACAAGGCCGTCGTGGACGGCTTGACGAAGGAGTTTGGCGTCTCCGTGGAAGAGTTGGAGAGGGTGAAAGCCAAGAAAAGTAATTTTTGGGGTGACTTGTACAAGTCGTATATCCACGACCGTGTGCAGAGCCGCCTGGACATCCATGCCGTCTCCTCGCATTTGGAGAATAAGAACAAATTGCTCACTTCCGCTAAATTGCACCAAGCGGAAGAGCGCATCATGAGAGACTTGGCAGAGGAAGGGTCATGTGTGATTGCCGGTCGTTCCGGTTTCCATTTCTTCCGCGACGAACCCAATTCGATGCATGTCTTCATACAGTGTTCCAAGGAGAAGCGTATTCAAAACCTGATGACTGATAGAGGGATTACAGCCGAGAATGCCGAACAGTTAGTCGATGAAGTAGACAGGGGGCGTAATGTGTTTACAAGGAAATTGTCCGGCTCCAGCCGTTATGACAGCCGCAATTACAACTTGGTGCTGGATGTCTCAGACCTGACGATAGACCAAGCGGTTGATGCCATCTACTATATAGTGTGCTTATAATGGCTTGATGTGTTATGCAGAGAAATCTTTCTATAGATTTAGTCAAGGTCATAGCCATGTTTATGGTTATGGCCTTACATGTTTTTTTATGCCATATTGTGCAGCCCTCATTAGTCTATAGCTGGAATTTAGGCCTTGCCTCAATAGCCATTCCCCTTTTCTTCATGGTTAGTGGTTTCCTGTTAAGTGGGAAAGAGGGTAGTATTGGTTATAGTTGGAGGAAAATCAAGGGGATATTGAGGTTTGTCTTCATTACGGTAACGTTCATCGCCTTGGCGAATATCCTTTTGCCTCCACATATCTCTATCCTCGATGGTGTCAAGTCGTACTATGCCTGGTTTTACCAAAAAGGATTGTTATGGCAATATTGGTATTTTGGTGCCATGATTATCATTTATGCCTTATTGCCAATCCTGTTGAGTATAATCCATTCACGGTGGCTTCCTATAGCCATCGTGGCACTTGTGGTGGTGAGTTTTGTCATGTTCCTTCTCAATATCTCCTGTGAGTTTGAACAGCATTATGTTCGTCAGACATTCAGGATATGGTATTGGCTCATGTATTTCTTCGTGGGAGCCTATATGAGGCTGCACCAACAACGCTTTAGGAAGATAGGGTGGTGGCATGTGTTGGGAATTGTTGTTGTCATGATGGCTTATGTCTATTTTGTGGAAATACCATACGATGAATACGCTTTTGGCTCCATCATCTGCATGATATATGCGGTCATCGTGTTCTCTGCGTGTCTCAATACAAAGATCAAAAATGGAAAGGTCATCCGCGAACTATCCAAGTTGTTCCTGCCAGTCTATGCCATCCATCCATTTGTCAATTCACGAATAGAATATCTGTCCCCTTATTTGCAATTTTCGCCAGAGGTGCAGTATTTTGTTGTGTTGGCTTTGGTTTTCGTCATGAATATTGCCTTGGCTTATTTCTTGATGAGAATCCCGTATGTTAAAGATGTCTTTAAGATATAAACCGATAACGAGATGCTCGTCAACAAGGTAATGAAAAAAACACGGGCATTTCTAATAATATAATAAGGTATGAATGTATGTATTGTAGCGGGCGCTCGCCCAAACTTCATCAAAGTAGCCCCCATTGTCAGGGCGATAAGCTTGGCTTATGAACGTGGAAGGGATATTCACTACACATTGGTATATACGGGGCGAGAGGATGACCCCACTTTGGAGGAGTCGCTATTCGATGACTTGCAGATAGCCCCTCCCCAAGTGTTTCTTGGGGTTGACTGCGAGAACCTAAACGAGTTGACGGGTCAGGTAATGTCGGCTTTTGAGCGTTACTTGCAAGGGAATCCCACAGACGTGGTGATAGTCGTGGATGACCTCGCCTCGACCCTTGCCGCTGCCATCGTGACGAAGAAACAAGGCATTAAGCTGGCGCATATCGTGGCAGGCACACGCTCCTTTGACATTAGTATGCCCAAGGAAATCAACCGCCTCGTCATCGATGGCTTGAGCGACTTGCTCTTTACCGCAGGCATGGGTAGCAGTAGTGTTGCCACCCGCGAGGGAGCGGAATTGTCAAAAATCTATATGGTAGGAAATATCCTGATGGATACCCTGCGGTTTAACCTCCCAAGGATGAGACGCCCCAAGGTGTTGGATGAACTGGGGATAGTTGGAGATTATTTTGTCTTTACGCTCAACCGCAAAGCACTGATAGCCCATCCAGACAACTTGGCCGCCATGATACAAGCATTATTGGATAATGCTAACGGCATTCCCGTCGTGGCACCCTTGCGTGACAATATCGCCCATGTGGTGCGGGATATCAGTCCGTCCTCCCTGTTGTTTATTCCTCCATTGCCATACTTGGAGTTTGGCTGGTTAACGTCACACGCCAAGGGCGTGATTACCGACTCGGGGAACGTGGCGGAGGAGGCAACGTTCAACGGCATCCCATGTGTCACCCTGAATAGTTACACCGAACATATAGAAACCGTGAATGTGGGATCCAATGTCCTCGTGGGCGAGGATGCTGGCCAATTGGGGCAAGCCGTGGCGAAGATGGCAAGGGGTGAATGGAAAGATTGTGGCCTGCCGGAGAGATGGGATGGACGTTCCGCCGAGCGCATCGTACAGATCTTGATGGCTATTGAGTCTTGAAAAAGTATTTTTATAGAATTTTTATGAATTTCTTGTTTGTTCCAATATAATTCGTATCTTTGCAACATCTAACTTAAACCTATTGGACTGACATTGTTCCGTCTTATCTGAAATCGGACGTGGTGCGTCCCTAACTTAATTATTAACGAAATCAACATGGAAATGAAAAAGGCATCCGCAGGTACACTGGAGTCTGGGGACATCTTTATTCAAATTGCCCCTTCCGAGCAGGAAGGGTTGCAAATTGCCTTAGACAGTACCGTCGCTTACCAGTTTGGTGAGCAAATCAAAGGAGTGATTATTGAAACCCTGCAAGGGCTCGGCATCGACAATGCCGAGGTGAAAGCCACCGACAAGGGTGCGCTTGACTGTACCATCCGCGCCCGTGTGACGGCTGCCGCCGTGCGGGCTACTGGCGTTGACGTGTGGAAATAATAAAACAAGGAGTATTATGCAAAGACTAAGAAGAACCATGATGTTCGTCCCGGGCAATAACCCGGCGATGATGCAAGACGCATTTATCTATGGTCCCGACTCGATTATGCTCGACTTGGAGGACTCTGTGACAATGGCGGAGAAAGATGCTGCTCGCTTGTTGGTGTACAATGCGTTGAAAACCATCGACTATGGTGACACTGAGATGGTGGTGCGTATTAATCCCCTCAATACCCCGTATGGAAAGAAAGACATCGAGGCAGTCGTCAAGGCTGGTGTGGATGTCATCCGTATGCCTAAGACCGAGACGGCAGACGAGGTGAGAGAGGTGGAACAGGAGATTGAGAAGGTGGAGAAAGAACTTGGGTGCTTAGGGCGAACCAAGATTATGGCCGCCATCGAGAGTGCCCTTGGCATCGTGAACGCATACGACATTGCCATTGCTTCCAAGAGGATGATGGGCATTGCCTTGGGAGCGGAAGACTATTGTGCCAACCTCAAGACACAACGCACTCCCGGAGGAGCAGAGTTGCTGTTGGCTCGTGAAACCATCGTCGTGGCAGCCCGTGCCGCCGGTATTGACGCATTGGACACGGTATATTCAAACTTGAATGATATGGAAACGTTCCGCAAGGAAGTGGAACTGATCAAGACATTGGGCTTCGATGGAAAATCGATTATCAATCCTCGCCAGATAGAAGTGGTGAACGAGGTGTTTGCCCCGAAGGAGAAAGACATCATGAAGGCGCAAACCATCCTCGCCGCCATCAAGGAAGCAGAGAAACGGGGTAGTGGCGTGATTGCTGTCAATGGCAAGATGGTAGACCGTCCCGTGGTTTTACGTGCGCAGCGCACCATTGACTTGGCGATTGCATCAGGTATATTAAAAGAGGGGGACTTGCTATGAACAGTATCAAAGAACGTGCAGCATTGATACAAGCCGCTGCCAAGAAACTCAATAAGGACATTTATCAAGATGGTGGACAGAGCAAGAATGTTGCTCCCCGCACCAATGGGTTGACCAATTCGCACAAGGTGGTGAACTTGGAGGAGGCCATTCGCAGGAGTGGCTTGCAAAACGGAATGACCATTTCATTCCATCACCATTTCCGTGCCGGCGACAAAGTAATCAACATGGTGGTGGATAAGTTGGCTGAGATGGGATATAAAGATTTGCATCTTGCCTCATCGAGCCTTATCGACGTACATGAACCACTGATAGAACACATCCGCAATGGCGTGATTACCCGTATCTCCACATCTGGCTTGCGGGGCAAGTTGGCACAGGAAATCAGTCACGGTCTGATGAAAGAGCCTGTTATTTTCCGCTCGCATGGCTCTCGTGGCAGTGCGATTGCCAGTGGCGAATTGCATATTGATGTGGCTTTCCTTGGCACTTCCTCCAGCGACCCGATGGGTAATGCGTGTGGCTATTCACGTTCACCGAATGCCAAGAGCATCTGCGGTAGTATTGGCTATGCCCTGCCAGATGCGCAATATGCTGACAAGGTGGTGGTGCTGACCGACGACCTCGTACCCTATCCCAATCGTCCTTCGGGTATCTCCGAGTTGGATGTGGACTATGTGGTGGTGGTCGATAGCGTGGGCGATTCATCCAAGATCTCATCTGGTGCCATTCGCGACACCAAGAACCCACGTGACATCCTCCTTGCACAACAGGCTGCCAAGGTGATTATCAACAGTGGCTATTTCAAGGAGGGCTTTTCCATCCAGACAGGATCGGGCGGTGCATCGTTGGCTGCCGTGAAATTCATTCGCCAGAGTATGCTTGACCAAGGCATCAAGGCAAGTTTCGCGTTAGGTGGTATTACCGCCCACATGGTGAAGATGCACGAAGAGGGACTTATCGAGCGTCTCATGGATGTGCAGTCGTTTGACAAGGTTGCAGCAGAATCGCTCAAGAGCGACCGTATGCACAAGGAAATATCCAGTATCGAATACGCCAGTGCCGATGAGCCAGGCTCTGCCACGCATTTCTTGGATATTGTCATCTTGTCCGCCTTGGAGGTAGATGTGAACTTCAATGTCAATGTGTTGGTGGGAAGTGATGGCATCATTCGCGGTGCCATCGGAGGCCATCCCGATACGGCTGCCGACTCTGCCTTGTCGATTATCGTCTGTCCGTTGTTGCGTGGTCGCATCCCTTGCGTGGTAGACGAGGTGACAACGCTCATCACCCCAGGCTCAACCGTTGATGTCGTAGTGACTGAATATGGAATCGCCGTGAACCCACGTCGTCCAGAGATTGCCGAGAGGCTGACGAAGGCAGGCTTGAAAGTGGTGGACGTCAATGACCTCAAGGCTCGTGCCGAGAAGATCATTGGCAAGCCCGCCCCATTACCCTTTGGTGATAAGGTGGTGGGTGTTGTCCTCAATCGCGACGGTTCCGTGCAGGATGTGATCAAGAATATTAAGGATTAAGGTTGAAAGGACAGATTTGGAGATTACGCTTGACATGCTATTGGCAAGTCGTGAGAATCGTTGGAAGTTCCAACGTCAGTTGATTCAGGAAAACCCTGGGTTGACATTGGTTTGTCTCACAGTGATTATGCCAGGCAATGTCAAGCGTAATGACCAGTCTTTGATAGTTGCAAAAGCAGCAATCCAAGCCTTGAAAGAAAAGTTCGGCCAGCAGATATGCAGAATGGAAGAACGTGACTTGGAAACAGGCTATGAGGCATATTTCCTGATACAATTGCCGATGCTCGAAACCAAGCGATTGACATGTGAGATAGAAGACACCCATCCTCTCGGACGGCTCTTTGACATAGATGTCATTGACTTAGACGGAACGCCAGTGGCACGTGCTGCCATTGGAAAGGAAGGACGGAAATGTCTTCTCTGTGACCATGAGGCCCGCTATTGCATGAGAAACCATACACATTCACGGGAAGAATTGCAACAGAAAATCCAGCAAATAATCGATGCCTATGCACAATGACGTGTATGAGATTCGCCAGATGCCATTGTCCGTCAAGTTCGTAAGGCAACAAGTGGAGACGTTCCTTATGCAAAATGACTTACGCCTTGCTCCGATGGATTACTATGCCGCCGTGTTTGAGCATGGTGGGGAGGAGATGCTTGCGGGAGGCGGTCTGTGTGGAAATGTCATCAAGTGCATTGCTGTCAAAAAGGGATTGCGAGAGGCAAAGTTATGTTTAACGATTATCTCTCACCTCATCAGTACCGCGTCGTCGTATGGTCTTCACCATTTGAAGATTTACACCAAGCCCGAGAATGAGAAGATGTTTGAAAGCCTTGGCTTTCAGACCATCGCAAAGTCCGAACATGCCATTTTGCAAGAGAACGACAATTCCTTGTCCTTGTTCAAGAAACGATTGTCTGAGATGAAGCGTGATGTTCCCACGGGTATCCTCATCTTAAACGCCAATCCGTTCACTAAGGGCCATCGGTATCTCATCGAACAAGCGTCAAGTCGTGTCGCCCATCTCTTCGTAATGGTGGTGGAAGAAGACCTTTCCCGTTTCCCGTATGTGGAACGAAGGAAAATGGTGGAGGCTGGCTGTCAGGACTTACCGAATGTCACAGTGTGTAGCACGGATAGCTATGCGGTCTCTGCCGCTACCTTTCCCACCTATTTCCTCAAGGAATTGGATAAGGCGACAGACACGCAAATCATGCTTGACCTCGACTTGTTTGTTCGCCACATCGCTCCGACGTTGAACATTCAGACGCGGTTTGTTGGAAGTGAGCCTACCGACCCGCTCACTCAAAGGTACAATGAACTGATGAGGGAGTATCTGCCCACGCAAGGGATTGCCGTGGAGGAGATTCCACGGTTGCACCAAGGCAATGTTCATGTGAGTGCATCATCGCTTCGTGGGTGTTTGAGAGCGTATTCCTTGCAACGGGCATCTGCCTTGGCATTTCCCACAACCATTCCATATCTGATTGCTGACCTTGCTTGCCAGTCGCTTCAAGAAGAACTTGACCTGACCCCAAAGCCTGGGTTGGTTGACAAACATGACAATGGTGCGCATACGGATATGGATTATGAGATGATGGAGAGGAGTATCAACGCCTTGCGTCCATTCTTTGTAGAGCTTGCCCTATTGGGATGGAATGCTGATAAACTCCATGTTTCCGATGTCCAAAGCATAGGTTTGCGAGCCGAGAAAGCCATGTTTGAAGCCACTAAAGGTGTCAATACCCACAAAGGAGCGTTATTCTCGTTAGGACTAACCGTTGTTGTGGCAGCCCATCTGATGCGCCAGAAAGGAAAGATATTGGCAGATGACTTACAAGATGGCATCAAGGAATTGGCTTGCCAATTCCCCAAGACGAAAGGAACACATGGAAGTGAGGTCGCTTCAAAGCACAATATGGAAGGCGCATTGGCTCATGCTTGCAAGGGTTATCCCGACTTGTTTGCCAAGTGGTTGCCATTCTTGAAAAATGAAGGATTAAGAATGAAGAATGAAGAATCGGCTAACGCCGTCAGATCCCTGTCAAATGATTCTTCATCCTTCATCCTTCATTCTACATTATTATATATTATGTCAACCCTCGACGATACCAATGTGTATTACAGAAGAGGGGAGGAGGGAGCGCAAATCATGAAAAGGGAAGCCGCCCGGATGTTGGATGGCTTTTCCTTGAAAGACATAGAGGCGATGAATAAACGGTTCATTGCCGAAAACATTTCACCGGGCGGTTGTGCCGATATGCTTGCACTCACCCGCTTGGTGCAGTCATTGATAGAATAATTATTATTTACAATTTTAAAACAATAACATTATGGTTGAACTAATCCAACAAGGAGTTTATCTTCTCAACGGCAAGGAAATCGTGAAGGATGCGGCGAATATGCCCGCTCCCGAAGTTGCCCGTGAGAACACAATCACTTACAACATCCTACGCTCGCACGACGTGGATGGCAGTAAGGGAAAGAAAATGCGCATCCGCTTTGATGCGATGATGTCGCATGACATCACTTACGTGGGAATCATCCAGACGGCACGTGCCAGCGGACTGGAGAAGTTCCCGATTCCATACGCCATGACCAACTGCCACAACTCGTTGTGTGCCGTGGGTGGCACCATCAATGAGGATGACCATGTGTTTGGGCTCTCTGCCGCCAAGAAATACGGTGGCATCTATGTTCCTGCCAACCAAGCCGTGATTCACCAATATGCCCGTGAGGCGATGGTGAAATGCGGTAACATGATTCTTGGCTCAGACTCTCACACCCGCTATGGCTCGCTCGGAAACATGGGTGTGGGCGAAGGAGGCGGCGAGCTGGTGAAACAGTTGCTGCGCAACACGTGGGACATCAATGCCCCTGAGGTCGTTCTCGTTTGGTTGGAGGGTAAGCCCCGCCGTGGTGTAGGTCCTCATGATGTGGCTATCTCATTGGTGAAAGCCGTGTTTGATAATGGCTTTGTGAAGAACAAGGTGCTGGAGTTTGCCGGGCCGGGCGTGAAAGAGTTGCCCATCGACTTCCGTAATGGCATAGACATCATGACGACGGAAACCACATGTCTCAGTTCTATATGGATTACCGACGATGAGGTGAAGCATCACT
This sequence comes from Prevotella sp., assembly GCA_017428055.1. Classification (GTDB taxonomy): domain Bacteria; phylum Bacteroidota; class Bacteroidia; order Bacteroidales; family Bacteroidaceae; genus Prevotella. Next base: position 48,978 of record JAFRRN010000053.1, read on the forward strand.
ATGAGATCCACAACCGCCCACAAGACTTCAAGGAATTGCAGCCTGGCGAAGTGGCTTACTACGATGGCATGATTCGTATCGACCTCAGTACGCAGGAGAGCATGATAGCCTTGCCGTTCCATCCTTCCAATGCCTATACCATCCATGAGTTGCAGGAAAATCCTGTGGAAATCTTGCGCAAGGCGGAGGAGGATGCCAAGAAGCGTTTTGGCGACAAGGTGAATGTGAAGCTCATCGACAAGATTGTGGATGGCAAGGTCGTTTCCGACCAAGGCATCATTGCCGGATGTTCGGGTGGAACGTATGACAACCTCAGTGCTGCCGCCACGATATTGAAGGGACAGGACGTGGGTAACGACTATTTCACCATCTCCGCTTATCCACAGTCAACGCCCGTCTATATGGCAGTGACACGCAATGGTATTGCAGAGGAATTGTTGGAGGCTGGCGTGGTGATTAAGCCCGCGTTCTGCGGTCCGTGTTTCGGCGCGGGCGACGTGCCGTCCAACAATGGACTGTCTATTCGCCACACCACTCGCAACTTCCCCAACCGCGAGGGGTCGAAGCCAGGGCAGGGGCAAATCTCTTTGGTGGCATTGATGGACGCTCGTTCCATCGCCGCTACCGCTGCCAATGGTGGTGTGATTACGGCTGCCACGGACATTGAATATGAAGATACGCATAAGCCTTACAATTTTGATGGCAAGATTTATGAGCATCGGGTATTCGATGGCTTTGGCAAGGAGAATATCGACCAGCCGCTGCGCTATGGCCCGAACATCAAGGACTGGCCCACGATGTACCCCATGCAGGATAATATGTTGCTTGAACTGGCGGCAGTAATCCACGACCCTATTACCACGACGGACGAGTTGATTCCCTCTGGCGAGACATCGAGTTATCGTTCCAATCCGTTGAAACTATCGGAGTTTGCCCTCTCGCGCCGAGTTCCCGAATACGTGGGTATCAGCAAGCGCATACAGGCACAAGACTTGGAGCGTCGTGCGGGCAATGTTCCCGAACATGTTGCAAAGGCTCTCGCGCAAGTAGGTGCTGACGCTGCCGAGACATCATTTGGCTCGTGTGTGTTTGCCAACCGTCCCGGCGATGGCTCTGCCCGCGAGCAAGCGGCCTCTTGCCAGAAAGTTTTGGGTGGCGATGCCAATATCTGTTATGAGTATGCCACCAAGCGTTACCGCTCCAACTGCATCAACTGGGGCATCGTGCCGTTCACCATTGCCAAGGATACGCCGTTTGACTACGTGCCAGGTGACTTCGTGTTTATCCCGGGCATTCGCGAGGCTATCGTTTCTGGCAAAGAGGAAATCGATGCACAAGTTATCACGAAAGATGGTGTGAAGCCTATTCACCTCTTCTTCCAAAACCTCACCACCGATGAGCGTACCATCTTGGAGAAGGGTTGCTTGATGAATTATTATAAGAGTAAGAAATAATATTATAACATGGAGTTTAGGAGTTTAGGAATTACAAAGAGTTCAGACGTTAGTTTCTTGGAAGATAAAGCTAATGTCTGAACTCCTATACTCCTGAACTCCTTGAACTCCTAAAACAATTAATGACAATGAAACAGAAAATCCAAATGACCACTCCCCTCGTGGAGATGGACGGCGACGAGATGACCCGTATCTTGTGGCAAATGATCAAAGACGAGTTGATCCTTCCTTTCGTAGACCTCAAGACGGAATACTATGACTTGGGATTGGTGAAGCGCGATGAGACAAACGACCAAATCACCATCGACTCCGCCGAGGCGACGAAGAAATATGGCGTGGCCGTGAAGTGTGCCACCATCACCCCCAATGCCCAGCGTATGACGGAGTACAACCTGCATGAGATGTGGAAGAGCCCCAACGGCACCATCCGTTCCATCCTCGACGGCACGGTGTTCCGTACCCCCATCACCATCCCGAGCATCCACCCTGCCGTGAAGAACTGGGAGAAGCCCATCACCATTGCCCGTCATGCCTACGGCGATGTGTACAAGAGCGTGGAGCTGCGCGTGAATGAGCCGGGTGTCGCCAAACTCGTTTTCGATGGCGAGAGCGGCGAGCACCAAGAGGTTGTGATTCACAACTTCAAGGGTGCGGGCGTTCTCCAGGGTATGCACAACGTGGATAAGAGTATTCGTTCATTCGCGCATAGCTGTTTCAAGTTCGCCCTTGATATGAATGAAAGCCTGTGGTTCTCGACCAAGGACACCATCTCCAAGAAGTACGATGCACAGTTCCGTGTCATCTTCGACGAGGTGTTCCAAGAGTACAAGGATGAGTTTGAGAAACGTGGGTTGGAATATTTCTACACGCTCATCGACGATGCAGTGGCTCGTGTCATCCGTTCCAAGGGCGGATTCATCTGGGCATGCAAGAATTATGACGGCGACGTGATGAGTGACATGGTGAGTACGGCATTCGGCTCCCTTGCCATGATGACCTCCGTCCTCGTCTCGCCCGATGGCAACTATGAGTTCGAGGCAGCACATGGCACCGTGACACGCCACTATTATAAGTACTTGCAAGGGGAGGAAACAAGCACCAACCCCATGGCGACCATCTTCGCATGGAGCGGCGCCCTGCGCAAACGTGGTGAGAAGGACGGCATCAAGGAACTCGTGAACTTTGGCGACCAGCTTGAGGCTGCTTGCTTCGACACGCTCAATGAAGGCATCTGCACCAAAGACCTCGTCAACCTCATGGAAGGCATCGAGCCGAAGGCCGTCAATTCCGCTGGCTTCATCGCCGCCATCCGTGAGAGGTTGGAGAAACGCCTTGCATGAAAGTGTGCTGTGCCAATAGGGCCGGGATGACTCTTTTTTGGTAATGTCGCCCATCTGTGTCATGAATGCAGATGGGCGACTTTGTCTCATGCTGTTCGTCCAAGCATCTTGGACGGGGTGTCCAAAGGCTTTGGACGAGGTGTCCAAGCCGCTTGGACTATCCATGAAGTATAGGGTTTTGTGTGATGAGTGACATGGCAAATGTCTATTTGTGGAGGATGTGTTGTAAATAATTCCTTTTGTAGTTTTGGATTATCAAATAATATTTCCTATCTTTGTGGCGATATAACATTACGTTACACGTTCTTTTTAACTAACAAACCCTGGCCTAAATAACAATATTAACATAAAACGTAAGCCTATGAAACCAAAAAGAATGTTATTAATGCTACTCCTCACCTTAATCGGGGTGATGGGAGCGAATGCGCAAACCTACATCGTGACGGTTGGAGACCAAGTGACAACCGCCGATGCTGTAGAGGACAACGGATTGTATGCCCTTTACAATCCCAGGAATGGCAAATGTATGTATGAGGACTCTTCCAATAAACTTTTATTGAATGGAGGGTTATCTTTAGATGGATTGAGTGGTTCTACGACGACCTATTCCATTTTCCGACTGATTAGCAATGGGGATGGCACTTATAAGATTCAGAACTATGATACGAATCGTTATCTGCCGGCACCAACGGGAAACGGTGGTATCTCCACATCGGAAACAGCGGGCAACTATGCCTTGAACATCCAGAGTGATGGTAACATGTTCCCCCGTTGCACGAACAATGGTACGACATACGGTCTTGATCATACCTCAGCTGAGGGTGTCTATGCGTATACGACATTGAACATGACCAATGGCTCTGCCCAAAATTACCAGCTTTATAAGATTACGCTTACCGAGTACGTTGAGCCAGAGGGTATTGCTATCGTTACGCTTAATAACACCAATACCAGTCGGGGAGCCTTGATTTACAATCCCTCCGCAAGCGAGAAGTGGGTATGGAGCAGCGGCAAGAGCGGAACATTCAGTTCCACGGACGCCAATAGCCAGTGGGTGTTTTACCCAACAGGCGATGCCAGGGAGTATTATCTTTACAATGTCGGCGCACAGAAATTCGCCGTGCCCACGCAGGATGGTAACTATTCAGGATATAGTTGGCTATTCTCCCATGATGCCGTGGCTGTAACGCTCAATGAGCAAAGCGATGGAACATATAAGATCTTCACGGTAAATGGGAGCATTTGCATGTCTGTAAGTAATGGCTATACAGGTCCCATCATCAACTATAATGATGTGGGTGCGCAATTCACCATGACCAAGCTTGCTGAGATTAGCGATGCCCAGACACAAGAAATTGAGTCTGCCGTTGCCAAGTTGGTTCACAATACCACACCACTCGCCGCAACACCAACGGGCGACGGATGGTATACCATCCGTGTCAAGACGCATAATACATATCCCGACTATTTCTTGTTCACGCCAGATGAAGAAATAGTCTTCAACGGAACGAACTATGCCTTGAATTTCTATTCAGCATATAAGGATCGTCCTGCCATTGATAATCCCACCTATTACTTCCGTATTGCCACAGATGGAAGTGGCTATGATTGGCAAATGCCCAATGGAAGGTATCTATACAACAATAACAATAAGTTCCCCGTTTCGACCGAAACTGCTACTGCCATCAATGTGGATTATTCGTCAAATGGTTTCCGCTTCTATCATAATGCCCGCTTTGCCGTGCCTTATTTGTTGAATAGTACATATTTCGTTGGCGAAACGGCAAGCACGGGCAATGCTTATTACGACATCTATCCCATCGATCTCGATGAAGCAGGCCTCGTGGCTTGGCAGGTGCTTTGCGACAATGCCGCCGAGACGACGAAGATTTCATGTACACGCTCGGATGTGAGTGGCTTGACAAGTGTTTACAGAAACGGATACTTCTTCTTGCCTTCTGGTGTAACGCCGGAAAGCAGCGACTTCAGTATGCCGGGTGGTTTGAGTTATACTGTCGATGCCACAGCCCATACCGTCACCATCGAGTACGACCCCAGCCTTGCCATCGTGGCAGAGGGTGTCAGCGTCTACCAAGGCTATGGCACGACGGGTTTGGGCAATGACAAGGCGGTGCTGTTAAGAATACAGGCTGCTCCGTTCAATGCCTTGGAGAATGCCGTGATGAATTTCTCGCTGACCAATGCCGACTATATCACGGGTGTCAAGGTCTACGAGACGGGAAACAACGTGGAATTCAATGCCATCAACAGCTACACCAACACCTTTGACGGAACGATAGCCGACGGAACGGCATCTGTTGAGCTTGGCTCTGTTGCCGTCGGCACACATTACTATTGGCTCTGTGCCACCGTGGCTGACAATGCGGTAGTGGGAGAGTCCATCGATGCAGCCCTCACTTCCATTACTTACGACTACAATGGTTACACGGGTACATCCTGCGACCTTACAGCCGTGGGCAATCCTAACAACAGCATGAAGATATTTGATGTGCAGAAGTTCCTGTTCCTGCCTACCGTCGATGGTGACTATTGCCGCATCCCGGCATTGATTACGGCTGATGATGGCAGCATCGTGGCGGCTTGCGACAAGCGTTATGGCAACAGCAGCGACTTGGGTAGCCACAAGATAGATGTCATCCTGCGCCGAAGCACCGATGGCGGACAGACATGGAGCAATGTGCAGACCATTGCCGCCGGCGACGGCAGTACCGAGGCGGCATACGGTTATGGTGACCCATCATTCGTGAAAGGGGCAGATGGCAAGTTGTTCTGTCTCTTCGCCGCTGGCAGCAAGGGCTTTGGCAACGGGTTGAAACACATCGGCATGACGACATCTACGGACAACGGCGCGACATGGTCGGATGTGGTGGACATCACCACACGTTCGGGACAATGGACGAACAACAGCGGGTATGAGGATTTCTTTGTTACTTCGGGCAAGGGACTCTACACCAGCGATGGCGTGATGATGTTCCTCTTGGATGTAGACCGTTCGGCAGAGAAGAACTTTGTACTCTATTCAACCGACGAGGGCAACACGTGGTATGTTGATGCCAACGTGGTGGCAACGGGTGCCAATGAGGCGAAACTCGTCGAGTTGGAACCGGGCAAGCTCCTTTCTTCCACCCGTGCTTATTATGCCCGCATCTTCAATGAGGGTACGTACACCAAGAACGCTGATGGCACATGCACCTTCACTTGGGGTACGCAGCGCACCGAGTCTGCCCTCACACAAAACGGCTCCGGCAACAACCAGGATGTCGTCGTCTATGACAGGAATACGGACAATTCCGCCAAGATCCTCCTCCATACCATCACCAGCGGTTATGGACACAAGACACTCAAGCTCTTCATGAGCATCGACCAAGGCTCCTCATGGAACGAGGTGATGCAAGTGCAGCCCGGCGGCTCGCGCTATGCCGTGACAACCGTCTTGTCTGATGGCGACCTGGGCATCCTCTTCGAGGACTATTCGTTGGAGACAGGCAGGGAGTACCCCATCAATTTCCTCACGATTACCAAGGAGCAAATTGAAGAATGGTATGAAGAACTGGATGAGGCGGTCAGCAGCCCCGATGTGAAAAACTCACTGCAAGGCTCAACCGTTGGATGCGACTCATGGGGTAGTTTCTCCAATGGCAGTGGATGGTTTAGCACATGGACATCCAATGACGCCTCTGGTAAAGCCGGCGTGACGGTGGTCGCCCCTGGCAAAGACTTCGCATACGCCACTGTCTATAACCAACGAGTCATGGCGATGCGACCCAGTTCAAATGGTGCAACAGACGAGATCACCATCACCGCCCCCGAAGGCTTCTATATTGACAGTTACACGATTGGCGGGCGCAATTGGTCTAATTCGCAGAGTTACAAGTTTATTTCTCCCGATGGAACGGAAGTGTCAACTTCTGCAGGCGCAGTCAATTCCCTCATCGTAGAGAATGTGAACAGCACAACATCAACGTTTAAGTTTTACGGTTCAAGTACAACGAATTACCTCTGCATCACGAACTTTGTCATCAAGTTACGGTCGAAATACACCGTCAACCTCAACACAGTAGGCGATGCTTCATGGGCTACGCTCTATGTGCCTTTCGACTTGGCGATACCAGCTAATACCCAGGCTTATTATGTGGAACAGGTGGAAAGCAACGTTGCACACCTTACCGAAATTATAGAAGACATCCCTGCCAACACCGCCGTGGTACTTAGGAATAGCGAGGCCGCCACATCGGTCACGTTCCCATTGACCAAGGGCGTGGAGAGCGTCGTGGATGACGATGCCAATCTGCTCAAGGGAACGGAAACGGCGATGCCCCTTGACCTTGGCGACGACACACCCTATTATTCACTCGGACGCTTAAACGGCACGATAGGCTTCTATAAGTTTGAGAGCAACGGCTCCACCACCATCACGCTTGGTGCCAACAAGGCATATCTCGATACACCTATGGCTACCGTCAGCACCTCTGCCAAGGGATTCAGGCTCGTCTTCGGTAAAGATGAAACCATCGTGAGCGAGGATGGCGGACTGGTGGACGGCATCGATGAGGTGGAGACAGTGGGCAAGGATGTGATTTACAACCTCAACGGCACACGTGTCAACACGCTCCGCAAGGGCATTTACATCGTGAATGGAAAAAAAGTGGTGGTAGCAAATCATTGAATCAATAAAGAATTGAAAGTATGAATAAGAAGAAAATGTATCAGTCACCAAGGACAAGAGTCATCGATATCAACGGGCAACGCGACCTGTTAGACATCGACATCCCATTGGGAAGTCAGAAAGTCAGCAATGAAAGCGACATCGGATTTGCCAAGCGAGGGACTACCTTCGATGACATGCCAGACACGAAAGCCTATTTCTGGGACTTTTAGTGGTTTGGGAAATTAGTCGTTTAGTCGTTTGGGGATATTTGCTCTACTGTATGAGTGTAACTTCCCTAAACGACTAAACGATTTACCTTACATACCCCACACTGTGATGAACGACCGCCATATTCACGCCGCCCATGCCAAAGGCGGTTTTCCTACGACCCACTTAACCTTCAGAATTTGCACTTCTATCTTGAATGTGGGGGGAACGTACCATTTTCCTTGTTATAGGAGTATTGTGGAAGACGCTCGAAAAACCGCTCAAATCGTCGTGTTATGCGAAAAATACCGTTGTGATGGGTGATAATCGCGAATTTATGATTACCTTTGCCCCATCATTACTAATTCTATTGTGGTTTTCTCATGAGAACTTATCTGTTTATTTTGTTGTTCGTGTTTTTCCCGGCTTTTGCGTATAGTCAAAGCGATATTGTTGAAGAATTCTTTGAAAAGCTTTACCTTCATACATTTAAAAACGAAGGGCATGTGTTGAAGTTCATCACCGAAGGAGTGGAGATGGATGGCAAATTGCAATACACAGGCACAAGGTTTTTTGTGATGCAAGGAGAAAACACAATCTTAACGGCTACCCAAACGTCTAATAAGTCGCGTGAGACATTTACCGTGAACCTCGATTCCGGCACCGTAAAAATGAGGACAGCTAACATGGTCCTCCATTCAATCAAGAAAGATGCCAACTTATCCCAAGCCCCCCAACAGTCTCAAGAATCCCAGGAACCTACGATTGAGCGGCAAGAGGAAGAACAAGCCCAAACAGATCCAAAGCAAAATGGGGATCTTGACGTTTCGTTAGACATGCCTATTCAATTTGAGGAGGATCGTCAAGTGGGACAATCCGACCACATCATTACAACCGAGGTGAGTCCTATTGATAAGAAGAACGAAACAACACGATACGTCAATGCCCTTACAAGTTGCCAGAAGAATTTGAGGGAGATGGAGAAAACCATCGCCGTCTACGACACTTGCGGGAGGCGGGATTTGCTCGACTACTATGATTCCTTGGTCCGAACAAACCAGTCGATGCTGGATGATATTGACAAAAACTATGTGACATACAATCAACGTCTACAGAAGTTGGAAAGCGACTACATGTCTAAATGGATCCAAGTCCAAGCAACGCATGATGCCGTTGTAAACTATTTGCCAGAAATGCTTGACTCAGATGGCTTTAGTTTCCTTGTCGATACCCTGAAGAAGGAGGTGGTACTCTATCATCCCATTGACAAGTCTCTCTCAAATTATCAAGTGCCGTCAACCATCACCTTTCGCATACATACGCTGAAGGTGTTTGCGATAGGCTCATACGCCTTTGAGAACCTGCCCCAACTGACCGAAATCAGATTGCCTTCTTCTATCCTGGAAATTAGGGACAAGGCATTCATCGGATGTTCAAGCCTAAAAAACGTACGATTGTCCGACCATCTTCAGTCTATTGGAAAGGAAGTCTTCAAGGGTTGCAAGTCACTTAAAAGCATTACATTGCCAAGTTCTCTCACAAATATCGAAGAATTGGCTTTCAGTGAATGTACGGAATTAAAGGAGGTGGTGGCAGAGATGCCCAATCCCATCCCTTTGGGGGATGATGCCTTTGAGACCACAAAGGTTAATGAATCGCTGCTAGTCTTGCCAAATGGTAGTTTCGATAAATACCTGAATAGCCCTTGGGCTTCCTTCTTTTTCAATATCAAGGAACAATTTACCGATTCTAACCATTCCGCTCACTTGCTCACGGAGAGCCACACATTCTTAATTAAGCCGGACGGGACCGCTGACTTCCTCAGTTTCCCCATCAAGCCCTACCAAGATGAATTCACCGTTCCGGAAAAAACTTTCAATAACACTTATACCATAACGGGCATTGGTGATAATGCGTTCTACAACCAAGAGTATCTGAAATCAGTTATCTTACCTAATACGATTGTAACCATTGGTGACAGTGCCTTTGCCCATTGTAAAAGCCTGACCCGCATCCAGTTGCCCCATTCCGTGAGGAGCATCGGGGAGAAAGCTTTTTATGTCTGCAAGAAATTGCCAAGCATAGCCCTTCCCGATGGGCTGAATACCATTAAGAATAGTGCCTTTGCCTATTGTAATAGTCTTGATTCCATTCATTTCCCCAACGGACTCACGACAATCAGCGATAAGGTTTGCCAAAATTGCCATCGGTTGAAGAGCATCAGCATCCCGGTGTCTGTGGAGGCCATTGGTGAAAACGCTTTCCAGAATTGTAGGGAGTTGCAGACGATTACCTTACCATACGGCATGAGGGAAATCGGCAAAAATGCGTTCTCGGGGTGTCAAGGATTGATGGTGATAGAACTTCCCCAAAGTATCAGCAAACTCGCAGACAACTGCTTTGGGGGATGTGACGACATTGCCGCAGTGTATTGTCATGGGCAAAACCCACCTCAATGTGCCGACAATGCATTCTCTCCACAAGTCATCGATGCCATCCTATATGTACCAGATAAGACCGAAAAGGCATACGAGGCTCTGGACTTTGAGTCTAAAGGTTTCTCCAAGATAAAGACTTTGCCCAATGAGGAGAAGCTGGAAAGGCACAAGGCAAAATCATTGGCAGAGGGATTGGAGGATGTGGTAAAGAAACCCCGCCTACGTGAGAAACGTGCACAGAAGGAAGCAAGGCAAAGAGAGAAATAACTGAAATGGATTTGCGGTTTTGCTAACGCACCAGACCGTGGTAAACCATTTACCAAACACTGGTAATCCATTTACCAGACTGTGGTAAACCGTTTACCACATTGTGGTAATTTGTCTACCAAGCCGTGGTGGATTTTTTACCAAATTGTGGTAATCAATATGAATTGTTGCCACCATTGCCACATATTTGCCACCATGTTAAGTTCCTTATAATCATTGACTTATGAGTGGTGGTGGCAATGTGGCAACAAAAAACAAAAAAAGTTAGTTGTGTTTTTCTCTATGATATTTTGTGTGATATGAAGTAAAAACTAAATTTTTCTCAATAATTGTAGAAAAGTGTATGTTTGCTTCTGTCATTGTGGAATATTTTATGTATATTTGCCAATATTTTGAAAAACAATAATCATCTACCTATGAGATTTAGAATTACTCTTCAAGTTCAACCAGAGGTGATGGGGCGAGAACTTCCCATCAACTACCAGTATCCGTTGCAGGCTGCCATCTATCGTACATTGGCACAAAGCGACAGTGGTTATTCTACGTGGCTACATGAAAATGGATTTAGTCATGATGGCAAACGTTTCAAGCTTTTTACATTCTCCAATCTAATCGTACCGCAATATGGAATTAACAAGGAGAATGAAAGGCTTATCGTCAAGTCAGACACAGTAACACTCTTTATCAGTTTTCTTCCTGAGAAAAGCACACAGCGATTTATACAAGGCTTGTTCCAACAACAGGAAATTCAAATTGCCGATAAATTCTCTGGCGTACAATTCCAAGTAAGGGATATTCAAGTGATGCCCCCGCTCGAGTATCATCCCGATATGGTATTTAAGACCCTTTCTCCCGTTTGCGTTTCTTGTCGTAATGACCGTGGCAAGATGGACTATCTTGCCCCTACTGATCCTCGTTACGAATTAGGCATTCTCACAGGATTGCTTGCCCGCTACAACACTATCCACGGACAACCGTTCAGCGATGAACCTTATTGCCATATCCAACTGCTCAACGAACCCCGTTCCACCCTCGTCCGTATCAAGGCTGGCACTCCCAATGAGACCCGTGTTCGTGGCTACCGCTACCAATTCAAAATCGACCTACCCGAAGAGCTGATGCAGATTGCTTACGAGAGTGGATTGGGCGAGAAAGGTAGCATGGGATTTGGGATGATTGAGGCGAGATAAATATATATCACTTTGTTGTGTGATAGAAAAAGAATATGTATATTTGCGACGAAAAAACCGACTAATATGAAAAATATTGATATTTCCATTTTAAAAGAAGAACCTTCATTAGACATGAAGGTCCAACTAATTATTGAGCCATTGGCACCATTATCAATGGTTAGTGATATGCCTGGGGCATATTACAAAACACTAAAAATTCCTGATAAAAAAATGCTATGCGGCTTGTTTGAAAACATTTTGGGGTGGCATATTGATTCTGCCGACAGAAAAAAATTGTATAAAGATTTGAAACAGATACGTAAGAGACAAAAGATTGATTTCAAAGATAAGTATAATGGCTCTACATACCAGCCTCTGCTTATGGATTATTTTGAAATAGATGACAATGTCGAAATTGATAAATTCACAGGGGTTTGTTTTTACGATGATTTGTGGAGCAGAAGTTTCAGGCGGTCTGATTCTAATAAACACATCAATGGTTGTAGGAATGCTGATTTTCGAATTATTGACCAGAAATATCAGGCTTTTAATAAGATAGACAATAGTGAATTAAAATCAGCAGACAAGGAGAAAGAAAAGGACGGTTGGTTTAAAAAGAACATTGGAAGTTATCCCTATTACTATAGTTCACCTACCAAAAGGGAGTACATCTCCATTGACGGTGTCTTTAAATTCAAATTGTCAATGAGTAAAGATTTGCTAGGTCTTCTGACTCAAAGCGTTCAATCTAATAATATAGGATATTTGGGGAATAATGAAGGTTGGGTCAATGTAACAATAGAATCATTATGATACATATACATCCATATATAAGATATGCTCAGGCTTTACTTGTTGTTGAAAATCAATTAGAAAGCGTTTCTGATATAACATTGGAGCATATACATGCTACTATCAAAAGCGGTTTGAATGCTTTTTGTGTAGAGCCAGTTGAAGACTTTAAACAGAAAAAAACGGTTAAATTCCGTTTTGCTGGTGAAAAAAACGATGCAAAGAACTACAAGTTTCTTGCACCTAACATTATTTCTTCTGATATGCAGGCTTCCAAGTTGTATAAGTCGGCAGAGGATTTCTTGAAAGATACAAAAAAAATGGATAAACCTTGCGGTGGACTAACCATGTCGTCAATGCCCATTGTGGGTGAGTTTTGTTCTTTTTCTGAAAAAAACGTCGGAAGAGGGAGACCATCAAGTAGTGTATATGAACAAGGACTAGCCATAATAACATCATTAACGATGTTAAAACCATGTCTTCAAGACAGAATAAGTTTTTCTAATGTCTGTATTATCCCGGACATTCCATTAGAAAAAATGACTGATTTTATCAAATTGTTTAAACGAATGAGGATTCAGCAACTTGAAAGCTCTTTGATGTATGGTCGTATAAATGAAAAAAAGGAAAAATTTGAACCTAAACGCCCAAAAATCTTTCAAGGTAATTTCCCCAACCCACCTCGTAGTAGCTCTATGGGTAGTATTGCTTTGCTTGGAGCAATTGGTGAAATGGCTAAAGAAAGCGAAGTTTCCGCTCTTGCCCATCGCGTTTTGGATAGTTTGAAAGACGCTACGTTTTATATGGTACAGTACGGCAATGCATCAACTTATACATATAATCATTATGTAGTGGAATTGGCAAACAAATCAAAACTGAAATCAATTGTTGACAGCATCTATTATACGGAATTGTATAACGAGAAAAGGACTTCAAAAAATACTGAATATCAAAAGTTTGATCTGTTTACTAGCCGATTCTTACTTTTGTTCAACCCACCCTCTTTCAGAGACTTTTTGTCTTTTAGAGGTGAATATCCAAATCAAATAGAAATATTATTAATCACATACTTTTCAAAAATGGCAAAAATAGACCCACAAGTAGTATCTTCTGCCAAATCTCTTGGCGGATGGTTGAATCAGACTGCTTATTTTGCAGCAAAGAATGAAGTTGAAAAAAACGAAAACGAAAAAGAGTATTGGGAGAAAATCCGAAAAGTAAAAGCCAAGTTTTTAATTGAACTTGAAAGTTCTATTTTTTCAGCAAAATCGGGTGATGCCCTCATAGCACAAGCCGTTACTCGGGCTGGTAGATTATCCAACCTTGATGCACCAGAGTCGGCTTCTTTGTTTATGGAAAAAACGGCCAGCGGAGAATTAGAACTTGAAAATGCAAAAAACCTGTTAATCGCCTTTTCAAGAATCAAGAACAAAAAAGAAAGTGAGTCGCAACCTAAGGAAGTGACACTAGAATATGGTGAGGAAGAATACCAAGATGAGGATTTAAAAAACATTTAAACATTACAAATATGGAAATCAAAGGAATTTTAGTTTCAACGTTAGCTCCATTTGAAAATCACATAGCGAATGGAGGTGAAAAATTACTCGGGAATGCAGGTTCAATTAAAAGACGTCCTGATGGTAAGGTATATGTGTCAGGACAAATGCAACGCCACGTCTTGTTTTCAGCAATTGACCGTCTGAACATGTCTGATACCAATAAAAACGACACTTTTGTTTCGACTGGCGATGGAACGACAAATCAGATAGAGAAAGATTTGAGAGCCGACATGGGTGGTTTCATGCATCCTTCCGCGGGCAATTATTCTGGTAGAAGAACAGCGCCTCTTTCCGTTACACCAGCAGTTGCAATGGAAAAAAGCGAAGTGAAAAATGACCTTCTGGTCCGAGTAAAAAACGATTCTTCTGAAGAATCGAAAGAACAGGCTCTCGCTACAAAAGAATTCAGTCAATCAGATTTGATGAACATGAATTTCTTTTTGGATATTACCGCATTAAGTATAACCAAAGTTTTCACTTATGAAGGTGGATTCAACATCGGTACAAAATACATCAAACATGCCAAGGATGCGGAACGCAAACGCAGGGTAAAACTATATCTTGAAGCGACAAGATACATGAATGATTACGCAAACCAAGCCAGAAATGCCGTATGCGGTGAACCTCAGCAAGTAATAATTGTTTTTGACACGGTATTAAGTAGAAAAGCTTGCCGTTATTTTGTAGCAGACGAAACCGAACGGAAAAACATTCTTGCAGAACTTGACGAACGTCATGCAAAGTATTTTATCGGTGATGATAAAACAGCGGAAACCGTGGCAAATGCATATAAAGATGCTTTAATGTTTTTAAATGACAATGCTCTTTTTAACCCTGCAGGCGACGACAACAGCGTTAAAACATTTGCAGAGGCATTTACAAAAGCTGAATAAATAATGAATCAAGAAAACAATATCATATTAGCCAAACCTTCTGGTATTACATTGGAGCAACATGTTTCTGATGTGGTATCGGAGGCTAATATGGTATTGTCTTCTGTTCCATCTGTTCAAAAAAAGTATCTTGACATCGTTGGAAAAGACCTGCAAAAAAGATTAGAAATAGTTTGCAAATTGCATGATGATGGAAAAAAACACCCTAAATGGCAAAATGCCTGCAAATCGGATTACTCTTTATTTCTTGAACAAAAAAGGATAAATGTCAATAGTAATCAGGTGATCCCCATTGGTACAAACATAATGAAAGCAGGAATAAGGCATGAATTCCAATCTCTTTTTTTTAATACACGAAAAAAAATGCCGATGGCGTTACAATGCGCCATTGCTGCACATCATTCCAAGTTAAGTTTTGCTTTTGAAAGCAGATGGTTAAACGAGGGTGTTGCACAAATATGGAAAGAAATAAAAAAGGAATCAAATCGAGTTATAGAGCAAGATTCAATTAAAGAAACCACAAAAAAATTTTTTGAATTTGCTGGACTTAGAGGATTATTACAATTTGCTGACCACAGAGCGAGCGCAAAAGAAGAAGGGGTAAAAGTACCAAACATTAATGGTTTTGAATATACTTTTCCTCATACGGAAAAACGTGGTGTTCAAGAATTAATAGAAAACTATTGGAACAGAGATTTACTGCTTGTCCGAGCACCTACGGGTGCAGGCAAAACTGATGCCTCACTATTATGGGCATCAAAACAAATCAAAAATGGTCGTGCCGCACGTTTGATTATAGCAATGCCAACAAGGTTTACTTCCAACGCATTGGCAATTAATGTGTCGGAGAGTCTTTCGGATACAGGATTATATCATTCAAGTGCTTGGTTTTCAAAGTTCCAAAACGATATTAACGAAGGAAACTTAGATTTTGATTATGCAAACAAAGTCCACGAATTTGCTAGACTACTGGAAACACCAATAACGGTTTGTACCATTGACCATTTACTTTCAGCCTTAACTTTGACAAGAGAAGATCATCATTTAATAGGTTTCAACTTGGCAAACTCTTGTCTAGTTATTGACGAAGCTGATTTTTATGACGATTTTACTTTGGCAAACATTTTGGTTTTGTTGGAAATACTTCATGAATATAAAGTTCCAATCCTTATTATGAGTGCGTCGTTGCCAGAATCAGCCGTTAAAATGTACCGAAAATCGGGATACGAGATAGAAGGAGTCATTGAGGATGACTCTGACAACGAAAGAACTCGTTTCCAAGTGAAAACGATAAAAAAGTACAACGATTTAACGGATATTGAGGATTTGCTTTATCAGTGTATTGAGAAAAAGACAGCCATAATTTATGCAAACACCGTTGATAAAGCGACAAGCATTTATAAATGGTTTCAAGAACACAACCATCCCAATATCAATCTAATACTATACCATTCGAGATTCACGGAACCTGACAAAAAGAGAAAAGAAAACGAACTGATAAATGCCTTAGGCAGAAAGGCTTGGGAAGAAAAACGAGCAAATGGAATCGCAATTTTGACTCAAATTGGCGAGATGAGCATTAATATAAGTGCCGATTATATGATTTCTGATATTTGCCCAATTGACAGATTAACACAACGGGCTGGAAGGTTATGCCGTTTTGACAAAAATAAAATAGGAGAATTTCATATTATAATTCCTCAAAAAGACAACAATTTATATCCTGCACCTTATGGTTCGTTTCTATTAAAGGAGAAAAAATGGAAACCATGTGATGCCTTGCTCCATACAATTGAATTAATACAACATCGAGGCTATTCTGCTCAAGATTTAGTGGTCTTTATTGATAATGTCTATTCTAGAGATTTTGATTTTTCCGAATCCGCAAAAATAAATGCCAAATTGCTTAAAGAGCATTTCATTTACAACTGGTTGATCAATCCAATTCTAAAAATGGAGGTTGACGATGAAGAAACGGTTTTTTGGAGAAGCCGAAACATCGATGCTTTAGAAACAGTATTTGTAACGCCACCACCACAAAAATATTGGGATAAATTATCATATCAAGCATGGAAAATTGCAAACTCAATTGAACTACCTCTATATTTGGTGAAAAGGGGAGAAAAAGATTATCGAATAGACATGTTCGAAGTATTCATCAAGGGAGAACCAGAACGGATTAAAGTCATTCGGGCTGGATTATATAATTATGAAATCGGAATAGAATTAATTAACGACAAGAATGATCTATTTTTGTAACTTTAATAGTTATCATGTTCAACTTAGAAGGCGATATGATAATTTACAATACCACCGATGGAAAGGCACCGATGGTGTTGTATGCTCGTGACGGCAAAAATACTTCAAAAAAATGGTTATACGAAAAGAAATAAGAAACAGCACAGCCGAATTCCTGATTTTCCAAATAGAAAATAAAGAGCAGGGCGTGGAGGTTATGTATGCCGATAAGACCATTTGGTGTACACAGAAAGCAATGGCTACACTCTTTGATGTGGGAGTGCCTGCCATCAGCAAGCACTTGGCAAATATATTTGACACAGGAGAATTAAAGGAAGAGGCAACTATTTCCAAAATGGAAACAGTTCATCAAGAAGGCCATCGTAAGGTGAAGCGTATGGTTGTCATGTATAGCCTTGATGCCGCCATTGCTGTGGGTTATCGTGTAAATTCTATTCGAGCCACACAATTTCGCCAATGGGCAACAAATGTCCTTAGGGAGTATGCCATCCGTGGCTATGTGCTTGACAAAAAACGCATGGAGAACGGAACCTTTCTGGATGAGGACTATTTCGAGCATCTGTTAGCGGAGATACGGGAAATACGTCTGTCGGAACGGCGATTCTACCAGAAACTGACGGACATCTATGCTACCAGCATGGATTATAACAAGGATGCACCGACAACCCGACTGTTCTTCAAACGCATTCAGAACAAGATGCATTATGCTGTACATCAGCACACAGCAGCGGAACTCATCATGGAGCGAGCTGATGCCGACAAGGAGCACATGGGACTGACCACTTGGGAGAATGCGCCAGACGGAAAGATTGTGAAGACAGATGTGTCGATAGCCAAGAACTATTTGAAAGAGATAGAACTGGAGGATATGGGGCGTATCGTAACAGCTGTGCTTGAATTTGCGGAGAGTCGCGCCAAGCGACATATCCCTATGACGATGGAGGACTGGGCAAAACGCATTGATGCATACTTGAGCAGTGATGAGCGTCCTCTGCTTGACAATGCTGGCAGCGTGAGTCATGAAGAGGCTGTACTACATGCAGAGACCGAGTTTGAGAAATACCGTATCATCCAAGACCGTCTGTTCCAAAGTGATTTTGACAGATTTCTTGGGGAACTTCCATTGGTAGAGAAATAATAAAAATACTCGCAACTATGACACCCACAGGAACTCACTTCAATTATTATCAGATATGTCATCGGAAGCTATGGCTTTTTGCCAACGGCATCAACATGGAGCATTTGAGCGATGCTGTCTATGATGGAAAGCTGATTCATGAGAGCAGTTATCCACAGAGGACGGAACGTTTTGAGGAAGTGTCTATTGAGGGCATCAAGGTGGATTACTTTGATGCCAAGCGGCGGGTTATTCATGAGATTAAACGTTCTGACAAGATTGAAAAGGCTCATGAATGGCAAGTAAAATACTATATTTACGTCTTTGAGCGAAATGGCATTAAAGGGTGTACGGGATTGTTGGAGTATCCCACATTACGTCATACACAAACGGTGGTGCTTACCGATGAGGATAGGGAGGAAATCAAACGGATGGAACAGGAGATAGTGCATATTATTGAGTCTGATGAATGTCCGCAAATGATAAAGAAACGTATCTGCAAGTCGTGCAGCTATTATGACTTTTGTTATACAACAGAACTTGATGAAGAATGAAAAAGACTTTTTATTTGTTTAACCCTGGGCAGATGGAGCGTAAGGATAATACGTTGAAGTTCACGCCTTATTCCATAGATGATGATGGAACGGAACATCCCTTGCAACCACGCTATTTGCCTGTAGAGGATATTAGTGAGTTTTATTGTTTTGGGGCATTGAAAGCAAGTAGCTCATTGTTCAATTTTCTTGGACAGAAGGACATTTGTATGCACTTCTTCGATTATTACGAAAACTATACAGGATCGTTTATGCCCCGCGACTCATTGCTGTCTGGAAAGATGTTGCTGGCACAAACAGCAGCTTATCAAAACAAGAAAAAACGGTTGGCTATTGCACAGAAGTTTATAGATGGGGCGGCATACAACATGGTGAGAAATCTGATGTATTATAACCGTCGTGGGAAAGACTTGGAAGTGGTAATCAATGCTATCAACGATTTATCCAAGGATCTTTCACAAACAACAAGCGTGGAAGAGTTGATGGGGATCGAAGGGCAAATCAGAAAGTTATATTATGATGCGTTTAATCTTATATTGAATAATTTTGAAATGGGAGAACGTAGCAAACAACCTCCGAGAAACGAGGTGAATGCCTTGATTTCATTTGGGAACATGATGTGTTATAGTCAATGTCTGCGTGCTATTCATCAAACACAGTTGAATCCAACAATCAGTTATCTGCACACTCCTGGTGAAAGGAGATATTCACTATGTTTGGACATTTCGGAAATATTCAAGCCGATAATTGTTGACCGTGTGATATTCCGTGTACTCAACCGTAAGGAGATACAGGAAAAGCATTTTGAGAAAAAGATAAACAGGTGCTTGCTGAATGAGGCGGGAAAGAAAATCTTTGTGCGAGCTATTGAAGATAAACTGGAAGAAACATTCCAACATAAGTCGTTGGGAAGGAAAGTGAGTTTTAGACATCTTATCAAATTGGAATGTTATAAGTTGGCAAAACACCTGTTGGGTATTGAGGAATATAAACCATTTAAGACTTATTGGTAAGACGTATGTATGTGATTTTGGTGTATGACTTTGGCGAAAAGCGTGTTGGCAAGATGTTGAAGCTTTGTCGCAAATATCTGAATTGGATTCAGAACTCCGTCTTTGAGGGAGAAATATCTGAAGTAAAGTTGAAGGAATTGCTGCAAACAACCCGTTCCTTTATGGATATGGATGAAGATAGCATTATCCTTTTTAAACACCAGTCGAAAGTGTTCTTTGACAAGCAAGTGGTGGGGAAAGAACGTAGTTCAACAGACATATTTTTATGATTTTGGATGTCGATGGTGTTTGTTAGAACTAATTTGTAAATGTGTGAACGAGATGTGCTTGCTGTAAGTAGTTGATATTCTTTACTTTAACTCAAATGTCAATCTTCTATAGTTTTTTTATGATTGTATATCGACATTTTTATCAATAAAAAATGTTATCTTTGCACTTGTAAAGCATTGAAAATCAAATATGCATGTATCCCTAATGTTAGGGTTGTAATCGTACTATAATAGAATTGAAACACATATAGTAGTGTCGTGTGGAAACCGTGTCTTTGTTGTAATCGTACTATAATAGAATTGAAACTTCCTTGTGGAACACAGAATAGCCGACCAATTCCCATAGTTGTAATCGTACTATAATAGAATTGAAACAGGCGAGGGCGCACTGTACGACAAGAACACCGCCGGTTGTAATCGTACTATAATAGAATTGAAACGCATTAATCATTCTTTGCATTTGTGCAGCAGGTGAGTTGTAATCGTACTATAATAGAATTGAAACTGTATCAACATTCTTACCGTTCATCGTTGGAGTAGGTTGTAATCGTACTATAATAGAATTGAAACAGGAGCAGTTCTTCCACTTCCACCTTGACATCATGCCGGTTGTAATCGTACTATAAT
>JAFRRN010000054.1 GCA_017428055.1 Prevotella sp.
GGGCTCGCCGATGAGGATGGGGTTGTTCTTAGTCCTGCGTGACAAAATCTGTAGCACCCTGCGTATCTCCTCGTCGCGCCCAATCACGGGGTCGAGCTTGCCGGCGCGGGCATCCTCCACGAGGTTCTTGGCGTATTTGGAGAGGGCTTGGTAGTTCTCGTCGCCCGATTGCGACTGCACCTTGGCACCTTGCCGCAATTCTTGGATAGCTTTCTTGAGGTCTTTCTCATTGCAACCGGCATCTTTCAAGATGCGCCCCGCCGTGGAATTGCTCTCCAACATGGCGAGCAGCATCGGCTCGATGCTCACAAACTCGTCGCCCATCTGCTTGGCGATGTCGATGGAGCGTTGCAAGATTTGCGATGTGGCATTGCTGAAATACGGTTCACCGCCCGTCACCCGTGGCAGATGGGCGATTTCCTGTTGCACGAGGGTCTCGATTTGCGTCCCGTTGACACCCAGCTTTTGGAAGAGGAAGTTGGTCACGTCCTTTCCCTTGGCGATGATGCCTGCCAGCAGGTGCGTGGGGTCAATCGTCTGCTGACCCGCCCGTTGCGCCGTGTTGACGGCTTCCTGTACGGCTTCCTGTGCCTTGATGGTAAATTTGTCGAATGTCATATTCTTCTCCTTTCTTTGTTTTGTTTCTGAAAGGAGGTGTTCAAATGCTATGCCCAGCCCGTTTTCGTGACAGAATGGCATTCCTTTCTGACGATTTGTCGCTCCCTTGGTTGTGCCTATCCATGTTCTTAACCCCTTTGCGCCACAAGATAATTGGTGTCCGAAAACCATTTGTTTCATCGGACACCAATTATTTTGAAAGCGGAATCAAGCCGTCAGCAAATCACGATCCACACACCCTCGCCCGTTTCCTTGGCTTCCACGATTTTTTCCTTCACCCGTTTCAGGCACTTGTTGGAATTAAGCACCATGCCTTTCTTTAGGTTCTCGCCCACGAGGATGCAGCCCTCCGTGTCCGCCACCGTGTTGCCCGCATGGATGCGAATGCCCTCAAACCGGGGAACGCCGAGGAGCAAGGGCAACCATATCCCGAACTTCTCCGACTTGGTAATCACCACGGGGTAGCGGCCTTCGGGGATGGCGGTCTTGCCCGCCACCTTCCTGCCCTTCTTACCCCATCCGATGTCCCGCCATGTGGGTTCCAACGTATCGCAGAGATACACCTCCCGATCGCCCGCGAGAAACTCATCGTCCACCCGTTCCCTTACGGCAAGCCTACCTATCGTGTAGTTTCTCCTTTTCGCTATTCTTGTCAATACCAACTCCATAAAAAAACTGTTTAACTGTTTTTTCGCCAAGGACCAGCCTTCACATATACGCCAGTGGCGGCATCCACATCCACGTACCCCCTCCTGCGCCAAGTGTTGAGCATCGGCATCACGCGGTTATCCCTTCCGTTGGAGAGCCGTACCTGCAACGCATCGTGTACGGTGAACCTATCTGGCAACAAGCGTAGCATGTTCAGCGGACCGCGCTCCATCCTGATTTCCTCGCCCTGCATCTGCTGGCGCATCTCCTCGCCGAAGAACATCATCTTGCACCACATGTCATAGTGCATCGACCATACGGCAAACTCCTCTATCTGCTTCGACCATTGCCCCTCTGCCACGAACAACGTCATGGCCTTGAGCCAAGCGATAACCACGGCACGATACGACAACCGCTCATATAGTTCATCATCTGCAAGGTCGGCTATCTCGGCATTCTCCTTCAGCATTCGCTTGATCAACTTCCTCCCCTGTGGACAGTCTATCGTGCCATTGGCGGCGTTCAGGCGGTCGATGTAGGGCTTCAAATCCCCGTCAAACTGCTCGTCGTAGATGCCATGCACGGGAATGTCGATGCCCCGTTCAGCCTTGATGGTGGTGAAGTTGATGCGCGACAACGTACCGTCTGCCTTCATCGAGCGAAAGAAGTGCTGCCCTTGTTGTACGGTCGTGGCGGCATTCCAGTTCCACCTCAACGGCATCGAGCCTGACACGGAGTCCACACCCACGCGCACCTGACCGTAGGGTTTGTTGTCGAATGCCAATCGGAATATCTTGCCCACGCTCTTTGTCCCCGATGTCTTCAACTGGTAGAAAAGTTCCACCTCGTCCACGATGGTAAAGAGATACTTACCGCCAGCATCCACCAACTTCTGCACGAAGGCGGCATTGGTCATGTCGGAGTCCATCACCTGGATGCACAGTCCTTCGGGCCTACGTGGTTTCTCCTTGTTGGAGCCGCGTGTCTTGCATTGCTGCTTCCACTCGTTCTCGCGGTTGATGTTCAACTGGTCACGCTCACGGATGTCTTTCAGGATGCGCTCCACGGGACGGTCCACGCACGACTTTCCGCTCGACATCGGGGCGATGGTGCAGCACATGAATGTCGCCTCCCTCATCGTGTTGTCGATATAGGGGAAGTTCACACCCACGAAATGCGCCGCCAACGACGGGAACACCGCATTCGCCACCGTGGGATGGTAAATCTTCGGCTCCTTCGACACCAACAACTGAATCAGCTTGGGCAACCGTCGGGGCATGGGCGGCTCCGCTTCCATCAGTCCCTCCTTGGTTCCTCCGCCCTTAGAGATGGTCTTGAACACCTCCTTTTGCGCCACCGACAGCGGTCTGTTCGTGTCAATGTACTTGGCGTAGAAATCATGCACCAACCTACGGCAGTCCTGCTCATTCGCATACCTGGGCATTTTCAATGCCAACACGCCCAAGAGTTCGCCCTCAGTCATCATCTGCCCAAGGTCGGGCAACAGCATCTTCAGGGAGTTGTGGCGTGTGCCGATGGCATTCAATGCCCCCATGTCCAGTCCCGACCGCTCAAGAAACAGGTCGAATGCCTTTAGAGCCATTTCAGAGGGTGCTGTGGCATCTGTCACTTCCGTTGTCCCTTTCGTTGTTTGTTCCGTTCCGCTGGTCGTGGCTTTGCCAAAACGTGTTGCCTCCTCACTTCTCACCACGGCAGGCTCCAGTTCCACCTCGCCAAACAATTTCGGCTCGTCGATATAGAGGATATAGTCGCGCATCACCATGTACGTGGCTCGTGCCAGTTCGTGCGTACCCTTGTCGTACTCGATGCCCCCTAATCGCTCCGACATCCATCGTTGTGCCTGTTGGTTGGTCATCCCATCGGGACGGGCAAACACCACGTGCAACCCTTGGCCGCTTGCCGACAGTTCCACCAATACGATGCCCCATTCCTTCTCATGCCCCATGACGGTCTGCACGTACAATTCCCTGCTGTCTTGCCGATGGTCCACGTCGAAGAAAGTCAAATGCGAATCCTCCGCCGTCTCGTTGTGCTTGTAGTGGTCGCTGAAAGTCGCTTGGTACGTGGCAAACCACAACCGCATCTTCACCTCCTTGCGCTTCTCCTCGTATTCCTCCTTCGCCAGTTCCCCGCGCATGTAGCCCTCCCACAGGTCTTGATGTTCCGCACAGGCGGCACCCGTCTGCGGGTCGTCCACCGCTTGCCAGAACAACTGCCGTGTAGCCTGCTGCGTAACGGGTCGCCGAATATTCCGCCCAATGTCAAATCTTGCCTTTGCCATTTTAATCTTCAATTTTCAATCCTATGACTTCCCATCACGAACAGTTTGTCTACCATCTCCGTCAACTGCTTCTGCATCTCCTCGGCGGAGCGTGTCATGCCCAAGCGTTTCGGCATCGAGTTCCATACGCGATAGCGATGCACCGTTTCCACCAACTGGCCGTTAGGCTCCTGCCACAGCACCTTGCTCCTGCGTCTCGGACGAATGTCCCTGCCGAATGGCACGATGACCAGATTAGAGGGGTGGTCGAGGTCAACCTCCACCTTGGCATGGAATCGCAACTTCCTCCCCTCCCGTCTTGCGTTAGTCACTTGGGAAATCTCCCCTTCATTGATGTTCACCGTATTGGCGTTGATAAAATAAGCCTTTTCCATATTCGTAAATCTGTTTTTTAAAATGAATACTTTTACCTGTCGTTGTCCAGACTTTCGACAATGCAAAGGTACGAATACGGAAACAAAAAAATCCCCTACGCATACGGTACGCGTAGGGGGTACGAATTATCTTAAAACATTGAAAATCAACACAATATGCTTTTCAATTTGTCTTGGAACGCCAACGATTGCTTCTGTCCCAAGGCATCGTTGTAATCTCCACGCATGTTGTTGCGACCCCATAGGGACTCAAACACCTTCCACTTGTTCTGAATGCCTAACAGCCCCGACATCCGCTCTGCCAACAGGGCGGCTTTCGTGCGCGACACCAACGGATGGAAACGCTCATCTATCCATCCCGCATCCTGCGCCTTCTTCCACAAAACCAATGCCTTCTCCGATTTCAGCACATCGGGCAACTCACTCTGGGTAGGCTCATTCACTATGTTATCGTTCTCCCCGATCTTCACCTGTGCCTTGTCCACGCTCAGGTTCACCACCTCGTTGTCATGGATGTCGATATACGAACCCCTGACGATGAAATCTCCCTTAATTTCCATTCACCCCAAAATTTACCTTGTTGTTACCATGGATGTCATTCACTTCTTGTGTGATTAGGTTGCCAGCCACGCTGACATGGGTCGGCAATGATGTCTTGGGAGGCGGAAACCCTATCGCCTGAGTGATAGTCTGGTAAAACTCCAACGAGGCGTTTTGTGGCAACGACTTCATCAGCACCATGCCTATCACCGACAATACCGATGGGTCGTCAATCTCTCCCAACACTTTTTTCAGACTATCCACATCCACGGGGATGACATGCGGCGGAAACCCCTTGGCAGGGCAGTCCACCGAAAACCATGTCTTGTTTCCACCAGATAAGACATGCGACTCGTTCTCCTTGGCAAGTCGCATATTCTCTGCCCTCAACCGTGCTATCTCCACGTCCCTGGCAGACACGGCTTCTTGTAGTTCTTTTATCTCATTCGTCGTCGCTGTGATTGTCATAGCCTATGCCGCCTCGTTTTTTTAGCGGTATTGCAAAGGTACGAAAAAACTCGCTCCTTTTAGCAGAAAAAAGAAATATTTTAGGCTTTTAGATTTTTTATATAAAAACGGCTCAATAGTCTTTTCAGAAGGAGTATAAGGAATAAAATAATATCTCTTTGCTATATTGTCATTTCATTGATTTCAATTAGCAATCTATGAGGGAAAGTAGAAATGCCTATTTCATCAACACTTTTATTGCCTTATCGCCAATCTTTACGATATTCAAGCCCTTTTGCGGCTTTTCCACTTGCTGACCGTTCAAAAGGAAATATTTCGACGGACTATCGTTATCACTCTCCATCACCTTAACACTCATTCCTTCGTCTAATGGTACGATATGACCGAAATCCTTCCACCCATACGTTGTCTTGTATTTCTCAACGGAGCCAGCTGGCACGTAAAGGGTAGCTTTAGTAAAAGTATCATCGCTGAATGTAGACCAAATTTGTCCCTTACCTACAATTGGAATTGGATCCTCAATCAGAGATACGATAGTTGATAACTTCGAACCGTAAAAAGCATACGACCCGATTTCCTTCACGCTACTTGGGAGGGTCACAGAGGTCAGGGACCTGCAACCTTGGAAAGCTCTGAACGTGATATATTCCACACTGTTGAGGGTCACGGAAGTAAGGGATATGCA
>JAFRRN010000055.1 GCA_017428055.1 Prevotella sp.
AACATCGGCTACCGCTTCAGTGACAAGCTGCGGGTGGATGCCGACCTGTCGTTTGCCCAGACTGGCAAAGAGGCCAACTGGACCGACCGCGTGCGTTCGGAAGCCATGCTCAAGATGCCTAACAAGAGTCCTTATTATATCGATGACGCTACGGGCGAAATGACAAGCACCTATTTCACTCGCCAGAACTCCGAGGAGTTTCAGGGGGCGTTTACGGGTTCCAAGAACTTCCATCCCATCATCATGGCAGACGAGAGTTTCAGCAAGTTGCATTCCAAGGAGCAGAAGATGACCGTCCGTGCCAACTATTATATCACGCCACAACTTACTTATCGTGGCTATGTCTCCATGCGATTCACGACGAACAAGACCAACAAGTTCCTGCCACAGTCGGCTACGGGTGTGACTACCGACAACAGTTACGCCAACCAGGCAAGCGACGCTTACACCAATACGTTCTCCCTGCAAACGGAGAACAAGGTGATGTACAGCAACGAATGGATGGAAAAGAAACATCAGTTGACGGCGACCGCCTTGTGGCGTACCTCGCAAAACCGCAGTTCCAACTATTCCGCTACACGTTACAACGTGGCGTCATCGTCGATCTCCGACCCAGGGTCGGGCGGCGGCGCCCTGCTGTCGCAAGGTTCAGGAACGTCTGAGGGGCGTACCCTGTCGGGCATCGGTTCCATCGTCTACACGTTCCTTGACCGTTATACCGTCAATGGTACAGCCAACTATGAAGGCAAGTCGTCACTGGGAAAGGGCAACCGTTGGGGCTTCTTCCCCTCTGTCGGCGTGAGTTGGCAATTTGGCGATGAGCCTTTCATGAAATGGAGTAGGGAATGGCTATCCGAATTCAAGATCCGTTCCAGTTATGGTATGAGTGGTAATGCGCCATCGGGAACGTCGCCCTACGTGGGTACGTATGCCTCTATCGGTACGTATATGGATGCCAGTGCCATCACTGCCAACAAGATGCAGTTGAACAAACTGAAATGGGAGACTTCCACGGAATTTGACATCGGTGCCGACATTTCCTTATGGGATGGCAAGTTGAGGGCAACCTTCGACTATTATCACAAGAAGACCAAGGACTTGTTGCAGAAGAACTATGCCGTTCCTACCTATACGGGCTATGCCCCCTCGAGTGGCGTGGTGAAACTCAACTATTTCAACTCTGGCCGTTTGGAGAACAAAGGATGGGAGTTCCGTATCGACTACAATGTCCTGAAAATGAAGAATTGGGATTTCTCTGTCAACTGGAATGTGAACCGCAACATCAACACCATTGTAGAGTTGCCTGAAAACCAAAGTACTGAGGAATACACATTTAACAACGGCGAGTATGCCAAGCGCATTATTGCGGGAACAGCCGTGGGCTCGTTCTTCGGCTATAGGTACAAAGGCGTGTACCAGAACACGGAGGACACCTACGCCAAGGATGCCGAGGGCGGCGTGATGTACGACTTGCAAGGCAAGCCCATCGTGATGACCAATGGCACATACGTTTGCTATCCTGGCGATGCCAAGTATGAGGACATCAACCATGATGGCAAGATTGACAAGAACGACATTGTCTACTTAGGCAACAGCAACCCCATCATCAGTGGTGGTGGCGGCTTTACCTTGAAATACAAGAAACTGACCATGACTGTGTTTATGCACTATCGCTTGGGACAGAAAATCATTAACTCTGCCCGCATGAACGCCGAGTCGATGCGCGGGTCTGACAACCAAAGCACCGCCGTGCTGCGACGCTGGCGCAACGAGGGCGACGACACCGACATCCCACGCGCCTTGTGGGGATGGGGTTTCAACTATCTCGGTAGCGACCGCTTCGTGGAGGACTGCTCCTTTGTCCGCCTGAAGACCCTATCGGTCAGTTATAGCTTCCCCAAGAAGTGGTGCAAGAGTGTTGGCATGAACGGCATTAGCATGTTCGTGACAGGATATGATCTCTTCACCTTCAGCAACTACACGGGACAGGATCCTGAGGTGACGTTGCCCAGTGGCATTACCGACTTGGCGATGGACTCCTCGCAGACCCCTCGCTCGAAACGTTTCTCCGTTGGTTTGACATTGAATTTCTAACGTGCTAAATGACATTACGAATATGAAGAAGACAAAATATATCATCATGTCGATAGTGATGCTCTTGGGCTTCACTTCATGCAACGACTATCTGGAAGTCTACGAGGAGAATGTTGAGCCGACAGACCTGTACTGGGCTTCCAAGGCAGACGTGGAGGCTACGCTCATGGCGGGTTACTGGTATCTGCGAAATTCCGTAGAGACTTACCTCATCCCTTGGGGTGAGTTACGCGCCGGGTGTATCTATAACCGCAACGGCTCCCCACTCCAGAACTATCAAATCAAGTCAACGACAAACATCGCCACATGGTCGCCGATGTACCAGATTGTCAGTTCTGCCAACTTGGTGTTGAAGAATGCCGAGACCGCCCGGAACAATGATGCTACATATACGCAGGAGGAGATGAATTCACACCGTTGCGAGGCATATTGGCTCAGGGCACTCGCCTATTTCTATATCGTCCGCAACTGGCGGGATGCGCCCTTGTTCACGGAACCCTTTGAGACCGATGACGTATCGTACAACGTAGCCAAGTCGCCAGAGGCGGACATTATCGCGCAGATTAAAGCCGACTTGGAGGAGGCTCTCCGCATTGGTGCTGCCAAGACAAGTTTCAATACCACTTGGGAGACAAAGGGACGCGCCACCATCTGGGCCATCTATGCCTTGATGGCCGATGTGTGTATGTGGAACTCTGACTTCGACCAAGCCATCAATTATGCCAACCTCATCCTGAACGCCACGGCAGCCGATGCCCCAAGATTCATGAAGACGGCTACGCATAGCAGTTGGTTTACCATCTTCAACCCTGGCAACAGCAACGAGTCAATCTACGAATTGCAATGGAGCCATGAGAAGTATGAGGGTACGAGCTTGCAAACCAACAACCTTCCAATCTTGTTCGACAACACCAACGACAGCCGTGTCTATGAGTTGTCGAATCAGATGCTCCAAGACTTCAACTCCGAGTATCGTAGCATCCTGATGGAATATGGCGAGGAAGCAGGTGAAATGGCGGTACGCACCATGTTTGGAGGATATTTCGTGGGAGCGTCCGCTGCCGCCTACACAGGAGCCCGCGCTGGTTACGTATGGAAGTATGTCGGTGGCACATCCTTGTCTGACAAACGTACATCTACCTATTACGACCCCAATTTCATCCTTTACCGTGTGGCAGACATCATGCTCCTCAAGGCTGAGGCATTGGTGATGCGCCACTTGGGAGCGGACAATGCCGACAACGAGGAGGCCATTCGCTTGGTAAATGAGGTGCGTAAGCGTTCCAACCTTGAGGAACGTGAGTATTATGAGGATATCGACTTCAAGACGTTGATGGATTATGTCATCTATGAGCGACTGATGGAGTTGGTCGGCGAGGGCAAGGCTTGGTACGACCTACTTCGTGTGGGGCGGTACAAGGACCCATCGGGAACCATCAACTTCGTGAAGGACTTCCTGATAGAGAATGTCACCAAGTATGACCAACAGGCTCGCGAGACATGGATTACCTCCGTGTTGAGCGACGAGAACGCTTGGTACCTTCCTGTCTACTACAATGAGATTACGGTGAACCCGCTTTTGGAACAAAACCCTTATTACGAATAATCACAAACGAATATGGACATGAAAAAGATATTGTTTTTTATCTCATTAGGATTCGCCATGCTGATGACAGGCTGTGATGACCCTAACGAGGGCGAGATGTTTGTCCAGCCTTCCGACTTGGAGTCTGAAATGTCTATCATTGATGTCTTGGAGAGAGACGCAGACTATTCGATGTGGATTGACTTCCTGAAACATGCCGACTACTATAACGCATTGAAGGACGCATCGTCAGAGGCAACCATCTTCTGCCCCAATAATGCTGCCATCACGGCGTTCATTGCCGAGCGCGGCGTGTCGTCTGTCAGGGACTTGCCACGTGACTATGCCCGTTCCGTCGCGCAGGCACACATCATTGCCAACACCTCCATCACGGAGACAACATTGAATACGTATGCAGAGAATGCCACGTACATTCCCACCCAAAACCTCTTTGGTTCGTACTTGACATTGAAATATGGGTATACCATCACCGACGTGGATGACGTTGACCGCACGGAAACCATCTACACGCCCGACTCCATCTTCATCAACAACCAGGCTCGCCTTGACAAGTTCACGGGCATCACCTGTGCGAATGGTGTCATCTATAGTATGGGTACGGTCATCACGCCATTGACGGAGACCATTATCGAGAAGTTGGAACTGGAAGGCAACTATTCCATCTTCGCACAAGCCATCCACGATACGGGTTACGATTCGATAGCCAACAAGATGCGCGATACGACATACGTCGTGGGAGGCGGTTATGTGGTCAATACCTACAACTACACTTGCTTTGCAGTGCCTGATGAGATTTACCAGAAAGCTGGTATCTCTGACGTGAGCGGTTTGAAGACATGGCTTGTCAACAACAGCAAAGGCGAGGAGACGAATGGAGACGCTGCATTGGCCAATTACATACAATACCATTTCCTCTTGAGGGAATATGATACCAATGAGCTTTACAATTTCCAGACGGAAGGACAAACGCTCATCTTTGAGACGAAGATGCCAGGTCAAGCCATCATCACCAATGAGGATGGAGGTGTACGCACCATCAACAAGTCAATCCAGATTTTGCGGAGCGACATCCAGGCACGGAATGGGTTGATTCATAAAGTCAACGACGTGATGCCTGTCTACCATCCCACCCCCGTCACCGTGAGATGGGACTTCCTGAACTCCGCGGACATCATCTCCTTCGTCAACGCATACGGCGCGGACAATGGATTCGGAAGCCTATTCACTTCAGACCTTACCACGGCGGAGCGCAAGGTGGACTTGTCTGATGCACGACGCAATGGTGACTATGGCACACTGACATCGTTCACTTACAAGAATACCGATAGCCGCGCCTCTGCCACCCAGTTTCCCGTCGTGGGGTTCATCAAGGAGCAGTGGGCATCGGCGGCAGCGAAGACCACGCCCCGTTACGGCACATACATGAACAATTACTTGATGCTCAATCTGGGGTATGCGGGTTGGATTCAATTCACCACCCCCTCCATCATTGCCGGCAAGTACAAGGTGGTGTTGCATTATTGTGCCGACATCTCGGTCATGAAGTTCTTCTCGTCGGGAAGCCTCACGAAGTTCGAGATGGATTACCATACAGCCAACTTATATATATATAAAGGTTTGGCAGATGTCATTTCCGCGAGGGCAAGGGTGTTGTACGGCTCCGTTGACTTGACATTATGGGAATCGATGGAGTTTGACACATCAAGCCCCCACAATTTCAAGGTGACGATGATGGACATCAATGCGAAGACCGACAACCAATATCACCAGATGTACGATTACATAGAGTTTATTCCTATTGACTAAACACACATGAATATGAAAAGAATCAGTTATATCATCATGCTGATGGCGGTCATCGCCACCGTCAATACGGCTTGTTCCGACTGGAGCGACCATTATGACGAGAGTGGTGTCAGCACAGATCAGATCAGCATATACAATGGAGACATCGTAAGCTACATGAAGAGTACGGGCGATGTGAGCCAGTTCTCCAACCTTTTGGCAGAGGCGGGCATCTACGATAGCGTCTATGTAGGCAACGATTACACTTTTATCGTTTGCAATAACGATGTGTTTGCGTCGGGAGCGAGCAACATCACGAATCGTAAGAGATTTGCCCAATATTCGGTATGTGACATGGCGGTGGCTCCCAGCACGTTGAAAGACGGCTACGGGTTGCAGACACGCTCGGGAAAGACGGTGTGGGTATATGGCAATGCCGATGCTTTCCGTTTTGACCAATTTGGCATTGACAAGGTTGTCAAGACGAATAATGGCTATATATATTATATAAAAGGTGTATTACCCATCCGTAGTTCCGTTTATGAATACCTCAACTCCCTGGGCGAGAACTATTCCCGTTTCCGTGAGTTGGTGGCTAAGTTTGAGGAGCCATACTTCGACCGCGAACATAGTGCCGCCATTGGTGTGAACGATGCGGGTATGACAGTCTATGACTCTATCATCACCGTGCGCAACACCTTGATGGATCGATACACCGTAGATGGTATCAATTATTGGGATATGCGCTCGGAGAGTTACAAGACGACCATGTTCATTCCCAACAATGAGCAGATAGACAAAGCCATCAGCAATGCCATGGATAGCATTCCCGTATGGTTAAACCGCCCTGCCACCGATGCAGACTTAGAGAAGTTTGAGAAGTGGATAGTCAAGGCTTGTTTCGTGAATAGTGAGTTGGATGAGAGCCAGGTGAACGCCTCCGCCGCCGACTTCCGTTGTGTTGATGGTTACATGAAAGTGATTGACACCCAGGCCGACGTGACCAAGTACAAGGATGGCGATGCCGCATGGTGGAGGCCAAGTGTGCAGACCGTTGACGTGTCAAGCAAAGTCAACTTGAGCAATGGCGTGGCATATTATTGCACCAACTTGAAAATTCCCAACCATGTGGTCATCTATCGTGTCAAGGCTCGTTTCTATGAGTTGTGGAATGCCATGACCGAGGCAGAGAAGGAGACTTACTTCCGTTGGAATCATTGGACAGACCAGATGATCATCAACGACGCGCAGGGCGAGTTCACCCTGTCGAGTACCCTCCCAACCATGTATTACCATGTGTTGACAGCTGTCCCCGATGAGGAGGCTATCGCCGACTCCCTCCATTGTAGCGTCAATTATGACGCGCTTCTCTATGATGAGGCTTCCAATACGGTTTCCAAGGCATATATGCCCGCCGGCGAGTATTATTTGCGTATGGGCTTCAAGCATAGCCTTACCTATTCCGTGAGTATATATTTCAATGACTCCTTGCTTGTCAAGGACATGGTGCTCTATGCACAGGGGTCTAATTTCCACTTCGACCGTGGGGCAGCAAGTGAAGTTCCCCATTATGGGCAGGATGGCATCGCATACGGCGAAGGATTCGACCCTGACGACTGGATGGAGTTAGACCCCAAGGCTATCGCTTACGACACCGACGGATATACCGTGGGCATTGTCAACCTGAAGCAGAGTGGGTATTTCACCATTACGGTTGATTCCTACGACAATTGCTATCTTTATGATGCCTCGGCGGGACGCAACAAGAACAACGTGACCCAGCTCATGATGTATCATTGGTGTCTACGTCCTACTCACAATAATTACTAATACATCCGCGAACAATGAAAAGATTATATATTTTCCTTGCAGCATGTAGCTTGGCTGCATCTGTCACTGCCCAAACAGCAAAGGTGAAGTCGCAGATAAAAAGCACCGATGGAGAGCCGGTGAGTGGTGCTATCATCTCCGTTATCGGCGACAGCATCTCTGCCTTGTCTGACAACAGTGGCTTTTTTGAGTTGAACGCCAACGCCAACGACGCTCTCGTCTCCATCAAGGCGGAGGGCTACTATGAGCGTTCCTTACCTTTGCGGCTCTTGGTGAAGAAACAAAACTCTGCTGGCTTTGTCATCACATTGACACCAGAAGACGAGTCCTTATACAATGGAAAGGTTGTCACAGGGTATGGGGCATTGTCTGACGACATGAAGTCGGGCATCACGACTGGCATCGAGAACAAGGATTTCAGCGACAAGTTGTCCTTGGGAGCAGCCACGCGCGATGGCATGGCTGGCCTGCAAGTCATAGAGAAGAGCGGGATGCCTGGCGAGGGTACGTATATGAACCTTCGGGGAATACACTCTTTCGTTGCCGAGAACAATCCGCTTATCGTCATCAATGGCGTGCCTTATTTAGGCAACCAAGGCATTTCGGATGTCATCAATGGCTATAGCCGAGACCTGCTCTTCGCTTATTCTCCCAAGGACATTCGTAGTGTCACTGTATTGAAGGGTGCCGATGCCGCCATGTATGGGTCATTAGGAAGTAATGGTGTTGTCATGATAGAGACACAACAGGCGACGAGCGACAATCTCGATACTCGTATCTCGTTTAGTGGCCAATATGGGTTTAACTTCAAGAACACGTCCATTCCCATGATGAACTCCACGGAATACCGTGGCTACCTCACTGACCTGGGCATGACAGCTTACCCGTCCATGGCTGCCCTCACCGAGGACTATCCTTTCTTGCAGAATAACACAAACATCTATTCCTATCTCTTCAATGAGAACACCAACTGGATGAAGGACATCCAGCGCAAGGGATTCATGACCGAGAACATATTCCGCGTGGAGGGAGGTGATGCCATCGCGAAATACAACATCTCGTTTGGCTACACCAACAATACGGGAACATTGAGGGGAACGGGCACCAACCGTTACCACACGCTCATCAGTTCCGACGTGATGGTGAGCCGCAAGGTGGACATCACCGCCAACGTAGGACTGGCATATATCAAGAGCGACCTGCAAAACACGGGTATGCAGATGGAAACCAATCCCATCCTCGCCGCCTATCATTCCATGCCGCTCATCAATGCCCATGCCAAGCAAGACGATGGCTCCCTGCTTCCCAACTGGGCTCGCTACGATGCCTGGAACACCAACGACATCCCGACGCTTCCATACGACAACGTTAGTAACCCCTTGGCTATCGTCAATACCGTGGAGGGTGGCGACAAGATATATGACGCCAATGCGGGGCTGGGACTCAACTTTAAGTGGAATGACTACCTGAAGCTCTCCGCCCTTGTCAACCTCTATTATAACTATACGGAGGAGACGATGTTTGTCCCCGGTGTCACCAGCCATTCCATCATGCCACAAGTCTATGGCATTGGCGAGAACAAAGTGGCAGAGGGAGTGATTCGGCAGCACATGAACACCTACCAACTTGGGGCGACTTATAATCGCACGTTCAACAAGATCCATGAATTCAATGGCTTGGCACAAGCCCGGTTCATTACCCGTAGCTTGGAATACGACATGTCAGAAGGATTCAATACGCCTAACGACTACTACAAGACACTGGGCAACACCAATAGCGAGAAACTGACCACGGGCGATAATGTGGACTGGAAACACCTCGGCTTCACCTTGCATGGCGACTACATCTGGAACAAGATGGTCAAGGGAATGGCCAACCTTGTCGTTGACGGGAGCAGTGTGACGGGAGCTGATGCCACGCGCATGGGATTCTTCCCGTCTGCCGGTGTCACCTTCATGGTGGCCAACACGGGCATTCTCCCTAATGCCTTCGACAAGTTGAACGTCACGATAGAGGGTAGCCTCTCTGGTAACAGTAGGTTCTCCAGCAATTATGGCAAGAGCTATTATGTGAGCAACAATTTCTTTAACATTGGCTCTATCGTCCGTTCAAATGTCCCTAACAGGAAGTTGACATGGGAAAAGAAGCGCCAGTTGGACTTCGGCTTAGACCTTTCCATGTTGCACAATAAGTTCGACCTTGGCATTAACGCATACGTCAACGAGTCTTATGACTTGTTGTTGAGCCGTGACATCTCTGCTGTCTATGGCTCTAAGGTGTTCTACGACAATACGGGCAAGATTTCCGGGCGAGGGCTGGAAGTGTCTTTCCGCGCCAATCCCATCCATACCAAGGACTTCGACGTGGTAGTGGCTGCCAACATCAGCACCTTGAAGAGTACCATCAAGTCGCTCGGTGGCGACCAACAGAATATCATCAGCTATACAGGTTACAACGATGACGACGCGCAGATGCTGATGGCAGTTGACGAGAAGCCATACCAATTCTATGGATTCAAGACCGCCGGCATCTATTCCACGACGGCAGAGGCACAGGCCGATGGGCTGGTCAACAGCAATGGCGATGCCTTCCAGGCTGGTGATGTCAAGTTTGTGGACATCAGCGGCCCAAATGGCACGCCCGATGGTGTTATCAACGAATACGACAAGACCTCTCTCGGCAGTTCGTTACCCACGGCTTTCGGTGGTGTCAACCTCATGCTCCGTTACAAGAGATTCACCCTTGATGCCAATTTCGGATATTCTCTTGGCGCAAAGCTCTATAACGCAACACGTCGCCAAGTGGAGTCGATGTCGTCGTTCTATAACCAGTCTACCGCCGTTCTTGACCGTTGGCAGGTGGAAGGACAGGTTGCCTCGTTGCCACGTGCCAATTATGGAGACCCTATGCGTAACAATGATTTCAGCGACCGATGGATAGAAGATGGTGACTTCTTGAAGCTCCGCTCGTTGCGGTTGAGCTATGGGTTCAACAAGCTGTGGTCGTTTGTTCGCTCCGGCAATGTGTATATTGCCGCAGAGAACCTCTTTTCTATCACCGGCTATTTAGGTGGAGACCCTGAGTTTGCCTATTCTTACGACGAGAGGATGCGTGGGTTTGATTATGCCAAGGTCTCCCTGCCCATTACCGTCAAACTGGGATTCAACCTGAACTTCTAACATAAACAGGAACGAGAAACTATCAATTATGAAAAGAATATATCAATTCATTTGTGCATTCTGCCTCGTCTGTGGCTTTACGGCCTGCAATGACATGCTCGACACCAACCCAGACAACATCATCAAAGAGGATGAATACATCAATAAGGAGGATGAAATCTATAAAGGGATGTTGGGCATCTTGAACCGCATGCAAGAGGCGGGCGACCAGGCGATTTGGCTCACGGACACACGCGCCAGCGTGTTGGAGACGACCGACAACGCCCCCGACGCCTTGAAGGCCATCTATAATTTCGACCCCACCAATGGCAACGAGTACGCCGACCCCACATGTTACTACGCCATCATCATCGCCTGTAACGACTTCTTCCACAAGATGGGGGAATACCACAAGAATGTGGGAGGCATGAGTGAGTCAACCGAAAACAACTTCAAGGCCCTCCTTTCCTCTGCCATCCGTTTCAAGGTGTGGGCCTACTGGATGTTGGGAAAGATTTACGGAAAGGCATATTGGTTTGATGACCCCCTCACAGATATGAAGGACTTGTCTGACACCAACATCTTCACGTATTGCGAGATGCAACAATTGGCCGACAAGTGCATCGGCTTGTTGGACAATGGCATCACGGTGGATGGCCTTTCAATCCCTTCAGACCTGAAAGTCAACTGGGCGGCATGGCTTAACCCCGAGACAGAGGATGCCACGGCATACGTGCAGTGGGAATACCTCGTGCCACCAACCATCCTCCTGCGAGCCGAGTTGGTGTCGTGGAAATGCAATTATGAGAGCGAGGATGCAGCACAGGCCGACTGGCTGTGGATCCGCGATACCCTCCTGAAATACCTCTATGACATCCACATGGCAGAGGAAGGGACGGAGTTGCCCATCCCCAATTACAACACGACTGACGAGCAGGGCGAACTTGCCATGATCTTCCAGACCAACCTGTGGCTGCGCTTTGACCTTGCCCACTCGTACACCACGCTCTTTTCGTCCGAGGAGATCGGCAACAAGTCGCAGGTGGTCAGTGCCATCCTCTACGACTATACCAACCACCAGCGCAACCGCCTCGTGCAATATCTCTGTCCTGCTTACCCCAGCAACGATGCCTTCTATCTGCGTCCGTCGCAATATGGGCAAGACCTCTACAACGAGGAGGACATCCGTGGCATTACCCAGCGTATGGTGATGGACCGCATCAATGGACAACCGTGCATGACAAAGTATTATATGTATTATGACGGGACGGCACATACCTATAAATATCTACGTACCAACATCTTCGAGATCCAGCCAAGCATCATCACGTTCCGCGGGCATGACTTCCATTTCCTGCTGGCAGAGGCGGAAAACCACTTGGGCAACTGGGACCAGGCTGAGACCATCCTGAACAAAGGAATCACCAGCCGGTTCCCATCCAACACGCTCAGCGATAGCACCTGGTGCCAGTATTACGCCAGTTGGTTTGCACCACGTGGCGGCTATGGCAATGCGGGAATCGTAGGTGCCGCCGCAGGAAGGGTCCATAAACTGCCCAAGCCCACCGATCCTAACTACAATCTCTCCGAGGCAGAGCGCAAGCAAATCTATGACTGGGCGATTGCCGATGAGCATTTGAAGGAATATGTGGCGGAAGGAAAGTCGTATAGCTATCTCTGTAAGATGGCGGAACGCTATTCCAATGGCGGGCGTGGCGACCAGGCCGCCGCACGTGATAGCCTCATCAAGCGCATCGTTCCCAAGTACACGTCTGCCGCTGCACAACAGAAAGTGCGAGGCAGCATCAATGGGAATGGGTATTTCATCCAGTGGGACTTGAAAGACTAAAGGCTTCCTAATATGAAGGTTGGAGATAGAGAAAAGCCTATTTGGTGGGCTTTCCCTATCTCCAATCTTTTTTCTTTTCATTCATAGGCGACGGTGGGGGAGACATTGGTCGTCTTCATCTGCCGCGTTGGCGCACTGTTTACGTATGGAAAACAATTTGTTTCCGTACCACAAACAATTTGTTTTCCATACGTAAACAATTTGTTTAGGGTAGCGTTTGCTGGCATAAACACTATTTCCATGTTCCACGGATGCCTTTTTTTGGTCGCCCAAAGGTATTTTTCTTTTAAAACGTTTCGGTAATAACCGATTAATTAGTAACTTTGCACCGAATTATCACATTATTGTCTATTATTAATTCTAACAAACTACGTATGAAAAAAAGATTTACGCTTTTTGTAGTGGCATCCATGTTGTTCGCTCTCAATATGAGTGCCCAGGAAACAGAGGTCTACGTGACAACGAAGGCTGAGTTTACCACCGCTTTCAACGCACACCCCGGAACACCGGGCAGCGTGACGAAAATCATCATCGCTGCTGGCAAGAACGACGACGGCACTTACGCCCAAGCCACCAGCGACTTCACACTCAATGTGGGTAACTTCACGCCGGAGGCTACCGCCTGCGCCGATGGTACCATCATCATCACCAGTAACCAGACGGACATTGACAACCTGCCACACGTGCCACTTGGCCTGAACATGAGTGCACAAGCAGCAGACAGCCATTTCTCGTTGGTGATTGAGAACGTGTCTTTCGAGTACCGTGCCGGCAACTTGGCTACATCCGGACAGATTGTTTATTGGAACAAGGCTGACTGCCATGCCGACTCCATCGTGTTCCGCAACTGCCAATTGACCAACATCCCCCGTACCTTGATTCGTACCGTGCCCGCCCAGACCGATGGCGTTTACAACTCTGACAACACCTTGAACAGGTTTGTGATGGAAGGATGTAAGGTGCATGACATGGAACTCACGTCGGGAAACACCTGGCCAATCGTCTATCTCGCCACACAGACCGACGAGGTGGTGTTCAGGAACAACATGTTCTACAACATCCCCTACGCCAAGCAAATCCTGACTTGGAACTATTGCGAGCCTACTGGTAAGGAAGTCCACGTAACGTTTGAGAACAACCTCGTCGTGGCTGCCAAGGGAACATGGGTTGGCTTTGACGGCAATGAGGCAAGCGGACCATTCTCCATGATTGACGTGGGTGGATTCTTAGGTTCCATGACTTCTTATGATATTAACAACAACATCATCCTCACCCCAGAGGTGGGTGTGGAATATACCGCTTGGGGTAATGTCTCCCAAAAGGGCGGCATCACGCTTACAGAGGCACAGGAGTCCAAAATCCTGGGATGTACAGGTGGTATGGTGTTCGCTGCCAACAACGTGATAGAGGGCTACGCCTCATGGTCTGCCGGTAACAACAAGGACGAAGAGGGAAACCGTACTTGGTTGTTTGGCCCAGCTGGTTCAGAAGCCACACAAGGAGAAGACTTTACTGAAGGTCGCATCGACATGGCTACCGCCGGCTTGGCTTGGACAGACTTCTACGATGCACATTCCGCTGACTTCCGTTTGGAGAAGAGCCATGCGCTCTTTGCCCAAAACATCGGCCCGAGCATCATGTACGTTGACAAGTTCCCAGTAAAGGCTTCGTTGAGCGTCAACGTGGAAGGACCTTCCTATATCGACTACACCGTTTCTCCCGCCAAGGAGAACTATGAGGTGGGCGACGTGGTGACCATCACCATCAACGACCACAACTCCAAGTATCGCACGTTCAACACCTTCAAGGGATGGAACGACGGCAACATGGACAACCCACGCGTCGTCACCTTGGACGGTGCCGTAGACTTGACCGCCACCTACGAGGACGCTACCTCTGGCCTCGTGTCCGCTTTCACGCTTCCCACCGTGCCAAGCGAGGGTCAGAACAAGCTCGTCAAATACGATGCTGACATCTTTGCCGACGGCCATCAGGCATCTGTTTCCCTGATGATGGTGCCCAACGTGACCGATGAGGAGGGTAACGTGATTGGCGCAGGCGATGCTTACCAACAGGTTGATGGCTCAGAAAACCGCTTCAACTACCGTGGCACCAAGTTCGGAGAGGATCCTGCCGATACCCACATGGCCGTCATTTCCCGCAAGAGTCCTGCCGTTGCACGTGCCGCTGGCAAGCCTGACTACTTCATCTTCACCATCCCTGCCCAAGACTTGGCCAACATCACGTTCTCCGCATTCGTGGGAACGGACAACTTCGGTTACAAGAAGCAATTGGCAGACTGGTCGCTCGACGGCAGCACATGGACCAACTTCGCAAGCGTGGAGCTTGAGAAGCGCGACGCTGACTTTGCCGGTACTCCCGGACAACTCTATGGATGGAACGAGCTGGTAGGCACACTGCCCGCAGAGGCCAACAACCAGGAGGTGGTCTATGTTCGCATCATTGGCGACAATACTGGTGAAGACCTCTATGTCACCAACACCGCCGCCGGTGAGATTGACACCGAATCAGCTGTTATGTATGAGTATGCCGGTAACATCCTGATTACCGCAAACGACCTGAATGGCATCAACATCGTCAACACCGATGACAACACCGACAATGCCATCTACAACCTCATGGGTATGAAGGTGACCAATGCCACCAAGGGCATCGTCATCAAGAATGGTAAGAAGTTTGTTGTGAAATAAGCAAACCTTGTAGCTGCTTTGCTACCAACAATAACAAAAGAGGATGTGCATGACTTGAAGCACATCCTCTTTTGTTATTGTCATCCTTGTGGAAAACGTGCGTGTACGTTTACTCTGGTTCCTGTTCCTTCCCGTCGTCTTCAGCCGCAGCCATGAGTTGTGACACCTGGTCGGGTGTGAAATATTCGCCAAGTTGTTGCTCGATGAATCCTGCACGTTGCCCTGCTGCTGAACCTTTCATCATCTTGATGACTTGGATGATGACTTGCAGGATGCTGCCCATGCCGCCAGACCCCGAACTGCCGAGGCCGAGACCGAGTTTGCCGAGGATATCGCCGATGTCAATGGTTTGTGTCGTGGTGGCCTGTTCCTCCTCCTGTTCCTTCGTAGAAGGTGTGGCACTGCCGCCCACGATGATTTTCTTTAGGATGTCGCCGATGTCAATGCCCCCCATGGAAGGGATGCTTGTCTTCTCTTCGGTGTAGGTCTTCGTTCCTTGGTTGCGCCCCGTGGCGATGTCGTCAAGTTCGTCGCCGATGTCAAACGGGTCGTTGCTGCTCCCAGCCTTGGGGATGTTTGCCTCGCTTCCCATGGTTGTTGTCTCTTCTTGTTGGTTGGCATCCGCTTGACTGTCGGCGTTGCCAAAGATGGAGCCATTGCCCCCTAATACCCCTTTTAGGATTTCTTCAAATAGATTGCCCATGATGTTATCAGTTATTGGTTAAAAGAATTGTTGCCACAAATATAAGACAATAATTTCAAAAAACACCTTTTCGTTACTAAAAAATGTCGAAATAAAAGTAAAGGCTTGTGATTTAACGAAAAAGTGATTATCTTTGTACGTTTTTTGTGACAAGGCAAGCAACGATGGAAAAACGGGTCAAGGAGGAAGTGAAGCAGGTTCTTACGTCGTATCTTGAGACGAACAAGCGTCGCAAGACGCCTGAGCGCTTTGCCATCCTTGATGCCATCTATAGCATGAATGGCCATTTCACGATGGAGCAGTTAAGCGATTACCTCGACAGCCATCATTTTCATGTGAGCAGGGCGACCTTGTATAGTTCCATCAAACTATTTTACGAACTGCGCCTCGTTATTCCCCATCATTTGCAAGTGGGGACGATGTATG
Organism: Prevotella sp.; assembly: GCA_017428055.1. GTDB lineage: Bacteria > Bacteroidota > Bacteroidia > Bacteroidales > Bacteroidaceae > Prevotella. The sequence continues at coordinate 16,163 of JAFRRN010000055.1, forward strand.
AGGCTTGTTATGTCAACGGTGACCATATCCACCAGATTTGCACCGTGTGTGGCAAAGTGACAGAGGTGAAGTCGCCCGCTTTGATGGTCGCCATTGAGGAGACGAAGTTGAAGCGCTTTCGTAAGAATGCCTTTTCACTTTACATCTATGGGATATGCAGCACTTGCCAGGCAAAGATTACACGCATGAAGGGCAAGGCGAATAAATGACATTATAACAAACACTTATTAAGAATGGTAACAGGCAAAGTAGATGTCTTGCTCGGATTGCAGTGGGGCGATGAAGGAAAGGGAAAGGTTGTTGACGTGTTAACTCCTCACTATGATGTGGTGGCAAGGTTTCAGGGAGGTCCCAATGCCGGGCATACCTTGGAGTTTGAAGGTCAGAAATATGTGTTGAGGAGCATTCCCTCGGGTATCTTTCAAGGTGGTAAGGTGAATATCATCGGCAATGGCGTAGTGCTGGCTCCCGACCTTTTCATGGCGGAGGCTCGTGACTTAGAGAGAAGTGGCCACGACTTGCACTCCCGCCTACATATCTCCAAGAAGGCTCATTTGATTATGCCTACCCACCGTGTCCTTGATGCAGCATTGGAGGCTGCGAAAGGAAAGAGCAAGGTAGGTACCACGGGTAAAGGCATCGGCCCGACCTACACCGACAAGGTGAGTCGCAACGGCTTGCGTGTGGGTGACATCTTGGATAACTTCGATGAGAAATATGCCGCCCACAAAGCCCGGCATCTCGCTATGTTAGCGTCTTTGGGATATACCGACTACGACATCACGGATGTGGAAAAGACATGGATGGAGGGTATCGAGTACATGAAGCAATTTCCCATCGTGGATAGCGAGCATGAGGTAAATGGCTTTTTGCGAGAGGGAAAGGCAATCTTGTGCGAAGGGGCACAGGGCACGATGCTTGATATTGACTTTGGCAGTTATCCTTTCGTAACATCTTCCAATACCATTTGTGCCGGGGCATGTACAGGGCTGGGCATTGGGCCGAATCGCATCGGTGAGGTATATGGCATCATGAAAGCCTATTGTACACGTGTGGGTGCAGGACCATTCCCAACGGAACTATTCGACGAGACGGGCAAGCTTATCCGTGACTTGGGCCATGAGTATGGTGCCGTGACGGGTCGTGAACGCCGTTGTGGATGGATAGACCTCGTGGCGTTGCGCTATTCCATCATGGTGAATGGCGTCACCCAGTTAATCATGATGAAGAGCGATGTGCTGGACGGGTTTGATACCATCAAGGCCTGTGTGGCTTATGAGCATGGCGGCGAGCGAATAGACTTCTTCCCATACGACATCGAGAAAGACATCAAACCCGTCTATGTGGAATTGCTAGGATGGAAGACTGACATGACAAAGATGACGAGTGAGAGTGAATTTCCCCAAGCGTTTATCGATTACGTGAAGTTCCTCGAGGCGCAATTGGAAACACCCATCAAGATTATCTCCATCGGCCCAGATAGAGAGCAGACAATTATTAGAGAATAGCAAGATAATCGGAGTAATCAGATTACTCTGAATATTCCGAATACTCAAAAAAACAATAAACAATGGCAAATAAACCCAGCATCCCCAAGGGAACACGCGACTTCTCGCCCATGGAAATGGCGAAACGCAATTATATATTCGACACCATCAAGGAAGTATATGCCCTCTATGGCTTCCAGCAAATAGAAACACCGGCCATGGAGACTCTGCAAACGCTGATGGGCAAGTACGGAGAGGAGGGTGACAAACTACTCTTCAAGGTGCTGAACTCAGGCGACTATCTCAATAAGACAACCGACGAAGAACTATTGCAACGCAATACACTGCGTCTGGCGACCAAACTCTGTGAAAAGGGTTTGCGCTATGACCTTACCGTACCCTTCGCCCGTTATGTGGTGATGCATCGCGACGAGCTGCAAATGCCTTTCAAGCGTTACCAGATACAGCCCGTCTGGCGGGCAGACCGTCCGCAGAAGGGTCGTTATCGTGAGTTTTACCAATGCGATGCAGATGTGGTGGGCAGCGACTCGTTGCTCAACGAGGTGGAGCTGATGCAGATTATCGACACCGTGTTCACCAAGTTTGGTATCCGTGTGCAGATTAAGATTAACAACCGAAAGATTCTCACGGGTATTGCCGAGGTGATTGGTGAGAAGGATAAGATAGTGGACATCACGGTCGCTATCGACAAGTTGGATAAGATTGGCATTGACAACGTGAATGTCGAACTGCGTGACAATGGCATCATCGACGAGGCGATAGGGAAATTGCAACCGATTTTGACCATGAGCGGCACGAATGAGCAGAAGTTAGATACCATCGCCTCCGTTCTCTCTTCTTCTGAGATAGGATTGAAGGGAGTGGAGGAAACACGATTCATCTTGAACACGTTGAATGCCATTGGCTTGAACAACGAGATGCAATTAGACTTGACACTGGCACGGGGGTTGAACTATTACACGGGAGCCATCTTTGAGGTGAAGGCTCTCGATACGCCGATGGGCAGCATCACGGGCGGCGGGCGTTACGACAACCTGACGGGCATCTTCGGGTTGCCGGGGTTGAGCGGCGTGGGTATCAGTTTCGGTGCCGACCGTATCTATGATGTGTTGAATGCCCTTGACCTCTATCCAAAGGAGGCTGTTAATGGCACAAAGGTCTTGTTTATCAACTTTGGTGAGAAAGAGACTGCCTATTGCTTCCCCATCGTCAGCGAGTTGCGTAAGGCTGGTGTCAGTACAGAAATCTATCCAGATGCTGTGAAGATGAAGAAACAGATGAGTTATGCTAATGCCAAACAAGTGCCGTTTGTCGTATTGGTAGGCGAGGATGAAATGGCCGCTGGCAAGGTGACATTGAAAGATATGGAGACTGGTGAGCAGTCGCAAGTCGATGTGAATGAGTTAATAGAAAAGGTAGGCTAATCATTGTGGACATGAAAAATACTCTTTCCATCCTGGCTGTGGTATTGATGTGTATCGCGTTGACATCTTCCAAGCAACAGGTTACGATATTTGTCATCGGCGACTCCACAGCCGCAAACAAGTCGGGTTTTAAGAAAAGCCCAGAGAGAGGGTGGGGCATGGTGTTGCAAGGATGCTACGATGCTCGTATCCGTGTTGATAACCATGCCGTCAACGGACAGTCGTCAAAGAGTTTCATTGATGACGGGAGATGGCAGAAGGTCATCGACCAAGTGAAGCCCGGCGACTATGTGTTTATCCAGTTCGGCCATAACGACGAGAAACCTAATCCCAAACGCCATACCGATCCAGGCTCTACATTCGATGACAATTTGAGGAAGTTCTGCCGAGAGACTTTGGCGAAGGGTGGGCATCCTGTCTTGTTCAATGCCGTGGTACGAAGGAATTTCATGCGTAAGGTGGACTCTTCTGTGGAAGACGAGTCGTTGCGCAGCGTGAAATATGGCGACGAGGAGGTGAATAGTGACACGTTGATTGACACACATGGTGCTTATCTCATCCCCCCAAAGACTGTTGCTGCCGAGTTGGGCGTACCTTTTGTCGATGCCAACCGCATCACTCACGATATTGAGCAGGGTATGGGCATCGAAGGGTCGCGCAAACTACACATGTGGCTCAAGCCCGGTGAGGTGGCAAGTATTCCCGATGGGCGCAAGGACAACACACATTATAATATATATGGTGCGCGAGTCGTGGCAAATGCGTTGGCTGAAGAGATTGCCAAGCAAGTTCCTGCCCTGCGTAAATATGTCATTCACTATGACTTTGTTGTGTCTGCTCTCGGCAAGGGCAACTACCTGACTTTGCAAGAAGCGGTGGATGCTGCTCCCATAGGCAAGAAGACCACTGTTCTTGTCTTGGATGGAAAGTGGGAGAAACCTACGGTTCCACAGGGTAAGAAGGTGCGTTTCAAGAAATTCCCTGACGTTGTAATTAGATAATTTCATAGGTTTAAATAGTGTTTTATTAGGTTTGTCTAATCAAAGTAGAATTATGGAAAGATACATTGCCACCCCTCAATTGGGATTTAAGGAAGCCGTTAAGTTGGCTTGGAGTAGGTTGTTTGACTTCAAGGGGCGAAGCCGTCGCTCGGAGTTCTGGTGGTTCATGCTGGCGTTTTACATCGGTTATTACATCGTGAATGTCATCGTGTCAAGCCTCTTACCCTATCTCCCCGCCACCATCGTCAACATGGTTGTGTTCTCTATTGCCATTGGCGTGACCGTCAGGCGATTGCAGGACAATGGCCATAGCAAGTGGTGGGTGATTCTCTCGTATATTCTGATTGTCGCGCTGAATATCTATATAGCCCAATCAGATGTCATATTTGAGTTGACAAGTGTCAACCCCAATATAGATAATATTGTCGGCGAACTGTCTTCCCCCTCCATTTCCTTACTGAGTTTCGCCAACATGGTTTTGTCGCTTGTCATTTTCGTCTTCTGTCTTATAGATGGCAAGCCAGATGCCAATCAGTATGGTGAGTCGCCCAAGTATAAGCGAGACATCGTGAATGGGTAGACAGGGCGCAAATGCTTATTGGCAATAAGAGGAGCAGAACCGCTCGCCCAATGCGAATCCCTCCTCATAAAGACGTTCCAGCTTGTGGACGTCTTTTTCTATTCTACCCACTTCCATAGGACGTTCTGGGCGGATGCAGGCAATTTTGCCAGCCTCTTCTAATTCATCGACCAGTTGCAACTGCTTGTTGTATTCCCTGACACGATGACTCAAAGCCACGCGCAAACGAGGATATTTCTTATAGACGAATGCTGGGGTCTTGCGGTCTTTCTCTTCGCTTCGGTAACCCTTGTTGCGTGTGAGGATTACCACATTTGTCTCATGCCCCGTCTGCATCGCCCTCTCCACGGGGATGCTGTCTACAATGCCGCCATCGAGCATGGGAATGCCATCGACGCTTGTCACCTTGCTGACGAAAGGTAGGCTGCTCGATGCGCGGACGATGTCGAGGCATCGTTGCTTGTTGGCATTATCCGACAGATATTCCGCCTTTCCCGTGAGGCAATTGGTGGTGACCATCTCGAAGGTCTCTCCATGTTTAAAATAGGTGTCCCAGTCGAAGGGTATCAGCTCATTGGGCAATCGGTCGTAGAGCAACACGGGGTCGAAGATACACCCTTGTCTCACCAAATGCTTCAAACCGATATAGTCATATTGAGCCAGCATATCGATGTTGGACATCCTCGCGCGACGCGGTTGGCGGCTGATATACGACATGCCGTTGCAAGCCCCTGCCGACACCGCCACGGTGTAATGGAAATAAAGGTCGTGTTTCATGAACGCATCCAACACGCCACTGGTGAACACGCCGCGCATTCCCCCGCCTTCTAAGACTAGTCCGGTATTCCTGTTGATTCGCATCTTTTGTTTCTTTGGTTACAGTATGATAATCGCTATTTCCCGAAATCGCCTCTTAATGTCCGCCTGACGCGTCGGAAGGCCTTGGCGAGGAAGGAATTGGTGCGGGCATAATACCTGACGAAGGCATTTCGGGCTTCCTCGTTCTCCTGGATGGGTTGGATCTTGATGACAGGCAATGGCTTCATCCATAGGTCAGAGGCATAGAGGTTGCCACTGCCACAATTGGTGCCGCTCCCGTCAAATCCCTCGTTTTGGATGAGCGACTTCCCCACGTTGAGTGACAGTTTGTCGGCGAGGAACAATGAGGCGTTCCATCGGATTGCCCAAGAGTTGTTCTTTCCCTCAATCTGCCGTCGGAGCATTCGTGTGTAACCATACTTGCCGTTGAAGTCAAACCGATGTGTCAGCCTCCTCCTTATTAATTCGTCGAGCAGTTCCTGCCCATTGGGGTTGAAGAGTTGCCATGCCCGTTTCCATGTCGCCCATCCCCAGCTACCTGTCCATTTGATGAGAAAGGTGTCGGGTAGGGTGGGGTCTTGTGTGAAGTCACATGCTTGGATGTGGCAAACGTTCTCTTCGTCTTGGTAGGTTTCCAAGGCATCGTTCATGAATTGCAGGAAATAGGGAGCCACGACGAGGTCGTCCTCCAAGACGATGACCCGCCCGTGTTGGTTGATTCGTGTCGTCACGCCGTCGATGATGCTTCGGGCGAGTCCCCAGTTCTCGGTGCGTTCTATATAGTATATCCTTTTGAACCCTTGGATGGTATGGATGAATTGTCTCACCTCGTCCACTGCGGGTTGTGCATCCGCGTCTTTGGCTGCGTCCGAATAGATGTAGAGTTCGCTATCTTTTGCCAAGCTATTGGCAAGGAGCGATTCAATTCCCCTCTTCACATGGTCGGGTCGGTTGTATACGAATAGGAGGATAGGTGCCAGGGTCATGATTTGTAATTGTTGAGATTGACATGTCTTGAAATATCTCTTGCTTGAATGACTTTCCTTGTTTTCATGAGCAATTTCCATGCCATAACCATATAGGAGAGCGCATCCTTCCCTTTCCCGTGGACGAGTGACATAATGACCTTCTTCACCACAGCCAGCACGCCCATGCCAAAGGCCTTGCCAAAGGAATAGTTGATGTTGGTGTATTCAGATAGATGATATACCCGCTCGCTCCTGATGAAGTGGGCGTATGTGGACTTGCGAAATTCCCGGTCATGATAGCCGAAGACCGAAGGTACATAACCCACTTTGTAATGGTAATATGCCATGCGGTTGCACAAGTCCTTGTCTTCGCCATAATGGTAGAAGATAGGGGCGAAGAGTCCTGTCTTCTTCAACACGTCCAAGCGGATAAACCATATAGCGGCATCGATAAATGGCGTTTCGACGATGCTGCCATCGGGGCGGTTGTTCAGGTCGATAAGCCCTGTGTATGTGGCAAATCCCTTTTCGATGTTGTTGCCCTTTCCTGTCAGGTGGATGGGCGAGATAATCCCATATTCTGGGAACTTCTCGCTTGCCCAAGCCAAGTGTCCCAAGGTGCCAGGGTCGAGCCAAGCGTCTTCGTTGAGCAACAATACGGCATCATAGCCTTGCTCAATGGCGTAGATGATGCCGATGTTATTGGCTTTCCCGAATCCCAAGTTGGCATGGTTCTCAATCAATGCCACTTGTGGGTATCGCTCCCTGACAGCCTTCACGGTGTCGTCTTGTGAATCGTTGTCAAGCACCAGGATGTCTGTTGGATATTCTGAATGTATCATGCTGCCGAGGCATTTGTCTATCCACGGCATGAAGTTGTAGGAGACGATGATGGTGAGTATCTTCATTTCTTCTCGATGGTTTCAAGGGGTGTCCTGCCAATGCTCGCCGCTGTCATGCTATATGTGCTGCACGACGAGCCGAGGATGCGGTGGGTTGCCGCCAATAGATACATCTCTACCAGCGCATCCTCCATGCCCTCCAGGTTTCCGCGTGTCGCCTTGTTGGGCGATGTGATGATTCGTTTCCCAAAGATATTGCGCATCTCTTCCTTTACTTCTTCTGAGTCAGTGGCAAGATAGAACTTCGTTTCTGTGGGTTCCTGTTGCATTCGCTCGATGAAGAGGTGGGTGGGACTGTTTTGGATGGAGCGCACATTGTCTGTTCGGCGGATGTGTACGCCAATGGTATGTCTGGCAAAACCCTCTTTCGCTTGGTTGATTCTTTCCTGCAAATGACTGACGGGATGGAAGATGTCAAACGAGTCTTCGGGTATCTCCTTGGCGATGAAATAGACATCTGAGGCGAGCCACACCTTTTTCCCCTTGCACCAGGCCGTGAAATCAAAGTCGTGGTAATAGGCTTTCGACGCGCCAATCCTGTCAAGGCACTCGTCGTAGAGGCAATGCTCGAACACTTTTGGGATGTATAAGTTTCGCTTCCGGGGGATGTCGCGCATCATTTGATCAAGGAAAGAGGCTTCCCGCAATCGTGTTTGTGGGATGGCCAACGGCTGGAACAAATGGTCGAACCTGCAACCCAATCCCCAGTCTTGAAACCAGATGATGTCAAGGTCGCTCTCTGTGGCTTGTGCCAGACGGATGGCTGCCGCCATGGATTTCATCCTGTTGCCGAGTCCCCCTGCGGGTACGAAAGTGATCATCTTTTCCTTTTTATGAATTGTATGCACTCATCAAGTATCTTTGCATGTGCCATTTTCATGACGACGAAGTAGAGGACTGCCGCAATCACGACCCTACTGATGAACAGAACCCAAAGATTATCGATAGACGATGTGAGGTAATGGGTGACAACCATCACCCCCAAGGCTATCAAGGCAAATGGTACCGTGTCTTTCAAGAACATACCGATGCCATATCCCGTTAATCGCCTTGTAAAATAATGCCATACGAGTACCCATAAACAACTCAATGTGACAAACCCTATCACCATCGTGTGCATCCCGTATCGGGCGAGCATCGCCATCAAGGCGATTTGCAAGGCAGCCAACGTGACGGTACACCAGAAGTACGTTCCAGACTTCCCTTTGCTCACAATCATGTTGGAGAGCAAGACGGTGAGTGGCACCATCGCCCACGACACACACAGGTATTGCATCAGTTTTGCCGACTCAATCCATTTCTCCGTGATGGCAAGCACGATGAACTCCCGTGCCACCAAAGCCAAGCCGAACATCAAGGGGAAGGTGATGAATGCCGTGAAGCGCATCATCTTGCGCAACACCATGAGTTGGCGTTCACGCTCGTCGTTGAGTCCTACGAGGATGGGCTGCGCCACTTGTTGCACCATGCCTTGCACCAGGTAGGCGCATTTGCTGCTCCAGGTGTTGGCTTGCGAATACGTACCAGCCACCTCCTTGGTGAAGAATCGGCCCAAGAGGATGTTCAACACATTATTATTGATATGGATGGCGATGTTCGTCGCCAGCATCTTGCATGAGAAGGGAAACATGCGTTTCACGGGAGCGAAGTCCAATTCCATCGTAGGTCGCCAGGGCGAATAGTGCCACACCATCAAGGTGTTCAGCCCGATATAGATGATGCTTTGCGTGGCAAGCGACCAGTACCTGCACCCCAGCCAAGCCATGGTCGCCCCGATGATGCTGGAAACCAAGACCGAGAACATCCCCGCCTTGGCTTGTTGCTTCACCTTCAGGTTCTTGAAAAGCACCGCCGACTGCGCCGTGCCCAAGGCGGAGAGGGGAATGACGAGGAAGGCATAGCGGCAGAGCTTGGTCAGTTCTGGCTCATGGTAGAAATGCGCAATCAAAGGCGAGAGGAAGAAGAGCAACACATACATGGTGCAACCCACGATGATGTTAAACCAGAACACGGAATTGTAGTCGCGGTGAGAGGGTGCTTTCATGTTGGTGAGTGCCACCGTGAAGCCGCTGTTTTGCAACTCCTTGGCTATGAGCGGGAAGATGGCAATCATCGTCATCATGCCATAATCGGCTTGGGAAAGCAGGCGGCCAAGGATAATGCCAAACACCACGCCAATCAATTGCTGTACGCCATTGTTGGTGAAGCCCCATAAAAGCCCCTTGGCTGTTTTCTCTTTCAACGACTCTTCCATAATATAAGAAAAAGGATTTAAGGAGTTGTAGGGGCGGGTCAGCGTATCCGCCCGCATCCAACGTTGGTTTCATTACGGGCGAATACGCAGATTCGCCCCTACAAATAACATAACTCCTAAACTCCTTGAACTTCTCATTTTGTTAAACTGTTAATACCGCTTGCAAAGATACAATAAAAGATTGAAGATTGAAAATTAGCTAAACAGCATCTTCTTCAATCTTCAATCTTTATTCTTCAATCACTCTTTATGGGAGGCTGATTGCTTCGTTGGGGCAGACATCTGCACAAGTGCCACACTCGGTGCAAACTTCAGGGTCGATAGAATAGATGTCGCCCTCGGAGATAGCCCCGGCGGGACATTCGTCGATACAGGTACCGCAAGCGATGCAGTCTTCACTAATTACGTAAGCCATAGTCTTGTTTGTTTTATTATTAATAATGTTATCTTCTTATGAGGTCAATACCTACATATTGTTCGATGCAAAGATACGTTTTAATTTTTAAATACCTACAATTAGGTATATGTTTTTTCATAATTTAGAATAATTCTTAATAATGCCCATCGATTATAATAAGACGTGCATATTTACGTTATATAAATAATGAAGAAACGCTTTTGGTCTTCCGTGATGCTGCTTTGCATGGCTCTTACACTATGCCGGGCACAGGATAGGACGGTGCAAAACCGCCCCTATACCGACTTGCGGCAGTTTCATTTCGGCATTCTTGTGGGTACGCACTTGCAGGATATTGAGTTCATGAATGTGGGTCCCATGTCCACGGTGGCAGATGACGGCACTGCCATAGAGTCGCTTGTCACCGCCGACCAGGACCGTTGGGATGCGGGATTCCATGTTGGCGTGTTGGGCGAGTTGCGTCTTAATACGAACTTACAGTTGCGCGTGGCACCGGCGATGTACTTTGGCACGCGCCATATCTCGTTCCACAACTACAAAGACGTAGACCCGGAGGGGGAGGTGCGCAAGCAACGGCAGGACATGAAGACCGCCTATTTCTCCACCGCCGTGGACTTAATCTTAGCCGGTCCCCGCTTTGGCAACCATCGTCCATATATGATTGTGGGGGCGAATCCCATGATTAACCTCAGCAACAAGCAGGATGATTACCTCAAGCTCAAGCGCTCGGACCTTTTTTTCGAGATAGGCGCGGGGTGCGACTTCTACCTCCCCTTCTTCAAGTTGCGGCCTGAATTGAAGTTTCTCTTTGGCTTGACCAATTGTTTGGATAAAGACCACGTCAACCAATTGCGCGACAAGACCATGATTCCTTATACCCAGTCGGTGAGCGAGGCGCATTCCAAGATGATTGTCCTTACGTTCTATTTCGAGTAGGGAGGTCTTCCTTTAAGAAAAAGATTCCACCTACATCTTTCTTTTTCTTCGTAAACGACTTAAATTCAACGGGTTAGAATGGTGTAAGTCATTAAGTGTCTTACACTGACTTACACAGAAACATGACATTTGTCGCCCCTTCGCCATCATCATCAGCCCATGATCTGCTGGATAATGTATTTGTTTACCCTTGATGGAGCTACCATAAACAATTTGTTTGCGTATGCTAAACAAACAGTTTACCATACGCAAACAAATTGTTTTCCATACGTAAACAAATGACAGATGGCGTTCCCATTGCCGTTTCCTTTGTCATCTATCCGTGGGAACGATGCCGTATGGCCGGCTTCTTATTGCGCATTCCGTTTGTGTTCAAACTCAATGCCGTTCTCTATCACTACGTTGCGCATGTTCTTCAACAGGTCGGAGGCGAAGATAAAGTCGGTAAGGCGGCGGTTGTCACTGCGCATCACTTGGCTGCTCACGCCCTGCCATTCCTTCTCGCCCTTGTAGATGAAGAGGATATTCTCGCCGATGCCCATGACGGAGTTCATGTCATGGGTGTTGATGATGGTGGTGATGCCAAGCTCATGCGTGATGTTTGAGAGCAGTTCGTCGATGACTAAAGAGGTCTTGGGATCCAGTCCGCTGTTCGGCTCGTCGCAAAAGAGGTACTTCGGGTTTAGCACTATCGCCCTGGCGATGGCGACACGCTTCTGCATACCGCCCGAGATTTCTGAGGGGAATTTGTTTTCCGCACCCACGAGGTTCACCCGGTCGAGGCATTCCATTGCCCGTTTCTTGCGGTCACCATAGTTCATCGGGGAGAACATATCCAATGGGAACATCACGTTTTCCAATACGGAGAGGGAGTCGAACAATGCCGCACTCTGGAAGATCATGCCCATCTCGCGCCGCATCATCACTTTCTCCTTCTTGGTCATCCGCACGAAGTCGCGCCCGTCGTACAATACCTCTCCCTTGGTGGGTTCCAACAATCCCACAAGGTTTTTCATCAAGACGGTCTTGCCCGAGCCACTCTGGCCGATGATGAGGTTGGTCTTGCCGTCTTCAAATACGGTGTTGATGTCTTTCAACACGTCCTTGTCCTCAAAGGACTTATATAGATGTTTTACTTCGATCATATATTTGGGAGTTCAGGAGTTCAAGGAGTTTAGGAGTTCAGACAATAGTCTTTTTCCATTGGGATTCCTCTATTCCTCAATTATTATTTAGTCCTTTATTCCATTGTTGTTAATGATTCCTTTGCAATAGGCAATGAGCAATTTGCTGGTTTCTTCTATACTATCATGTAATATCATGAATTGTTCATGATTGATGTAGTTTAAGTCTCTTGCAAGAATGATATAATCACGACATTCCTCGATACTTCCTTCTGATATATTCAGGAAACGCAATTTGTCGGCTTTGCTCAATTTCTTATATCCCTCAGCGATGTTGGCTCCAATGGAGACCGCTGCCCTACGGAATTGAGAGGTAAGCCCAAATCGTTCTTCATCAGGAAAAACTTTGGTTATCAAATATACCTGCAATCGGAAAGCATGGGCTTTTTGCCAGGCGATGATGTTTTCAAAGCTATATGTTGCCATGGTTGTATTATTAA
>JAFRRN010000056.1 GCA_017428055.1 Prevotella sp.
CCAACTTCCGGCGCTTCGCCAGGGGGAGGTTCCCCCCTCCGCTACGCTCCGGGGATTCACCTCCCCCTGGCGGAAACTACTACCCACTTAACTTTCAGAAATTGCACTTCTATCTTGAATGTGGGGTTATGATTTATCGTCTGGTTGAACAACACAATATTTATACAATATATCCGGCTTGGAATAGTGAGCGGCTTGAGGGATTGTTTTTTTCAATGGATGATGCTATCATGACTGACACTTGCACCAAGTGAGTGCAAAATGGTCATTGATGCGGTAAGAGACGTTGACCCTTTGGGAAACTTTCGCGATTTCCACGACAAATTCCCCTGAAGATTGCAAGGGGAAAGGCAACAAGCGCATGTCGAAATAACCAAGATGATGCTCGGAGAAAAGTTTGTAGACGGCTTCCTTGGCGCACCAATGAACCAATTGCTTGCCAACGCTATCCGCCTCCTCGTCATCACGGATAAACCTATCGGCAATCTTTGTGATGCGGTCGCTCACATATTCAATATCCACCCCTACCCTCTCATCTCGGGAAATCATCACGGCAACATACCCCTTCGTGTCGCTGATGCTGATATTCCATCCCTCGATGAATGGCTTTCCGTCGTCGTTGTGGGTAATAATGAGAGACGTGTCACCTGTCATCTGGTACAACAAGGCGTAGATACACAACTTATCCCTCCTTCGGTTGATGTTCTTATAACGGGAAACAACATTCTCCAGATGCCCATAGCGAGAAAGGAGTTCTTCGTAATTCTCCTCGACCTTCCAACACCCTAATAGAGTATGTGCATTTATTCGTTCAATGGAAAAGGCGGGCATTATTTAGCTGGACGTAGTGGTGTCAGTGGGTCTTACCTCGTGCACGATGACTTTGATGCGACTAATACGGCGTTCCTCGATACCCATCACCTCAAAGCTATAGTTCTTATGGTCAATCTTCTCATGTATACTGGGGAAGTCTCCCTTCAATTCCAAGAGAAGCCCTGCCAGGGAGTCGGCATCGCCCTCAACTTCAGAGAACTCATCATCATCAATATTGAGGATCTTGCAGAAATCGCTCAACAACGTCTTCCCCTCAAAAATATAGGTATTGTAATTGAGCTTGGAATATGATTTCTCCTCTTCGTCAAACTCATCGTTTATCTCACCCACAATCTCTTCCAATATATCCTCAAGCGTAACTAATCCGCTCGTTCCCCCAAACTCGTCTACGACAATGGCAATATGTACCTTGTTCTCTTGAAACTCGCGAAGGAGGTCATCTATCTTTTTGGTCTCAGGAACAAAATACGGCGGGCGAATCAAGCTCTGCCACCTGAAAGTGGAGGGTTTGTTCAAGTGGGGTAACAAGTCCTTGATATACAAGATGCCACGGATGTGGTCGGTATTATCTTGGTATACTGGAATACGGCTGTAATTGTTCTCTACGATACATTTCAACACGTCCTTAAAGGAAGAACGGATATCAAGGTCTACGATGTCTTGCCTACTCGTCATCACCTCGCGCGCCGTCTCGTCACCAAAACGAATAATGCCCTGCAAGATGCTCTTCTCATCCTTGATGTCCTCTTTGTCGGTCAACTCCAACGCTTGCTCCAACTCGTCAACGCTCAACACGTGGTTTTCCCTCTGCACGACTTTCTCGGCAATCACTTCACTCCGTAAAAGAATGTTCTCGATAGGCCAAAACAACTTACGCATGAACAAGATGCCATTAACCACCAAACGACAAAAGCGCAAAGGCTTCTGACGGCTATAAACCTTGGGCATGATTTCACCGAAGAGCAAGAGAAGGAACGTCAACAACACCGTAACGCATAAGAATTCTATCCAATATGCCTTGGGGCCAAAATGCACTATCGACCCAAAAATAAAATTACAAAGCATAATGATGGTGACGTTGACGAAATTATTGGTAATCAGGATGGTGGCAAGTGTACGCTCACTATCGTCGCGAAGCATCTGAATGTTACTATCAGCGGTGCTACGGTCGGGGTCAAGCTCGGCAAGGTCGGTGGGAGACAAACTGAAGAACGCTATCTCTGAGCCACTGGCAAAACCCGACAACACCAAGAGCAGGCACGTCAAGACAATGGCAAAATACACCCCTATTGTGGGCATTTGTATATAAACGTCGGTGAATGCTGAGGTGATACTTTGGTAATCCACAACGTCAATCATTAAAAGGGCAACTTACCATTATCACCATCCGCACCAGTGGAAGGCTTTGCCAACGGTTCCGACGCCAGAACGTCACCACCGTTGGACTGCGTTGGCTTTTGCGATAATATCTCCATGTTTTCCACGTCAATCTCGGTGTAGTATTTCCGTTGCCCTCGCTTGTCATCATAAGAACGGTACCTGATATGGCCCTCCACATATAACTTGTCGCCCGTGTGTACATAACGTTCCACCACCTTTGCCAAATTCTTGTTGAAGAGGAGGTTGTGCCAATCGGTGCGGTCTGGCACTTGTGTACCATTCTGGAGTGTCCTGCCACGCTCAGTGGTGGCGAGCCTCACCCGTGCGTAAGCTTGGTCAGCGTCATAATAGCGTACTTCGGGCTCCTGCCCCACGTTCCCGATAAGCATCACTTTGTTCATAGTCAATACATCTAAGGTTAAGACATCATTTCCACATCCCCAAATACTTGAAACGGAAATTCTTGCCTTTCGCCGAGGGGAATTGCGACCGATGGTCTACCCTGCTACGAAGATGTTCTACGATACGGTTATAGCAATCCATACCAGAGTCGGCCTTGCACTGTACGACAAACCGCGTGTCACGGTACTCATGCTTGCCCGTCGTGGGAATCATCACCACGCGCTTGAAATCGAGAGACCCCTCATACCATCCCGGACGTATCTCGGCGAGCTTGTTGGTGGACGAAGTGGTAGCCTCTCGCTTCTCACCCGTGGGATTGTCCGGCGACACAGGGCGTACACCTTTCTTCATCTTGAAGTCTGCCATAGTCTCTGCCGTGGTCTTGATTACGATGAAATACACACGTTGGCGAATCTTGTACCGTTTGGGAAACATCACATCGCTCACGGCATACTCCCGGATATCTTCCTCAAGGCTTTGGCTTAAGCCAATCTCAGGAATGGAACGCAAAAAATCCAATGCTTCATCTACACTCTTAACCAGTATTTCTTTGTTGAAATATCTAATGTATAAATTCATGGAGTGGTTTGTTTTTCGACTAAATGAGAAAAAAGAGCGGAAAACGGGACTCGGACCCGCGACCCCAACCTTGGCAAGGTTGTGCTCTACCAACTGAGCTATTTCCGCATGAAGACAATCCTTGTGTGAAGAGGAGGAGACTCGAACTCCCACGTCACAATTGACACTACCCCCTCAAAGTAGCGCGTCTACCAATTCCGCCACCTCTCCAACAAAAGTGATTCCGAATAAAAACGTGCC
>JAFRRN010000057.1 GCA_017428055.1 Prevotella sp.
ATGCCTTGCTCCATTCCATCTGCATCTCGACGATGAACTGCCTCCCGTCGGTGTCCTTGCACCGCACGTCCACGATGGTGTTCTTGCGCCACGGCTGGTCGGGCATCAGCTCCGGGGGTAGGTATTCGATGTGTGTGATCTCCTTGCCCTCGTCCAAGGGGAGTAATGCGTTAAGCAAGCTCATCACCAAGTCGGGATGCTCGCCAAAAATCTTCTTGAACGTCAGGTCTGCTTTTGGATCTAAATACTTTGCCATAGTGTTATTCTATTTGATTTTATTGTTAACAGACGCAAAGATACGATTATTTTCTCATAAATTAGCATTAATTCTTAAAAAACCTTCAAGTTTACATCATGCACAGTCTTTGGTAGACACAATGGGTACACATATCTTTGTTCTCTGTGGGTTCGAATGGATGAGATGGGTCGAAAATCTCCGACAACAAACCGTTCAGCCTATCTCGAAACTCTTGCTCAAGGGGTAGGATGTCATCTATTCTCTCCCTATTAAGGAATAGGATGGGGTCGTAATCCTCGCCCTTTGATTGTTGTATGAATAACAGGGCAGGGCTGACGGTGGCATTTCCTGGGTTCAGTTTATGGGAATGCCTAACGATGATGGAGTAGAGTAGTGTTTGGAAAAAGTAATGTGTGTGCTTGGTTCTCATTCCATTGTTAGTAAACAGCTCCTCCAAGGAATAGACCTGTGACGTAGGGGCGCGCCCCGTCTTGTAGTCGATGACACGGATTTGGGGCTGTCCGTCTTTGCCTGTTACCATATCGAGGCGGTCGATGATGCCACCGATGGCAAGGGTCTTCTTTCCTGTTGTGGTGTCGAATGTTACATTCTCGTATGTGTTTTCTTCCAATCCCAAGATGGTGAAATGCTGATGCTTGGTGTCGATCTCGAGCAATTGTTGCAAATAGTTGAGGATGACTTGTCGATTGATGAGTTGCAAGCCGTTAAGCACGGGCGTCTTGCCTTGCCCTTTCAGGTTGAACAACATCTCGTTGAAGGCTTGGTTGATAATCATTTCCAACCTCACTGGGTGTTTGAGTAGGGCAAGGATGGTGTCTTGTCGGATGACGTTTCCGCCCGCCATCAGTTCCTTGTAAGCAAGTTCTGCCGCCCGATGGAAGATATTGCCAAAGGTTCTGTTATCGATGCTCTCCCCATCGTCAATCTCCTCTGGCTCCTCGATTTCAGCTATTCGATGGTAGAAGAATTGCAAGGGGCAGCGGATATAGTCGATGATGGATGTGGGTGAGAGGTTTGTCAGTTGGTTGAGTACGGACAAGCAATTACCGTCTTTCGCGATAGGGGATGGTTGGGCAAAGGAGAGGTTTATCTCTGACTTGAGCGACTCACGGTGGATGTGTTGGTTGCTTTCCACCATCAATTGGAGCATAAAACGGCTCATCTCTCCCCGTTGCCCGTCTTCAGTGGAGTTGTTGTAGAGGATGGTAACGTCTTCGGCTCTTTGAATAAGGCTGTGGAAATAATAGGAATAGATGGAAACCTTGTGGTCGATGGTGGTCAAGTCGAATGCCTTGCGAATGGCATGGGGAATGAACGACGTGTCGTTGATGCCCTTGGGCATTTTTCCCTCGTTGCACGAGAGTAGCAGAACATGTTTGAAGTCCAGGTTTCGCGTCTCCAAAAGCCCCATCACTTGCAGCCCCTTGGCGGGTTCGCCGAGGAAAGGGATGGTCGTTGATGCCGTCAGTTGTGTGAAAAGCCGCAGGAAGGTGACGATGTCTATAGCCAAATCCCCTGCGAGGATGAGTTCATGGAGGCGGTTCAGGAGCTTGTATGTCTTGAACAATCCTTCCTGGAAGAATGGGTCTTCATTCTGCTGGCTATTGTCGGCAATCCGTGTTAGTATATCTAATAGCCATCGTGATAGTTTCTCAAGGTTGCAGACAGCCTCGTTCCCACCGTCAGTGACATCGGCAGATAGCAAGGCCAACCCCTCGTCAATAGCAGACAAGGTTTCTTTTTCAATATAAAACAGCTTTTGCTCATCTATCATTTGCTTGACCATTCGGGTGTTGGTCGACACATATTTTATATATGGATGGTTCAACACCTTGTTGATGTATAGGACTCGGTATCTGTCGTGGTATCTATGAAGACCTGCGGTCTGAAGCATGATGAGGGAATGTACCAAGGAGGCAAAAGGTGACTGTGAAAGAGGATAGCCCGTTGTCACGTTGACGTTTCCCACTTCAGGAGGTAGACAATGGATAATTCTTGGCAATAATAGTTCGTCACAAAGGACGATAGCGGTGTCCCTACCATCGTCGATACGACTATTCGCAAGCAACCAGTCACTGACGAAACGTGCTTGTGCATCGTCTGTGGGACTACTGATGAAAGTCAACTCCTTGGGTTTGTTGAAATGATTGTAAATCGCTTCGTCATGGTTGTCGAGTTCATTGGGAAACTCTTGTATGTGTTTTTTGATAAAAAATCCTGCCTCATGATTGCACGAGTCAATAAAGGCATGGTCGTAATCCCAATAGAACTTGGTATCTCTTTCTTGTCTCAACCTCTTAAACAATGCCTGTTCCACCTTTTGCACCATGTTGAAACCTACGAATGCGTATGTTTTATACTTGAAATCAATCTTTTCGCTTTCAACTACCCTGCGATATAAGGCTCCCTCGTATGCCAGCCCTTGCGATTCGAGCCTTTGGTTGTATGAGACGTAAATGTCGTGGAAATGGCTCCAAAAGTGTAGAAATCGCCTTTTCAGTTCTGAGTTGTGCTGATCGGAGAAGTTAGAGAAAAACCGCTGGAGAAGTGCCATCTGTTCCTTATTGAGATATGAAATGTCGTCATACTCATGCAAGTCCCGCAAATTGCCAAATACTTTTTTGGCATCTGCCAAGTTCTTATCGATGTCATCAAAGTCGGAGAGGAGTATTTGACCCCATCCGAAAAAGTGATCCAAACTCTCTTCTGTTCCTGTATGGCGGATATATTCTTTATGTAGGTCGCAGATTAGCTTAATGGGGTCGGCGACAATGAGGCCGGAATGTTGGCGGAAAAGGTCGCTGATGGTAATATAGGCAGGACTCCATAGTGGTTTGTTGGTGAGTCGAGCAAGGTAGTCGTTGAGAAAGATGGATGCTCGTTTGTTAGGAAATACGACTGCCACTTGCGACAAGTCGTTTCCATATTTCGCCAAAAGGTCTTTCGCTACGTATTCTAAAAATGTTCCTTTCATATAATTTCTGTGATTTTATTACTATATACATACCATAAATAACCCTTTACTTTGTCATGTCCCATGCCTTTTAGTAACGACATATATCGTCTTACTTGGTCTAAATGGGCTGGCTGAGGTGTACCAAACTTGAAATCAACCACCACAACTTCATTTCCATCTGTCATCACTCGATCAGGACGATGTTCGACGGATCTTCTTTCTACATCGTCGTAAGATAAGATTGTACATTCATTGAAAAGTGTCCATCTGTCAGAAAACCAATCTGATACGCGCTTGTCGTTAAGCCTTTTGTTGATTAGTTCTTTCAGTCCTTTCTTGGTGATGGATGGATTGTAGAGTATTCCGTCTTGTTCCAGCATTGCCAAGGCTGTGTCTATGTCTTCTTTCGTGCGTATCATGGAAAAGATTTGGTGAAGAACATTGCCAAGTTGTATGTATTGGTTTTGCGCTTCATTCGTTGAAGATTGCCCCACAAAGTCTCGGCTGGCATTGCTTTGGATGAAAGCGGTCTGCCTTTGGCTTGACTCGAAGTGGAATGACCTACTTGAGATTGGCAGGTTGAAGACATTGGCAGAATGGTCTTCTTTTTTATTTGAAGTGGGTATATACAATTCCCCGAATGAGAAATACATTTTCGTTTCCTTGTCATCCTTCGCATACTTAAATAGTGCATTTGTCAGTTGTGCAGCCACATTCTCCAAACAACTCTCAATAAGGAATGAACGAGAGCCTTTGTCTTCACGTCTTCCATATATAAAGAGGTTGTGCTTGGCACGTGTAAAGGCGACGTAAAGAAGGTTTAGATTGTCTACAGTATTTTGGAAATGTTCTGCATCATAGTCTTTTGTGAAAAAGGTTTCTTTCATTTGCTTTTTACTATAGTCGATGGGTATCAACGGTAGTAGGTTGAAAGGATTTTCCTCTTTGGGTGGAACACACCAGATTAGGGATGTCTTTTCTAACTTCCAGTCACAAAAAGGCATGAAGACATTGGCAAACTCCAATCCCTTGCTTTTATGGATGGTAAGTAAGCGAATGCCATCTATTTCATCACTGTGAATAGTTTTCTTCGCAATTGTTGATTCCCATTCTTTGATGAATGTGTCGATGTCGGTGGGGTTGTCGATGAAGAAACGGTGCAACTGATCAAAAAAAGCACAAACGTATGCACTTTGTCCATCAAATTGTTCTAATTTGAAGATACGGAAGAGTTCTTCGGCTAAATCTATAATGGGCATAGAGCTTAATGTTTCTATGGCATCGATAAATTCATGGGGAAGTAACTTATCCATTTTATTGTCTGATACCAGCAACTGGCTGTCTGTTAATTCGTTATGTAAGATTCGCTTTTGAAATACTTTCACTAATTGCGTTTTACACAAGATGTCTTCAGGATGGGCAATGAATTTTAGGGCATCTACGATTAAATTCACAGACAATGAGGAGTCTAATCTAAACGCTTCGTCAGAAACCAGGCTAACTTCGGGGTGGTTGACCATGAAATAGTCTGCTATGTCTTGTATCGTTTTATTGGAGCGAACAAGGATTGCAATATCTTTGTATGGAACACCTTTCGCAGTCAATTCTTTAATTTTGTCGCTTAAATATTGCATGGTTTCAACCCAATAATCCGTTTTGGGTAGTAATTCAATTTGCACCAACCCTTCCGAACGACGAGTATCTGGCACATACTGTCTTACGTCTTCGTAAGCTTTTTTCAATTGTGTCACTTCTTCGGTGTCAGTCTCACTTAATTCTTTGCTTTCCAAACGTGTTGCTTCTTCAAAGAAAGCATTGTTGAAGTCTACGATGTTTTTACATGAACGGTAATTGGTTTGTAGACTTTTCTGTTCTACCTGCTCTCTATCAAATTCTTTCTCGATGTTGTTGAGCAATCGCCAGTCACCATCTCTCCATCTGTAAATGCTCTGCTTGACATCGCCCACAACCATGTTTTGCGAATTTTCCTTACTCAAGCACTCCAACAACAGAACTTTGAAGTTTTTCCATTGAATGAGGCTGGTGTCTTGAAATTCATCAATCATGATATTTTCGATTTGAGTCCCGATTTTCTCATAGATAAATGGGGTGTCAGAATCGCTTATCAATTCATTTAAGAGAGACTGTGTGTCGCTGAGCATAAACCGGTTAACATCCTTGTTTATTGTGCGAACTTCCACGTCAATGTGATGGAGAAGGCGTAATTCGTGGATGTGTTTGAGCGTAAGAATAGCCGACCGATAGGCGACAGCCTGTTTACTTCTCATCCGTTCTGTGTCAATCAAGAGGGGGTGGAGGGTCTCCGTCACGGCATCATAAATGGCACATCCTGGTTTCCAGTCGCTTTTCTTTGCCCATTTCTGGCTGTCTTCCATGGCATTGCAAACACGTGTTTTCAGTAGTTCATCCCCTTCATATATACCTTTTTGAAGTTTGATGAAATAGCCACACACGCCACTTTCGCCATACATGAAATCGCTTACAGACAGCCCGTTTTCTGCGAGGCAATCGAAAAAGGTCGCTGCGCATTGCTTCATATTCTCCTCGAACCTGACGGTGAGTTGGCGTAAAGCATCTGTGATTGACTTGAAGTTATGTTCATCTAAAAGGATTTGATTGATTTCTTTCCTATTCGACTTATAGGTATCCTTGAAAATGTTTTCACCAAATCCCTTGATTTTTCCAATGACATTCCATCCTTTCTCCTCGTCGATGTTCTTTTGGATGTAGCTGATAATCCACGATAATACCTTGCTTGACGCTTCTAAATTCTCGATAAGTCGGTCAACGGCTTTCTCTTCCACCTCCCTGTCATTAAGTTCTATTTTCAAATTGGCTGCCAAGTCGAGTTCCTTGGCGAGGTTTCTCAACACACCTTGGAAGAATGTGTCTATGGTTTCCACCCTGAAATGGTGATAGTCATGGATGAGTAACGATAGGGCTTGCCCTGCTCGTTTTGATGCGAATGTAGGGCCAACATGTAAGTCGCTGACTATTCTCTCTAAATAATTTTGGGAGTCGGGCATCTGTTTCCATATCCCATACAGTTGACTCAAAATCCTCATCTTCATCTCCTCCGTGGCTTTATTGGTGAAAGTAACCGCAAGTGTGTTACGATATGAGGTGGGATTGTTAATCAGCAATTTAATATATTCAATTGCCAAAGTGAAAGTCTTTCCAGACCCTGCGCTCGCCTTGTATACTTTTAATTTGCTTTTCATTGTTTTATAAAATTGTATTAGTTTACCATTTTCTGAATAATTCCACTCCAAACTTGCATCCGAAACCGTCATATTTCCCTTCACGCATGGCAACGAAAGTGGCTATTGACAGCCAACGAGTCGTAAAGCCATAGCCGAACTCAAAATAATTAGATAAGTCCTTGACAGACAATCCACTGACATAAATCCGTTCAAGTTCTATGAAATGTCCTATCCATGGAGTATGAGTCAACAAAAGCAATGGTGATTCGTAAGTCATATTTGCCCTAAGATAATAACGTGAGGCATTATACCATTCACTTGAAAGTAACTCAAATTCACCACTCCAGTCATCTCGCCATCCTCCGGGGATGTTATTTTCACGAAAGTGCGTAAAATCCAAAAAGTATTGCTTAGAGTCTCGGTTTGTGTATAGTCCCATGCCTATTCGCATCGATATTGAGCGGATTCTGCTCAATGGATGGATATAGGAGCCATCGAACTCCCATCGCTCGTATACCGTTGACTTTAGGAAGTTTTCATAGCCTCGTTCATAATCGAGTGTTAAGATAGGTCCGCGCCATCCTGTTGGTCGATATTGCAGGGAAAGATATGGTGAGAAGGTGTTATAAGTGGATTTGCGATTGGCCATCCTGAATGCTTCCTTATCCACGGCTTCGCGCTTGTGATAAAGCATTCCTACTTCAAAACTGAATTGGTCATTGACATCGTATGTGTTTAATAATTTTAGATATGTGTCCTTGAATAAGTCCAACTTGAGGTTGTCCCATTTTAGAGAGTCGCCATATTCCATTTTCATGGCATTGATAATCTCGTATGTGGAGATGCGGTTGCCATTTCCGAGTTCCATGATGATGGCTCCATTATGTTTTCTATTGTAATAAAATTCGAGGGGAATGTTATAATAGAATAGGTGTTGCTTGAAGGAGTAGCCAGCCCGCAATTCCAGGAAAAGGTCACTGTTGGGTGAAAAGACGTAGCTGAAGCGAATTTTCTGCTTATACACGACACCCCGTCGTGAGCTATATCCCAGATAGAGAGGGTTTAGAAGTGGGTCAATGCGAATATATCCCTGCTTATTATTGCCAAAGTCAGACCTGATTCTATTGATAAGCTTATCGCCGACATAATCCCATAAGATAGTTTTCGCAATGTTTTTTTTCCTTTCCGCACGTGGGATGGTGTCTTGGGGTGTCTGTCTTTCCTGGTACTCATCCATGACGGCTTGTTCGGCGGGAGCCAGTGGTTCAGCCCTTACCAGTTCCATGGCTACATCTTGTGGCATGGTCTTGATGGAGTCTTGCGAGAGGATGCTGTCTTGTAAGAAAACTGAATAGTTCGCATGGAGCTTGTTGCCCATGAATGCGAACTTACTTTCCAATCGGCAGAAAGAAGGGACAAGAGACATCAGTCCCTCTTTTCCCATGTTCAGTGTCAAACGAAAGCGTATCATGTCATGTTCGCCGCTTATCTCTGTCTCAATGACCCTTCCTGTGCCGGGGTCGATGATGGCGGCACCACGCACCAGCTGTGTATTATCAATTCTGGGCTTGAAGGTGATTTTGGCATTCCCGTTGTCAAGGTGATATACATGGTATTTGTATAGTTTCTTGTTTTCACGGTGGAAAGGCGACAGGATGTGATCCTTGATGAGGGTGACATGATAGATTCTTGGCATCAGATATTTCAAGAGGGTGGTCAAAGTACGCCTGTGGTGTGGGATAGAATTGATCTCCAAGATCTGCCCAGCCTCCGATTGGATGGTGTTGTCGAATACAATCCTGTCGTACCTTTCACCCACGAACTGCCTTGTGTCGCCATGCGCAATGGCATAAAGGGAAGGGACAGCCAGTAAGGTGAAGTTGCGCCTGTCGGTGCTGATGAAGAATTTTTGGTAGCTGTACTTGACAATGGAGTCATGGGATGTGGTATCGATGTGGGCAGCATAGCCAAACACTTTGTCCAATAGGTCGGTGTCTTTGCCCACCATGGCGTCTGTCTGCAATGGCATAAACAAGTATATGAACAGCCCCCATAAACGTACCATGTCTACTCTTTGCCCTTCTCCAATTGATGTTTTATGTTCGGATACTTGGCAAAGATACGATTTTTCATCCAATATCTGCCCAGAAAAGCTGAAAAAATATAGAGTCGTTTAGGGAATGACTCATTTGATTGTATAGGGAGAATATCCCCCATCTACCAAACGACTAAAAATTTACCTTTTTTGTCGTTCCATGTTTATAGTTCCAAATTCATTCAGCTTCCTTATTGGGGGCAGCGTCGGTAACGAGACCGGCGACTGCCCGTAAAACGAGAGAGATTTCTGTCAGAGTCTTTTTGATTCAGCTTCACCCGCTGATGTTCCTTTATACTTGCTCTTCTTGGGGTTGAAGGAATAGGTGATGCTGAGCATCAGTTTTCGTGAATCCTGATTGCTGTATTTATAGGCCACAACATCTCTTGCTTGTATTGACCACTCCTGGTTACGTGTATGGAAGATGTCGTTGGCAGAAAGATTGATTTGCAGTCGCTTGTTCAGGAAGTAGCGACGGACAGAGACGTCAATGCCCCAACGGCTGTGAAAATCATTAGCCATTTCGTGACCTCGCGTAAGACCAGTAATGTCGCAGGTTATCAGCCAGTCCTTATTAGGTATCAGCATGTTTTTGAAAGCAAACTCCCAGATGGGACGACTATAATCGTCACCGTACATCGTAAGCCATTGTTTGTTGACACCAGTGGTGATGGTTGGTTTCCATAAGCCAATGGTACGTGAAAAGGAAATGTAGGCAGTCAGCAGGGAATAGTCTTCATTGTGGGTAGAGAATATTAGTTGAGGGCTATCTTGGCTGTAGTGTTCCTTCGTATAGACATAGGCATCCTTCTTATATGTATAGCCGACATCGAGGATAAGCCCTTTCCAACCGAACATATATGATGCTGCATAGTTGTAGCAGTCGGCGAGTGTCGGATTGCCGCCCTCAACTTCGTATGGGCTGACATAGAGAAGTGATGAACGGAGCTGCTGATAGGCGGGACGAACAATGAATTGCTTATAGTCAAGCGCCATCGAAGTTTCTTTATTGAACTGCCATGACAACGAAAGGTCGGGAGATAGCGAGGACTGATTGCGGCTCACATCGTAATCTTTCACATCATTCTGGTAATAGTCGAATTTAATGTTTTCCCATCTGAGCCCTACATTCAGAGTGAGTTTCCCGAAATCTTTTGTGAAGGTGGCAAATGCTGCGTATGCGTACTGCCTACTCTCGTTCTTTGATGAAGGGATATATGTGCTAACCTTGTTATTCAACATTGTATACTGCTGATGGTTGAAAGTGTAGCTATCCTCTGTTCCAACGTTTACTTGTCCTGTCAGAAGTGGAAACTGATAATAGATCTTGCCTGCCCAAAGAGTAGAGTGCATACCTGTTTGTGAGGGAACATTAATGGTATAGTCTGCGTAGGTGTTGCTTGTAAGGTTGTCGGCATGATGCCATGTATGAACATAACTACCGTCGAAATGGAAATGTTTGTCATCGCGTATCTGGTAGTCATAGTATGTGGAGACGGTGTGCCGTTCTGCTCGTGAGAGGTTATGTATATGGTCTCCTATATCCAGATCATCCTTGTTTGCCACATGGTCCTCTTCAGATCCGTGGCTGTCGAAGGTGATGGGCGAGTTCACATAGTGATAGTAGCCTCCAAAAGACTGACCTTCCCTGTTGTAGTTGAATCCGCCCCTTGCATTCTTCGATGTGAAGGTTTGGTTTTCTGTGGCGGTGTGTAGGATGCTGTTGTTTTGTGTGCCAGCCCAATCGAATGTTGAGCCGTTTTGTCGGTAGTTGCGTGTGCCGCCGTCGTAGATATAGGCACTGCCGAACAGTTGCCAGTCACCCCAACTGTAACTCAGGTTGGCCTGTGCCAGTTCCTGCCAGATGCGCTTTGCCTCAATCCGTCCTGCCAGCGTCCCACTCAATCCTTTGATGAATTTCTGTTTGGTCTGGATCTTGATGACCGAACGAATGGTGGAACCGTATTCTGCTCCAGGCATTGTGATAATCTGTATGGTCTTGATATTGTCGCTCCGTAGTAGTTGGAGTTCCGATGCGTCACGTATCTTTCTGTTATCAATAAGGATGAGAGGGGAGCCTTTGCCAAAAACCTCAATTGATTCGTCGCTCACATTCAGCAATGGCAGACGACTCAAAACATCGCGGGCATCTCCCACATTCGCGAGTTCTGTGTTGGCTATGTTAGCTGTCAGGATGCCATGCTTCATTGTGATTAATGGACGCTCGCCTTTTACCACAACGCCCTTCAATGTATAGTTGTCTAACTGCATCCGTATTGTTCCCACTTCTGGCTGGTCACATATCTTGTAGATGGTCTTGTAACCGACGTAGGAGATGCGGGCGAGAACTTGTGCCTGTTCGTATGGGATAACGAAATAACCACTTTCGTTGCTGACACCACCACAGAGTAGGGTGGAGTCTGTGGGATTGAGGATGGCGATATTGGCATACGCTATAGGCTGCCCCAGTTCATCGATGATGGTTCCCGTCAGGTGTCGGTCTGCCTTGTGGGTACACTCCACAAAGATTTTCTTTCCCTTGGGGTTGCTGTCGTCCACAGTCATGCGAATAGGATAGAAGCCTATCATCTGCTGGATGGCATCGGGCAACGTCTTGCGGCTGACGGTGGTGGTAATGCGGAAATCCTCCAATTCGTTGTAGAGGAACATGATGGTGTAGTCGGTCTGCTGCCCTGCGAGTTGCTTTAACGCATCGGAGAGCGACACATTATTATATTCGTGAGAGATGCGTTTCTGTGCCAGAATACTGACAGGCAGCAGCAAGGCAAGAAAAATGAGCAATAAATGTCTGTTCATGGCAGTTGACTATTCAACGATGATTTGGTTATCCTTCAGTGTGACGGTCAGACGCTCAAACTGGTTTAGGTCGCTGACAACCTGCTCAATGCCCAGCTGCGGATTCCACACAAAGCGGAATCGGAGTCCACGGGCTTCGTCGTTGACGAATGCAACCTTGGCATTGTAGTGCGTGGCTATCTCTGGCAACATCTTCTCTAATGGGATGTTGTCGTAGATGACAGGTTGTACGATGACGGTATCTTTGACAAGCGTATCGGCAGGGACGGTATTGGCGGATTGAGTCTCTTTTGTTATAATCTCAGTTTGCAGAGCCTCCTGCTTTTGGTTTTGCCGCACAATGTGTATAGCTGCAAAGGCGATGCCCGATACAAATAGTACGCCGATGAAAGAGGCAGCTATCTTCATCCATCCAAGACCTTGCCGTTTAGGCTGGAGTTTTTGGTTGAAATGTTGCCATGCGGCATCTATATCGATAGGTGTATGGCTTTGGCGATGTCGGCTACTACGCTTGGCTTCTATCATCAGGCGGTAGGTTTCGCGGGTATTTTCATCACGGTTGATGATGTCCTGGATTTCCTGCTCGGTGTATGCTTCTGGGTTGTCGAGCATTTCCAGTAGCTGGCGGATGTTGTTCGTTTCCATTGTTGTTGTCGTTTTAATGTTTCTCGAAGTGAAGTCTGATTTGCTGGATGCCTTGCATGAGATACTTGTAGGTGGTATTCGGGTTCAGGCCAAGCCGACGGGCAATCTCGCATACGGTCAGGTCTTCGTCGAAACGGAGGTGGAAAATGCTACGGTGCGTTTCATCCAGTTGACCGTCCACGTAGGCGGCAATGTCGTCGAGCCGTTCCAACCGTTTGTCAATGGGTTGGAGGTCGGCATCATCCTGTATGGGCATCAAGCCCTTTACTTTATCGTGTATCTGCATCTGTCTAATTCTGTTCAGACACGCATTGCGAACAGCGGACAGCAGGTAACTTGCGTTCTTGGGTGGAATGTCACTGCGGGCCACTCGTAAGAAAATGTCTTGTACCACGTCCTCTGCCTCTTCGACATTACCCAGCAAGACCCTGGCCAGATGAGTCATCTCCCTGTAGTTTTGTCGGAAAAGCTGTTCAAGTATTCTCTGTTCAAGCATATCAGTCTATCCATATTTGCACCTCATTATTGGGGTACATCTATATATAAGACACTTTAGACCCATCATTATTTTATGGAAACCCCAACTTTTTTCATTTTTTCTTTGTTTTGTTATATAATTGTGGCGACATTGTCATTCCGCTCGGTTTTAATGGAATGTCATTAAGCTGTTCCGCCCTTTTCGTTAAATAATCCTAAACATTGTGGATTGTCAAGGTGTTAAAATGTCTATATCCAATAAAAATATTACTTTTGCACACCATTTGGTTCCGTAGCTCAGTCGGATTAGAGCAACAGCCTTCTAAGCTGTGGGTCTTGGGTTCGAATCCCAACGGAATCACTGTTTTTTGCCCTGGTATGTTTTCCATATCAGGTTTTTTTATAAAGAGTATTGGCGGATGGATGTTATACGGTTCCAAGATGTATGTCCGAATGTGTTTGTGGGCATCCCTGACATGCCCTCCGGTGTTTGGGGGCGGCATCTGGAGTTCAAGAAAGGCGAGACGTATCTTGTCGAGGCAGGTAGCGGCAAGGGCAAGAGTACGTTTTGTAGCTACCTGCTGGGTTATCGTCGGGATTACCAAGGAAATATTTTCTTTGACGACAGCGATGTGCGGCGGCTTACGGTGGCTGGCTGGACTGCTGTCCGCCGCCGCCATGTCAGTTGCCTTTTCCAGGAATTGCGCCTGTTTCCCGAATTGACGGCGTGGGAGAATATTGAGGTAAAGAATCGCCTTACCCAATGGAAAAGCCGTGAGGAGGTGGGGAAGTGGTTTGTGCGAATGGGCATTGGTGACAAGATGGACGCGAAGGTGGGCATGATGTCGTTTGGCCAGCAGCAACGTGTGGCGATGATTCGCGCCTTGGCACAGCCATTCGACTTCCTCCTTGCCGATGAGCCCATTAGCCATTTAGACGATGCCCATGCGGCATCTATGGGAGTTATCATGATGGAAGAGGTTCAAAGGCAAGGTGCCGGTGTCATCGTGACGAGCATTGGTAAGCATTTTGACATGCGATATAGCGAGGTTGTTCATTTATAAAGAGATGAAGATTTGAAAACTATGCGCCAGCCTTTTATTACCTTTTTACCCTATTACCTTTAAAAAAGATGGGACAGGTTTGGAAATTACTTCGTGAACACATGAGCATCCATCAATTGGCAGGATTCTTCTTCGCCAACCTCTTGGGCATGTTCATCGTCTTGCTCTGCGTTCAGGCATATCACGACATCAGGCAGCTTTTCACCGCAGATGACAGTTTCCTGAAAGGGTCGTTTATGGTAGTCAACAAGCAGGTGAATGCCGCCGCCCTTTCCGGGCGGTCCAATTCGTTTTCGACGGACGAGGTGGAGGAGTTGCGGAGCCAGCCTTTCGTGAAGTCCTTGGGCATCTTTTCCTCTGCCAACTACAAGGTTGACGCATTTTTGGGCATTCATGGAAAGAGGATTCTCAATGCGGAGCTATCTTTTGAGAGCGTTCCCGATGAGTTTGTTGACATCGACCCTCGGCAGTGGCAGTATCATGAGGGGGACCAGAATGTACCCGTCATCCTCCCGCGTACCTATATAACAATGTATAATTTTGGCTTTGCCCAGAGCCATTCGCTGCCCAAGGTAAGCGAGGGGTTATTGAGTATGGTCGATTTCGACATTTTTATCCAAGGCAATGGGCATGAGGGGCGTTATAAGGGTAAGGTCATTGGCTTTTCCAACCGCCTGAATGCCATCCTCGTTCCGCAATCATTCATGGACTGGAGCAATGGCTATTATGCCAACTCCGAACCTCCCCGTCCCTCTCGCATCATCATGGAAACGGGGAATGCCGCCCATGAAAATATCGCCCAATATCTCGAAGGACATGGATATGAAGTGGACAATGGCAACCTTGATGCCGAGAAGACCCTGTTTTTCCTCCGCATGATGGTGATTGTAGTCATGGTGATAGGCCTGCTCATCTCGGCATTGAGCTTTTACATCTTGATGTTGAGCATCTATCTGTTGGTGCAAAAGAATGCCGACAAACTGGAAAACCTCCTTCTCATAGGCTATTCGCCCTCACAGGTGTCACGCCCATATATCCTGCTTGCCGTGGTGTTGAATGTGTTAGTACTGCTTGTGTCCTTGGTGGCATTGTGGTTTGTCCGGGATTATTACTTGGGTGTCATCGAGACTCTATACCCCGGTATGGAGCCCGCTACCATGTCTATGTCCCTCCTCGTTGGCATGGGCCTGTTGTTGCTGGTGTGTTTGTTGGATTTCATGGCAATACGGGGTAAAATCAAGCATATTTGGCATTCTCATCAATAAAATTGTCTTTTTTAGGTGTAATTATAACATTATTATATTTATTTTGCGTATTTTTGCACTCGAAAGATAACGTTATTATTTTTATTAATCAATATTATTTCAAACGACATGCAGAAAAGATTATTCTTTCTGGTTGCGGCAATGATGGTGTTCACCACCATGGTCGCACAGATTACCACGTCTACCATGACAGGTAAGGTAACTGAAGCCACGCCCGATGGGGTAGCCATCATCGGAGCCACGGTGCAGGCCGTCCATGAACCTTCGGGTACCCGTTACGCTACCGTTACGAATAGCGACGGACGATTCGACATCCAAGGTATGCGCACGGGCGGTCCTTACTCGGTCACAGTCTCTTACATTGGGTACCAGACCAAGGTTCTCAAGGAGATTACACTCCAGTTGGGTGAGACCTACAACCTCTCCGTCTGGCTTTCAGAGGATGCTAACGAGTTGAATGAGGTGTTAATCACCGCTGCCGCCTCCAAGTTCGCCGCAGAGAAGACAGGTGCTACCACCAACATTTCCAACTTACAGATGATGAGTATGCCTACGGTGACACGTGGCATCAGCGACATCGCCAAGCTCTCACCCTACGCTAATGGTATGAGTTTTGCGGGTGGCGACGGACGTTCCACGAACTTCACCATCGACGGTGCCAACTTCAACAACAATTTCGGCCTGTCTGCCAACCTCCCCGGTGGCGGTAATCCCATCTCGCTCGATGCTATCGAGGAGGTCCAAGTGGTGGTTGCTCCTTTCGATGTGCGCCAGACAAATTTCATTGGCGGTGGCATCAATGCCATTACCAAGTCGGGTACCAACACCTTTAAGGGTACGGCGTATGTCTATTACCGCGACCAAGACTTGCGTGGCAACCGCATCAACCATATCGATCTCGGCGCCCGTGCCGACGAAGCCCATAAGACGTATGGCTTCACCTTGGGTGGTCCGATCTGGAAAAACAAGCTCTTCTTCTTCGTCAATTACGAGAAGGAGGTCATTCCCGGCGAGGTCATTAAGTATCGTGCCCGTCAAGATGGCGAGGCTGCCGGTGGTATGGTGTCGCGCACGACGCTCTCCGATATGCAGAAAGCCTACAATTACCTGGTTAACACATACGGTTACGACCCTGGGTCGTACACCAATTTCCCCGCCGACGAATCGAATGAGAAGGTTCTGGCGCGTGTAGACTGGAATATCACAGACCGCCACCACCTCGCCGTGCGTTTCAACAACACGAAGAATGTGGCATGGAATGCCCCCAATGGCAACTCCGCCGACTTCCTCTCTGGCTCCGCAGCCCGTCTGAACAACACCTACCGCGTGGGAACCCAGTCCATGGCTTTCGCCAATTCCATGTATTCGATGGAGAATAAGGTGCAGTCTTGGTCTGCCGACTTGAACAGCCGCTTCACCAATAGCATCTCTAACCAGTTGCTCTTCACCTATACCAACATCGAGGATGTGCGTGGCAGCAACTCTTCCATCTTCCCATTCATCGACATCATGAATGGCCTGAACGCCGATGGCAACCAGATTTTGGAGCCTTACATGTCGGCTGGCTATGAGCTTTTCTCGTATAATAATGGTGTACACAACAAGATAACCAACATCACCGACAACTTCACATTCTACCTCCCCAAGCATAAGATTACCGCCGGTGTGAATTTTGAGCACCAATATGCCAACAATGCTTACATGCGCGAGGGTACGGGCTATTACCGCTATCGCTCACTGGATGAGTTCCTGTCGGGAGCGGCACCGGAGACAGTGGCATTCACCTACGGTTTCAATGGCGTTTCCAACCCCAATGCACAGGTCACATTCAACCAGTTGGGCCTCTATGCACAGGACGAATGGAACATGACCGACCGCTTCAAACTCTCTTTCGGCGCACGTTTCGACAACCTCATGTTCGACAATAAAGACCTACAGCGCAACAATGCCATCTATGCCCTTGACTTCCGCGACGGCAAGAAGGTGGACACCGGCCTCTGGCCCAAGTCGAATTGGCAGATCTCCCCGCGTTTGGGATTCACCTGGGACGTGAAAGGCGACAAGACCCTCAAGGTGCGTGGCGGTACGGGCATCTTCACGGGACGCCTGCCATTGGTGTTCTTCACCAACATGCCCACCAACGCCTCCATGGTGCAGTTGACGCAAGTCTATGGTACGAAGTACAAGGCTGGCAAAGATAGCGATGGTCGCCCCGTCGGTGTGGTGACCTATCGTGATGCCGAGCTCGACCAGTTCGCTGGCAAGATGATCACCACCGTGGACGAGTTAATCCAGAAGACAGGCGTTCCCACCACCAATGAGAACTATCACGTGGCAGGAAGCAAGATCTCCGGCGTGGATTCCGACTTCAAGATGCCGCAAGTATGGAAGTCTTCGATTGCAGTGGACTATCGCTTGCCCGTCTCCTTCCCATTGACCCTTACGGGAGAATTCATCTATACCAAGAACATCAACGCCGTGACCATCGACAACATCAACATCATGAATCCCGATGACACGTGGCAACGGTTTGCCGGTGCTGATAACCGCTTGAGATACCCCTCTACATATAACATCGTGAAAGGGAAGAATGCGGTCATGCTGACCAACACCTCCAAAGGACATGGATATACAGCCAACGTGACGTTAAACGCCGAGCCCGTCAAGGACTTGAACATCATGATGGCCTACACCCATACCGAAATGAAGGAAATATCGGGTATGCCCGGTTCAGATCCCGTCTCCACATGGCAGGGCATGATTACGGTCGATGGCCCCAACAACGCCACCGTGCAACGCTCGCAGTATGTCATCCCCAACAAGGTGATCGCGTCTGTCAACTATTACATCCCCTTCCGCCACAAGGGACTGCTTCGCGGCACACACCTCAACTTGTTCTACACGGGATATAAGTACGGCAGCTACAGCTTCTGCTATACCAACGACATGAACGGCGACGGACTGAGCAACGACCTCATGTATATCCCCGCCAACGACAATGAGATACAGATTGGCTCCATCGATGCCGACGGCAATTTTGTGAATGATGCCACACAGCGGGCCGCATTCTGGGCTTTTGTCAACCAGGATAGCTACCTGAAGAACCACAAGGGCGAATATGCCGAGGCATACGCTGCCCGCGCGCCGTGGGTACACCAGTTTGACTTGCGCATCGCCGAGGACTTCGCCTTCCGCATTGGTGCCACCACACACAAGTTCCAGGCAAGCCTCGACTTCCTGAACGTAGGCAACCTCATCAATTCGGGCTGGGGCATCCCCAAGACGAATACCGTCTCCAACGGCAACCGCATCCTGACTTACAACGGCGTTGACAACAACAATGTGCCCGTCTTCTCTATGTATAAGGTGAATGGGGCTTATCCCACAGAGACGTATGCCACCAACATGGACTGGTCGAATTGCTGGAAATTGCAAGTTGGTATCAAGTATTTCTTCAACGACAAGATTGATGACTTCGACAATAGCGTGCGTGCCAAGCAGCCAAAGGCTCTCTCACAGAGCCAACTCGACGCACTCAATGCACAGTTGAAAGCCAAGCAAGACGAGATCAACTCGCTGAAGAGCCAACTCGCTAACCAGAAGCCCGAGGTCAAGACGGTGGAGAAGGTGGTCAACAAGACCGAGGTGCTTGCCGCTCCCGTGTCGGTCTTCTTCAACATCGGCGAGGCTACCGTTGCCAATCCGAGCGACTTGCAGAACGTGAAAGACCTTGTGAAACTTGCCAAGGACAACAATAAGAAGATTGTCATCACAGGCTATGCCGACTCCAAGACGGGTAACGCGGAGATCAATAACGCCCTCAGCCAGAAACGGGCAGAGGCTATCGCCGACGAACTCGTGAAGATGGGCGTGAGCCGCGACAACATCAAGATTGTCTCCGAGGGTGGTACGGATACCTTGACACCCAACACATACAACCGCCGCGCGGTGGTCAGTATCATGTAAGCAAATCCAAAGATAGACAATTGTCATAAAAGAAAAGGTACGGGAAATGGTTTCCGTACCTTTTTTGGTGGATGATGTCTTCCTTATCCAATTCTTTACACAGGCAGAATGATGGTTGGGATGACTTTCCGTTTCCATAGATGATGACTGTAATTGCTATGAAAAATGCGGACAAAAAGAGTGTCGGGAAAAATGATGAAATAGAATGACGACAAGCGGTTGCATGGCCTGAATCGTCTGGTTTATCCGATTATTTCGGACTATAATATGCCTTTAACATTTTTTGGGCGGCATCCGTCGCCGGTGGATGCCGCATCCGTCATTGGTAAATGTGGCATTTATGGGTCGCGGATGCCGCCCAAAAAATGTTAAAACGGGGTGTTTATGCAGGATTTATGCCCTTTGGGAAGGGATGGGATTGATGGGTTATGGGTAAGTGATTGATAATCAACGACTTGCGGAAAACGCCAAAAACGGGCGTTTTTTCGCCCAAATGATGGTCGAAACAAAAAACTGGCCTTCATTTGAGCCAGTTTGATGAAAAATTATTGACATTATCGGCTTATTCCCCTTTGTCTCCTTTTCGCTCCAAGAGGACGACATTCTCCACATGGGGCGTGTGTGGGAACATGTCAACGGGCTGCACGATGCGGATGAGATAGTCTTGGCAGAGTCGCTCAAGGTCGCGGGCTTGGGTGGCGGGGTTGCAACTGACATAGACGATGCGCTGCGGTGCTGCCCGCAGGATGGTCTCCACCACGTCGGGATGCATACCGGCGCGCGGTGGGTCTGTGATGATGATGTCGGGTCTCCCATGCTCTTCGATGAACTCATCTGTGAGCAAGTCCTTCATGTCGCCCGCGAAAAAGAGCGTGTTGTCGATGCCATTGAGGGCGGAATTGACCTTGGCATCGGCGATGGCTTCGGGTACGTACTCGATGCCGATGACCTTCCGCGCCCTGTCTGCCACGAAGTTGGCGATGGTGCCCGTACCCGTATAGAGGTCGTAGACAAGCGGTTTCCCTTCCTCTCCCGTGGAATGGTCGCTGTTGGAGAATGCCAGCTCCCTTGCCACGGCATAGAGATGGTACGCCTGTTCGGTGTTGGTTTGGTAGAAACTCTTGGCACCCACCTTGAACCGAAGCCTCTCCATCGTCTCAAAGATGTGGTCGTTGCCTTGGAAGGTATGCACGTCGAGGTCGCCGAAGGTGTCGTTGCATTTCTGGTTGTCTACCCACATCAGCGATGTGACCTGTGGAAATTGCGTGGCTATATGTTGTAAGAGTGCCTCCGCTTCGGGTGGCATCTCGCCCGCCTTGTCGAACTTAAACTGCACGATGACCATCCATTCGCTCGTGTTGGAGTTGCGGATAACCACGCCTCGGAGCAGCCCCACTTGTTGCCGAAGGTCGAAAAAGGAGATGCCATTAGCGAGGGCATAGTCGCGTATTTCGTTGCGGATGCGGTTGTGGAGGCTGTCCATGAGGCAGCATTCGTCGATGGGAAGCACCTTGTCGAATGCTCCCGTGATGTGAAAGCCGAGGGCATCGCGGGCATATTCCATGCCACTGGCGATTTCCTCGCGTGTGAGGTAGCGGCGGTTGGAGGCGCCAAAGTCGAGTTTGTT
Source organism: Prevotella sp. (assembly GCA_017428055.1). Lineage (GTDB taxonomy): Bacteria > Bacteroidota > Bacteroidia > Bacteroidales > Bacteroidaceae > Prevotella. The sequence continues at coordinate 20,396 of JAFRRN010000057.1, forward strand.
GCGGTATTCGCGCGTCTTGACAGAGCCGAGGATGGGCTTGAACATGGTGCCATCCACTTCGCCACTGCCAGGCTGGGGCAGCGTGAGATGCCCTATGCGGGTGAGTTGGTCATAGACCTGCCGCTGCTTCACCTCCAATTGTTGGGGGTAGGGGAGCATCTGCCACTTGCAACCGCCGCAGATGCCGAAATGCCGGCACATCGGCGTTTCCCTTGTGGGGCTGTATTGGCGGAAGCGGATGGCCTCCGCCTCGGCGTAATGGTGTTTCTTCTTGCGGATTTGCAGGTCGACGACATCGCCTGGCACACACCATGGGACGAAGACGACGAGTTGCGACTCCTCGGTGCCGTCGTGGGCGGGGATGGTCAGTCGTGTGAGTGCCTTTCCCTCTGCCGCCACGTCTGTGATGGTTACGCTCTCGAATATGGGTAATGGTTTTCTCTTTCTGCTCATGATTCCTGTTGCTCATTATTTTTTTACCGTACAAAGTTACGAATAAAAACCCATATTGAATTTTGAGCCAAGGAAAAATTATTTTACTATTTTCTTGCATATTAAATATTATATTGTAATTTTGCAGCTATAAAGACGATATAATAATGTTTTAACCCCCTTATCGGAGGAATCTACACACATATAAAAACAATCTTTCATATATGAAACAAAAGAATAAAGGATTCTTGACCCTGAAGACGCTAACGAAGAGCAATGTTTGGGACATCCAGGAAAATGACGTGTTCAGAATGTGGGAAGCGGCGGAGAAAGACGCTGACCTCAAAGACAATTTGCGCCATTACAGCGACATCATCCGCACGGCTTTCGAGTTGGAGGAGGTCAAGGTGGATAAACCGGAGGTGATTAAGAAATACGAGGGCCGAGGCTTCAAGGTGGGCATGGTGAAACTTGACGAGACCACGAAGGTGAAGTGGGCCATCAAGAAACGCCCCATCATGAGGGTTACCGACCTCACTTACGAGAACATCCGCCATATCTCGGCAGCGAAATTGCTGGAAGTCATCAACCGTAACTTCGGTGGCGGCTGGGAGTCGCTGTCGCAAAGCATCCGCGACATCATCGAGAGCGGCTTTGACATCAGCACCACCACGCTACCCAAAAACCGCCTCCGCAAGGCTGGCAGCATGTATGAGAAGAAGGTGGCAGACGGGTTTGACGTGCTGGAGATACCCAAGGGCACGTGGATAGAGGCGATTTTCGCCAAGGAGAAGCCCGAGGCGCCGAAGCCTAAGTCGAAGTATGATAATGACGACGATGATGACGATTATGACAAGGACGATGAACTCGATGAGGATCTGCAAGATGAAGATAGCGGATATGCCGACCTCGACGAGGACGATGACTTCGATGAGGACAAGTTGGCGGAGGAAAGCTATCGCACAACCTTTGAGACAGACCCCGAGGTGTTGAGCCTTGAGGCGGAGGATGTCAGCGAGGAGGAAGAGGATTATTAAGTTGGCATAGATATAAAAGAAAGAATCGGGGAACTTGCATTGGCAGGTTCCCCGATTCTTTTGACTGTATGGATGTTTAGAAGAACAGATAACGATTGTCTACAATGTTTGCCTTCTGGTACAGTTCGTTAGTGAAGCCGCTGGCGTATTGCATGGCTTTCTGGCGAAGGGTCTGCTCCTGTGCCTTGGCATCGAACTTGGTGGGACGTTTTGTCTTGTCAACCACTTGGAAGAGATAGACACCGGCGTTGCCCTTGACAGGCTCTGCGGAGAACTTGCCCTTGGCCGTCGTTGCCACGGCACCGCTCAATGCGGGCTCGCTGGCTCCCGTAGCGGGAACGAACACCGGGGCGGAGAATGTCACCTGGTTCACGTCGGAGACGTTGGCACCCTTAGCCTTGGCGGCATCGATGGATGTCACGCCCTTTGCCTTCTCGACAAGCTGGGCTGCTTTCTTGTCCTTGATGACTTCCGACTTCACATATTCCGACACTTGCTCGTCCTTCAATGTGCGGTAGCCAATGGGGTGAATCTTGTCTACCATGGCAACGAGTAGGCGGTTGTTGTCGCCACACTCATACATCGGAGACACCTGGCCCTCCTTGGCTTCAAACGCCCATTTCAAGGCATCGCGTGTGCCGTGGATGCCGGCGAGGTTGTGCTGTGCGGTGCTGATGTCGCGAAGGTCCTTCACCTGATAACCGTTCTTCTGTGCATTCTTCACGATGTCGTCCTCTGTTTGGTTGGCACTGACAAAGGAGCTGAACTTATTGTAAGCGGTGGAGTAGGTTTCCTTGGAGAAGTCGATGGTCTTCTTCACCACGGCAGCGGTATACTTGTTGATGAAATTGCGCTTGTCAAGGACTTGTACGATGATATTGCCTTGGGGCAACTCGATGTTCTTCAATTCGTTCACAGCCATGGTGTTGAGGCTGGTGATGTAGTTCTTGGTGTCGCTATCCATGGAAGGCACGTTCTGGTATTGGCTGGTAACCATCCAGTTCTTGGCACCATCCTGACCGTACTTCTTGGCAATTGCCTCGAAGTCGCCGCCAGCCTTGAGGGCGTTGAAGATGGAGTCGGCGCGCTTGTGGGCATCGGCGACATCCGTTCCCCCTACGCTAATCTGGCGATATTGCACGGAGTCGGGCAATTGTTGCTTGGCAACGAGCTTGATGAGGTTGAGCGTGTTGTCGGGCTTGTTCTCCATGGGACCATAGACAGAACCCACGGCCATGGAGTCTAACCGTTGTGCGATGTCCCTTGGGAAGGCTTCCTTTGCCACGGGGATGCCGAGGTAGCTGACGAGGGATGTGGCGCGGCGCACCACGTTGGAGGGGTCTTCCTCCTCTGCCAGTTGCTTGGCGAAGGTGGCGAAGTCCTTTTGCAAGGCGGCGCGGTCAGCGGGAGAGGCATCCACCTGTATGTCCACATACTTCACGTCGCGTGTCTCAATGGGCTGGTTGAAACGCTCTTTCATCTCATCGTACTTGGCTTTCAATTCGCTTTCAGAGACCTCAATCTTACCGTCCTCAATGCTTGAATAGGGGAAGGCTGCCAGTTGGATCTGGCTCTCCTCGTTCTCGGCGTCAAACGCGAGCTTGGCTTCCACGGGGTTGGAGAGGAGGCAGTTGGCAAGCAATGCCTGGTATTTCTGGGCGAGGGTCTGCTGGCGCAGTTGCTTCTCGATGAAATTCCAGTAGCGATAGAGTGTCTCGTATTGCTTTCCCATCTGTGGATTGGCGTTCTTCTTGTAGTCGGCAAGGAAACGCTGGAGGGCATTCACGTCAAATCTTCCTGTCTGTTGGTTCACGAAAGGTGTCTGCATGAGCATGGGGTTGGTGCCTTCCTTCAAGATGTTTTGCAACTCGGCATCGGTCACGGTCAAGCCTAACTTCTTGGCTTCACTTTCGATGAGCTTGTTTTGGATAAGGGAATTCCAGACCATATCCTTCACTTGGTTCATCTGGTCTTCGTTCAGTTGTTCGGTGCCTTGTTGCATCTTGATGACTTCTGTGTACTCATCGACGAGTTTCTGGAAGTCTTGAACATTAATTTTTTCTCCCATGACTTGGCCGATTTGCTGACGTTGGTCGTTACGAGTGGACTCGCACGAGCGGAACAGCTCCTCGGCGATGAATGCGAATAGGGCCAGTGCTATGGCACTTACCAATACTGGTCCCCAGCTTCTGATTTTTCCAATTGCTGCCATTTTATTTGTTTAGTTGTTTTAATAATAATCGTATATAATATCAAAAAAGCGTACAAAATTAATAAAAAGATATGAAACTAAGGAATTTTCGCCTTAAAAAATGAGAATTGAGGCTATTGACACGGACGAAAAAGAGTAAAACGCAGGGCTTTTGTTTCATTTTCCTGCCACATGCAATTGTACCAACTCGATTTTCGTCATGGTATTCTTGACGATCTTGAATTCAAATTTCCCGATTTTCACCACCTCGTTGAGCTTCGGGAAACTGCGGTATTCATTGAGAATTAGGCCGCCCACGGTCATGTAGTCGTCGCTCTCAGGCAGGTCGAGGTCGAACATCTCGTTCACCTTGTCTATCTCTAAACGAGCAGAGAGGATATAGTCGCCGTCGTCATTGCGCAAGGCTGTGTATTGCGTGTTGTCGTGTTCATCCTCAATATCGCCGAAGATTTCCTCCACGATGTCCTCAAGCGAGACGATGCCGCTGGTGCCCCCGAACTCGTCCACGACCACCCCGATAGATTTCTTCTGTTGCAAGAGTACACGCATCATCTTCTGTGCCGTCATCGTCTCTGGCACAAAGGGCATGGTGAGGATGGTGTCATGCCAGTCTGTTGGGTTCTTGAACATCATCGAGGAATGGATATAGCCGATGATATGGTCGATGTCCTCATCGTAAACCAATATCTTGGAGTGGCCGCTCTCTACGAACAACTGCTTGAGTTCATCGAGGGTGGCACCACGTTCCACGGCGAAAATCTCCGTGCGAGGCACCATGCAGTCGCGCACCTTGAGGTCTGCGAAGTCGAGCGCGTTCTGGAAAATCTTGACCTCATTGTCAATCTTTTCATCGTCCTTGGCATTCTCGATGGTAGATTGGACTAAATAGTCGAGGTCTACCTTGGTGAATCCCTCGTCCGCATCTTTCTTGGCAATGCGGATGCCTACCATGCGGAGGAACATCTTGGAGAGCAACGTGGAAAACTTACTGATAGGCCAGAGGATGATATAGATGATGTATGCGGGAAACGCAAATATGTTCATCATCTGGTTAGGATTGCTCTTAAACAGTGTCTTGGGCAGGAATTCGCCCGTGAAGAGTACGATGAGGGTAGAGAGGATTGTGTCTGCGGGGACAGTGATGGCGGCATCCAACCCCTTGAAAATCGTGTTGTCGAATAGGAAAGCGATCAGCAAACCATAGACGACCAATGCGATATTGTTGCCCACAAGCATGGTGCTCACGAACCCATTGGGGTGGGAATAGAATACGGATAGGAACTTCTGCGAGAGGGTGTTCCGCTCTTTGTCCATCTCGGCGAGCATCCGGTTGCTCGACACGAATGCTATTTCCATGCCTGAGAAGAAGGCTGAGAATGCCATGGCGATAAGGATGCCTATGATGAGTGATATGTTTACCTCGTTTTCCATGATTCGTTCATGATGTCTGTTGGTAGGTTGGGTGTTTCAATCATTGGTAATGGTGATTTTCCGTTGCGGTTGTGCTTGCGGTCGGAGGGGCATGAAAGTGGTCGTGTCTTTGTTGGCCTTGCTCTCTTTTTCCTCGTTCATGATATCTCCCTTCTCGAATGAGCCCTTACTGTTGGCAACATAATACTTGCGCATGTACTCATCGCTGCGGAAATAGGTGCCTTGCAGGGTGCGCTCAGGCGTGACAAGCTGTGAGAACACGTGGGAGAAAAACTCGTGTTGCCCCATGTCATAAAACAACTCCTCGCTCTTGAAGTCAAGGCCATCCTTGGTCAGCACATGCACCCTGCCACGCAGTTCCCATAGGCGGAGACGGTCGTAGTGGTATGCGGTGTCTGCCTGTATGTATGTCTGCACATGGAAACTCTCGTCGAATTGTGTCATGAACACGCCCTTGTCGAATATCCAGCGGGAGGGGTTGCGTCGCTGGTTCACTTCCCAACGCTCTGCCACGATGCGGTACTTGATGACTCCCGAGTCGGAAATGAGCGCATTCACTCCATACGTCACCATTGATGCCACGGAGTCGCGGTCGTAGATGGCGGGTGCAGTGTGCTCTTTTTGCTCCTCACATGCCATAAACGACAGGGATAGAGCCAGTAAGCAGGGGATGATACGGGGGAGGGGATTGCCCACTATTCTACCTTCCATTTGGCAAACCACCGCTCGTTAAATGTCAGGCCGATATTGATGCGGAACGTGTTTTCGGTAATCAATCCCTTTGCCTCTTGACGTACCCACCCCGCACTGATGTTAAGGGTGGAGCGATTGTTCCAAGAATTGATGATGGGAATGCCGAATCCCACGGTGGCACTGATTTCTTTGGGACCGTCATTGCCGTTTATTTTTAAATAAGGTGTCGCATAAGACACGCCCGCGCGATAGTGTACACGTCCGAGGAAATGGCGACCATACTCTTCGGGGCAATAGTCAGTGCCCAGTGTCACCTTGTGGCGATCCTTGAATAAGTTGCTATGAAGGACGTATGCGGGTGCGCCATTCACCTCCGTATATTCGGGATAGTTGGTCTTTGACCATTGTTGTAGGGTGTAATCCAGTCCCAACTTCCATTTGTTGGCGTGTGTGAATGCCAGTCCTGCGCCAATCATGGTGGGCAGTTCCAGGTCTAAGCCGCCGCTCTTGGGATAATTGGTGGTGTCGGTAACGCTTGTCTGGACATTGTTCATGATGACTTGGCATTTGGCATCTGCACCCATCTTGTGGCCTGGTGTATAGGTCAAGCCCAAGGTGAGGTTGTCTTTCTTGGAGAGCTTGGCGGTATATTGGATGCCGAAGTCAAGCTTGTAGTTGCGGATTTCGGCCGTGTAATACTTGGAAAGGGTGCTGGCATACGCCTCGCTGTAATTATTGACGAGCGACTTGGTGTAATTTCCCCAGAGGTAACTGCCGTTGACACCGACGGAAAGGCCGCGTATGGGCTCCCATCCCAAACCCAAAAAAATCTCATGAAAGCCACCGCTACCGTTATAGGTGTTGGTGTAAGTGGCTGTCTTCATGTCGTTCACATACCCCGAGGAAACGTAAGAGTAGCCCACATTGGTGAAAGGCAAGATGCCAAAGCTCATCCCGAAATGGCGGGCGAGGCGAAGTCCTGCCACGGCATATTCAAAGTCTGCATTCTTGGCGTTGACCTTCTTCGAGCCTTCCTTAAAGTTAGTGATCTGTCCTGACAGCCCTACGTCGAAGATTAAGGTGAGGGAGTCGATGGAGGAATATGATGCGGGATTGAGTGGGTTTACTTGGTTGTGTTCGCGGAAACCGATGCCTACACCGTTCATGCCACGGTTGAAACCCGTTGACTGCTCTGCCAATGTACCAAGCCCGAATTGGCTATAAGGTGAGTTTGTCCCGCTTTGCGCAAATGCCGTTGTTGCTCCAACCCAAGCCAAAACGGCGAAAAATAACTTTCTCATCAATTGGTAAAACGTATTCTTGCTTATAAAGTTGGCGCAAAATTATTGAAAAAAATCCGAATAAAAGCACAATATAATTAAAATATCATCTGCATTATGGATTTTTAGCAAGAAAGGATGCCCGCCCCTTCATGAAACAATTGACCCCTGTCCTCACGACAGGGGTCAATCAAACATACTTACTAAAACTAAATTAACCACTAAAAAAACTAATCTTATTTTTATTTTCTGTTTGCAAATTTAGCTCTATTTTTTCAATTTGCAAATCTTTTCGATAGTTTTTTTCATGAAACTGCTCTCTTTTAATGTTTTTTTGCATTTTGTCTTTAGAATCGATAACCAATTGTCAACAATAATTGGTGTCTCTTGTTGCTCACCTCCACGGCGTCGCAATGGTTGTCCTCATCGCTCTGTGCGCCACTCACGCCATTCTCGTAATAGTTCATGAAGGGATAGAAGTCGCCTTTTTGAGCCGAATATTGATAAGCGACGTCGAGATTGACGTTTTTGTCCAACGCCCAGCCAATGCCACATGTCAGGCGGTTGGTGGCTTTCCAGTTGGTGTAATTGGTCTGTGACTCGTAATAGACACCTGGCGAATGGACGCTTCCGTCCTTGCTGCCCCACTTGTCGAACATCGGCGAGAGGTAGTTATATCCCAATCGGATGGCGAGGGAGGGGTCTGGCTTGTATTCCGCACCCACCTTGACCGTAGACACTCCCTTGAGTGTGTGTTTGGTATGGTCGTTCATGTTGTTGTCAGCATGGGTCTTTTTGTAGAAAGTGTCATAGTACCAATCATAGCTATAGCTGTCGGTATCGACGATGCGGTTGTTGATCTTGCTGTAGTCGGCATACTCGTATGTGGCACCGATGGCAACCTGCTGGCCAATGGTATGGCCGAGGCTCACGCCAAATTTCCACGGTGTGTACACCTTGTAGTCGTATATCTCGGTGGTGGGTCTTTTGCCGTTGTCGTATGCGGAGTACACCCGCACGTCGCCATCGGTGAGGCTGGTTAGGTTTTCGGTGGTCAAGTCATACCACGTTGGGGTGTGTACGTAGGCACCGATGCGGAAGGGCGACTCCTCCACGGGGCGAACGATGATGCCCGCCTTGATGTCGAATCCTGTTCCAGTGATTTTCCTATCGTCGCAAAGGGTCAATCCATCAATGTTGTCGAGGTTAGGTTCAAACTTCTCTGAATACTCAGTATAGTGCTTGTAATGCACGTCATGGATGCCAAAGGTCGCTCCGAGGAACACTTGGTTATTGATGTTGCCGCTGACATTGAAGTCGTATTCGCCGATATAGCCCCGCGGCGCGCCGTTGAAAAGATACGACGTGGCTGGGTAATTGTAGTAGGCATCGTCATCCTTATCATACAGCAGGTTTTGCATATAGAGCGCATCAACCTGTGTATAGGTAAGGTCGTTCACGTTCTTAAACACATCATTGCGGGCTTTTTGGTAGGTCAGCTTGTTTTGTGAGGCATTATCCAGCTTGCCATCGACATTGAGCAGTTGGTCGAAGTTGCGGCTCTTGTGGTAATTGAAGCCCACATTGACAAACGAAGTAGGTGATACCTGCGTGGAATAGACGAGTCCCACCTGGTCAAAACTGACATTCACCTTATGCCCGGGCGAGAACGCCTTGGCATCTTGTTGGAAGAGCAATCCCATCGAACCCAATACTTGGCTCTTGCGAAACAAGCCGATGCCGGCGGGGTTGGTACTGATGGTGGAGATGTCTGCGCCAAGTGCTTCCATCGCGCCACCCATTCCCACGTATTTGGCGGTGCCGTTGAGGTCGTTGTCCACCAATTTCGTGTCCTCGTATGTTTCCTGTGCCAGGAGCGGCATGTTGCATACGGCTACCATGGCTATTGCAAGTAATTTCTTCATATACATTATTTATATATAATACGATGTTAGATAGTTGTTGAAAATGGATAAGATGAGAGGTTATCGATGTCCACCGAAGGAGCCGCCACCGCCGCCACCGCTTGAGCGGCTGCCACCGCCGCCACCGCTACTGCTACTCGAATGTCCGCCTCCGAAGGAACCTCCGCCACCACTACTACTGCTCGATGAGTAGCTGGAGCCACTCGATGAACTTGACGAGCGATATGATGAGGATGATGAATAAGAGGAGTTTGAGGAACGTGACGAACGGGAGAATGTCGAACTGCCCGATGAAGAACGTGACCCTCCAAACCTTGCACCCGAACTGTTGGTGGTATAGGAACGTGTGGATGAGCCGCTTGAAGAGGACGAGGACGTTGACGTGGAGGAACCGCTCCGCCTACTGAAGACATTGCCATTGCCTTGCGAGGTGACATGTGTGTTGCCCCTGCTGCCCCAGGCACTGCCCTCGCGTGAAGAGCCGAGGTTGCTATGTCTCGTCGTGCCGGCGTAAGTCCGTTGTCCGCCACCACTTCCACCACCGTAGCCGCCGCCACTTCCACCACCGTAGCCGCCATGATAATGGTGATGCCAACCATATCCGCCGCCATAATACAAGGAGTGGTAGGGGTAGTAGTCCCATCCCCAATACCATGGGTCATAATAGCCATACCATCCCCAATTATGATACCATGGGCCATAATAGCCATACCACCCCCACCTGCCATACCAGGGATAGCCGCCATACCAATAGGAGTCGTACCAATAAGGCGAATAACCCCAATAGCTGCCGTACCACCAAGGATGGTAGAAGCCATAGAAGTCATCCCAGCGGCTCATTTCGCGAGTGTACCTAAAGTCATCTTCGTCGTAACTCTGTGACATGAACAACGTGTCGGTGTAGGTGGTATCTGGGAAGATGTCGTTTTCTGACAGCATCTCGATGATGTCGTTACCGAGGGAGTCCACGCCAATTTTCTTGTATGAGCTGCGAAGGTTCCTGCGGTTGTACTCATCGATGTTCCTGTTGCTTCCCACATAGTATGCGGGGGTGTCATCAAAGGTCACGGGCTTTGACTTCTTCACGCTCTTCGTGGTTTTGGAAGTGGTGAAGTACATGTCGTCATCTTGTGCCAACATGATGTTGGGCAGCATTCCCATGATTGCCAAAAACAGAAATAGTCTTTTCATTTTTATACTCCTTTCGTGTAAGATGATTATTTACGATGCAAAAATAATGATAATTATTCTTATAAAAAGGGGGAAATCCCTAAACGGTGATAGGATTTTCCCTATTTTCTCTTGCCCTTACCTTTCTATCATTTGGGGCGTCTCATCGCCTGGCCGATAGAGCAAGCCACGGCATGAGGGCGCATCCACACGATAGGCTTTCCATTCTATTTTGTCCCATTCAATCTTGTCGGTACGCTGAGCCAACGGAGCATGGGGTATCAAAGAGCCGTCGCGTACCAGGATGACGGCGGGAATCTTGCCGACATCGATGTCATGGTAACCACCTCCATAGACCTTCCCACTCTGGTAGTCAATCCATTTCCCCTTGGGTAAATAGCAGGTGCGGGCGATTCCGCTTTCCACCAATGGGGCGACGAGGATTTGGCTGCCAAACATATACTCATCCTCCACGAGCCAGGCACCGGGGTCGTCGGGAAACTCCACGAACAATGCCCTGACCATCGGCAAACCCTTTTCCGTACAGTCCTTGGCCTGTGCATAGACGTAGGGCATCAGTTTGTATTTCATTTCGGCACTCTCACGGAATGCCTCGGTGAACGACTCACTAATCAACCACGGCTCCGTGGGGGGCGCACCATGCGCACGGGTATGGCTGCTTAGGAATCCAAACGGCAACCAGCGGCGGTAAATGTCCTCGGGACTCGCCGTGACGAAGCCGCCCATGTCGTGGCTCCAGAACGAGAAACCGCTCAACCCAAACGACAGGCCACCGCGCAGGTCGCCCAACATGCCCGTGTTGGTGGTGGCGGCGTCGCCTCCCCAATGCAGGGGGTAGCGTTGGCTACCACCCCATGCCGACCGTGCCCAGATGACACCTTCGCCGGGTCTCTCGCGCTCTATCACCTCCCAAAGTGCCTTGTTGTAACGCAAGGGATATAGGTTATGTTCGTACAACCCGCCCTTCCCGCTGGCATAGGAGCCATTGAAAGGCGCGCCCTCGCCAAAGTCGCACTTGATGGTGGCGACCCCCTGTCGGAGCAACCCCGCAATCTTCCCCTGGTACCATTCCACGGTCTTGGGGTTGGAGAGGTCGAGCACCGCATCCTCGTATGGCATCCCGCCCGTGGCGTTCACCACGTGCATCCCGCCATCTACCAACTCCTGGAAATACCGGTTCTTGGGTGTGAAGTACGGCAATTGCCACAAACAGGTGTGGAATCCCATCTCCTTCATCTGCTTGAGCATCTTCACGGGGTCTTTGAAGCGGTTTTTGGAGAACTCGTAGTCGCATTGCCAGTCCACGTCAAACCATCCCGTGTCGAAGTGGATCACGTCTGAGGGAATGCGATGCTTGCGCAATTGGTTGGCAATCTCCAGCCCTTCCTCTTGCGAGAAATAGGTGATGCGGCTCATCCACGTGCCGAAAGTCCACAAAGGGAGCATCGGCGACTTGCCCGTCACCTCGGTATATTCGTCCAAGATGTCCTTCGGGTCGCCGAGGAAGATGAAATAATCCATCTCCTCATCACCCATGAAGAGGCGGTTGGCACCGATGTAGGAGGCTCCGAAGTCGCAGGTCACGGGAGCGGAGGTGTGCATGAAGATGCCATAGCCGCGGTTGGAGAAGAAGAACGGTACGGGCTTGTATTGCCCGTCGCTCTCCGGGCCTTGGGGGTCTGTGACGAAAAGATGCACTTTCTGACCCACTTTGTTTAGTTGCGTGAACGACTCGCCGCAACCGTAGATGCGCTCGCCGGGGGCGAGGGTAAACACGGGGTTGACGCTCCGCGAGTTGTCGGAGCCTCGTTTGATGAAAGAGAAGGGCAAAAGCTTGATCTGCGAGGAGTCGTTGTCGATGACATGGCGCGTCTGGGTGAGGGTCTTGCCCTTCGCATCCTTCACCACTAATCGCCACGGATGCTTTTGTATCTCCAACATGCCGTATGCACTCTGGTAGGCTATTGCCGTCTCCGATTCGGTTACGCTCCATCCTTTCCCTGCAGGAGTTGTCCCCTCGTCCGCCAACCGCCTAACAAACGATGGCGAGAACATCACGTCGTCTTGGTCTTTGCCCTGTGGTACTATCGGCGTGGTGAGCATCGTCACCCGCACCGTCCTTGGGCTAATGAAGCGGACCAGGAGCTTGAGGTCGGGGTCGTTGTCGTAAGCCGCGTCGGGGAAGTCAAGCATCTGCATCCTCACGGGCCAGTAGCCATTGGTGTTGAATGCCTGCCGGGGCGACAGGCGATACCGCTTCCAGTTGACCAATCCCTCGCCTTTCCGCGCGTCAAACGATGAAAGGCTGTCTGCCAGGAAATAAGTGTTTGACAAGTCATAGAAGTCGGTAGACATGTCCTTCTGGCCATTCATTAGGTACTGGATGCCCGCATGGGTCTGGATTTGCGCGTTGCCGTCAAATGGCATGAGGTAGAGTGCGCAACAAATACAAATCGCTTTTCTCATCATAATCTTAATGGTTGTTCTCTTGATTTTAGTGCAAAGATATAACAAAAATCTGAATTGACAAGGCATATAGCATCCCAACTTGGGTGTGCCTATATATATAAATAGGTGTTTTTCCATTATTTTTTGCATAGGATGGATGATTTGTCAAAATAAATCCGTACATTTGAAGCCAAAAGATTTAACCTAACTTTAAACAATAAACGTTATGAGCGACTTTGATGATTTACTGAAAGGTATCAAGAATGGCTTGGGAGAACTCGCAGAGGAAGCCCAAAAGAAGTACAATGACTTAACCAATTATCTCGACACGCACGATGCCAATGAGATCAAGCGCGACCTGATAGACATGGCAGACAAGACCGCTGCCGACGCCAAGGAGCATTTTGAGAAGGCCAAGGACGAGCTGAAGGAAGTAGACTTAAACGAGAAGCTGGCTGATGTGCGCGAGGATTTCCAAGAGGGCGTGAGCAAGGCAAAGGAAACCATCGGCGATGGCATTGAGAAAGTCAAGGAGGAACTGCAAGAGATGAACGTCGAGGAGAAGATTGCCGACGTGAAGGAAGACATCCAGGAGGGCATGGGCAAGGCCAAGGAGGTGCTTGGCGAAGGTCTCGATGTCGTGCAAAAGCAATTTTCCGAGCTCAGAAAGAGATTCAACCTTTGAGCATTGATTTTCTTTTGTCTATTGCAAAGACAAACAACTTCTAAGACCTATTGTTAGTCAATAGGCCATACGGGCAAGGGTAGCATATTGTCAAGACTGAATGACCCTATCAATTGGTTTTTGTTTAAGCATCTTAAACAACTTGTTTGCGATACATAAACAACGTGTTTGCGTATCGCAAACTAATTGTTTATGATGCTTGTACATAGCGTGAACAAAACGTATAGATGCTTTTTCTTTGTTATTCAACGATGGTATATCGGGCAAACTTGAGGAGCAGTTGCTTGGTTCCCACGTTCTGGAACGATACTGTCGCCTTGGTTTCGTCGCCACTTCCTTCCACTTTGATGACCGTGCCGATGCCAAAACGCTGGTGTTCGATGACATTGCCTTCATGAAGCGGTTGCGATGAAGGGGTGGGGGAGGATGCCCTGCCACCATTCGTGACGGCATCGTTCACCTTCCGTATGTTGCCCCCTTGTGCCTGTAGTAGCCGCTTGAAGGAGGGAGAGAACGGGTCGATGGCGGCTTCCTTGGGACGGGGGGCGGTGACCTTGGGCTTGGGGGCGGCGCGGAACTGGCTTGCCACGGGGTTGCTGTTCTGCATCCGATGGCTTGATTGGCGGAAGTCGTCGCCCAGTCCGTAGGTGGAGCCATACGACTTGTTGGGTAGGTAGCCGCCACCTCGTCCCCCCTCAAACTCCATCAGCCGTGGGTCGATGTCCTTGATGAAACGGCTCACGGGATTCATCTCCATCTTCCCATACCGCAGACGGTTCTTGGCGTAGGTCAGGATGCAGTGCCGCTCCGCCCTCGTGATGGCGACGTATAGCAACCGCCGTTCCTCTTCCAGCTCGCGTAACGTGTTGGTACACATCGGGCTTGGGAAGATGTTTTCCTCCATTCCCACCACGAAGACGGTGGGAAACTCCAAACCCTTGGCGGCATGGATGGTCATCAGGGACACGCGGCTTGCCGCGTCGTCTTTGCTTTCGAGGTCGGTGAGCAGGGATATTTCCTGTAGGAAGTCGGGTAGGTAAACATGTTTTTCATATCCCTCTTCTGTCCTTTCGTTGACAAAAGCCTCGGTGGAAGAGAGGAATTCCTGCATGTTTTCTTGTCTTGAAACCGCTTCTGGGGTGTTTTCCGAATAGAGATCCTCGCGGATGCCGCTACCCATGATGATTTGTTTGGCAAGCCCCGCCACATCCATTGTTGCCGCTTGGGTGATGAATCCCTCAATGAGAGAGGCAAAGGCGTTGACCTTTTGCCAAGTGCCGTTGGTGACTTGTTGCTTGAAATAGGGCGTTTGGATGATGCCCCAAGGGCTGGTTGCCTGTTGTTTGGCAGAGTCCAAGATTTTATCTAAAGTGGTCTTCCCGATGCCCCGTGCGGGGTAGTTGATGATTCGCTTGAACGCCTCCTCGTCATCGGGGTTGTTTACCAGGCGGAAATAGGCGAGGATGTCCTTGATTTCCTTGCGCTGGTAGAATCCCATTCCGCCATAGATGCGATAGGGGATGTTCTCACGGAGCAATGCCTCCTCAAACGAGCGGCTCTGTGAATTGGTGCGGTAGAGGATGGCAAAGTCGCTGTATTCGCCCCGCTCTTCCCGCTTGATGCGCTTGATGTCACGGCAGACGATGGCGGACTCCTCCTTGTCGGAGTATGCTTGCTTGAGGATAAGTCGCTCTCCCTCGTCGTTTTTACTGTATACCTCCTTGTGTATTTGTTGCGAGTTGTGGCGGATGAGGCTATTCGCCACGTTGACGATGCGTTGTGTGGAACGGTAGTTTTGTTCCAACTTATGTAATTTGGCTGCGGGGAATATCTTTTGGAAATTGAGGATATTGTCGATGTTGGCACCTCGGAAGGCGTAGATGCTCTGGGCATCGTCGCCCACCACACATACGTGTTGGTGCTCCTTGGTCAGTTGGATGATGATGCACTGTTGGGCATAGTTGGTGTCTTGGTACTCGTCAACGAGGACATATTGGAATCGCTGCGCATACTTTTCCCTGATGTCGGGGTGGTCTTGGAATAGTTGGTAAGTGAGGACGAGCAAGTCGTCGAAATCCATCGCGTTGGCAAGGAAGCATCGTTGTTGGTAAGCTGTGTAGATCCTTCCTATCTCTGGCATTTGCGAATAGGAATCACGGCGGTGGATCTCCGCGTCCATGAGATAAGCCTCGGGCGTGATTAAGTGGTTTTTTGCCATAGAGATACGGCTGTGTACTGTGGCGGGCTTGTATTTTTTCTCATCCAGTTTCATGTCGCCGATGATGCTCTTCAAGAGCGAGCGGGAGTCTGTCTCGTCGTAAATGGTGTAGTTCTTTTTGTACCCGATGCTCTCCGCTTCCAAGCGCAGGATATGGGAGAAAACGGAGTGGAACGTTCCCATGTTCAACCGCCGTGCCTTGTCGATGCCCACCAAGCCCGCGATACGCTCCTTCATCTCCTTGGCAGCCTTGTTGGTAAAGGTCAATGCGAGGATGTTCCATGGTGCCATTCCCAATTGCAACAGATGGGCAATCTTGTACGTAAGCACCCGTGTCTTGCCAGAGCCTGCCCCTGCAATCACCAATTGAGGACCGTCAATGTATTCTACGGCGATGCGTTGGCTGTCGTTAAGTTGGTCTAATATGGTTTCCATTGCTATATCATTTCCTGTATAAATCCCCTTGTGCGGTATTTGGATCTACGGTTTCTCCCTCTTTCGGAAACGAGGGAATGAACTTCATCTCACGCTCAATGCGCTTCTGTCGCATACGTGTGTAGGCACTGGGAGCCTTGGAGTTGTATACGCGAGGGTTGGGAAAGGTGGCGACGATGAGGGCGCATTCGGAGCGTGAGAGGTCGGCTGCATCCTTGTCGAAATGATATTCGGCGACGGCATCCGCGCCATAGATGCCATTGCCCATCTCGATGGAGTTGAGGTAGACCTCCATAATCCTCTGCTTACTCCAAACTAATTCTATGAGAACCGTGAAGTATGCCTCTAATCCCTTGCGTACCCAAGTACGCGAAGGCCACAGAAAAACATTCTTGGCTGTCTGCTGTGAGATGGTGCTGCCGCCGTGTGAGATCTTGTTTTTCTTGGCATTATGCTCTGCGGCTTTCTTGATGGCATCGTAGCTGAAACCATGATGTTCGAGGAAATGGGCATCCTCGCCCGCCATCGCCGCCACAGGCAGGTGCTTCGACATCTCTTGGAGAGGGATCCAATGGTGGTGCCAGGTGATGCTCTTGCCGTCTTTTAATTGCTGCACAGAACGAATAACCATCAACGGAGTGACGTATACAGGCATAAAACGGTACAGCACCACCGCCATGATGGTGGAACTGAAAAACAGCGCAAGCGTCCAACGGATGAGTTTCTTGATGTAACGCATATAAAAAACCCTCCCCCACGCAGGGGAGGGCGTAAGTCATTAAATACCTATTTGTTATTGGAGTGTACCGTTGTTGGCGGCATCAATCATAGCCTGGCTGGCATACATGTAAACCTCCACGCGGCGGTTCTGGGCCTTGCCGGCGGCGGTAGAGTTGTCAGCAACGGGGTTTGCCTCGCCATAACCTGTGGTCGAGCGAATCTGGTTGCTGGTTACACCGAGAGACTGGAGGTAGCTTGTCACGGCTTGTGCGCGTTGCTGGGAGAGGTTGAGGTTCTTCTGAACGCTCTGCTCGGCGGTGCTGTTCTTCCATCCAGCGTTGTCTGTGTAACCCTGGACGGCGACATCGCAGTCGGTATTTTGCTTCAACACGTTGGCGAAGTTGGTCAGTGAAGTCTTGGCGGTGCTGCTCAAAGTGGAGCTACCCGTGGCAAAGAGGATGCCAGAATCGAATGTCACCTTGACGGCTTGCAGGCCGTTGGCATCGGTCACAGACTCAACTTGTGCGTTCTGCACGGCCTGTGCTTGTGCCTTCACCTTATCCATGTGCTTCCCGATCAGTGCGCCAGCACCAGCACCTACGGCACCTCCGATGGCTGCGCCTACGGCAGTATTGCCTGCTATCTTACCGATGATGCCACCTAATAAGGCACCGCCACCGGCACCGATTAACGCACCATTCTTTGTGGCAGTGCCACAACTAATCAAAACTGCGAGACACATTCCCAGTGTCAAAAACTTCATTTTCTTCATGTTCAGTATAAATTAAAATGGTTTAAATAATTGATTATATTGCTGCAAAGATAATTGTTTTTTCTTCTTTCACGACAAAATCCAACATTTTTTTTGTAATTTTGCGCCAAAATTTACGTATATTATAGGATATAACGGGAAATAACAAGACAAAAGAAGTGTGTAAACGTTGTTTTCCTTTCGACTAACAACATCGAAGATTATGGCAAAAGAATTAAAAGACCTAACGAAACGGGCTGAGAATTACAGCCAATGGTACAATGACTTGATAGTGAAAGCAGACCTTGCGGAACAGTCCGCCGTGCGCGGGTGTATGGTCATCAAGCCCTATGGCTATGCCATCTGGGAGAAGATGCAGCAACAATTAGACAAGATGTTCAAGGAGACGGGTGTGCAGAATGCCTATTTCCCCCTGTTGATTCCCAAGTCGTTCCTGTCAAGGGAGGCAGAGCATGTGGAGGGCTTCGCCAAGGAGTGTGCCGTGGTGACCCACTACCGCCTTCGTGCCAAGGAGGATAAGAGTGGTGTGGAGGTGGATCCCGCTGCCCGCTTGGATGAGGAATTGATTATCCGTCCGACCTCAGAGACCATCATTTGGAATACATATAAGAACTGGATTCAGTCGTGGCGCGACCTGCCGTTGCTTTGCAACCAGTGGTGCAACGTGATGCGCTGGGAGATGCGTACCCGTCCGTTCCTCCGCACGTCGGAATTCCTGTGGCAGGAGGGGCATACCGCCCATGCCACGAAAGAGGAGGCGGAGGCAGAAGCCAAGCTGATGTTGAAAGTCTATGCCGAGTTTGCCGAGAAGTGGATGGCTGTTCCAGTATTGCAAGGCGTGAAGAGCGAGACGGAAAGGTTTGCCGGCGCTCTTGACACCTATACCATCGAGGCGATGATGCAAGACGGCAAGGCCTTGCAGAGCGGCACGTCGCACTTCCTCGGACAGAACTTCGCCAAGGCCTTTGACGTGACCTATTTGAATAAAGAGAACAAACCTGAATATGTCTGGGCTACCTCTTGGGGTGTCTCTACCCGATTGATAGGAGCCTTGATCATGACCCATTCCGATGACAATGGTCTCGTGTTGCCACCGCGCCTCGCGCCCATCCAGGTGGTGATTGTGCCGATTACCAAAGGAACAGAGCAATTGGCTGCCATCACGGAGCGGCTTACGCCTATCATTAACGAGTTGCGTGAGGCTGGCATCAGCGTGAAATATGACGATGCAGATAACAAACGTCCCGGCTTCAAGTTTGCCGACTATGAGTTGAAGGGCGTACCCGTGCGTCTCGTCATGGGTGGTCGTGACTTGGAGAACGGCACGATAGAGGTGATGCGTCGTGACACGTTGGAGAAAGAGACGGTCTCTCTCGACGGTATTGTGGGGTATGTAGAGAAACTATTGGACGAGATTCAGGCCAATATCTTCGAGAAAGCCCGCAAGTATCGTAATGAGCGTGTCTATGAATGTGACAATTATGAGGAGTTCAAGGAGCGCATCAAAGATGGTGGGTTCTTCCTCTGCCATTGGGATGGCACCGCAGAGACGGAGGCGAAGATCAAGGAAGAGACCCAGGCAACCATCCGTTGTGTGCCTTTCGCTTACGAACAGACCCCGGGCATTGACATGGTGAGTGGCAAACCCGCCACCTGTCGTGTCATCATTGCCCGCAGCTATTGATGCAAGTGAAAAGTCTTCTTGGTATGAGAAACATCGTGTGGGCATTCCTTGGTGGGATGTTGCTTTGCGCTTGCGGCGGCGATAAGGCGACGGCACGGTTTGGTGGAGTAGAGTTTGACAGCGTTGTCATTGACTCTATGGTTAGTCTTGGCAAGTCGAAAGATGCCCCCAAGTGCGAGGTGAAGTTGAGCATCCAATATGCCAAGGGCGACAAAGCCCAACAGTTGAACGACACCTTATTACGTTCAGGTATCCTTGTGCCCGACTATTTCTCAATGAACAACGGGAAGTTGGATGTTAGGCAAGTGGCAGATTCCTTTGTTTGCAAGTATCTTTCTGACTACGTGAGGGACTACGGAAAACTCTATCAGGAAGACACGGAGCATGGTGCGTCGTACAATTGCCAATACTTTGTGCGTACAGAGACCCGCAATGGCGGTGACAATGTGTTGAATTACATTGCTCATGTCTATCTTTTTGGCGGTGGCGAACACGGCATCACGCAAACCATCGTGAGGAATTTTAATGTCAAGACGGGGCATCTGTACACTCTCGATGATGTGTTTGTGTCTGGATATGAGGCTTTCGTCAAGGAGAAAATCATTGATAAGTTGGCAGAGAAATATGACGTGAAGTCGTTGGATGGGTTGAGGGAGAAATTCATCTTTGCCGATGGCAATGTCTATATTACCGATAATTTCATCCTCGATGACGACCGTCTGACTTTCATTTATTGTGAAGACGAGATTGCACCGCATGACTTGGGCGAGATTCGGGTGGAGTTTGACAAGGGAGACTTGAAGAAATATATGAGATAAATGGACGAGTTATTGCATTATTTTCCATATCTGACCGAAACGCAGAGAGGGCAATTTATGGCTCTCGACGCACTCTACAGAGATTGGAATGCCAAAATCAACGTGATTTCCCGTAAGGATATTGACAATCTCTACGTACATCATGTGCTGCATTCGTTGGCAATAGCCAAGGCGTTGCGCTTCAATGACGGCACGAGAATCCTGGATTTGGGCACTGGAGGCGGCTTTCCCGGCATCCCCCTTGCCATCCTGTTTCCCAATTGCCAGTTCAAACTCATTGATGGGACGGGCAAGAAGATTCTCGTCACGACTGAAATCGCCCATGCGATTGGCTTGGGAAATGTGGTCGCGGAACAGTTGCGAGGGGAGGAAGAGAAGGGTAAATTCGACTTTGTGGTGAGTCGCGCGGTGATGCCGTTGCCAGACTTGGTGAAGATGGTACGCAAGAATATCTCCTCAAAGAATCGTAATGCCATGGTCAATGGCGTGTTTTGCCTCAAGGGAGGCAAGGTGGACGACGAGGTGAAGCCCTTCAAGAAAGACGTTGAGGTGACTCCCATCAGCAATTGGTTTGGCGAGGAATGGTTTGAAGAGAAGAATGTCATCTATGTCCCTATATATAAATAAGGTGTAAGAATGCTGACTATCCAGAAGTTTGTTTGTAATATGTTGCAGGAGAATTGCTACGTCGTGAGCGATTCCACACGAGAGTGTGTCATTATAGACTGTGGGGCATATTATCCGGAAGAACGGCAAGCCATCGTCAACTATATCCGTGAGAACCAATTGGTGCCGAAACACCTGTTGGCAACCCACGGTCATCTCGACCATATCTTTGGCATCAATACCATATTTGAAGAGTATGGGTTGAAGGTCGAGGTACACCATGCTGACGAACAATATGCCAGTCATCCCAAGGAGCAGGCAGAGAATTTCTTTGGGATGCACCTCAAATACGATTTCCCCCCGGTGGGTAAACTGCTCTCCGACGGCGACATCATCACCTTCGGCGACCATCAGTTGCAGGTCATAGAGACACCAGGACATTCCCAAGGGAGCGTGTTTTTCTATTGCAAGGATGAGAAAGTGGCTTTCTCTGGCGATACGCTCTTCCGCTATTCGATAGGTCGCACCGACCTTGGTGGTGGATCGATGTTCATGATTATCCAAAGTTTGCGCATGGTGTCACAACTTCCCGATGATGTGAAAGTATACCCTGGGCATGGCGACAGCAC
The DNA here is from genome assembly GCA_017428055.1 of Prevotella sp. GTDB lineage: Bacteria > Bacteroidota > Bacteroidia > Bacteroidales > Bacteroidaceae > Prevotella. Next base: position 41,612 of record JAFRRN010000057.1, read on the forward strand.
CACGATAGGAGAGGAATGTGCGCATAATCCCTATATTGACAGGTAATCATTGAAAGTTGCGTATAGCTATGGAAACGGAGAAGATTATCCTTGGCATAGACCCTGGCACCAACGTGATGGGGTATGGCGTCATCAAGGTGGTGGGAAACAAGGCATCGATGGAGGCGATGGGTGTCATCGACCTACGTAAGATGCACGATCCCTATCTCCGCTTGGGCCATATCTTCGAGCGTGTGACGGGCATCATCGACACGTATTTGCCTGATGAGATGGCGATAGAGTCGCCCTTCTTTGGGAAGAATGTGCAGTCGATGCTCAAGTTAGGACGCGCCCAAGGGGTAGCTATTGCCGCAGCCATCAACCATGACATCCCCATCCATGAATACGCGCCATTGAAAATCAAGCTCGCCATCACGGGCAACGGCTCCGCTTCCAAGCAACAGGTTGCGGGGATGTTGCAACGGATGTTGAACCTCGACGGCGATGAGATGCCGAAATTCATGGATGCCACAGATGCCCTTGGTGCGGCTTATTGCCATTTCCTGCAAATGGGACGGCCGGAGTCGCAAGCATCGTTCAAGAGTTGGAAGGATTTTGTCAACAAAAACCAAGACCGCGTATGCAAAGGATCATCAAGATAGAAGGTGGTGTCAGTAGGATGCCACAATGCCGCCTTGCCGCTCCAGTTGACTTTGAGATGTGCCAAGACGAGCATATTGCCATCGTTGGTTCTAATGGCAGTGGCAAGACCATGCTTGTGGATATGCTGGTGGGTCGCTATCCTTTGATGGGGAATAGCGTGAAATATGACTTTACGCCTTCTAATCGCCCACTTGTCTCCGACAATATTAAGTATGTGACATTCTGCGATTGCTATGGTGGCGACAACGACCGTACCTATTTCCTCCAGCAACGATGGAACCAAATGGAGATTGATGAGGAAACACCTACAGCAGGAGACTTGCTCGAAGAGGCATTTCGCCAAACGGGGGATGACACGGAAGAACGAAGGGAGTTGCAAAAACACTTATATGAGTTGTTCCGTTTAGATGCCCTTCTCGATAAATTTATCATTCTCCTGTCGAGTGGCGAACTGCGTAAGTTCCAGATTACCAAATTATTGTTGGCAATGCCACGGGTCATCGTCTTGGATAATCCATTCATTGGACTGGATGCCGATACCCGCCAACAATTGAAAGAGTTGCTCAAAACCATATCGAAGGAGAATGCCTTGCAGATTATCTTGGTGCTTTCCAAGAGTGATGACATTCCCGAATTTGTGACACATGTCGTGGAAGTTCGTGATTTGGAAGTTCTTCCCAAGGTGACACGTGAGCATTATCTTGCCCATAGGAAGCCTTTCCCAACACGTGTACTGTCTAAAGAGATGGAAGAGGCGATTCTCTATCTTCCTTATAATGAGCATGAATACCATGCCCAAGAGGTTGTCAACATGCACAAGGTGAGCATCCGCTATGGCAATCGTACCATATTGAGAGAACTCGACTGGCGCGTGATGAATGGTGAGCGGTGGGCTTTAAGCGGACAGAATGGGGCAGGGAAGTCAACGCTTCTGAGCCTTGTCTGCGCCGACAACCCACAGAGTTATGCTTGTGACATCTCTCTTTTTGGGAAGGCTCGCGGCTCGGGTGAGAGCATCTGGGACATAAAAAGGCATATCGGTTATGTGTCCCCGGAATTGCATCGTGCCTATCGTCGTGACATGCCCGCCATCCGCATTGTGGCAAGTGGGCTGAAAGACTCGGTAGGTTTATATGTCAAACCGTCTGAAGGGGATTATGGGAAGTGCCGTTTTTGGATGCGAGTCTTTGGATTGGAAGACATGGAGGAGCGTTCTTTCATGAAAATGTCGAGCGGCGAGCAGCGATTGGTGTTGTTGGCGCGTGCCTTCGTGAAAGACCCTGAGCTGCTAATCCTCGACGAACCGCTGCATGGACTCGACAATACCAACCGCCGATTGGTGAAGGACATCATCGAGACTTTCTGCCGGAGGGATAACAAGACGCTGGTCATGGTGACACACTACCAGGAGGAACTGCCTTCTTGCATCGACCACCATTTGCGTCTTTCCCGTTAAACCAACATCCATTTATGAAGTCTATAACAATATGAATATAAATCTTTTAAACAATAAGCTAATGAGAAAACTCATGTTCGTGGTGGCAATGATGTGCATGACACTCACCACCAATGCCCAAGATGTGTTTAATGAATTGTTGTCTTCATCACTGAAAGTGGCAGAAGACGAGTCGAAAGACATCGAGACACGCAAGATAGCGACCTTCAAGTATGACGAACTCAACTACATGAAGCAGATGGTGTTGCCCGAGGTGTTGAAAGACACGACGGATCTTGTGACGATGAATAGGGTCATCAAGCAACTCAATGAGCAGTCGTATGCCATGTACCAATTCGTCAACCTCTTCTTCCAACGGTTGGCATCTGCCAGCAAAAAAGACCAAAAGGACATCGTGATTTCCATTTTCAAGGCGGCATCCATCAATAACCCGATGTTTAATGACACCGACAAGGACCTTGTCCTGGCCTATTACAATAATGATAATTACATCACGCAATTCTCGCTTGACACCAATTGGGTCAAGGCATTGGAGGAAGTGAAGAAACGGGAGAGGTAACGATACGCGGGAATAATGCTGGAAATCAAGAATGGCAGGTTGGAGAGAGAGGGGAAGACCTTGTTTTCTAATCTTTCCTTCATCGCAAGAGGGGGCGAGGCTGTATGTGTGTCTGCACCCCCAAGGAGCGGCAAGACCTCACTCTTGCGCTCATTTCTGGGTTTTCTTCCTCTTGACGATGGCTATGTGAGTGTGGACGGTGAGTTGATTGATGCTTTCTCGGCACGTTTTTTCAGGAAGCAAATGTCGTATCTGCCACAGGTCGTGGACTTGCCTTATCAGAAAGTGTCGGACATGATGGCCCAACTACTTGCCTTCAAGAAAGATGTCTCCTTGGAGGATTCCAAGGCTTCATTGATGGCATTGTGGAAAGAATTGGGAATCCAAGAGGAATCATATAGCCAAGAGTTGAAAGAAATCAACTATATCCAGTGTCGTTTGTTGATGCTTACTGGCATCTGTGTGTTGCAACACCCCATTGTCCTGTTGGATGAACCCACGACGGGAATGGTGGGCGAGGAGATGGAAAACGTTGGCTTTTGTATTCGCCACCTGACAAGACAAGGAGCCTCGGTTGTGGTTACCTGCCAGGAGCATGATCCCATCGTGCGTTATTGTGACAAGTTAGTTGAATTTAATACCCATCCTTATTCATAAACAATATGGAGATTTCGATGTTAGGATGTATCATAGGATTGCTGATGGCGATCGTGCCCATCTATCTTCTTGAGGTGAATGGCGTGAAGTTCTTGTTCAAGATATTACGAGCCTTGGTCAAGATGTTGGTGTTCCTCGGTATCACGGGGCTCTGTCTGTATTTTGTTTTCAAGTGGAATGTCGTCTATGCCAATGTGCTATTCGTCTTGTTGATGATGGCTTTCGGCTCGTTGATGATCGTCGTGAAGTCGCGTTTAGGAGTTGGTCACTACCTGTTACCAACATTTGCCGGCGTATTCCTGGCGACGGTTATAGTTGGCATTTGCCTCATTCTTGCGGTAAAGGGGTTTGACAACGTGTTGGATGCCAATATGCTAATCCCTGTGTCTGCCCTTCTTATATGGGCGATTATGGAGACGAATGCTCCTGCCATGCGAACATATTATATGGGATTGCGGCATCATGGGCAGTTGTATGAGTATCTTTTAGGCAATGGCGCCACTCATCGGCAAGCCGTCCGCTATTTCATTAAACGGGCTTTCGAGTGTGTTTCCATCCCCTATATTCGTCGCATGGCATTGGTTGTCATAGGTTTCTCGCCCATTATCGTGTGGAGCCTATTGCTATATGGGGTTGACGTATGGACGGCCATCGTCTTTCAAGCCATTGTCTTCATTGGCACATTCTGCGCATCGGTGCTGTCTTTATATGTCTCGCTGTTGGTAGCCGGGAAGTTTTCATTTGACAAGTATGGGAATTTTAAAGATAACATAAAACAAGAAAAGGAGAAAGAAGAATGAAAGTCAAATTATTATATGTTGCGTCTTTTTGTCTGTTGGCATTCTTGGTGGCATGTAACAACCCAAGGCAACAGAGTGGTAATGATAGGGGTGATGATGACCAAGTGACGGGTTTTTACAACTCCAACCTGTCGAATGAAAGTAAAGACCTCAAAGAAGCGGAAAAGGAATTACCGTCGAAGAACACTTCTTCCCATGTGACGATGATGGAAATCCCCGCCCCTTTGAAAGATCGCCCCGAACAAATCCTCAAGCGGACAGGTTTTACCATCTCCTACAACAAGGCGAGGAGGGTACCCAATTGGGTGGCATGGCATCTTACGAAGAGCCATACATACGGCAGCGCCAAGCGCAACAACGAGATTTTCATGCCCGATGAGGCCGTCCCCTCTCCACGGGCTACCGACAATGACTATTACAACTCCCGCTATGACCGCGGCCATCTATGCCCGGCTGGCGACAACAAATGGAGCAATGACGCTATGCGCGAGTCTTTCCTTTTCACCAATACATGTCCGCAAAACCATGGCTTGAACAAGGATGCCTGGAACGACTTGGAAATCCAATGTCGCCAATGGGCGCGTGAGTACGGGTCGGTAGACATCGTTACAGGCCCCATCTTCTATGGAAGGGGCGAGCAAAAGACGATAGGGAGAAACAAGGTGTGGGTGCCCGATGCCTTTTTCAAGGTGGTGCTTTGTCGCAAGGGAACGCCCAAGGCTCTCGGTTTCATTTACCAAAACCGTGGCGGCTCGCAACGAATGTCGGACTGTGTGTGTACCGTGGATGAGGTGGAGGAACTGACAGGGATAGACTTCTTCCCCTCCCTCGCCGACCACATTGAGGATAAAGTGGAGGCCAAGGCGAGGTTGGCCGACTGGTAAATGGCTCTTATCTCTGGCTTTGGATAAACAAGAAGCTTTTTCTGGCTCTTTCCTGGACGGCATTGAAAGAGCTGTATTTACTGATGATTTCACGGTTTGAGAGGACTTCATCGACCGTCAGCGGCGTGTCGATTTCCTCTTGTGTCAGTTGCCTCTCGATGGAAAACACCTTTATTCCATTGTCAAGGAGGAAACGATAATTGATAGAATCCTCTGGAAGAAATACCTTGGTGCCATTCCACAAGTTGAATTTGATGTTGCCAAATGCCGCCTGCCTCTCAAAATTATAGATGGCAACGGTTATCGACTTAATCATGGCGAAATATTCTGTAACGGGGAGGAAGGTTGTTAGGGGCATGAATTGGTCTCCAAACAATTCCTTCCCTTTTCGGATAACTATCTCACGGTAAAGTGGATTGCCGCCATAATTTAATGGGGCGATGATTTTTTTCCCGTCCAATTGGATTTTTTTCAGCCGGTAGAATGTATCTATATGATTACCCCAGTCTGTACCATTGTGTCCCACTTGTATGCAAGGACTGCTTTCGTCCCTGACAAAATTGGAGACTTCCTCTTGGGTGTACATCTCTTTTCTGGAAGGATAGTTGTATGCGATGCCTTGGGCGCGGAAGAATGGTTGTTGCCTCATGAAGTCATACTCTGCGGGAATGACCCCCGAAAAGTAGTCTACCCGATGGATGGCATCGATAAAATCCTGCCGCTTTTCACGCTGGGGATGAAGCAGTTTCTTGCGGAAATACCTGTATTGAATATGGATTTTCCGCAGTCGATACCGCAGGGGGTATGACTTTGGCTTAATTGTGGACTTCAACTTGACCAAGGGGAATTGGGGATAGGTGTTGTTGTAGATGTCAAATCCCCATGAGAGCCAAACGACGGAGATGTCATGGTCTATTTGCTTGATGTATTCACATGGCAAGGAGAGGAGGTTGTGGATGACAATGACATCCTGTAAAGAGGGGGTGGAGATGATGCGACGCACCTCGTCGGTGTCAATCTTCTCTACCAGCGGAGACGTCAACAGCTGAAACGGCTCCCCCGAATCGTGGATGATTACATAACGATTCTCCAACTCCGCAATACCTTCAAACATGTGAATCGTATTGTCAATGAATTTCTCGTCAGTGATAAAATGCGTAATTTTCATGACCATTTCATTTGAGAAGACAAAAATAAGTAAAAAGTTTGATATATGAAAAAAATCGTTAAACTTTGTTGGATTATGCCTTTTCTATATCTGATTCTTGCTATCTTTGCAACATAAAAGCATAAAAAGCGTGAAAATAAGTAAAGTGGTTGATGCCCTTGAACGATTCGCGCCTTTGCCCTTGCAAGAAGACTACGACAATGCCGGCTTGCAAGTAGGATTGACAGAGGCGGAAGTTTCAGGGGTATTATTGTGTTTAGACGTGACGGAAAAAGTGGTGGACGAGGCCCTCGCCAAGGGGTGTAACCTCATCGTGTCCCATCATCCGTTGATATTCCATCGGTTATCCTGCGTCTCTGACAGAGATTATGTGCAACGCACCGTGATGAAAGCCATCATCCATGGGGTGGCGATTGTAGCCATGCACACCAACCTTGACAACGCGCCGGGGGGTGTGAATTATATGATGGCAGAGAAACTGGGGCTTCATGATGTCGCCTTTCTCGGTCCCTCACGGCAATTCAAAGATATATCTTATGCTTCCGGGGTGGTGGGTGATCTGCCCCGTCCCATTCAAGCGAAGGAGTTTGTCTCATTGCTGAAGGACGTATTCCATGTGGAATGCGTGCAACATAATCAGCTCCTTTCCCGTGACATCCGTAAGGTTGCGCTCTGTGGCGGAGCCGGTTCTTTCTTGCTGGGTGATGCCATCGCGGCAGGTGCCGATGCGTTCATCACGGGCGAGATGCACTACCATGAGTATTTTGGCCATGAACAAGAAATCCAGATTGCCGTCATCGGCCATTACCAGAGCGAACAATATACGGGTGAACTGCTCCTCTCCATCATAGAGAAAGCGTGTCCGGGCGTCGCTTGCCATTTGGTGGAAACGAATACCAATCCCATTTATTATATGTAATTTATTAATCAAGAGAATAATTATGGCAAAGAAAGAATCTACAGAAATGACAGTGGAAGAGCGGCTGAAGGCTCTTTTCCAGTTACAGACCACCCTCTCCGCCATTGACGAGAAACGTGCGTTGCGCGGGGAATTGCCCCTTGAGGTCCAGGACTTGGAGGATGAGATTGCGGGACTGACCATCCGCATCGAGAAAATCCAGAACGAAATCAATGATTTCCAAGATGCTATAAAACGTAAGAAGGGCGAGATCGAGCAGGCCAAAACCACGGTAGACCGTTATAGCCAACAACTGAATGATGTAAAGAACAATCGTGAGTATGACACGTTGACCAAGGAAATCGAGTACCAGACATTGGAAATCGAACTGTGCGACAAGAAGATTCGTGAGGCCATGACGAAAGTGGAGGAGCGTACACACGACATCGAGGCGACGCAAGAGATACTGAAAGACCGCGAGGCTGCCCTCGAAGAAAAGAAGGGAGAGCTTGATGAAATCATGCAAGAGACCAAGGAAGAGGAGGACCGATTGAAGAACAAGGCGAAAGACCTTGAGGCAAAGATTGAGCCACGTTTGTTGAATAGCTTCAAGCGCATCCGCAAGAATGCCCGCAATGGCCTTGGCATCGTCTACGTGCAGCGTGATGCCTGTGGCGGTTGCTTCAACAAAATCCCGCCCCAGAGGCAGCTCGACATCAAGATGCACAAGAAGATTGTGGTCTGCGAGTATTGCGGTCGCATCATGATTGACCCTGAGTTGGCGGGCATTAAGACCGACGTCAAGGCCGCCGAGGAGAAGCCTAAGCGCAAGCGCGCCATCCGCAAGGTGGTGAAGAAGGATACCCCCGTCGTGCCGGAGAGTGCCGAAGATTAAGCCTATTTGCATAAAGGAAGGATGCCCGTGACATCCTTCCTTTTTCATTACCCACGGATTCCTCCATTTTATTTGCGGCGTGTAATGTCTTTATATGTATCGTATAATCTCTTTATATGTGCCATATAATCTCATTATATGTATCATATAAAACCCTTAAAGGAAATCATTGTACGTCGTGGATTGGCGGGTAATGGGCGGCAATTCATTCCTCCATCGTCATGCAGTCGATGTCTGGCATCCATCCGTTGGCATTCTTGAGGCGGATGATGTTGTCCCCTTTCTGTAGGTTGATGTCCACTTGCACGGTCTGACGCTCGTTCCAGTCACGGGCGGGAACGGTCAATGTCTTCACATACTGCCCGTTCACCTCTATGTCCATGGTGCGCTCCTCGCCCGAATAGCAATGGATGGTCATTGTCTTCTTGCCAGCCTTCTTGGCGTAGACATGTCGCCATTGCAGGTCGTTGCCGACACTCATCCCGAGGAAACGTGCCACGTAACCACCCATTGCACCCTCTTTCGTGTCGTAGATGGCGGTTTTTTCCTGCACGTTGTTGCGCAGTTCCTGATATTTGCTCAACCAAGCCGTCTCTGCCTCATAGCGTGTCCGTTCCAATCGTTTCTTTCCTTTGGCTCGGTAAATCTTGGTGCCGTGGGCGGGGATGGTGATGGAAACGGTGCCATGGTCATACAGAAACGGAGTCTGCTTGATGCAATCGTAGAGCTGTACCGCGCCGCCAAGGTCAATGGTCTTGAAGTCAAGTTTGACTGTTTGTGCCTCATCAGAAGGATTATAGATGGCGACAGCCCGCTCTTTGCCGTTCAGTTTTTTGATGTCTTTCACGAGGATAAAGCATTCACCTTGCTTATCTGCCACGTATGCCTGTAGATGCAATGGGTCTTGGTTCAAAGCAATGAGGTCGCTATTGGTCATCAATTTTAATGCTGCTGGCTTGATTTTCGACATGTCACACCCTATCAGCAGAGGCGAAGACATGATGCACCACATCCCGAAATGCGTCTCGTCCTCGATGTCCGACATCGACCGTCCCACTTCCAGCATGTCCATGTCGTTGTAATGGCCGTCGTGGCAATAGGCGGAGAGGTAGAGGTTCTCGGCGAGGATGTGCTTCACCGACCGCCAGGAGTCGTTGATGTCGCCCGTGGTGCGCCAGGAGTCTGCCACCTCTGCGCCCCATGTGCCAGGAAAAGCCCATCGACACATATTATAAACTATGTCTTTCTTGTCGCATTTCTTGATGGCGTTGGAGATCTTGGTGTATTGCTGTCGCTCGTCGAGACCCATGTGGTTGCCCCCGCAGTAGTCCACCTTGATGAAGTCGAAGTCCCATTCGTCGAAGTAGAGCTTGCAGTCTTGCTCCTCATAGCCCGCGAGACCCACGCCTAAACCCCACGCATGTTTGCCGGCGGAGCCACAGGTGTTGTCGCCGGCATCGCTGTAGATGCCCGCCTTCAGGCCCAGCGAGTGGATGTAGTCCACCAATGCCCGCATCCCGTTGGGGAAGAGTTTTTTGTTGACCCGTAGGTTCCCATCGTCCCCACGGCCGTCCCAATAGCCGTCATCGATGTTCACATACTTGAATCCTGCCTTCTGCAATCCCGTTTGGTGCATGGCATCGGCCTGTTGCCTGATAAGGTCCTCGTTGATGTTGAGGGCAAACGTGTTCCACGAACTCCATCCCATGGTGGGAGTCCGTTGCGCCATCATGCTTGTGGAGATGGCGAGTAATGAAATGAAAGTTAGTTTTCGCATACTATGTTATTGGAATAAATGATTCTTCAGCCATTCCCTGACGGGGAGGTCATAGAGTTTCAAGGAGGCGTATGAGATGCCGATGGCGAGCATGAACAGGCATACCGCCATGAAGAAGTGTGTCGACGCGGGGAGGTCGGCATGTGATGCTGCCCAAGACATCTGTACATAGATGAGTGGATAGTGAGTCACGTAGAGAGGGTAGGAAATCTCTCCGAGTAACTTGCAGACGGCGACGGAACGTGTGCCTTTCACCTTGCTTGCCGCCCCGACGGTCACGATGAGGGGGAACAACACAAGGATGCACACCGCTTCGTATAAGCCATTCTCCCAGTAGTTGGATGGCTCATAACCGCCAACGCGCGGCATGACGAGCAGCAATGCCACGAACAGGCCGCACCACCAGAATCCTCCTTTCAGGGCGAAGGGTGATGCCTTGAATCTCAGGCGGCTGCCCAGTCCCTTGTAATCGGTGAACATTCGGGAGATGAGCAACCCGCAAAAGAAGGGATAGAACAGTCTCGTGACGGCTATCAACAGGTGTTCGGGGTCAAGGCTCCATCCTCCGATGACTGTATAGGCGGCATATTCGCGGATGGCGAGCAGCCCTAACGGGTCGATGTTCATGCAGAGCATGATGGTAAGGATGGCAGAACAACCTACGAAGATTGCCAGTAGCAGGTGTGAGAACCTACGGATGACGAGTGCGTAGAGGATGTTGGCGATGTATTCCCAAAGCAAAGACCATTGCGCATTGTTCAAGGGGTGCATCTCCCCCCATCCCCTGATGTCCAGGCATTTGGGCGCGGGGATGAGGGTAAAGCCCCAAATGCACACGACGACGAGCAGCCACCACGGCGTTTCTCCCACCTGTTGCCAGCTTGGGAGGTCACTTTGGAAGTAGAACATCGTCATGCCAAAGAGCGTTCCGAACACCAGCATGGGGTGTAGGCGGATGAGTCGGCGTTTGAAGAACTGCCATGTCGTCATCCTGTTCCATCGGTCATCGTAGGCATAGCCGATGACAAAACCCGAGAGGACAAAGAAGAAGTCCACCGCCAGATACCCGTGGTTGATGGGTTGGATGATAGGTTGCCCCTCGTAATAGGTCTCCGTGAGGTGGAATGCCACGACAATCATCGCGGCGACACCACGCAGCCCGTCGAGGATTTCATAGCGTGGCTTGGAGGCGAGATACGTTGTTCCCATGTCGTGGCATTGTGTGTTTGAGGCTTATTTGACAACCTTTTTGATCCACTCGAACAGCTCATCCAAGGCATAGTCGCCGCTGTGGGGGCGGTTCCATGCCAGCAGGAAGTCCACGTCCTTGCCAGTGTTTTGCAGTTTGGTGGCGAGGTTGATGGGGATGGGAAATGCCGTGTCGCGGTCTCTTGCCCCATGTCGGATGTACCAATGCGGTGCGACGGTGGTCTGTGGGTCGTCGATGAAGTTCATCGGGTTCATCAATATGACGAGCTGCCGGGTATTCTCGGAGAGGGCGGAGTGGTTCTTCCGTGCGGTGAAGTCGGTGAAGTTGACGCTGCTTCCCGTCATGTCGCCAAACTCCTCGTTCTCTCCGCTGGCATCGTTCACCCCCTCAATCTTGCTGTCGAAGGCGGGTACGGTCTTCAAGGCTTGGGTAGATACCACGTAATTGAGGTATTTAGGCATGTCGAGGTCGGTGATGTATTCGCCCACTTGCCTGCCGCCCATCATCATTGGTCGCATATTCCCCTCCCTCTTGGGCTTGACCCCGCCATTGATGGGTGCCGCGAAACGTCCCATTGCCGAGCTACTGAAGGTGAACCCGATGCTGTCAGGGATGTCTGCCCCCGCGTTCTTGGCGACTTGTGCCGCGCGGATAATCTCGCTTTTGATATAGTCAAGATAGTTGTCTGCCGTCAAGGGCGTGCCGTCGGGTTTATGCAGGTTGAGGCTGTTCACGTAGTTGGGGAACTGGTCATGCAGCTCCTGCGACAGGCTGAGGTGTGTCTCGTCGAGCTGTTGGCGTGAGTTGGTTTGGTTGTATAGCCACTCGTATGCCATATCGGCATGGTCCAGGTCGGTGATGGGGCAGTAGCAGACCGCCGCGAAGACATCGTCGCGTGCGTCTGCGGCACCCATCTGCTTGAGGTAGGGGTCATATAGGGGATGGTTGCCCGTACCACCCATCAATGCTGACAAGGCCCCTCCCGCGCTGGTTCCGTCGGTGATGATGCGCTCGGCATCGCCCGGCATCTCCTTGTCGAAATAGCGTAGGTAGCGTATAGCCGCCTTTAGGTCGAGGATGGCTTTGGGCGCGCGTCCAGTGTATATGGTGCTTTTTGACTTATAAGACTTATAAGCCTTATACGTCTTGTAGTCGGGATAGGGGATGGAAGAGTTGCGTCCGCGTGTGCCGGGGATAACCACGACATAGCCTTCTTGCAATGCTCTGCCTGACGCGTCGCCCGCTTGTGGCTGGGCTGCCGCCGATGCCATGTACCCCCCTACGTAGGTGCGTAGGAATATGGGTGTTCGCTGTGTGGCGCCATCGGGGATGTAGACGTTGAGGAACTGATAAGTGGAGTCCTCCACGTTGGTCACATAGTAGAGGTTTTCGTATGCCGTATATCCGACAACCGTACCGTCGTACATCTGTAAGGTGTTCTTCACGCCTTTCGTTGCGTCAAACGAAAGGGCCTTTTGTGCGCAAGCCCCACCAGCTAAACAAGCCGCGAGGAGCATGGTCATGATTTTTTTCATCTGTTATTTGGTTTGAAAATAGGTGTGTCGTGGTAGGGTCACTTGATGCCGCGCGCCTTATAGATCTTGTCCTTGGCATCATTGATCTCCTGGAATTTCTTTTCCGCCGCCTTGCGGACATCCTCGCCGAGGGTCGCCACCTTGTCGGGATGGTGCTTGAGAGCCATCTTGCGGTAGGCGGCTTTCACCTCGTCGTCTGTGGCATCCTTGGTGATGCCCAGCACCTTATATGCCGCATCAAGGCTGTCTGCGCCCTCGCGGAGGTTGAGGATGGAGTCGATGTCTTGTTGCGAGAGCGACATATATTGCCCAATCTCGCGTATCGCCGATATTTCCTTGGGATGTACATTGCCGTCGGCTTGCGCAATCATCACGAGGAAGCTGAGCAGTTGCAGCCGCTGGGAATAGTCCATATTTTGTGCGATTTGCTGGCAGGCACTGCGGATGGTTGATTGAAACGCCGCCTCGCCCACTTGTTTCTGGTGGTCAAAGAGTTTCAAGAGGATCTGTTCCCCTTGCTGTACGGCGATGTCTCCGAAGTTTTGGCGGAGGAAGTTGCGTACCAATTCCATCTCTGAGTGCATCACCTTGCCGTCTGCCTTGATGACATACGAGGCGAGGGTGAGCAAGGAGAAGAGGAACGAGTTGCGCTGCCCCTCGTATTGCTGTTGCCGTGAGTAGCCTGTCTGTTGGTAGTCGTTGCCTTGTTGGTACCCGTCATAACCTTGGCTTCCGCTGTCATTGAGGATGTGGATGTCTGACATGGAGTCGAACAGCGACCCGATGAACAGCCCAACCAACGCCCCCAAAGGCCCAGCGGAGACGAAACCAAGGAATCCCCCAATCCATTTTCCCAATCCCATAGTATTGCTTTGTAGTTTATTTGTTGATTATTCGTAAAGGTGAAAAGGGTAGGGTGATTATCTTCTTTTCCCCTTTTCACCTTTTCGTCGCAGTTGGATGCCCTCGTCGGTGATGTCTATCAGCCGTCTCTTGTATAGCTCGCCGATGGCTTTCTTGTAGGTCTTCTTGCTCACATGGAAGCGGTACTTGATGTCCTCGGCGTCGCTCTTGTCGCCCAAGTCACAAAATCCGTCATGCTCTCGTAGGTATTGCATGAGCGTGGCAGAGAAGTCGAGGGTCTGCTTGCGGCCAGTAGGTTGCAGGGCAATGTCTATCTTGCCGTCTTCACGGACTTGGTTGACATAGCCTTTCATGCGGTCGCCCGTGTGAATGCGCTTGAATATCTGCCCCTCGTAGATGAGTCCGCTATATTTGTTGTCCACGATGACCTTGAAGCCGAGGTCTGTCTTTTGCCATATCAGCACTTCCACTTCCTGCCCTCTTTCGTATTCAGGTTTTTCCTCGTTAAGGAATTTATCCACTTTGGCAGATGCCACGATGCGGTAAGTCTCCTCGTCGATGTACACATATACAATATACGACTCGCCCACTTGCATCTTTTTCTTCTGCTCGCGGAACGGGCAGAAGAGGTCTTTCATCAAACCCCAGTTCAGGAAGGCACCGTATTGGTTGACCCATGCCACCTCCAAATAGGCGAAGTCGCCCACCTTACACAGTGGCGTTTCCGTCGTTGCCACAAGTCGTTCCTCATTGTCTAAGTACACAAAGACCTTCAGCACGTCGCCCATCTCGTATTTCTCGGGTACATAACGCTTCGGCAAAAGGATCTCGCCTAACACATCGCCATCGAGGTAGAGGCCGAAGTCCACCTCCTTGACGATTTCCAAATGGTTGTAATCTCCTATCTTTATCATGTCTCAATGTCATTAAGTGTCTCTCTTTTTTCCATGTTGTCCAACTCGATAAGCCCGTCGCGAAGGTGGATGGTGCGGTCTGTAATACCTGCCAATTCCTCATCGTGGGTGACGATGACGAATGTCTGCCCGAACTTGTCGCGCAGGTCGAAGAACAGTTGGTGTAGTTCCGCCTTGTTTTGCGAGTCAAGGCTACCGCTCGGTTCGTCCGCCAAGATGACGGCGGGATGGTTGACCAATGCCCGTGCCACGGCAACCCGCTGTTTCTCACCGCCCGATAACTCGTTGGGCTTGTGGCTGGCGCGGTCCTCCAATCCCATGAATGCCAACAACTCCTCGGCTCTCGCCTTCGCCTCGCGGTGTGACTTCTTGGCGATGAAGGCGGGAATCATGATGTTTTCCAAGGCGGTAAATTCGGGTAGGAGTTGGTGAAACTGGAACACAAAGCCGATATGCTGGTTTCGGAAGTCGCTGATTTCCTTGGCGTTCAACTTGCTCACGTCGATGCCATTCACGACGATGGTGCCGCTGTCGGGCTTGTCAAGGGTGCCGATGATTTGCAGGAGCGTGGTCTTTCCTGCGCCGCTTGGCCCCACGATGCTCACCACTTCTCCCTTGTCGATATGCAGGTCGATGCCTTTCAACACCTGTAATGTCCCAAAACTTTTCTTAATGTCCTTAATGTCTATCATGTCATTCGATGTATCAGTTTGTAAATCCACTCGCGGATAGTCATGTATGCACTCTGCTCCTCGGTATGTTGCGGCTGGGCGAATGTCATCTCATCCATCGCGTCTCCATACTGGTCGGGGAAGATAATCATCATGTTCGTGCCGCTGAAATAGTTGGTCAATTCCTCGGGAAGGCGGTCCATGGCGGCTTTGTAGGATAGCGAGCCCTTACGCGCCGTTACCACCACGAAGATGTGGTCTGCGGCAATGCTGCCCGCCAGTTGTGGCAACTCGTTCCAGTGTTCCATCTCCGTGAACGAAGAACGGATGCCTACGTGTCTCGTCTTGATATACTCGCCGATGAGTTCAAGCGTGTCCCGTCGCCCATGGAAGTTGATGCGGCAGTCCAAATTACGTGCCATGCGCGACAGCCTTTCCAGCCATCGATAGAATCCCACCTCATATTGTGCCCTGGAAGGCACACATACCTGGATCATCCTAAGGGTGTTGAGCGGTTGCATGATACGCGCCATGATGATCTGGCGGCTCAATCCGTTGAACAGGCTTTGGTGGAACTGTCCCCAGAACTTGGGCGACACATCCTTGTGGGTGTGCATCCCGATGATGATTTCCGATGCCTTGAACTCCTTGAAGGCGTGTTTGATGCCGTTGGCGATGTTGGCGGCGATGCGCACTTGCGTCTGCATCCGCACGTCGAAGCCCGCCGCATATTGTGTCACTTGCTCCAGTAACTGTTGCCCGCGCTCTTGGTTTTTCAGCATGTTCTCATCGTCGTACACCACGTTCAGCCCCACAAAGCCGCGGTTGAGCTTAGCGTTGCGCATGACGGTGGCGAGGTCAATGAGGTTGTTGGCATACTCGGGGTATTTCACGGGGATGAGGAATTTCTCGTCATCGTTCTTAATCCCCGCATCAGGTACCAAGTCCTTGTCGCGCAAGACGATGCGTTGCGCCGACCGCTCCGTCAAGATGGTGGAGATGACACACGTGAAGAGAATCATCATCACTACACCATTGAGGATGTCATCGTTGACCAACGACACGCCAGGGGCTACCTCCGTCTCCATCCCCACCATCACCATGGCGATGGCACCGGCAGCATGGGCGCAGGTGAGGCCAAACATCATGTGCCCCGATGACATCGGCAGCTTGAAGTCGATACACGCCACGTAGGCGGCGACGGCCTTGCCAAAGGTGCCGAAGAACACGAAACAGAGGACAATCCAGATGATATCGCCGCCGTGGAAGAGCAGCCGCACGTTGATCAACATACCCACGCCGATGAGGAAATAGGGGATAAACAATGCGTTACCAATAAACTCGATGCGGTTCATCAATGCCGAGACATGCGGTATGTAGCGGTTGAGGATGATTCCGGAGACGAATGCGCCGAAGATTCCCTCCACTCCAATGGCCTCGCTTAACGCTGCGCTCAGGAACAACATCGCCATCACGAAGATGTATTGCATCACCGAGTCGGAGTAACGGCGAAGGAACCAGCGGGCAAGACGGGGCACCAGCAACGTGATGCCGATGCAATAGACCGCGAACTTCACGATGAAACTCGCCCAAAACCATACGCCGACTTCGTTCTTGTGGGCTGCCACAATCATCGCCAATGCCACAAGCGACAGGAAGAGCGACACCATGGTGCCTCCCACGCTCAACGTCACGCTCGGCTTACGTTGCAACCCGTAACGGATGACGATAGGGTAGGCTATCAAGGTGTTGGAAGCCATGATGCAACTCAGCAGCAGCGACGTGGCAGGGGAATAATGCAGGAAGGCGACACCCACCACGTACATCATCAGCGAGGGGATGAGAAAGGTGAGCAGACCGTAGATACCCACCTTCCCTAAATCTTTCTTGAGGCCTTCCATGTCCATCTCCAAGGCGGCGAGGAACATGATGTAATAAAGGCCCACCTTGCCGAGAATCTCAAACGACTTGTCCCTCTCCAAGATGCCCAAGCCGTATTTCCCTAACAATACGCCCGCCAATACCATGCCGATGATATGGGGTATGCGCAACTTTCCCATCACGATCGGCGCGGAGAGGATGACCAACAGCACCACGAGGAATATCAACGTGGGGTCGGCGATGGGGAAGTATTGGGCGATGTTTGACAATTGCTTGAGTTTTAATTTCGCCTACAAAGGTAAGCAAAAAAAGTGGAAAACCCACTTTTCGTTGCTTTCTTTATGGCATCTTCGCCTGATTTGCGGCGGGGAAACTATTTCTTGAGGAGGGCCAACATCCGCTTGGCATCCTCGTCGCCATTGGCAGCGTCGTCCTTGATTTTCTTCAAAATCTCCTTGCCGTCCTTCTCGTCGCTGATTGCCTTCTTGAGTAACGACTTGGCTTTGGCCTCGTCGGCTGGCACATCCTTGCCTTTCAGGTATGCCTTTCCCAATTGGTATTGTGCGTCGGCATTGTCTTGCTTGGCGGCCAAGGTGAAATAGTGGATGGCTTTCTTACGGTCTTTTGCCGTGCCTTCGCCTTCCTTGTAGCATTTGCCCACTTGGTATTGGGCTTTCGCATAACCCTGTTCGGCAGACTTGGAATACCATTTGAAGGCTTGCTTTTCGTCTTTCGCCACACCGTTCCCTTTCTCATAGCAACGGCCAAGGCGGTATTGCGCCTTCTTATGCCCCTTCTCCGCAGCGGGTCTCAACTTGACTATCGCCTTGGCATAGTCCTTTTTGTCATAGAGAGCCTTACCCTCCTTGTACAACGTCTCCGCATTCTGTGCGCTCGCCACCATGCCTATCAGCAGGGCAAGCATTGTCATCCATTTTCTCATTATCGTCTTTTTTTTATGTTTTCAGATTATTTGATAGTTCTCACATATCATTTGAAATAACTTCATGGTAACTTTTGCCATCGGCGGCAGTAGTTAAGAAATCCTTAACAACTGATTTTTTGTCAAACTCCTTGTCTCTCAGCACTCCAGCGATGTGCATACTGATGTTTGGCTTGGAGGTCCCAAAAAGTTCTGCCATCTGTTGTTGGTTGAGCCAAACCTTACCGTCGCGGGCAAATAAGGCGACCGATGCCTTGCCGTCGTGGGTGCGGTAGATGATGATGTTTGATGGGTCGTCGTTCATGATGGTATGGTGTTTTTCATTTCGTTTGATGTTTCTTGCCTTGCGATGCGAGGCGGACGCTCTCGCGGAGGAGGCGGAGGGCAATCTCCTCGTCGCCCATGTCGGGGCGCAAGCCGATGGGCTCGTAGGCGGCGAACACGGCGCGGTCGTTGGAGCGGTGGGCATCGAGGAGGTCGGCAGGCATGAGGTCGGGGTCGTAGAGTTGGCGCAGGGTGCTGCCGTCGTGCCGCTCCCGTACCTCTAATATATGTCGGGCGGTCTGCTCGATTCGCTGGTAGAGGGCAGGGGAGGATGTGGCGGAAAGGGACGGCCACGGGAAATTGTTGTATACAACCTCAATGGAATAGCGGTAATCGCTCTTCATCCGCCCGCATACCGTCCGCATCCAAGCCATGTGGATGGACGATTCGAGAACGCCAAAATGATAGGGTGTCACATTGGGCATCAATCTAACAAGGTTGCTACAAAGGATGTTGGGAGTCATATAACCGATGGGAACATACTTCCTACGCTCAGATGATACCTCTGGAATGACGAGATAATCTCCTTCCGGCATGTTTTCCACGTGGAATCTTGTGGGCTTCTCCGCCAGTTTCCTCGTCGATAAACTATCTCTTTCAAGGCGGTATTCTCTAACTGCCTTTACTCTCTTTTTGCAAAGAGGCATCTTGTCCAAGACATTTGGTTCGCAATCGCCTAACCATAGGCAATATCTCGGAATGCCGCTGATAAACTCTTTCGCCCCATACCAAGGATGGAAAAACGCCGCGCTCTGTGGCTCTTTTCGGATAAAGTCGTCCTTTTCCTCCTCGGTGAAGAGATAATTGCCATCATCGATAGGCTTGTTTCCTATTCCGATGAGAGGCACGTCGCAGAGTGGCTTTTTGAGGCTGGGGTTGATGAAATA
This sequence comes from Prevotella sp., assembly GCA_017428055.1. GTDB lineage: Bacteria > Bacteroidota > Bacteroidia > Bacteroidales > Bacteroidaceae > Prevotella. Next base: position 60,577 of record JAFRRN010000057.1, read on the forward strand.
ACTCTCTGCGGGCATGAGATAGTTGTTGATTTGCTTGCAGGAGATGGTCTCGCCGTCCTCTTGGTATATGTGGCAGGGGTCGTCGGGCTTGCGTTTGTTGCAATGGAACCCGATGATGACACAATGCACCTGTGCCATTTTTTTGGCTTTGTTGAACCACCGGAAGGTGCGCCAGGCGAAGGCGATGTGCAGGTGGTAATGGGTCATGAGCGGCTTCCACAGGAGTGCGGCGTGCTCGCCTTGCACGATGCTGTTGGTCGAGACGAGGGCGGCGCGTATGCGGGGGTAGCCCTGCATGTATTGTGCCGCCTTGGCATACCAGGCGCAGACGAAGTCGAGGTCGCCCACATTGTTCCATACGGGCTTGCCGCTATGGTCGGTGTCGCCCATGACGGTGCGCATGGCGGCTTTCTTGCGCTCCTTCTCCTCCTTGGAGTCGCTGCCTCCCCGTGCCCCCTTGAATGGTGGGTTGCCAATGATATATATGGTGGCACTGGGCTTTCGCCGCAACACGTCGTTCCAGTCGGTAGAGAGGGCATCGGCGCAACGGATGTTGTTGTTCGTCTCCAACGGCAGGAGGTTGAGCGAACAGTGCAACACCTCCTCCGTCTTCCGCATCAGTTGGCACTCCGCAATCCACAACGACGTGCGGGCGACGGACGCGGCGAAGTGGTCCACCTCGATACCGAAGAACTGTCCCATGTGTACTTTGCACGGGTCGGTGGTCTCTATCTTGGTCTCATGTTGGAACTCTATCTCGCTCTCGATGGCTTTCAGTTCCAGTTCGTGCAACGCCTTGTAGGTCTCGGTGAGGAAGTTGCCACTGCCACAGGCGGGGTCGAGGAAACGCAGGCTCGCCAGTTGGTCGCGGAAACGTTCCAACTGGGTGTACTTCAATTCCTTTTCCGCCTTGGTGGAGATGGGGAGAGGCAGGATTTGGCTTAACTCTTCTGCCAACGAGTCGAGGAAGAGGGGGCCGATGAGGCGGTGGATGTTGGCGGGCGTGGTGTAGTGCATCCCGCCCGAGTCGCGCACGTCGGAGGCGACGGTGGACTCGAAGATACACCCGAAGTTGGTGGGTGAGATCTCCTCCCACGAGAAGTTCTCGCCCGTGTCCTTGAGCTTCAGGTGCCACGCTTGCAACAGGTGGAGGCGCACCACGCCGTCGATGGCAGGGGTCTTGTAGGCGTCGGCTTGGTGGAACAGGCCGCCATTGACGTAGGGGAAGGCGCGGATGGTCTTGTCTACCAACCGATAGGCGGGCGACAGGCGTTTCTTCTCGTTGGTGTCGAGCCAGAGGAAGAGCGTGTCGAACTTCTCGCTCAACTCATTCGCGGGATATTTCTCCAAGAATGTACTGAACTGCCCGTCGTCGAAGATGCCCGCATCCTCGGCATACAGGCAGAACACCAGACGGACGCAGAACATGTTGAGCGACTGCAATTCGGCGGGTGTGGGGTGGGGCGTGAGGCGCAACAGGCGGTCGTATACCAGGCTGATGTACTCGCTGGCGGTGGTGGCAACCTTCTCCTCGCGCCGCTCATCGACGGGGCGTTCCATGCCATACGGCTCGATGAGGAAGCGCAACTCGCGCCACCGACGGGGCAGTTGGTCGAGGGGGATGATACGCTGGGGCGCGTTTTTGTGGTAGCTGTCCCAGATACGGAACTCGGCAAAGTTGCAGGCGATGACGTAACGGCCCGTGTCGGGCTTGTCCATCTTCTCGAAGTAGCGTATGCCCTGCTCCATCGGGGTGAGCCATGCGCCGTCGCTCTGCTCCTCCTTGAGGTCGAGGTTCACGCCGTGGCTCTTCTGTTCGATGACCACCTTGGATGTCTTGACATACACGTCGATGCTCTTCGTGGTGCCGCCAAACTTGACGGGACGCTGCACCTCAATCTCCTTTCTCGACCGTGGGATGCCTAATACATCCTCCAACAGGTCTTCCCAAAAGGTCTTGTCGTCCTGCCGCTCCTTGCCTCTTCCCTGCCATTCCTGCACGAAAGCCTGTGCCGCCCGTTTGATGTCAGAAGCCTTGCGTGTTGCCATCGTCATCGTTTTGTTGTCGCAAAGATAGCGTTTTTTTCTGATTTTGGCGGTGTTTTTTTGTTTTTTCGGAATAATGCACTATATTTGTAATCGATTTGAAACCGTAACTATGAAAATCTTATACGCTGAAAAACTGGAAGTATTCGTACACCTCCATCCTGATGCAAGGGAGGCAGTGGAGAGATGGTGTCGTACTGTTATTATATGAAATGAAGATAAAGAGTGAAAGGGAATACAAGGATTGTGAGGCTCGTGTTGAAGAGTTAATCCAACGAGGAACGGCATTGGGCGACATGGAGTTGTTGTCCGATGAGGAGAAAAATGAGTTTTGTGAATTGAGCGATGCCCTCGACGAATACGGCAAGGCGTATCATCCCCTGCCTGGGCAGCCCAGCAGTTTGCTTGTCGGTGCATCCGCCGAGATGGTTTTAGCATAGCTTTGTCAAAGCCAAAGGATTAAAGAAACACGCCAAAGGACGCATGGGCGCACCTTTGGCGTGTTGTTTAATGAATAGGGAATGGTGAGTCTCAAACGTTCTTGAGAATGTCGAGCAGATGGTCCCATACCATTTGCACGGTGGGAATGTGCAGACGCTCGTCGGGCGAGTGCACGCCACGCAGTGTCGGACCGAATGATACCATGTCGAGGTTGGGGTATTTCTCCGAGAAGAGGCCGCATTCCAACCCGGCGTGGATGCCCAACACCTTGGGGTCTTTGCCGAAGAGCTTCCTGTAAGACTCCACGGCGAGGGCTGTCATCTTACTGTTGGGGTTCATCTTCCAGGCGGGATAACCTTCGCCCTGCACCACCTCGGCACCAGCCAACTGGAACACCGCCTTGATGGTGGCGGCTTGGTTGTCGAGGGCACTCATCACGTTGGAGCGTTGCGATGCCACCACTTTCACCTCGTTTTCACATGTCTCGATGCTCGCCACGTTGTTGGAAGTCTCCACGAGCCACGAGATCTCCTCGTCCTGACACATGGCAAACACGCCATTGTCCACTGCTTGCATGGCTTGGATGAGCTTGGTACTGACCTCCAAGGGCAACACGGGAGCGGCATCTGCGCTTTCCATATCGAACTGCATGGTCTTTTCCGTGACATGGTACTCCTCCTCAACTTGTGTGGCAAAGACATTCCAATCGACACGCACATCCTCCTTCTTGGCGAACGGAACGCCAAAGATGGCGACGCCGTCGCGTGGGATGGCGTTGTGGAGCTTGCCCGCATTGAACGACACGAGGCGCAGCCCGTAACGCTCTTGTGTCTGGTAGAGGAAACGGGCCAATACCTTGAGGGCATTCGCACGTTTCTTATTGATGTCGTCACCCGAGTGTCCGCCGACCAATCCCTTGAGGGAAGCCTTGACGAAGAACCATCCTTCGGGAGCCTCCTCGCGCTGGAAACGGAATGTGGCGGTGGTGTTGCGGCCTCCCGCACACGACACGAAGATCTGCCCCTCGTCCTCTGAGTCGAGGTTGATGAGCATGTCGCCTTTCATGAATCCTGACTTCATGCCCTCCGCACCGGTCAGTCCCGTCTCCTCGTCACGCGTGAATACGCACTCCAACGGGCCATGTTCGATGTCGTCGGAGTCGAGTATCGCCAGTTCGATGGCGCAGCCGATACCGTCGTCGGCACCCAATGTCGTGCCTTTGGCGCGGAGCCATTCGCCGTCGATGTATGTCTGGATGGCATCCTTGTAGAAGTCGAAGTCCACATCCACCAACTTCTCGCACACCATGTCCATGTGGCTTTGCAGGATGATGGTGTCTTTGTCCTCATAGCCGGGGGTTGCGGGCTTGCGGATGACGACGTTTCCCGTCTCGTCAACGACGGTTTCGAGACCGTGGCTTTCGCCGAAGGATTTGAGGTACTCAATCATTTGCTCCTCGTGCTTGGATGGTCGGGGGATGGCATTGATTTTCGCGAATTGCTCGAATACGCGAGCAGGTTTCAGTTCGATTTTATCCATAATTATGTTATTTTATGATAGAATTTTTCTCATTTTCAATGATTTGCGCTATCTTTGCATCCGCAAAATTAATAAAAATGACAGAAACTTTGCTCTTGAGCGTGTTAATAATTGCAATCGCCATTGCATTATTGTGCGTGAAATTGTTTTTCAAGAGGGGCGGCGAGTTCTCATCCCAGCATATCCATGACAGCGAGGCGATGCGTGAAAGGGGCATCCATTGCGTGATGGAGCAAGACCGAGAGGCAAGGGAAGAGGGCAAAGCGTTTTGAAAAGGTAAAGAGTTGAAAAGGTAAAATATTAAGAATTTGTAAATGATATTATTAGAAATGAACAAGAAAAGCATCTTTCGTATGATGGCAGTTGCCGCCTTTGCGGGCATTGCCGTGACATCGTGTGACAAGTCAGCACCCCAAGTAGACTCCAAGTCTGCCGCCCAGACGGCTCCCACGGAGTTGAAAATCGCTTATGTTGAGGTCGATTCCATCATGACGCAATATAAGTTTTGCAAGGAATATTCATTGATTCTCCAGAAGAAGGGACAGAATATCCAGACCACACTGGCTACCAAACAACAGCAATTGGAGGCTGCCGGCGTCAATTTCCAGCAGAAGTTGCAGCAGAATGCCTATACCCGCGAGCAAGCGGAGGCCATCCAGGCGGGTTTGCAGAAACAAGCCGCCGACCTCGATGCGCTGAACACACGCCTGTCAAACGAGTTCCAGACGGAGACCAATAAGTTCAATGAGGCGTTGCGCGACTCCATCCAGCACTTCCTTGCCAAGTATAACAAGGACAAGAAGTATAGCATCATCCTCAGCAAGGCCGGCGACAACCTGCTCTATGCCGACAAGGCATACGACATCACCAACGATGTCATCGCCGGGCTGAACAAGGCTTACAAGCCCGCTCCTGCGAAGAAAGAGGAAAAGGCTGCCGCCAAAAAGTGACATTATAGATAGAGTCCAGATTTGAGATGAATGCGTATAGAGCGATAGGCCTTGGGAACGATTTTTTCCCAAGGCCTATTTGTTTTGACTTACATTGATCATTGGCCATTGAACATTGACCATTCCTTTGATGCGTCAGCCAATGGTCAACGAATGTTTCGGCTCAATGCCCAATGCTTACAACATGCTTCTTGCCACCTTGAATATACACACCCTTGGCGGGCTTGTCAGAGAGTTGGCGACCTTGGAGGTCAAAAAGCGCAGGCGAATTGCCGGGAAGGACAATATTGTCAGAGATGCCATTCGTCTCGTTTGGCAAGGAATAGACCATGCCATCATAGACTTTCTTGAATTTTACCACTTCTGTCGGCTGCACATATACTTTCGTCCGTGTACCCATACCTGTGAACACGCGGTCGTTAATCCAACGTGAATCAATGATCCCCCTGATCAACAATGAATCCAATTTGCATCCTGAGAATGGCGAGTCACCTAAACGGTGTACGCTTTCTGGCAAGTCCACCGTCTTTAATGCCGTACAATTCTGGAAGGCATTGGTCGATACGTCGGTCACACCTTCTGGTATATGGATTTCTTTTAGGCTGCTGCAATTGGCAAACAGTTGATGATTGATCCCTTCGAGATTAGGCGAAAGGTTCACGTTCTTTAACGATGTGCAGTTCTCGAAAATGGCATAATCTGTCGACGTGACGCTTTCGGGCATGGTTACAGAGGTCAGGCTTGTGCATCCAGAGAAGAGGCGAATGCCAAGAAATGTGACACTTTGTGGTATCGTTACCGTTTTCAGGCTACTACAATTACCAAATGTCCAGCCTCCCAACATCTGAAGATTTGACGGAAGTCTTACTTCCTTCAAGTTGGTACACCCGAAAAAAGTGGAATATTCCAAGGATGTCACCTCGTCGGGAATGATGACCGATACGAGATAAGGGTTATAGGAAAAGGCCATTCCCGCTACCTTGGTCACGCCTTCCGGCACAGTGAACGATGTGCGCTTGGCAGCGGAAGGGTGAATATATAATTTCGACTTCTCCTTGTTGTATAATATACCATCGACGGCACACAAGATGGGATTTTCCTCTTCCACCTCAAACGATTCCAATGCGGTACACCCAATGAAGGGATTTTGGAAATAACCATAGCCATCTTTGTCAAACCCAATGTAACTGATGGTACTGGGAATGATTACCTTGGTCATGCTTGTATTGTCCCTTAACGCATCGCCATAGATGCCCGTCACGGTATAGGTCTGCCCTTCATAATTCAATTCAGCAGGGATACGCAGTTCGCCAGTCCACTTGTTCTTTTTCACCATGGCACGATGCAAGGCTTTCCGAAGGGTGTAATTCAAGCCATCGATGGTGACATCTTCATAGATGTCCTCCAATACCAACGGCTCTCCTTCCGTCAGGTTCACCAGCCCTTTATACCACCAGCAATCCAAATAAAAGACATTGGGTTCCAAGTCGCTTACCGTGAACGACACATTGAAGGGGCAAATGCAGTCAGCCATCATCATTTCATCATTGACGGGAGCCACTTTGACAACTACCGAACAGGGCGAGCCGTCGCTGCCTTCATGGATATTGGAACTCACCGAGAAGTCGAAAGTAGCACAGTTGCTCTCATAGTTAAGTAGTTGCACCGACAAGATGTTGCCCTCTTTTTCCAGTATGATTGTCGATATCGGCTTGTTTTCGCCGTAGTTGTAAGCTGCTGCCTTCGACAAGCAGCCACTGTTTTGTGTGTTAGAAACTGTCAACTTTTGGCTTTGTGCATCCATGGCATTCATAGCCATTGCCAAAAACATCAATAACGCATGTGGTAAAACTTTTGTTTTCATAAGCTTAATCATTTACTCTTTCATGCCAAAGATAAGCAATAATTCCATGAAAAACAATTCTTTAGATATTTTTAACGTGATGGATGGATGGCTTGAGCCACGTGCTTATCTCAAACTTTCACATTTAATAACGATGAAAAAAATTGACAAAACGACCATCGGGAGAATCTGCGAACCAGAATGGATGGGGCGCATCTTGCACCCCCATTTATCCCTCTTTTGGGCCCGATATGTGCATTTAACATTTTTTCTGTATGGGTTATCGGCTGTAGATGCCCCTTTTACCGCTCGCGGATGGGGCATCCGTCGGGTGCGGAGGTATCAGAAAAAATGTTAAAATGCCGCATTTGTGAACGCTGGATGATGCCTTCATTTTCCAAGCCTTTGGCATTCAACGACTTACGGAAACGCCAAAAAAGGGCGTATTTTCGACCAAAAGTCGGGCTGAAGGAAAAAACGGTCGCCATTTAAGCCCCTTTCGTGACTTTTTCTTGACACATTCCCATATCGTTAGAAATGGCATACGATGCCCGCTTTCAACTCGAAGGTTCGCGCTGCCACATCATCGTAGTACACTAGTGTCCACGAAAATCTGTTAACATTTTCAGATGTGACACTTTGATAGTTAGACTAATCCTCAAACTCTATCCATAACTGTTTGTCTGATTCCTTAGAATCTTCGATTGGCTCGTCTTTCAGAAGTTCCTTCAAT